>NZ_JBFAOR010000011.1:0-51427 GCF_040675255.1 Nonomuraea sp. NPDC049624 | reverse complement strand
CCGCGAGGGAGTGCCGTCGCCTGGAGGAGCGGCGGGAGCGCAGCGACCAGAGCGGGGGAAGGCGGCGGCGTAAGGCGACCGAGCCGCCTCACGCAGTGAGGCCATGAACACCGCTAGGGCCGCGGCACGCGGGTCGAGCGGAAGTAGCGGTCGCGGGCGAGCTGGGTGAAGGCGCGGGCCGCGCCCGGATCGGAGTCGAAGCTCGTGTTGCCGCGCGGCGCCTGCGGCGAGTCGAAGTACAACAACGCCTTGATCTGCGGATACCGCTTGATCTGTCTCAGCACCGACTCGAAGAAGCGCCGTTTGAAGGCCCGGTCGGCCGGCCGCTCGAACACCCCCCACTCGGCCACCATGACCGGCTTGCCGGGGAAGCGCGCCTGCATCCACCGGTAGAACCCCGGCCAGCTGCCGTACTCCTTGCGGGTCTTGTTCACCAGCCCGTCGAAGTCGTGCACCCGGTCGTCGGCGTACGGGTCCATGGCCACCCAGTCGACCACGTCGTCACCGGGGTAGAGATCCTCGAACCAGGGCTTGGCCGCCCAGTTGGGCGCCCCCATGTACGTCATGACCGTCACGGCGTTCTTCACCCCGCGCTCGCGCAGCCTGAGCACGACGTGCCGGAACATCGCCGCGTAGTCGCCGGCCTGCATGCCTGACCCCGAGCGGGCGTCGACGTCGTTCTCCGGCTCGTGGTGGAGGGTGAGGAAGAACCGTTCGGGGAAGGTGCGCCTGAGGTGGTCGGCCAGGCGGTCGATCCGCCGGTCGAGGGCGCCGTCGGCGATGTCGGCCCAGGTGCGGTCGAGCGACGGCTTCCAGTTGATCATGAGCAGCCGGGGACGGCCCGGGTCGCGGGCCAGGCCGATCTCCTGGGGGGTGGGGAACAGCTCGCTGCCGCGGTGGTAGACGTGCAGCACGTCGGCGCCGGCGCCCATGCGCGACTCGGCCCCGCGCAGCGCCTCGGCCACGGGAGCGCCGGTGAAGACCTCGGGCGCCACGCCCCACCAGGCGCCGCAGGAGGGGATGAGCCTGGCGGTGACCGCGCAGGAGGGCGCGCCGGCCAGCTCGGCCGTGCTGGTGTCGACCCGGGCGGGCGCGCCCTCGGCCGTCGAGCAGGCGGCCAGGAGGGCGAGCACCGCGCAGGTGATTGCGGTTTTCGTCGCGAAAGACGCGAAGTGACACTTCATCGCGCAAGACGCGACATAAGAAAAGCCCCGAAGCTGCAACGCCTTCCAACCCCCTTGTCGACGGACCCCCGCCTATCAAACCTGAACCTTGCCATGCCATTCCTCGAACTTCAGCCAGTGTGCTCGTCTGCCCAGGTCACAGCCCCGAACCCGCCACCCACATTTTCTGGAAATATCCATTTAAAAAGGGGCATCTTCGCGGCCGTACCGGAAAAAATCTTCAGTATTCGACTTGGGTAATATCCGTCCGGCCTATAGTGGGCGCACACTGCGCCGAGTGACGCAGCGTTGCCAATCCGCGACAGCGCGCATCCCCTCCAGGAGACCGTCCCCATGAGCCCGTCGCCGGACCTCCAGGCGCGCCGCCCGGGCGCCGACCTGGACGAGCACCTCTCCCTGCTGCGCAGGCGGTGGCTGCTGCTCGTCGGCTGCGTCGTGGTCGGCGGCACCGCCGGGCTCGCCCTGCTGCGGGCCACCCCGCCGGCCTACACCGCGGTCACCCAGATCCTCGTCACGCCCGTCGACGGTCAGGACCAGGCCAACCAGGTGAGCAACCGCCAGCGCGAGCCGCTCAACCTCGACACCGAGGCCCAGATCGCCCAGTCGGCGGTCGTCTCGGCGCGGGTCGCCCAGGCCCTGCGGATCACCGCGCCGCAGCCGGTCGAGGTCTCCGTCCCGCCCAACTCGGCCGTGTTGTGGGTCTCGGTGACCGACGCCGATCCCGTGGCCGCCGCCGCGCAGTCCCGGGCCTACGCCGACGCCTACCTGGCCAACAGGCGCGAGAGCGCGCAGGCCGCGATGGCCGAGCGGCAGCAGGCGGTGCTGGCCAAGCTCAAGCAGGTCAACACCGGCCTCGACGCGGCCATCAAAGAGGTCGGCCGCCTGCCCAAGGGCAGCGCCGAGCACGCCATCGCCACCCAGCGCCAGAGCGTGCTCAACCGGCAGGCCGCCAGCCTGACGCTCAAGTACGACGCGCTGCGCACGGTCGCGGTGACCCCCGGCTCGGTCATCAGCGAGGCGCTGCCGCCGACCCGGCCGAGCTCCCCCAGCCTGCCCCTCTACCTCGGCACCGGCCTGATGGCCGGCCTGCTGCTCGGCGCGGCGGCGGCCTACGCCCGCGACCGGCTCGACACCCGGCTGCGCACGGCCGCCGACGTCGAGCGGCTGACCGGGCTGCCCGTGCTGACCGATCTGTCCACCTCCCGTGAGCACGGCGTGCTGCACGAGCTGGCCTGCGCCGTGGTCGCGGCCTGTCCCGGCAAGCGGCTGCTGGTCCGGTCGCTGCCCGCCGACCTCTACGCCTCCTCGCTGGCCGAGCCGCTGGCCATCAGCGCGCCGCTGTCGGTGCTCGACGGCTCCGACGTCCGCGACCTGGCGCGGGCCGACGCGGCCCTGCTGCTGGTCGGGCTGGGCCGGGTCACCGCCCCGGAGGTGACGGCGGCCGCGCGCCACCTGGAGCGGCACGACGTGCCCGTCGTGGGCGTGGTGACGGCGACCGACGCGGTGCCGGAGTTCGTCCCGCTGCTGGAGCCGCGCACCCACACCTCGCTCGGCAAGCTCGTCGCCACCGGCGAGCTGGAGGTGAGCCTAGCGGCCGAGACCACGCCCATGCCGTCGTTCCACCACCGGCAGCGCAAGCAGACGTGACACGACCAGCCTGGCCGATCGCGGCGCTCCTGCTCGGCTACCCGATCTGGTGGGCGCTGGGGTTCGGCGGCCTGTCGGTGGTCGTCCTGGCCGTGCCGATGGCGGTGATCCTGTGGCGGCGGCGGCCGATCCGGGTGCCCCACGGGTTCGGCCTGTGGCTGCTGCTGCTGGCCGGCTACCTGCTGAGCGCGATGATGCTGGACGAGCTGCCCCCCGGCACGTACGGCGAGTTCAGCGCCGGCCGCCTGATCGGCTGGGCCATGCGCCTGGCCCTGTACGTGTCCGTCCTGGTCATGGTGCTCTACCTGGGCAACCTGAGCGAGCGCGAGCTGCCGCAGCTGCGCCTGGTGCGCTGGCTCGGGGTGTTGTTCCTGACCACGGTCGCCGGCGGCCTGCTCGGCGTCCTGGTCCCGCATTTCGCCTTCACCTCGCCGGTCGAGCTGCTGCTGCCCGGCTGGATCAGCGAGAACTCCTTCGTCCAGAACCTCATCCATCCCACGGCCGCCCAGACCCAGAAGGTGCTCGGCTACTCCTCCCCCAGGCCGGAGGCGCCCTTCGAGTGGGCCAACGCGTGGGGCAGCAACGCGTCGGTGCTGCTGATCTGGTTCGTCGTCGGCTGGTGGACGTACGGCGGGCGGGGGCGCCGGGTGCTGGCGGTGCTGGTGATCGCCCTGGCCGCGATCCCGGTCGTGTACTCGCTCAACCGCGGCCTGTGGATCGGGCTCGGGCTGGCCGTGGCGTACCTGATCGTGCGGGTGGCGGGCCGGACCAGGGTCGTGCTGTGCGGGGCGGTGGCTGCCGGGCTGGTGGTGTTCGCGCTCAGCCCGCTGGCCTCGGTGTTCGCCCAGCGGCTGGACAAACCGCACTCCAACGACGTCAGGGCCTTCACGATGACCGCCACGGTCGCCGCGGCCCGCCACTCGCCGGTCATCGGCTACGGCAACACCCGCAACTCGCTCGGCAACCACCGCTCGATCACCACGGGCAAGACGCAGTGGTGCGCGGCCTGCGGGCACCCGCCGCTCGGCAGCGACGGGCAGCTCTGGCTACTGCTGATCACCCAGGGCTTCACCGGGGCCGCCCTCTACGTGGCCTTCTTCCTCGGCGCCATCCGCCGCCACTGGGCCGACCGCTCCCCGATCGGGCTGGCCGGGGTGCTGGTGATGGGCCTCGTGCTGCTCTACATGTTCGTCTACGACGGCCTGGTGACGCCGCTGAGCCTCTATCTCATCTCGTTCGCCCTGCTGTGGAGAAACGCATGAAGGACGCCTCCGCGCGGCTCGGATACCTCCGCGAGACCGTGCGCCTGCTGTTCCCTGGTACCGGGTCGCCGCGGCCGTACTCGGTGCTGCCGCACCGGGTGCTGCCCCGCCGGCTGGCGCCGCGGCGCTGGTGGCACGTGGGGGGCGCGGTCACCGTGCCGCTGGAGGGGTCCGTGGCGGCTTATCTGGGCGAGGTCTTCGACGCGCCCGTGGAGATCGTGCTGCACGTGCGTCCGGCGTTGCGGCCCAACCGCAAGCCCGTGCTGGAGGCCCGTACCGGGGGGCGGCTGCTGGCGTACGTGAAGGTCGGCGACAGCCCGCTCGCCCGCGAGCTGGTCGGCCGCGAGGCGGCCGCGCTGCGCGGGCTGGCCGCGGCGCCGCTGAAGACCGTCGTCGTGCCCGACGTGCTGCACCACGGCGAGTGGCGCGGCCTGCCCGTGCTGGCGCTGTCACCCCTGCCCGTACGGCGCGGCCGGGTGCCCCCGGCCCTGCTGCACGCCGCGATCATGGAGATCGCCGCCACCGGCGGTCCGGTGCCGGCCTGGCACGGCGACCTGTCCCCGTGGAACATCTGCCCCTCCGCCGACGGCCGGCTGCTCGTCTGGGACTGGGAGCGGTACGAGACCGGCGTCCCCTACGGCCTCGACGCCGCGCACCACCTCTTCCAGCGGGCGCTGCGCAGGATGGACCCGGCCACGGCGGCCCGCGCCTGCCTGGCCAGGGCGCCCCGCGAGCTGGCCCCGCTCGGCCTGTCGTCGGCCGAGGCCAGGCGGACGGCGCTGCGCTACCTCATCGTGCTGGCCGACCGGCACGCCGCCGACGGTCACAGCCCGCTCGGGCCGCCCGAGACCTGGCTCAACCCGGCCGTCGACCACGAGGAGCTGCTGCCATGAGGACGATGAAGCGGCCGGTGTTGTCCTTCTCGCGGCTGGCGGGCCGGTTCACGTCGAGCGCGCGGGTGCTGCCGTCGTTCCTGATCGTGGGGGCGCAGCGGTGCGGCACGACCTCGCTCTACCGGGCGCTGGCCCAGCATCCGCTGCTGCTCAAGCCCGTCCTGCACAAGGGGGTCCACTACTTCGACGTCGGCTACCACCGGCCGATGGCCTGGTACCAGGCGCATTTCCCGCTGCGTGCGGGCGCGGCGCTGCTGTCCCACCGGTACGGCGGCCGCACCCACGCGTTCGAGTCGTCCCCCTACTACCTGTTCCACCCGCTGGCCGGTGAGCGGATCGCCGCCGACCTGCCCGGGGTCAAGCTGATCGTCCTGGTCCGCGACCCGGTCGAGCGGGCCTGTTCGGCCCACGCCCACGAGCTGGCCAGGGGCTTCGAGTCCGAGTCGCACCTCGAATCCGCCCTTGAGCTGGAGGCCGGACGGCTGGCCGGGGCCGAGGAGAGCCTGCGCGTGTCGCCGTTCTCCGAGCACCACTCCCACCGCCACCACGCCTACCTGGCCCGCGGCCGGTACGCCGACCAGCTCGACCGCCTCGAACCGCTCTTCGGCCGCGACCGGATGCTGGTGCTCGACAGCCACCGGTTCTTCGCCGAGCCCGAGACCGCCTACGACCGCGTGCTGGAGTTCCTGACGGTGCCGCACCTGGGCTATCCGGCGTTCGAGCGGCACAACGGCCGGCCGCTGCCCCGGCCCGTGCCCCGGGTGCTGGAACGGGCGCTCCGGGACCATTTCGAGCCCTACGACGCGCGGCTGACGCGCTGGCTGGGCGGTGAGCCGTCGTGGCGCCGGTGATGGTCCGGCGCGGGATCGCCGGGCTGACCGGCGCCGGGGTGAGCGCGCTGACGCAGTTCCTGGTGGCCGTGGTGGTGACCAGGGCGTTCAGCCCGGCGCAGGCGGGGGCGTTCTTCAGCGTGACGGCCCTGGCGCTGATGGCCGCCGGCATCGCCAAACTGGACGCCGGGAACGGTCTGGTGTACTTCATCGCGCGGGCCAGGACGTACGGCTATCGCGGTATCTCCGGATATTTCCGGGCGGCCATGGTGCCGTGCACGCTGGCCGCCTGCGCGGCCGGAGTGCTGCTGGAGCCGCGCATCGGGCTGCTGGCCTGGGCCCTGCCGGTGATCGTGCTCGGCGACATCGCGCTGGCCGCCACCCGCGGGTTCGGCTCGATGCGGCCCACCGTGCTGCTGGACGGCGTGCTGCTGCCCGCCGCGCAGCTCCTGCTCGTCACCTGGGCGGCGCTGGCCCACGCGCCGCAGTGGCTGCCGGCGGCCTGGGCGCTGCCCTTCCTGCCGCTGCTCGTCCTGGCCCTGGCCGACCTGCGCGGACGGGCGCCGCGCACGCCGTACCTGCCGGGGACCGCGCGTGACCTGTGGCGGTACACCGCGCCCCGGTCCGCCGCGGGGGCCATCCAGGCGGTGTTCCAGCGGCTGGACATCGTGGTCGTCGCCCTGCTCGGCGGGCCGGCCCAGGCCGCCGTCTACACGGCCGCCACCCGGTTCCGGGTCGTCGGGCAGCTCGCCAACCAGGGGCTGGCGCAGGCCGTGCAGGAGCGGCTGGTCCGGGCGCTCGCCGACGGGGAGCTCGGCCGGGCGCGCGAGCTGTACCAGGCCACCACGATCTGGCTGGTGCTGCTGACCTGGCCGGTGTGGCTGGGTTACGCCGTCCTCGCGCCGTGGCTGCTGCGCGTCTTCGGCCCCGCGTACGGCGCCGCCGCCCCCATCGCCCTCGTCCTGGCCGGGACCATGCTGGTGGCCACCGCCTGCGGCATGGTCGACGTCGTCCTGACGGCCGCCGGCCACACCCTGGCCAGCCTGCTCAACCTGCTGGCCGCGGTCGCCGTCACGGTCGCGCTCGACCTGGCCCTGATCCCCTCCCACGGGGCGTTCGGCGCGGTCGTCGGCTGGTCGGCCGGGGTGATCGTGAAGAACCTGCTGCCGCTGTGGCAGCTCCACCACCGCTACGGCCTGCGCCCGTTCGGCCGCCACACCCTGCCCGCCCTGCGCCCGCGCACCTGGGCGGCCGCCGCGTGAACACTCCCGTCCTGGTCACCGGCCTGCCGAGGAGCGGCACGAGCTGGGCCGGCAAGATGCTCGCCGCCGGGGGCGGCCTGGTCTACGTCAACGAGCCGCTCAACCCGCAACACCCGCCCGGCCGCTGCCCCGGCGTGTTGCGGGCCGAGGTCGCCCACCGGTTCCAGTACATCTGCGACGACAACGCCGCCGACTTCCTGCCCGCCTTCCGCGACACGGTCGCCCTGCGCTACCACTGGCTCGCCGAGCTGCGCGCCAACCGCTCCCCCTACGACCTGGCCCGGCTGGCGCGCTACGGCACCGCGTTCGCGTTCGGCCGCCTGGCCGGGCGCCGGGCGCTGCTCGACGACCCGTTCGCGGTGTTGTCGGCCGGTTGGTTCGCCCGGCGGCTGGGGTGCGCGGTCATCGTCCTCGTCCGTGATCCGGTGTCGTTCGTGGCGAGCTGGCGCCGGCTCGGGTGGCGGTTCGACGTGGGCGACCTGCTCGGCCAGCCGCTGCTCGTCCGCGACCATCCCGGCCTGCTGCGGCTGTGCCCGCTGCTCGGCTCCGCCGACGACCTGGCCACGACGGCCGCCCTGTGGCGGGCCGCACGGTCGGTGCTGGCCGCCACTACCGGCGTCCTGGTGGCGTCGTACGAGTCGCTGGCCCAGGATCCGGTGACCGGTTTCCGGCGGCTCTACGCCCACGCGGGCCTGCCGTGGTCGCCGGCCGCCGAACGCCGGATCGTCCGGGCCTGCACCACGCCGTCCCGCCGGTCGGCGGCCTTCGCCTGGTCGGGGTTGTCCCGTACGGCCTTCCGTCCGATGGACTCCCGTCACGCCCTGGCCACTGCGGCCCGGGGGCTCACCCCGGCCGAGGCGGCCCGGGTCCGGGCCCTCACCGCCTGAGTCTCGTCAGCAGGCAGCCGGCGAGCAGGCGTACCGCGAAGGGGAGGTCGTCCACGAGGTAGCGCCGCGCCAGCCGGCCGGGCTCGCTCATCAGCCGGAACGCCCACTCCAGCCCTGCCCTCCGCATCCAGCGCGGCGCCCGCCGGACGGTGCCGGCGGCGAAGGCGATGGCGGCCCCGCAGCCCACGAACCACGCCTGCGGCAGCTCCTCGCGCAGCTCGGCGATGAGCAGATCCTGCCGGGGGAAGCCCAGCCCGACGAACACCAGGCGGGGCCGCGCCGCGACCACCCGGCGCCGCACCCGCTCCCTGCCCTCCGCCGTGTCGTCGAAGCGGTACGGCGGCGCGTGCACCCCTGCCACCTTCAGCCCGGGACGGCAGCTCCTGAGCTCGTCGGCGGCCAGCTCGGCCACGCCCGGCGGCCCGCCGAGCAGGTACACCGGCCAGTTCCGGGCCGCGGCCACCTCGCTGAGCGACCAGATCAGGTCGGCCCCCGTGACCCGTTCGGGCAGCGGGGTGCCGAGCAGCCTGGCCGCCCACACCAGCGGCATGCCGTCCGCCACCACGATCTCGGCCGAGCCCACGAGCTCCTGCAGGGCCGGGTCGCGGGCGACGGCCCGGCAGATGTCGACGTTGGGCGTCACGATGCGGCCGCCCCGGCCGGCCGCGGCCTCCGCCGCCATCCAGCGCACCACGTCGGCCTCGGTGACGACGTCCACCCCGACCCCGCCCACCCGCACGCGCTCCGCCGCACGTCCCCGGCGCCCGGCCTCGGCGGGCCCGCGACCCGCCAGGCGCTCGGACGGAAGGGTGCGGGCGACCTCCGGCTCGGCGCCACGGCCCCGGCCGGCCACGGCCGGCCCGGCCGCGCGGACCCGCGCGGCCTCGGCGGCATGCCCGGCCGCCGACGCGTAGGTCCGGGCGGACGCGGCCTCGGCGGCCCGCCCGCGCGCGGGCGGGGAGTCGGAGACGGGGTCCGGGGCGGGCGGACGCTGGACGGGCACGGCGGGCACGCGGGTCCTGGGCGGGGTCAAATGCCGTGCCCCCGTCCGTGCAGCAGCCCGAGCACGGTCGCGGCCGGGACGATCCCCGCCGCGACGGCCAGCGCGATCGGCGCCCGCGGCTCACCCGGCCGCGCCCCGAACGCGCGCACCGCCCACCGGACCGCCGCGCGCCGCCGCCCGAGCGCCGCGTACGCGAAGGCGAACTGGCCGTAGACCCGCGCCGCGCCGCGCCGGTCGGCGGCCAGCTCGGGATGGCGGTCGAGCATCCAGTCGAGCCCCGCGATCCGGTCCGCCCAGCGGGCCGCGTAGTGGGACGAACCGCCCCACCGCACCCGGACGAGCGGCCGGTCGACGTGCGTGATCGGCCGCCGCCGGGCCGCCCGCAGGGCCAGGTCCCAGTCCTCGTTCTGGCCCCCGGGGGCGCTCTCGTCGGCCCACAGGGCCCCGCGCCGGAACAGGAACGTCGAGGAGTGCACCATCACCATGCGCGACCGCAGGAGATCGGCCATGGTCACCGTGTCGGCGCCGGCGAGCCTGGCCACCCGGCGCCCCGCGTGTTCGATCTCGATGGCGCAGCTCGCGAACTCGCCTCCGGTCACGGCCAGCGCACGCGCCTGGGCGGTGAGCTTGCCCGGCAGCCACAGGTCGTCGTCGTCGCAGAAGGCGACGAGATCGGTGTCGAGGGCCGCGATGCCGGTGTTGCGCGCCCCGGGAAGCCCCGGGGTACGCCGGTTGGCCAGGACGGGCACGCCCAGCTCCGGCCCCGGGCAGCCGCGCCCGCCGTCGTGGACCACGACCACGGCGAGCCGCCCCGGATAGTCCTGGGCCAGCACCGCCGCCACGGCCTCGCGCAGCAGCCCGGGCCGGTCGCCGCAGGTCGGGATCACCACCCCCACGGACGGCGGCGCGCTCACGCGGCGACCTCCCGGTAGCCGTACCGGACGCGGAGGGGCCAGGTGAGCGCGGTGACCAGCCGCCGGTCGCGGACGGGCAGCCCCGAACGCCACGAGTCGTCGCACCGCAGCCGGATGCCCCCGACCTGGAACCGCATCGGATTGCCGGACGCGGTGTGCGCGGGCCCGAGCCGCGCCGTCGTGCCCTCCAGGAACGGCAGGCCGGGAACGTCGAGGCCGAGGAAGCCGGCCAGCGAGGTCAGCGTGGGCTCCGGACGGGCGACCAGGTCTTCGTAGCGCACCCGGGTCACCAGGGCCCCCTGACGGGCGAGGAGCTCGAGACCGGCGTTCTGGGCCGTCCAGTGGAGGGACGTGCGCAGCGGCCCCCAGCGGGTCATGGGACGCCCGTCCTCGGGCCGCTCGACGGTCCTGCGCCAGGAGTGGGCCACCGCCCGCGGGTCGCGGACGACGTGCACCACGCGTACGTCCATGCCGGCCGCGACCAGGCAGTGGGCGAGGGAGGCGTGTTTGCTGGAGTCGATCACGACGGGTGCGCCGGTCGCCTCGTAGACCTTCCGGTACGCCCGCGCGTACTCGGCCAGGTCGGGATGCGCGATGCGCCCCATCCGGTGGGTGCGGTCGACCCGTCGCCGCAACATGAGCACCCGCTCGGCCACCGACGGCCGCCATCCGCCGAACGCCGCCCGGCCCACCTGCAGCCAGAAGTCGCAGGCGGCGAAGGCGGCGCCGCAGCCGCACGGCTCTCCGGCCAGCACGCCCCTGGACCACAGATGGACCACCTCGCCGAGCGCCACGACGCCGGGCAGCTCGGCGAGCAGCCGTTCCAGCAGGGTGGTGCCACTACGGCCGAGGCCCCCGAGGAAGATCACTCGGGTGGCGGATGCGCGGTCGGTCACAGGGGAGGGCCTTCACGTCGCCAACACGGAACGCGACGACCCTAGCGCGGAGGGTAATCAGATGGTCAGGAAACCCTGCAAAGATCTACCGAAACGGCGAACGGCCCGGCGTGGTGTCGCCGGGCCGTTCGCATGACGCTCAGCTGGCGTCGATGATCATTCCGGCGCCGACCGTGCCGTTGGTGGCCTCGTCCACGAGGATGAAGCCGCCGGTCAGCCGGTTGCGGGCGTAGTCGTCGACGAACAGCGGCTGGGTGACCCGCAGCGAGACCCGGCCGATCTCGTTCAGGCCGAGGGCGGTGGCCTCCTCGTCCCGGTGCAGCGTGTTGACGTCGAGCCGGTAGTGCAGGTCGCGCACCAGCGCCCGCGCCGTACGGGTGGTGTGCTTGATCGTCAGCTTGGTGCGCGGGGTCAGCTTGAGGCCGTCGGCCATCCAGCAGACCATGGCCTCCAGCTCCTGGGCCGCGTGCGGCTGGTTGTTGGGCCTGGCGATCATGTCGCCGCGCGAGATGTCGAGGTCGTCCTCGAAGCGCAGCGTGACCGACATGGGCGGGAACGCCTCCTCCACCGGCCCGTCGAACGTGTCGATCGAGGCGATCCGCGTGCTCAGCCCGGACGGCAGGTGGGTCACCTCGTCGCCCGGCTTGAGCACCCCGCCCGCGACCTGCCCCGCGTAGCCGCGGTAGTCGTGGAAGGCGTGGTCGGTGGCCTTCTGCGGACGGATCACGTACTGGACGGGGAAGCGCACGTCGACCAGGTTGCGGTCGGAGGCGATGTGCACGTTCTCCAGGTGGTGGAGCAGGGACGTGCCGAGGTACCAGGGCATGTTCTCCGAGCGCGAGACGACGTTGTCGCCGTTGAGCGCAGAGATCGGGATGAACGTCAGGTCGCTCACGTTGAGCTTGGAGGCGAAGGAGGTGAACTCCTCCCGGATCTCCTCGAACCGCTCCTGCGAGTAGTCGACCAGGTCCATCTTGTTCACGGCCAGCACCAGGTGCGGCACCCTCAGCAGCGAGGTCAGGAACGCGTGCCGGCGCGACTGCTCCAGCACGCCCTTGCGCGCGTCGATGAGGATGATCGCCAGGTCGGCCGTGGAGGCGCCGGTGACCATGTTCCTGGTGTACTGGATGTGGCCGGGCGTGTCGGCGATGATGAACTTGCGCTTGGGCGTGGCGAAGTAGCGGTAGGCCACGTCGATCGTGATGCCCTGCTCGCGCTCGGCCCGCAGGCCGTCGGTCAGCAGCGACAGGTCGGTGTACTCGGTGCCGCGGTCGCGGGAGGTGCGCTCGACCGCTTCGAGCTGGTCCTCGAAGATGGCCTTGGAGTCGAAGAGCAACCGTCCGATGAGGGTGGACTTGCCGTCGTCGACGCTTCCCGCGGTGGCAAAGCGAAGAATGTCCATCAGAAGTAGCCCTCTCGCTTGCGGTCCTCCATGGCGGCCTCGGACGAGCGGTCGTCGGCCCTGGTGGCCCCCCGCTCGGTGATCCGGGTGGCCGCGATCTCCTCGATGATCTCCTCGACCGTGGCGGCCGTGGACTGCACGGCGCCGGTGCAGGTCATGTCACCGACCGTGCGGTAGCGTACGACGGCCTCGAACAGCGGCTCGTCGTCGCCGCGGGACACGACGTCGGAGTCGGGCAGCAGCATGCCGTCGCGCTCGAACACCTTGCGGGTGTGCGAGAAGTAGATCGAGGGGATCTCGATGCCCTCACGCCGGATGTAGTCCCAGATGTCGAGCTCGGTCCAGTTGGACAGCGGGAAGACCCGGATGTGCTCACCTTTGCGGATGCGGGAGTTGTAGAGGTTCCACAGCTCGGGGCGCTGGTTCTTCGGGTCCCACTGGCCGAAGTCGTCGCGGAAGGAGAACACGCGCTCCTTGGCGCGGGCCTTCTCCTCGTCGCGCCGGGCGCCGCCGAAGACGGCGTCGAACTCGTGCTCCTCGATCGCGTCGAGCAGCGTGGTGGTCTGCAGGCGGTTGCGCGAGGCGCGCCGGCCGGTCTCCTCGACCACCCGGCCGCTGTCGATCGACTCCTGCACGCTGGCCACGATCAGGCGCGCGCCCAGCTCCTCGGAACGGCGGTCGCGGAACTCGATGACCTCGTCGAAGTTGTGCCCGGTGTCGACGTGCATCAGCGGGAACGGGATGGCCGCGGGCCAGAACGCCTTCTCCGCGATGCGCAGCATGACGATCGAGTCCTTGCCGCCGGAGAAGAGCAGACACGGCCGCTCGAACTCCGCCGCCACCTCGCGCATGATGTGAATGGCCTCGGCTTCGAGTACGTCGAGCTGCGACGTCGTGTAGTCGCGCTGGAGCATGGGCGCTTCCTCCGGCGGTTAGCGATGCAGGTCCCGAATTCCGGCGAGCAGGGATGTCGCCAGCTCCGGTAGGGAAACCAGGATATCCGGTAGTGACGGGTCCGCTTGGTTGTAGGTCAGCTCCGAGCCGTCGACGCGGCTGGCGAACGCCCCGGCCGCCTGCGCGACGGCGACGGGCGCCGCGGAGTCCCACTCGTACTGGCCGCCGGCGTGCACGTACGCCTCGACCTCGCCGGTGAGCACCGCGGAGATCTTGGCCCCCGCCGAGCCGATCGGCACCAGGTCGGCCCCCAGCAGGTAGGCCAGCTTCTGGACGAACTCCGGCGGCCGGGTGCGGCTCACCGCGATGCGGAAGCGGCCCTTCTCGAAGGCCGGCAGGGCGGGCGGCTCGGCGGTGGTCAGCGTACGGCCCTGCGCGGGCAGCGCCACCGCGCCCGCGGTCAGCTTGCCGCGCTCCCACAGCGCGACGTGCACGGCCCAGTCGGCCCGGCCCTCCTCGGCGAACTCGCGCGTGCCGTCGAGGGGGTCGACGATCCACACGCGCTCGGCGCCCAGCCTGCGCGGGTCGAGCCGCTCCTCGCGGGTGGCCTCCTCGGACAGCACACTGTCACTCGGACGCAACCGTGCCAGCGCCTCCATGAGGAACACGTGCGCGGCCCGGTCGCCCTCCGCGCGCAACGCGGCGGAGTCGCCGAACCCGGTGCGCTCGCGGACCTGCAGCAGCCTCTCGCCCGCCTCCGTCGCCAGGTCGCCGGCCACGGCGTGGTCGTCGCGAATCGTCATCAATATGCTCCTTGCCCGCGGGCGACGGCCGACCAAGTCTTCCACAGGATCTGCAGGTCCAGCGTGAGGGACCAGTTCTCCACGTAACGCAGGTCGAGACGGACGGATTCCTCCCACGATAGGTCAGATCGTCCGCTCACTTGCCACAGCCCGGTCAGCCCGGGACGCACCAGAAGCCGTCTGCGCACGTCGTCACCGTAGCGCGCCACCTCCTCCGGAAGCGGCGGGCGGGGGCCGACGAGCGACATGTGTCCGAGGAGCACGTTGATGAGCTGGGGCAGCTCGTCGAGAGAGTGGCGGCGCATCAGCGTGCCGAGCGGCGTCACGCGCGGATCGTTGCGGATCTTGAACAGCACGCCGTCGTGGTCGCTGACGAGGGTGATCTTCTGCTGCTCCGAGCCGCGCCGCATGGTACGGAACTTCAGGATGGTGAACGGCCTGCCGTCCTTCCCGACGCGGGTCTGGCGGAACAGCGCGGGCCCCGGGCTCGTGCCGCGCACGGCCACGGCCAGGGCCGCCAGCAGCGGTGACAGCAGCACCAGCAGACCGGCGGCGACCACGCGGTCGAAGACGTTCTTGACCAGTTGCCGGGCGCCGGTCAGCTCGGGGTGCTCGACGTGCAGCAGCGGCAGCCCGGCGGCCGGCCGGATCATCGTGCGCGGGCCGGCGACGTCCATCAGGGCGGGGGCGACCACCAGCTCGGTGTGGGTGCGCTCCAGCCGCCAGGCCAGCCGGCGCAGCGCGTCGCCGTCCATCTCGGGGCAGGCCAGCACCGCCACGGTGTCGGCGCGCAGCTGGTCGACGACCAGCGGCACGTCGCCGAAGTCGCCCGCGACGGGCACCTCGGTCAGCACCCCGGGCGGCTCGCCGTAGGGCAGGCAGGCGGCCACGACGTCCATGCCGTGGTGGCGTTCCCTGCGGAAGAGGTGGACCAGCTCGGCGACCGAGGCCGGGTGGCCGACCGCGACCACGCGGCGCATGCAGGCCCCGGCCGCCCTGCGCCGGTTGAGCGAGCGCCGCAGCAGGTAGCGGGCGACCAGCGTGAGCAGCGTGACCAGGGGCAGCGCGAGCACGACGTAGCCGCGGGCGACGTCGGTCTTGGTGACGTACGAGCCGATCGCGGTGGCCGCGGTCAGCGCCACACCGGCGTGCACGACGCGGCGGAACTCCTCGGAGCCGACGCCGATCATGCGGGGCTCGTAGGCCCGGTTGAGCGCGACCGCGCAGATCCACACCCACGGCAGCGCCACGCTGACCAGCAGGTACGGCAGCACGTAGGGGGTGAACCCGCCGAACCTGCCGCAGAAGGCGGCGGCGGACCCGATGCCCGCCCCGCACAGATCGCCCACCACGGCACGGAACCGGTAGGAACGCATCCATGCCGGAGTCACCGGGCTGACCCGCCACGAGAGGGCCTCGCCGGACTTCACGGGCTCTCCTGCCTCACTCCGTGAGGCGGCCTCGGTCGCCAAATGCCGTCTTCCCCCGCTCCGCTCCCGCCGTCGCTCCGGGCGGTGGCACGCCTCTGTGTGCCCGTTCCCGAACGGACAGTCACCGATGCTAGCCGGGCGTGCGCCGCGACAGGCGGCGAACGGTTCTATGCGGCGATCAGCGCGGAGGGCCGGAAATGTGGAGATCAGCCCGGTGGAAGTCGTTCTGGGTGGCTTCCAGGCCGCGGGCCATGAGCGACTCGACGACGTCGGCGCCCCGGTCGACGAGGAAGGGCAGATCCTTGCGCTCGACGGTGGCGAAGTCTCGCAGCACGAAGGTGGCCGGGTCCATGCGGCCGGGCGGCCGGCCGATGCCGAAGCGCACCCTCAGGTAGTCGCGGGTGCCGAGGACCTTGGTGATGGACTTGAGCCCGTTGTGGCCGTTGTCGCCGCCGCCCAGCTTGGCGCGCAGCGCGCCGTAGGGGACGTCGAGCTCGTCGTGGACGACGATCAGCCGGTCGGGGCCGATCTTGTAGAAGTCGGCGAGCGCCTTGACCGGCCCGCCCGACAGGTTCATGTACGTCAGCGGCTTGGCCAGCACGGCCGCCCGCGTCTCCAGCACCTCGGACCTGCTCTTGTGCGCCTTGAAGCGCCCGCCGGCCCGCGCGGCCAGCTCGTCGAGCACCATGAAGCCCGCGTTGTGCCTGTTACCCGCGTATTCGGGCCCCGGATTGCCCAGTCCGACGATCAGCCAGCGGTCCATGTGCGCTCCCCTTACAGCGGAACGGGGGCGGCCTCGCGCCACCCCCGTTGTCGCGGTACGTGCTTACTCGGCGGCAGCCTCGGCGCTCTCGCCCTCGCCCTCGGCCTCGGCGGTCTCGCCCTCGGCGGCCTCCTCGGCCTCCGCGGCGGGCTCCTCGGTCGGCTTGGCGATGACGTGGAGGACCACGGCCTCGGGGTCGGCGGCCAGCGTGGCGCCCGACGGCAGGTCGAGCTGCGCGGCGGTGACCACGGTGCCGACCTCCATGCCCTCGACGTCGACCTCGACGCCGGTCGGGATGTGGGTGGCCTCGGCCTCGACGGCCACCGAGACCAGCTGCTGGTCGAGCAGGCCCTCGGAGTTGACGTCGCCGGTCGTGGTGACCGGGATCTCGACGGTGACCTTCTCGCCGCGCTTGACCAGGAGCAGGTCGACGTGCTCGACGAAGCCCTTGATCGGGTCGCGCTGCACGCCCTTGGGCAGGGCGAGCTCGTCGACGCCGTCACCCTGGAGGCGGATCAGCACGTTGGGCGTGCGGAGGGCGAGCAGCACCTCGTGACCGGGCAGGGTCAGGTGCTTGGGGTCGATGCCGTGCCCGTAGAGGACGGCGGGCACCTTGTCGGCGCGGCGGATCTTGCGGGCGGCGCCCTTGCCGAACACCGTGCGCGGCTCGGCGGCGATACGTACTTCAGACACGACATCTCCTAGGGATGCAGAGATCGGATTGTGGCGCGCTCCCCCTCACCCGCCCTAGCGGAAGGCGTTACGAGCGCAACCCGTACAGCTTACTCGCTCAGGTGTCGCCCTCGAACAGGCTCGTGACGGAGCCGTCGGTGAAGACCTCGGTGACGGCGCGCGCGATGAGCGGCGCGATCGAGAGCACGGTCAGCTTGTCGAACCGCTTGGCCTCCGACAGCGGCAGCGTGTTGGTCACGATGACCTCGGAGATGCGCGAGTTCTTCAGCCGGTCGACGGCGGGGTCGGAGAAGACCGCGTGGGTGGCGGCGACGATGACGTTGGTGGCGCCCTGCTCGTAGAGGGCGTCGGCGGCCTTGCAGATCGTGCCGGCGGTGTCGATCATGTCGTCGATCAGCACGCAGGTGCGCCCGCTGACCTTGCCGACGACCTCGCTGACCTTCACGGAGTTGGCCACGTCGAGGTCGCGGCGCTTGTGGATGAAGGCCAGGGGCGTGCCGAGGGTGTCGGCCCAGCGCTCGGACAGGCGGACGCGGCCGGTGTCGGGCGAGACGACGGTCGTGTTCTCCAGGTCGAGCTTGTTCTTCAGGTAGCTCTCCAGGACCGGCATCGCGAACAGGTGGTCGACGGGACCGTCGAAGAAGCCCTGGATCTGCGAGGTGTGCAGGTCGATCGACATGAGCCGGTCGGCGCCGGCGGTCTTGAACAGGTCGGCCATCAGCCGGGCCGTGATGGGCTCGCGGCCGCGGCCCTTCTTGTCCTGGCGGGCGTAGCCGAAGAACGGCATGACCACGGTGATGCGCTTGGCCGAGGCCCGCTTGAGCGCGTCGACCATGATGAGCTGTTCCATGATCCACTTGTTGATGGGACCGGTGTGGCTCTGGATCACGAACGCGTCGCAGCCGCGGACGGACTCCAGGTAGCGGGCGTAGATCTCGCCGTTGGCGAAGTCGATCAGTTTGGTGGGGGTGAGGGAGACGCCGACGTGCTCGGCAACCTCTTCGGCCAGCTCTGGATAGGCCCGGCCGGAGAAGAGCATGAGGTTCTTCTCGCCCGGCTGTTTGATGCTGGTCACTGTTCGTTCTCCTGCTGTGCTCGCTCGGCCAGCGCCCGTTCGGCGGCGGCGGCCGACTTGGTGCCCGCGCGCTTGCGCAGGACCCATTTCTCGATGTTGCGCTGTCGCGCCCTGGCCACGCCCATCGCCCCTGGGGGTACGTCGCTGACGATCACGGACCCGGCCGCGGTGTTGGCGCCTTCGCCGATCGTCACGGGGGCGATGAGCATGGTGTCGCAGCCGACGAACGCGCCGTCGCCCACGGTGGTGTGGTGTTTGTCGACCCCGTCGTAGTTGACGAAGACGGTGGAGGCGCCGATGTTGACGTCTTCCCCGATGGTGGCGTCGCCGGCGTAGGTGAGGTGGGGCACCTTGGAGCGCTCGCCGACCTTGGTGTTCTTCATCTCGACGAACGTGCCCGCCTTCGACCTGCGGCTGAGCACGGTGCCGGGACGCAGGTAGGCGTAGGGGCCGACGTTGGCCTCGGGGCCGATCTCGGCGTCGTCGCAGACCGCGTTGCGCACGACGGCGCGCTCGCCGACGCGGGTGTCGGTCAGCGTGGTGGCCGGGCCGACCTCGGCGCCGGCGCCGATGACCGTGCGGCCGTGGAGCTGGGTGCCGGGGTGGACGACGGCGTCGGGCCCGATCTCGACGTCCACGTCGACCCACGTGGTGGCCGGGTCGACGACGGTGACGCCGGCGCGCATGTGCTGCTCCAGCAGCCGCTGGTTGAGCACCTTGCGGGCGAAGGCGAGCTGGACGCGGTCGTTGACGCCCTCGACCTCGACGTAGTCGGCGGCCACGCAGGCGCCGACCCGGTGGCCGTCGCCGCGCAGGATGCCGAGGACGTCGGTGAGGTACTCCTCGCCCTGGGCGTTGTCGGTGGACACGCGCTTGACGGCGTCGGCGAGCAGCAGGCCGTCGAAGGCGTAGATGCCGGAGTTCATCTCCTTGATCGCGCGCTGCTCGTCGTCGGCGTCCTTCTCCTCGACGATCTCCAGCACGGCGCCGGAGGGGTCGCGGACGATCCGGCCGTAGCCGGTCGGGTCGGGCACCTCGGCCGTCAGCACGGTGACCGCGTTGCCGTCGGCGGCGTGCTTGGCGAGCAGCGTGGCGAGCGTGCGGGCCTGCATGAGCGGCACGTCGCCGTAGGTGACCAGGATCGTGCCGGCGATCGTGCCGACCTCCTCCAGCACCGTGCGGACGGCGTGGCCGGTGCCGCGCTGCTCACGCTGGACGACGGCGCGCGCGTCGGGGCTGGTGGCGGCCAGATGACCGCCGACCTGTTCGAGCGCATGGCCGATGACCACGATGAGCCGCTCGGGATCGAGGTCGCGGGCGGCGGCGAGCATGTGGTCGACCAGCGCGCGGCCGCACAGCTCGTGGAGGACTTTCGGGGTCTGGCTCTTCATCCGGGTGCCCTCGCCCGCGGCGAGGACGATGACGGCTGCCGGGCGCGGCACACTCACGGACTGAGACTCCCTGTGACTGGACGGATCAGGGTCGTCGGCGCGGCTACCGCGCCGCAACCCTCCCGACACCGTGAGGATACCTGCCCGGTTCGGAACTCTTTCGCGCGGGGAGTCGCGGGATGGCTGTCAAGGCTCCCGGAAGAGGACTCGAACCCCTACAAAGTGGACCAAAACCACTTGTCCTGCCGATTAGACGATCCGGGACGGACCGGACGCCGTGGCGTCCGACACACAGCCCCTACGATACCGAGCCCGCACGGGCGTATGCGCCCTCAATTCTCTCGCACATCTCCAGTGCCGCGAATACCGGGGACACGCGGGGGTAGTCGGCGCGCTGGTCGTATAACAGAACACCCCAAAAGCCGCAAGGCACGAAACCCACTCACCTGGGCGCGCCGGCCGTCAGCTAAGTGACATCCACACTTAGGGCTTCCTTACTTACGATGGCGTAGGTTACGGTGGCGTAGCCTGGACATTCATCCTCATACATGTAGTTGGAGGTAGCCCATGACCGTTCTCGCCGAGCGTTCCTCCCCCGCCCCGAAGCCCGACTTCGAAGAAGAACCGAAGTCCAGGGCCGAGATCATCACGTTCGCACTCGTGGTCGGACTGCCCCTGGTCGCGCTCGCGGCGGCGGTCCCGCTGGCCTGGGGATGGGGACTCGGCTGGACGGACATCGTCATCGCCTTCGTCTTCTACGTCGTCTCCGGGCTCGGCGTCACCGTCGGGTTCCACCGCTACTTCACGCACGGCTCGTTCAAGGCCAAGCGGCCGTTGAAGATCGCGATGGGCATCGCGGGCAGCCTGTCGCTGGAGATGTCCGTGCTGGACTGGGTGGCCACGCACCGCAAGCACCACAAGTTCTCCGACAAGGACGGCGACCCGCACTCGCCGTGGCGCTTCGGCCCCGGCTTCAGGTCGATGTCCAAGGGCCTGCTGTACGCCCACATGGGCTGGCTGTTCGAGAGCGAGCGCACCAACCGCGAGAAGTACGCCCCCGACCTGTGCAAGGACGAGGACATCCAGAAGCTGCACAAGTGGTTCCCCACGCTGGCCCTCGTCTCGGTCCTGCTGCCCGGCGTGCTCGGCCTGCTGCTGACCTGGTCCTGGCAGGGCGGCCTGACCGCGCTGTTCTGGGGCTCGCTGATCCGCATCGGCCTGCTGCACCACGTGACCTGGTCGATCAACTCGATCTGCCACGTCTTCGGCGAGGAGTCCTTCCAGACGCGTGACAAGTCGCGCAACGTCTGGTGGCTGGCCATCCCGTCGTTCGGCGAGTCCTGGCACAACCTGCACCACTCCGACCCCACCTGCGCCCGGCACGGCGCGCTCAAGGGCCAGATCGACCTCAGCGCCGGCCTGATCCGCCTCTTCGAACGGGCGGGCTGGGTGTACGACGTGCGCTGGCCGACGCCAGAACGCCTGGCGGCGAAGCGCATTGCCTGACGAGAATCAGCCGATGAACGGCCATTCGTCCGTGGCCGTCATTATGGAACCCGTGACCGAACCCCGATCTCGCAGGCGCATGTCCGGTAGAGAGCGCAGAGAGCAGCTGATCCGGATCAGCCGCACGCTGTTCGCCGAGAAGGGGTTCGACGGGACCTCCATAGAGGAGATAGCCGCCACCGCGCAGGTGTCCAAACCCGTGGTGTACGAGCATTTCGGCGGCAAGGAAGGCGTTTACGCGGTCGTCGTCGACCGCGAGATGCAGAAGCTGCTCGGCATGATCACCTCGGCCCTCGCCGCCTCCCACTCCCTCATCAAGCTGGAGCGGGCCGCCCTGGCCCTGCTCCAGTACATCGAGGAGAGCAGCGAGGGCTTCCGCATCCTGGTGCGCGACTCGCACGCGGCCTCGGGCACCGGCACGTTCGCCAGCCTGATCAGCGAGATCGCCAGCCAGGTCGAGGACGTCCTGGCCGACGAGTTCGCCGGCCGGGGCTACGACCCCAAGCTCGCCCCGATGTACGCCCAGATGCTGGTCGGCATGGTCGCGCTGACCGGCCAGTGGTGGCTGGACGTGCGCAAGCCGGGCCGCGAGGAGGTCGCCGCGCACCTGGTGAACCTGGCCTGGAACGGCCTGACCGGGCTGAACCCGAGCCCGGTCATCTCGGTGGCCACCCGCAACCAGGCCGCCGCCGCCGCCAAGCCGCGCGTCAGCGACAAGGATCTGCGCGAATTCGAGAAGGCCCGGGAGAAGGAGCTCAAGGAAGCCGAGAAGCTCCGCCAGCGAGAGTTGCGTGACGCGGAGAAAGCCCGGGTACGAGAGTTGAAGGAGCGCGAGCGGCTGCTGAAGGAGGCGGAGAAGGCCCGCGAGCGCGAGGAGAAGATCCGTCAGCGGGAGGCCAGGCTCGCCGAGCGCGCCGCACGCCTGGAGCAGGCCGACCAGCCAGAGTGAGTTCGTTGCGGCTACGTTAACGTTCCGTTCAACCAATCGGGGCAATATAGGCCATATGTCCGCGGAACCGCTGCAATCGGGAAACGACCTGCCCCTGCCACAGGAGCGGTTCCTCAACCGCGAGGAAAGCTGGCTCCAGTTCAACGAGCGCGTCCTCGAACTGGCCGAGGACCCGTCGGTCCCGCTGCTCGAACGGGTGCGCTTCCTGGCCATCTTCGCCAGCAACCTGGACGAGTTCTTCCGCGTACGGGTGGCCGGCCTGAAGCGGCGCATGGCCACCGGGCTGCTGCTGCGCACCAAGAGCGGGCTGAAGCCGCGCGAGGAGCTGGCCCGGATCGCCACGATCGCCGACTCCCTGGCCAAGCGGCACGCCGCCGCCTTCCACGACCGTGTCTGCCCCCAGCTCGCGACCGAGGGCATCGAGATCGTCCGGTGGGACGACCTGGGCCGCGAGGAGCGCACGGAGCTGCGCAAGCTGTTCAGGGAGCGGATCAGGCCGGTGCTGACGCCGCTGGCGGTCGACCCGGCGCACCCGTTCCCCTACATCTCCGGGCTCAGCCTCAACCTGGCCGTGCTGGTGCGCAACCCGATCACCGACCACACCGTCTTCGCGCGGGTGAAGGTGCCCTCGCAGCTCCCCCGGTTCGTGCCGGCGTCGAAGGACCGGTTCGTGCCGCTGGAGGACGTCATCGCGGCGCACCTCGGCCAGCTGTTCAAGGGCATGGAGATCCTCCAGCACCACGTCTTCCGCGTCACCAGGAACGAAGACCTCGACGTCGACGAGGACGTCACCGAGAACCTCATGCAGGCGCTGGAGAAGGAGCTGCTCAAGCGGCGGTTCGGGCCGCCCGTGCGGCTGGAGGTCGAGGAGACCATCACGCCCGAGGTGCTGGCCCCGCTCATCGAGGAGCTGGAGCTGGCCCCGCACGAGATCTACCGGCTGCCCGGCCCGCTCGACCTGACCGGCCTGCACGCCATCGCCGACCTCGACCGCGGCGAGCTGAGCTATCGCCCGTTCGTGCCGGCCGAGGTGATCAACGCCGAGGACGACCTCTTCTCCACCCTGCGCGAGCGCGACGTGCTGCTGCACCACCCGTACGACTCGTTCGCGACCAGCGTCCAGCGGTTCATCGAGGTGGCCGCGGCCGACCCGCGGGTGCTGGCGATCAAGCAGACCCTCTACCGGACCAGCGGCGAGTCGCCCATCGTCGACGCGCTGATCGACGCGGCCGAGGCGGGCAAGCAGGTCGTCGTGGTCGTGGAGATCAAGGCCCGCTTCGACGAGCACGCCAACATCTCCTGGGCCAGGAAGCTGGAGCGGGCCGGCTGCCACGTGGTCTACGGCGTGGTCGGCCTGAAGACCCACTGCAAGCTGGCCCTCGTCGTCCGGCAGGAGCCCTCGGGCGAGCTGCGCCGCTACTGCCACATCGGCACCGGCAACTACAACCCCAAGACGGCCCGCCAGTACGAGGACTTCGGCCTGCTCACCGCCGACCCGCTGGTGGGCGAGGACGTCACCGACCTGTTCATCCACCTGACCGGCTACTCCAACCACTCGGCCTACCGCCGGCTGCTGGTCGCGCCGCACTCGATGCGCAGCGGCCTGCTGGCCAGGATCGACCGGGAGATCGCCCACCAGCAGGCGGGCCGTCCGGCGCGGATCAGGATCAAGACGAACTCGCTGGTGGACGAGCCGATCATCGACGCGCTCTACCGGGCGTCCAGGGCGGGGGTGCCGGTGGACCTGTGGGTGCGCGGTATCTGCATTCTTCGCCCCGGAATCCCCAACTTGTCAGAAAATATCCGCGTAAGGTCGGTTTTGGGGCGCTTTTTGGAGCACTCCCGCGTGTACGAGTTCGGCCTCGGCAGACGTCCCGAGGTGTGGATCGGCAGCGCCGACCTGATGCGCAGGAACCTCGACCGCCGGGTCGAGGCCCTGGTCAAGGTGACCTCGCAGCAGCACAAGGCGTACCTGATCGAGCTGATGGACCTGGCCATGGCCGACACCACGAACGCGTGGTGGCTCAACTCCGACGGCACCTGGATCCGCCACGAGGGCGAGGATCTGCAGAGCCATCTCGTCGGCACCAGGCGATGGAGGACCGTTGACGACTGACCTGCTCCGGGCCGCCGGAGCCGTGGTCTGGCGGGGCGCGGAGAGCGGCCCCGAGGTGGCGGTGATCCACCGCCCGCGCTACGACGACTGGACCTTCCCCAAGGGCAAGCTGGAGAGCGGCGAGCACGTCATCGCCGCCGCCCTGCGCGAGGTCACCGAGGAGACCGGCCTGACGGTCGTCCTGGGCCGCGCCCTGCCGCCGATCCACTACCTCAGCGGCGGCCGGCTCAAGCGCGTCGACTACTGGACGGCGCGGGTCGCCTCCGACGCCGGCTTCGAACCGGGCGACGAGGTCGACGGGCTGCGCTGGCTGCCCGTCGACCGGGCTCGCGAGCTGCTGACCTACGAGTGGGACGCCGGGCTGCTGCGCGCCCTGGCCGCCGCGCCGCTCGCGACCGTGCCGCTGGTGCTCGTCCGGCACGCCACGGCCGGGTCCAGGAGCCGGTGGGACGGCGACGACGCGCTGCGCCCGCTGGACGACCACGGCGGCTCCCAGGCCGCCGCCCTGGCCACCGCGCTGCCCGCGTACCGGCCGGAGCTGCTGGTCAGCTCGCCCAGCCGGCGCTGCGTCCAGACGCTGGAGCCGTACGGGACCGGGATCGGGGCCGAGATCAGGACCGAGCCGCTGCTCAGCGAGGAGGGCCAGGACCCGCACAAGACGCCGGAGCTGGTCGGCGACCTCGCCGTGCCCGCGGCCGTGTGCAGCCACGGCAAGGTCCTGCCGCACCTCATCCACGCGCTGAGCGGCAAGGACGTGCACCTGCGCAAGGGCGCGTTCGCGGTGCTGCACCGGGTCGGCGGGCACGTCGTCGGCGTGGAGCGCTACGCGACCTGACGGCTCACCAGGTGACCGGCAGCCGGGCGAAGCCCTGGGTGATCCTGCCCTCGTAGCGCGGCAGCTCGGCGACCGGGACGGCCAGCCGCAGGCCGGGAAGACGCTGGAAGAGCCGGCTGAAGACCGCCTCCAGCTCCACCCTGGCCAGGCTCGCGCCGATGCAGAACCGCGGGCCGTACCCGAAGGCGAGATGCGGGTCGGTCGCAGGACGGCCGATGACGAAGGTGTCGGGATCGGGATAGACCTGTTCGTCCCGGTTCGCCACGCCGGTGTTGAGGACGACCGCCTCGCCGCGGCGGATCGTGCGGCCGTCGATCTCGATGTCCTCGTGGGCGTACCTGGGCAGGCCGTGCAGGCTCGGCGCGGCCATGCGCAGGATCTCCTCGACCGCGGCGGGCGCGAGCCCGGGGTCCGACCGCAGCAGGTCGAGCTGGCCGGGGTTGGCCAGCAGCAGGAGCACGCCGTGGTCGATGCGGTTGACCGTGGTCTCGTGCCCGGCGAACAGCAGGCCGGCGGCCAGCTCGGCGATCTTGCCGTCGTCGTCCAGCTCGCCCGCGAGGTCCGACAGGACGTCCTCGGCCGGTTCCTGCCGTTTGCGGGCGATCAGCCCGGCCATGTAGGCGCTCAGCTCCGCCCGCGCCGCGACGCCGGCCGCCTCGTCCCGCAGGTCGGCCATACGCGCGGACACGCCGCTGAAGTACTCCCTGTCCTCGTACGGGACGCCGAGCAGCCGGCAGATGACCAGCACCGGCAGCGGGAAGGAGAGCTCGGCGTGCAGGTCGGCCGGCGGCGTGAGGCCGGCCAGGCGGTCCAGCCGCTCCTCGACCAGGGCGCCGACCTCGCCGGCCAGCCGCCTCATCCGCCGGGCCGAGAAGGAGGGCGCGAAGAGCCTGCGCAGGCGCTCGTGGTCGGCCTTCTCGGTGGCGGCCTCGCCCTGCGGCCCGCCGAGCAGGGCCGAGTTCGACACGCGCGGCGCCCGCTCGGGCTCGGGGTGGGAGCGTCCCAGCCGGCTGTCGGTGAACAGCCTGCGTGCCTGTTCGTAGCCGGTGACCAGCCAGACCTCGTCGCCCACCGGGGTGCGCACCCGCGCGATGCCCTCCTTCTCCCGCAGCTCCCGGTAGGCCGCCGGAACGTCGAGGGGGTCGCTGCGCGGGAAGGGTATTGCCGGAAGGTTCGTCATAGAACCTTCTTAACCGCCTTCACGGTCTCCGCCCAGACTCTGGGGAAATCGGCCTCGGCACGTTCGGCGGTGTTACGTTCGATCCCGATCAGCAGCCCGTACGTGAAGGTGTCCTCGCCCGCCTGCCGGGCGCTTTCGGCCTCCTTGGCCAGCGTCTCCTGGGCGACCACGCCGTCCCGGTGGGCCCCCAGCACCTCCTGGACGTTCTCGGCCAGCTCGGCCAGCCTGGCCATGCCCTTGCCGAGGGTCGGTTCGAGCGCTTCGGCGGTGTATCGAGCGCGTTTGGCCGCCTTGCGGACGTCGTGCAAGGCGATCTCGCGGCGTCCGGGGTCCTCGGTGGCCTGGGCTGCCTCGTACGCCCTGGTCACGCGGTCCCAGCCGGCCGAGGCGAGGGCGGTGAGCTTGTCCTTCGCCGGCTTGGCGGCGGCCTTGCCCAGCTCGGGGGTGGCGATCAGGGCGTCGAGGGCGTCCAGGAGGGTGTAGTAGCGGTTGCCGCTGAGTGCGTCCTTGATGCGCTCGTACGCCTCCTGCTCGCGTACGCGCAGGTCCGCGCCGAGACGGGTCCGGATGGGACCGGTGACCAGCTCGGGGGCGAGACCGGACAGCTCCCCGGCGAACCTGGCCCTGATCACCTCCAGGTCGCGGGCCTCGCCGAGCACCGTGCCGAGCCAGCGCAGCTCCTCCTGGACCTGTTCCGTGCCGGTCACCACCGACTTGAACGCCTTGAGCGCGCTGCGCAACCTGCGCGAGGCCACCCGCATCTGGTGGACGGCGTCCTCCTCGGCCCTGCGCACCCGCGGATCCTGGCTGAGCAGGGCGGCGACCTGGCTCGACAGGTAGTCGATGACGGTCTCCCCCGCCGTGCCGGGCTCGGTGGCGGCCCTGGCGGGCGGGGCGGGTTCGAGGAGCCGGGCGAGCTTGCTGGCGCTGCCCGCCGGGGTCGCCCCCGCCTTGCGCAGCCGCTTGCCGACCTTGGCCAGCAGGTCCGGCCGGTCCTCGGCCAGCAGCTCGGCCTCGACCTCGCGCCACCGCAGCACCTTGCCGTCCCGGTGGACGGTGCCCTTCACCCGGTCGTCGGCGATCTCGACCAGCCGGGTGCCGCCGTCGTGCAGCAGGGTGACGCTGCGGCGGGTGTCGAGCTCGGCCACCACCTGGAGCTCGGCGCCCCTGGCGTAGGCCCGGACGAGTTCGGCCAGCTCCGGCGGCACGACCTTGGTGCTGCGGGTGAGCGGGCAGGTGATCTCCTGGCGCACGCCCCTGGCCTTGGGCAGCTTCAGGTGCCAGCCCGCGTCGTCGCCGCCGCGCCTGCGTCTGAGCGTGACGCCGCGCGCGGCCAGCCGCAGGTCGGCCGTGTCGTAGTAGAGCGCCACGAGCTGGTGACCGCGCGGGCCCGTGACCTGGGCCAAGCCGCTCAGGTCCGGGATCGTGTAGTCGGTCGGAACGTCGAACTTGTCCTCGATCTCGATGCCCACTGCACCTCACAAGTGTCCGATTTCGGACCATGATGCCACCTGGAGGTGAACATCACACGGCTTGCAGGAGCTCGATCCGGTTGCCCACGGGGTCCGTCACGTAGATCCGGCGGTAGCCGGGGAAGAGGTCGTCGGGCACCGCGCCGGGGATCCTGGCGGCGTAGGCGTCGACGTCCTCGACCAGGAAGGCCGGGTGGGCCTTGCGGGCGGGCCTGAAGTCGTCCTCGATGCCGAGGTGGATCTCCACGCCGTCGCCGCGGAACCACGCGCCGCCGCGTTCGGCCAGCTCCGGCGGTTTGGGGACCTCGGTCAGGCCGAGCACGTCGCCGTAGAAGGCGCGCAGCTCGGGTTCGCTGCCCTTGGGCGCGGCCAGTTGCACGTGGTGCAGGGCTTTGATCGTCATCTGCGGGGTCTCCTCAGCTTGTCTCCGGGCCATCAGTTATTTCTGGGCCACCACGAAGATTCGGCGGAAGGGGAAGGGGGTGCCGTAGCTTCTGGCCGGGTAGGCCTCGGCGAGCGGCCCGGCCAGGTCGGCCTTGAACCGCCGCTGCTCCTCCGGGTCGAGCCGGTCGAAGATCGGGCGCAGGGCCGTACCGGACACCCAGTCGAGGACCGGGTTCTCGCCCTGGAGCAGGTGCACGTACGTGGTCTCCCAGGCGTCCACCTGGCAGCCGCCGTCGTTGAGGAAGTCGAGATACTGGATCGGGTCGTCCACCGGGTTGGCCCTGTTGAGGTCGCTGAGCCGGTCGGACCAGGCGCGGGAGGCGCACAGCTCGCGGATCGCGACGTGGCTCGGGGCGTCGAAGTTGCCCGGCACCTGGAAGGCCAGCCAGCCGCCGGGGGCCAGCTCCTCCAGCCAGTGTTCGAGCACGCCATGGTGGGAGGGCACCCACTGCAGGACGGCGTTGGAGACGATCACGTCCATGGGGCGGTCGGGGTGCCAGGTGTCGACGTCGGCCACGGCGAAGTGCACCGAGCTGGTGAGCTTGCGGGCCTTGGCGATCATCGCGGGCGAGGCGTCGAAGCCCTCGACGGTGGCGCCGGGCCAGCGTTCGGCCAGCATGACGGTGAGTTCGCCGCTGCCGCAGCCCGCGTCCACGACATAATCGGGAGCCACCGCACCGACTCTGGACATCAGCTCGATGAACGGCCGCGACCGCTCGTCGGCGTAGACGGCGTAGGTCACCGGGTCCCAGATATCTCTTGACATAGAGATAATTGATATCGAGAGAGATATCTCGATGTCAAGACAGTAGACTCTGTGTCATGACGCCACAGGATGACGAGGTCGACCGGCTGGTCGCGGCATGGCGGATCGAGCGGCCCGATCTCGACGTCGAGCCCCTCCAGGTCCTCTCCAGGGTGTCACGGCTGGCCAAACATCTCGACCGCGCCAGGCGGGCGGCGTTCGCCGAACATGATCTGGAACCTTGGGAGTTCGACGTGCTCACCGCGTTGCGGCGGGCCGGGAAGCCGTACGAGCTGAGCCCCGGGGCCCTGCTGCGGGCCACACTGGTGACGTCCGGCACGATGACCAACCGCATCGACCGGCTCGCTCAGGCCGGGCTGGTGCGGCGGCGGCCCGACCCCGAGGACCGGCGCGGCGTGCTGGTGTCGCTGACGGACACGGGGGTGGCGCGGGTGGACGCGGCGTTCGCCGACCTGCTCCGGCGTGAGCGCGACCTGCTCTCCGGCCTCCAACCCGCCGACCAGCGCTCCCTCGCCGCCCTCCTCCGCCTGCTCCTCGCCCCCTTCGACTCCCCCCAATAGTCCTTCCACGTACGCACGATCGTCCGGCGCGGACGGCGGCGGGCGGCCCCCGTCCGGGGATGACCTCAGGGCCCGGCGTCCGGCGGCGGTCCCGGCAGGGGCGGCGGCGAGCGGTTGTGTGCGGCTCTGTTCTGCCGGGTGCTGCGGTTACGCGGTGCTGCGGTGCTGCGCTTCCGCAGTTCCGCGGTTTGGCGCTTCCGCGGTTCCCCGGTTCTGCGCTTCCACGGTTCTGCGCTTCCACGGTGCTGTTCTGCCGCGCTGCCGCTCTTCTGCGGGGTTCTCTTTGGTTTGATGCGGTTTCGTGATTGCGCGGGGTCCTGGCCCGCCGACGTCAGCGGGCGTCGGTCCTGAGGTGGGTCGACGGGAATGACCCCTATGGGCCTCGCCGGCCTGCGGCGGAAGCCGCCACGTCAGCCACTGCCCTACGCCCCCGCACCGGCGACGGCTCCAGGCCGGTCCGCTGACGCCGCCTCTGCGGCAGCCGTCGAACCGGCGCGAACCCTCGCGTACGAGAGCGTGCGGGAGTCAGTCGCCGAGGCGATCGGCCACTTCGAGCCATTCCGCCTCGACGGTGTCCTTCTGGGTCAGGACGTCGCGTAGCTGGGCATCAAGGGAGCCCAGCTTGGCGTAGTCGCTGGCGGCTTCGGCCATGGCGGCGTGGAGGCGGGCCTCCTGGTCGCCGAGCTTGTCGAGCTGACGTTCCAGGCGGTTGAGTTCCTTGCGGAGCTCGCGTTCCTCCTTGGCCGACAGCCCGGTCTCCGGCTGCGCGCCGGACGAAGCCGCGGCAGGGGCCGAAGCGCCGGACGCCGGGGCAGGCGCGCTGCCGATACGGGCGGTCACGGCCGTGCCGGCGCTGCGGCGTTCGAGGTATTCGTCGACCCCGCCCGGCAGCATCACCAGCTTGCCGTCACCCAGCAGGGCCACGCACCGGTCGGTCACGCGCTCCAGGAAGTAGCGGTCGTGGCTCACCAGGATCAGCGTGCCGGGCCAGCCGTCCAGCAGGTCTTCGAGCTCGTTGAGCGTCTCGATGTCGAGGTCGTTGGTGGGCTCGTCGAGGAGCAGCACGTTGGGGTCGTCCATCAGCAGGCGCAGCAGTTGCAGCCGCCGCCGCTCACCGCCGGACAGGTCGCCGATGACCTTCCACTGCGCATCGCCCTTGAAGCCCAGACGCTCCAGCAACTGGGACGCCGTCCACTCCCGCTTGCCCAGCTGGAGGTACTTGCGGATCTCCTCCACCGACTCCAGCACCCGCCGCGACGGGTCGAGCTCGGTCAGCTCCTGGGACAGATGCGCCAGACGTACGGTCTTGCCCCGGATCACCCGGCCCGAGTCCGGCTGGACGCTGTCGGCGAGCAACCGCAGCACCGACGACTTGCCCGACCCGTTGACGCCGATCAGGCCGATCCGGTCGCCCGGCCCGAACTGCCACGTGCAGTGATCGAGCACCAGCGGCCCGTCGCCGGGGCCGCCCGCGTGCAGGGTGACGTCTTCCAGGTCGTAGACGGTCTTGCCGAGCCTGGCCGCGGCGAACCGCATCAGCTCGACGGTCTCCCGCGCCGGCGGCTCGTTCGCGATCAGGGCCTGCGCGGCCTCGATCCGGAACTTCGGCTTGGACGTGCGGGCGGGCGGGCCGCGTCGCAGCCAGGCGATCTCCTTGCGCATGAGGTTCTGGCGGCGTTCCTCGGCCGCCTGGGCGATGCGCGCGCGCTCGGCCTTGGCCAGCACGTACGCGGCGTAGCCGCCCTCGTAGCGCTCGACCCGGCCGTCGACGACCTCCCACGTGCGGGTGGAGACGGCGTCGAGGAACCAGCGGTCGTGCGTCACGACCAGCAGGGCGCTCTTCCTGGCCGCCAGATGGGCGGCGAGCCAGGCGATCGCCTCGATGTCGAGGTGGTTGGTGGGCTCGTCGAGCATGACCAGGTCGTGGTCGTCGATGAGCAGACGGGCCAGCGCCGTACGCCGGCGCTCGCCGCCGGACAGCGCGGCGGCCTTGGCGCTGAGGTCGAGGTCGCCGATCAGGTTCGCCAGGATCTCGCGGACCTGCTGGTCACCTGCCCATTCGTGCTCAGCCCTGTCCCCCAGGACGAGCTGGCTCACGGTGGCCTCGGGGTCGAGGGTGTCCTGCTGGGACAGGAAGCCGACCCGCAGCCCGCGCGTGTGGGTGACCCGGCCGCTGTCGGGACGCACGTCACCGGCGATGACCGACATCAGGGTCGTCTTGCCGCCCCCGTTGCGGCCGACGACGCCGATGCGCTCCCCGGCCTCGATGCCCAGGGAGACGTCGCTGAGGAGCGGCTTGGGCCCGTAGGCGTGGGAGACCGACTCAAGGTTGACCAGATTCATGACGTGTCCAGGGTATCGGTCCCCTCAACCGCTTCCCGACGCCCTCGACGTCCCTTGATCGTCTACGGGCCGGGGATTGCCGGACCTGATGCCCGCCTTGAGTGCCCAGCTCACGTCCATCTGCTGTTCACGTCGTCCCCGCCCGATGGAACGTCGGGCCCTCACACGATGTGAAGGTGCACGCGACGCCGGGCACCCCGCACCACCTCCCGCCGTGATCAGCAGGTCCGTACGGGCCAGGCCCGGACCCCCGTACCCCACGAATGTTCAGATCCGGATGCCGGTGGCTGAAGCGCGGATGATGACGGCGCCAACCACCAGCCCTCCGCCCCTCATCGACGCCGCCGTCGCCTCAACACGCACCGCAAACCAACGCCTGGAGCCGTGGCCTTGGGCCGCAACGCCGGATCTTCGTCCCGTCCGCCGTGCCGCCCGCCATGCCGTCCGCCGTGGCGGGCCCAGCGGGGCGTCCCCGTGCGGGGCCGGCGTGGCTGTGGTCGTTGGGGGCGCTGGAGGCGCTGGGGGTGTCGTCAGGGGGTCAGAGCAGGGTGGCGCCGGTTACGGGGCCGTGGGCGGCGACCGTGGTGGTGGCGGCGCCTGTGGCGGTGAGGCTGTTGGCGAGGTCGCGGGCGTGGGTGGCGTCGATGGCCAGGAAGGCGCAGGTGGGGCCGGAGCCGGAGACGATCGCGCCCAGCGCGCCGTGCTGGCGCCCGCTGTCGAGGGTCGTGGCGAGCTCGGGACGGAGGGCCAGAGCGGCGGCCTGGAGGTCGTTGCTCAAATGGGCGCCCAGGGCGTACGCGTCGCCAGTGCCGAGGGCCTCGATGAGCGGGGCGTCGAGCTCGGGCCAGGGCACGCGGGCGTTCGAAGCCTCGCGCTGACGGTCGCACTCCGCGTAGACCTTGGCGGTCGAGAGGCCGCCGTCGGCCAGCGCGAACACCCAGTGGAACGTGCCGCCCGTGGGCAGCTCGCTGAGCTGCTCGCCGCGGCCGGTGCCGACCGCCGTACCGCCGAGCAGCGAGAACGGTACGTCGCTCCCCAGGTCTCCGGCGATCTCCATGAGGTCCTCGAAGGGCAGGCCGAGCCCCCAGAGCTCATTGCAGGCCACGAGGGCCCCCGCCGCGTCGGCGCTGCCGCCCGCCATGCCGCCGGCGACCGGGATGGCCTTTTCGATGATCAGGTCGGCGCCGTACGAGCGGCCCGCGTGCTTGGCGAGGGCACGGGCGGCGCGGATGGCGAGGTTGTCGTCATCGACGGGCACCTGGTCGGACCATCTGCCGTTGACCGTGACGGTGATCGACTCGGCCTCCTTCGCGACCACCTCATCGAAGATCGACACTGCGTGGAAGACATTGACCAGGTCGTGGTAGCCATCTTCCCGGAGCGGGCCGACTGAAAGCTGCACGTTGACCTTCGCGGGCACACGTACGGTCACCGAACTCATCGATCTTCTGCCACTTTCATCGCTTGCCGGGGTCAAGGACACTCGATGTTATCGGGGTGGGGTGCGCTGACATGCGGTTCTCGGAATTAGACGTGTGAGATGGCCGACTGCGGGCCACGCAGAGTGAGGTTCGTCCTCCTTTCTGCCAGTCAGGTGGTCATACGCCGACATTGCAGTCTTTCCGCGACGCCTTTCCTCCGCCGACCTTCTCCCCGGAACGGCGCCTTGGGATGCTGAGAGGACTACTTGATGTGGAGGTGCTCGTGTCCGAGGTGACGGTTGTCGAGGTGCCGCAGTGGCGGGGGTCCGGAGCTCGTACGGCTGAGCGGCTGCGTGAGGGGGCTCGGCTGGTTGCGGAGATGGTGGACGCCGATCGTCGGATTCAGGTCGAGGTCGATGACGATGATCTGGTGGTCACTGCCTCCAGGGTTCGGGCGGCGGTCGCCGAGGCTGGGTGGGACGGGCTTCTGGTCACCGCGGGCGGGGACTGCGGTGTCGAACTGGAGCCGGTGGCGGCGGCGCGGCGGAGGTTCGGGGATGGGCTGGTCGTCGTCTGGTTCGATGCGCATGGGGATCTGAACACGCCGGAGTCGTCGCCGTCGGGGGCCTTTCATGGCATGGTCCTGAGGGCGTTGACCGGTGAAGGGCCTGACGGGCTGGTGGCCGGGCAGCCGGTCGGGGCCGGGCAGGTCGTGCTGGCGGGGGTTCGTGATCTGGATCCGGCCGAGGTCGCGTTCGTCGAGGATCAGGGTGTGCGGTGGGTTCGGGCGGCGGATGTGGAGGCTCTGGTCGAGGCTGTTGGTGCTGCGGCTGCGGCGGGGGGCGCGGAGCGGACGGCTGTCTATGTGCATGTCGACTTCGATGTGCTTGATCCGCAGATCTTCGGGAGCGTGGGGTCTCCTACGCCTGACGGGTTCCGGCCTGAGGAGCTTGTGGAGCTGGTGAGGGCCGTTGCGGAGCGGTTCGAGGTGGTGGGGTTGGGGCTCATGGAGTATGAGCCGGCGGGGGCTGAGGATCAGGCGTTGCTCGAGTCGGTGGTGAAGGAGTTGGTGGCGGTCTGCGCCGGGCGGTAGTTGGCGTTCACGGTGGCGTCCAGGGTGGATGGCCGCCTGCCGGGGGCGCGTCGTCAGCAGTTGGTGGCGCCCGGGACGGCGGGCGCCCTGGTTGACGAGCGGCCACAGTTGGCTGGCGCCCATGGGTGTTGGACGTCCGGAGGTGGTGGACGTCCGGAGGTGGGTGGCCGGGGAGGACATCCTGGGGGGACGTCCGGAGGGGGCGGGCTTCCGGGGGTCAGGTGGGGCGGATGGTTCCTCGGTAGGCGGTTCGGTAGTAGGCGGAGTTCAGGAAGTTGGTTCTTCGGACTACGTCGCCGGTCCGGGGGGCGTGGATCATGATGTTGTCGCCCAGGTAGAGCGCTACGTGGGTGGGGTCGCCGGTGCCGCCGAAGAAGAGGAGGTCGCCCTTGCGCCTGGAGGCGAGGGGGACTCTGCGGCCCTGGCGGAACTGGGTGCCGGTGTAGTGGGCGAGCCTCACTCCGGCTTTGGACCAGGCGTAGAGGGTGAGGCCGCTGCAGTCGAAGCCTCTTGTGTTCGCGCCGGTGCCCACTCCGATGGTGGGGCCTCTTGAGGAGCCGCCGCCCCACGAGAACGAGACGCCCAACTGGGTGAGGGCTGCTGCGGCTGCGATTTCGCCCTTGTGCTTCGGACGCTTTCTGGGTTTCTTCGGCTTCGGTTTCCTGGGGTGGTGGGGGGCCGGGCAGCGGGTGGTGGCGGTTGCCTTGGCGCCGGCGGCGGGGATGGTGATGGTGGCCCTGAGGCATGGAGTGGGGGTGGCTCTGGCGGGGGCGGGGTGGGCTCCTGTGGCGGTCAGGAGGCCGCTGCTGAGGATGATCGACAGTTGGGTGATGTGGTGGCGGGTGCTCATCGGTGGCTCCTTCGTCGTGATGAGGGACGGGAGCCAGGATCACGTGGGTGGCCCGGGAGCGGAGGGGCCGAACGGGGTTCTGTGGACAGGTAGGTGTTGCGTGTCTTGGGGTTGTGGACAACCGGCTGGTGTCGGGGGGCTCGCTGCGAGGCACCTGGGAGGTGTGCGGGCCCAGGAGGGAGACTCTGTGGGCCGAGGTCGGACGCGGCCGGGCTCGCGGACGTGGACGCCTCGGGCTGTAGGAACCCTGAGGTTTCAGGTGGCGAGCCCCGAGCCGTGACGTGGTGAGGCTCTGAGGTCGGTGCGGCGCTGGAGCACTCGGGGTGAAGGGCCGTGAGGTGGCGGAGCCCCCAAGAGTCGCGGGACCCCAAAGCCCTGGGGGGTGAAGGGGGTGCTCTGGTGGGCTTTGAGGGTGGGGGTTGGGTTAGGGCTTTTGTTCGGCTATTCGGGCGAAGGAGTCGATGGTGAGTTGTTCGCCTCTGGCCGAGGGGTCCACGCCGGCCGCTCTCAGTGCTGTTTCCGCCTGGGACGGGCTGCCGGCCCAGGACGCCAGCGCCGCCCTCAGGGTCTTGCGGCGCTGGGCGAAGGCGGCGTCCACGACGGCGAAGACCTCTTCCCTGGTGGCCGTGGTGGCGGGGGGTTCGCGGCGGGTGAGGGAGACCAGGCCGGAGTCGACGTTGGGGATCGGCCAGAACACCGTACGGCCGACCGGGCCCGCCCGGCGTACGTCGGCGTACCAGGCGGCCTTGACCGACGGCACGCCGTACACCTTGGAGCCGGGACCGGCGGCGAGGCGGTCGGCCACCTCCAGTTGCACCATGACCAGGCCCTTGCGCAGCGAGGGCAGCGTCTCCAGGAGGTGGAGCACCACGGGGACGGCCACGTTGTACGGCAGGTTGGCCACCAGGGCCGTGGGGTCGTGACCGGCGAGGTCGTCGAGGGAGATCTTCATGGCGTCGGCGTTGACGACCGTGAGCCGGTCGGACGGGCCGCGCTCGGCGACGGTGAGGGGCAGTTGGGTGGCCAGGACCGGGTCGATCTCGACGGCCACCACGTGCGCGGCCTCGGGCAGGAGCGCCAGGGTGAGCGAGCCGAGGCCGGGCCCGACCTCGATGACCACGTCGTCGGCCGACAGGTCGGCCACGCGGACGATGCGCCGGACGGTCCCCGCGTCGATCACGAAGTTCTGGCCTAGCTTTTTCGTGGGGCGAAGATCTAGCTTGTTCGCCAAAATACGTATTTCTGCAGGGCCCAACAGCCTCATCATCCAACCAGTCTCCCGCATCGAAGAACCTGCGATGGCGGATGGGGGAGACCTAAGGAGAGGATGGCGTGGAACAGGAAGGGACGTCCCTGATGGAGCCAACGGGCGCCGCGCCGCTCCGTCCGACCGATCTGCGGGAGATCGGGCCCTACCGCCTGCTCGGACGGCTCGGCGAAGGCGGCATGGGGACCGTCTTCCTGGCCAGGGCCCCGACGGGGCGGTTCGTCGCGCTCAAGGTGGTGAAGGCGGAGTTCGCCAACCAGGAGGGGTTCGCCGCCCGCTTCCACGCCGAGGTGGACAACGCACGCCGGGTGGCGTCGTTCTGCACGGCTCAGGTGCTCGACAACGGCAACACCGGGGACGGACGCCCGTACATGGTGACCGAGTACATCGCGGGCACTCCCCTTTCCGACCAGATCGTGACTTTCGGGGCGCTCGACCCGGGGCCGCTGCACGGCGTGGCGCTGGGGGTCGCCGCGGCGCTGGCCGCGATCCATGTGGCCGGGCTGGTGCATCGGGATCTGAAGCCGGCGAACGTCATCCTGTCGTTGTCCGGGCCGCGGGTGATCGACTTCGGGATCGCCAGGGCGCTGGACCGGGAGACCGGATTCACGCTCTCCGGGGAACTGCTGGGCAGCCCCGGGTGGTGGGCTCCTGAGCAGGTGCGGGGTGAGCTGGTGTCCCCGGCGGCGGACATCTTCGCCTGGGGGTGCCTGGTGGCGTACGCGGGCAACGGGCGGCATCCGTTCGGGCGGGGCGATCCCATCACGATGGCGACCCGCGTGCTGAACACGCCGCCCGAGCTGGGCGCGCTTCCCGCGCCGCTCAACGAGCTGGTACGCCGTGCCACCGCCATGGATCCCGCCCATCGGCCCACGGCCCAGGAGCTCCTGATCGCGCTGGTGGGCGGGAGCACTCCGGCGATCGCCGACAATCCGCCCACGTTGGTCGCCACCGAGATGCTGACCGACTGGGAGCCGCCGCAGAACGTCGTGGACGAGCCGGACATCACGGCCACGTTCACGACCCCGCCGCCGAGCGACGCCACGGGCGCGCGCAACCCCGGCCCCGGGAGTGCCGCGGGTCCGGGAAGGGTTTCAGGGCCCGGAGGGAGCTCGGGGCCCGGAGGAGGCTCGGGACCCGGAGGAGGCTCGGGGCCCGGAGGCGGGGCAAGAGGCGGGGCAGGAGCGGGCTCAGAGCCCGGAGCAGGTCCAGGCCCCGGAGCGGGGGCGGCGCGGCCAGGAGCGGGGGCGGGGCGGCCCAAGGTGCCCGGGGCGTTCGGGGCTGGTGCCGGGTCCGATGTTCGGAACGCTTCTGGAGGGGCCACCGACTTAGCGGGCGGGCAGGCGGGGGCGCGGCAGGCGTCCCCGGAGGAGCTGGCACGGCGCGAGGAGCAGGCCGCCCGCGAGGAGCTGGCGCGCTGGGAGGCCGAGGCGCAGGCCCGCCGCCAGGAGCAGGAGCGCCAGCTTGAGCAGGCCCGCCAACTGGCACGCAGGCAGGCCGCCTCGGGCGGCCAACCGGCACGGCCCCGACCGACCGCCGAGTCCCGGCCCCCCACCGAGTCGCAGCCCCCCACCGATACCCGGCCCGCCACCGAGTCCCGTCCCTTCACCGGGTCCCGATCCGCCGCCGAGCACCGATCCGCCGCCGAGCATCGATCCGGTGCCGAGCATCGATTCGCCGCCGGCTCCCGGTCGGTTGACGGGTCCTGGAGCGGCGGAGGCACGGACCCGGGTGCCCTGACGTACGCCCCCGAAGAACCGGACACGCTGGGCGGCACCCGCACGAAGGGCACCCGCTGGCTGATCGCCGCCGCGGCCGCCGTCCTGGCGATCGTGGTCACCGTCACCGTCCTGATCGTGAACTCCGGCCGCGACTCCTCCTCCGTCGCCACCTCCAACACCCCCTCCAAGGCCGTGACGAACCCGCGTGCGGGCGACGTGGGCCGCAGGTTCGCGCTGGGCGGGAACTTCGACGACCCGGTCGTGGTCGTGCCTGAGGCGCCGGAGTGCGGGCTGAAGGAGTTCGAGGGGCAAACCACCACGAAGGGGCAGCTCTGCGTGGTCCACTGGACCGTGATCAATCCAGGCGGTGAACCCCGCCGGCTCGTCCGGCCGGTCGTCACCATGGTCGACGACAAGGGCGGCGAGCACGCCCCCGCCCCGGTCACCCTGCCCCCGGCCCTCCAGCCGGGCGGACGGGTGGACGGCGCCTTCGTGTTCGACCTGGCGCCTTATCGCAGGCCCGTGAAGATGTCCGCGACCGTGCTGGAGAACGGCCGACAGATCGAGGTCGCCCTGTGAGCCCCGTCCGAACGCTCCCCGCCGGCGCATTCAAGGCGGTGGCGATGGCCGTCCTGCTCGCCGCCGGCGGCGTCCTGGCACCGGCGCCCGCCGCCGCGTCGGCGGCGGCCTGCGCCGGAGCGGCCGACTTCGACGGTGACGGCGCGGACGACGTGGCCGTGGGCGACCCGTTCGGCGACGGGCAGAAGGGGTCGGTCCACCTGCTGTCGGGGGCCAAGGTGACCCCTGTCGCCGTGCCGGGGCCGGTCAAGGGGGACGGGCTGGGCTGGTCCGTACGGATGGCCGACGTCAACGGCGACTCCTGCGCCGACCTGCTGATCGGCGCCCCCTTCGCGGACGTGGACGGCGAGCAGGACGCGGGCAGCGTCTACGTCGTCTACGGCGGCAAGGCGGCGCCCCCGCAACGCCTGACCGCCCCGCAGCCGCAGCGGTTCGCGCACTTCGGCTGGTCGCTGGCGGCCAGGGGCGGACTGACGGCGATCGGCGCGCCCTACGAGGACGACGGCCAGATCGAGGACGCCGGAGCCGTCTACGTGCGCCAGGGCTCGGGCGCGTTGCGCCGGATCAGCCAGGAGACCGTGGACGTGCGCGGCAACAGCGAGGTCGGCGACCAGTTCGGCTGGTCGCTGGCGATCGGGCCGCGCAACGGCCTGGTCGTGGGCGTCCCGTACGAGAACGACGACGGAGCGGGACGGCAGGTCCAGGCCGGCAAGATCGACTCGGGGTCGGTGGTCTTCATCGACGACGTGCTGGCTCCCCGGATCGTGAGCCTCAAGCTCGACTCCCCCACCAAGGCCTCCGGCGACCGGTACGGCTACGCGGTCGCCTACGCCGAGGGCAACGGTTACGCGGTCAGCGCGCCCGGCCCCGGCTACGTGCAGCTCCTCGACCCGGCCAGGAAGCAGACCAGGATGCTGAGGCAGGGCGGCAGGCAGGCGTTCGGCTTCTCCATGGCGGCCTCGTCGGACGGCAGGCTGGCCGTCGGCGCGCCCTACGGCGGCGGCGTCCAGGTGTTCTCGTGGAAGAACCCGGCCGACGACCGGAAGCTCGCCACGGCCGAAGGGCTGTTCGGCTGGTCGGTGGCCTTCAGCGGGAACAAGCTCTTCGTGGGCCAGCCGGACGGGCCGCCGTACGGGAAGGTCGCGGTGGCGCCGCGCAATGCCGACGACGTGCAGTCGGTGCAACCCCCCAAGGGCGCCGACTTCGGCACCTCACTGGCCGGGTGAGCGGGGCCCGATGAACGAGCCGGGCCCCCGGCAGGGGCCCGGGCAGGGGCCCGGCGTGAGCGGCAGGGGCCCGGACAGGGTGGCGTCAGGTGAACAGGCGGTCGCCGCAGTTGGGCCACTGGGTCTGCCACCGGCCGCCGACCCGCTGGTAGAGCAGCTGCGCCCGGTAGGTCTGCTCCTCCTCCGGCCAGGCGCTCGGCAGGCCGACGCCGCCGACCGCCTGCCAACTGGGCAGGCTGAACTGGTACATCCCGTAGTAGGGGCCGTCGGGGTTGTACGCCTGGGGGTCGCCACGCGCCACGCAGTCGGCCAGCGCCCGCCAGTCGAGCCGGGTCACCTCCCACGGGATCTGTACGGCTCGCGGCGGCATGACCGTGATGACCGTCCCGTCCTCGGGGAAGCTGCCGAGCGGCGGACGCACCATGGATCCGCGCCGGACGACGACGCGCTCCTGCCTGAGCACCTGCCGGACGGTACGCGCCGTGGTGCGCGCGGCGAGCCGGGTGGCGCCCGCGACCACGTAGACCCTGCGCTCGGTGTAGGCCGTGAGCGACATGCCCGACAGCGGCACCGGGCGGCCGGGCGGCGCGGACAGGCTGCCGGCCGCCGCCTCGACGTCGAGCTCGGCCAGGACGTCCCGGACGTTGGTGGCGGTGACCAGGTGGGTGGTGGTGTGGCCGTCGAGGGTCAGCGTGACCAGGCGGGCGTGGCGCACCTCGATGGTGGAGCCGTCGGCGACGGCCTCGCTCAGCGCCGGACGCACGACGTCGCCCTGCCCCACGGACACGCCCGCCTCGCCGAGCGCGTCGGCCACCCGCGCGGCGAAGCCGCGGATCGCCACCGGCGTGCCGTCGACGACCACGACGACGTCCTTGACCAGGTACGAAGCCGCGACCAGCAGGCCGGCGGCCAGCGTACCCACGACGCACACCACCGGCGTCCACGGGGAACGCCAGGGGATCCGCGGACGCGGCGCACGCCTCCTGCCTCGCACGAACCACCTCCGGAAACGGCCAGGGACCGCCCGAACGCTAGCGGCGGCGGCGCGCCCGCCTCCACCGCTTCATGAAAAGCCGCACCGAAAGATGGTCACCACTCGCCGAAGACCGTGACTCCGTTGGTGCTGATCACCGCGCACAACTCGTCCGGATGGACGCCCTTGACCTCGGCGAGGCAGCGCAGCGTGAGCGGGATGAGGTAGGGGGCGTTGGGCTTGCCCCGGTACGGGACCGGCGGCAGGTACGGGGCGTCGGTCTCGACGAGCATGAGCTCCATCGGGGCGACGGCGGCGGCCTCGCGCAGGTAGCCGGCGTTCTTGTAGGTGACGGGACCGGAGAAAGACATGAAATATCCGGCTTCCGCGCACTTTTTCGCCATTTCGGCGTCGCCTGAGTAGCTGTGGAACACCACCCTGTCCGGCGCGCCCTGCTCGGCCAGCACCTTCAGGACGTCGTCGTGCGCGTCCCGGTCGTGGATGACCAGCGCCTTGCCGGTGCGCTTGGCGATCTCGATGTGCGCGCGGAAGCTCGCGTGCTGGTCGTCCTTGCCGGCCCAGTCGCGGAAGTAGTCGAGGCCGGTCTCCCCCACCGCCCGGACGTCGGCCTGCCCGGCCAGCGCCTCGATCTCGGCCAGCACCTCGGGGGTCGCCTCGTGGGCCTCGTTGGGGTGGATGGCGACCCCGGCGTACACGCCTTCCTGCTCGGCCGCCACCTCGGCGTTCCACCGCGAGGAGGGCAGGTCGTACCCGATGGTGACGAGCCTGGTCACGCCGACCTCGCGGGCGTCGCGCAGGATGGACCGTACGGTGGCCGACGCCGCCTGGGCCGCCTGGGCCACCGGGTCGCCCGAGGACGCCTGCCTGTTGCCCACCATGATGTCCAGGTGGCAGTGGCTGTCGAACACCGGTGCGGAAAGCGGCTCGGGCGCGGCGGGAGTCTTGCTCACGCATCTAAAGTAGCCTCCATGCGCTTCGGCATTCTCGGCAGCACCCGGGCATGGGACGCGGCCGGCGTCGACGTACCCCTGGGTGGTCCGGCCAGGCGCGCGCTGCTGGCGTTGCTGCTCGTCCGGCCGGGCGAGATCGTCAGCCAGGACCGCCTCGTCGACCTCCTGTACGGCGACCGCTCGCCGAAGAACGCCCAGCACGCCCTGCACTCCCAGGTCTCCCGCCTGCGGGGCGACGGGATCCCGGTCGAGCTGACCCCCGCCGGCTACCGGCTGCCGGTGGCCCCCGACGACCTCGACGCCGGCCGTTTCCTGCACCTCGCCGACACCGGCCGCGCCGCCCTCCTCGGCCACCACCCCGCCGACCGGGCGAACGCCGTCAGAGCCGACACCGCCAGAGCCGACACCGACCGGGCCGACACCGACCGGGCTGACACCGACCGGGCCGACGCCGGCCCGGCCGAGATCGACAGAGCCGACGCCGTGCTGGCCGGGAAGTTGTTGCGGGAGGCGCTGGCCCTCTGGCGGGGGCCCGCCTTCGCCGACCTCGACCCCGTGCACGGCGCGCCGCTGGAGGAGCGCCGTCTGGCCGCGCTGGAGGACCGCATCGAGGCCGACCTGCGCTGCGGCGGCCACCAGGGCGTCATCCCCGAGCTGGGCGAGCTCGTCCAGCGCCACCCCCTGCGCGAACGGCTGCGCGGCCAGCTCATGCGGGCGCTGCGCGCCGACGGCAGGCCGGCCGAGGCGCTGGTGCTCTACGAGGAGACCCGGCGGCTGCTGGCCGAGGAACTCGGCGCCGACCCCTCCCCCGAACTCGCCGCCCTGCACCGATCTCTCCTGCGCGGCGCGACCAGCCCACCCCCGCCCCCGGCTCCGGCTCCGGCTCCGGCGTCCCGGGTCGTGACGGGCACAGCGGCGGTGCCGCTGCCCGGCAGGCTCACCAGCTTCGTCGGCCGCGACGGCGACCTGGCCGAGGTCCGGGCGCTGCTGGCCGCCGCCCGTCTCGTCACGCTGCTCGGCCCCGGCGGCGCGGGCAAGAGCCGGCTGGCGGTCGAGCTCGCCAGGGACCACCGCGACGCCGTCCTGGTCGAGCTGGCTCCGCTCGGCCCGGGGGCCGACCTCGCGCGAGCGGTCCTCGCCGCGCTGGGCGTACGCGACGGCGCGCTGCTGGGGGCCGCGGCGCTGGGCGCGTCCGGTGAGCCGGATCCGCTGGCCCGCCTGGTCGCGGTGCTCGCCGATCGGCCGGCCCTGCTGGTCCTGGACAACTGCGAGCACGTCGTCGGCGAGGCGGCGGCCCTGGCCGAGCGGCTGCTGTCGGCGTGCCCGGCGTTACGCGTGCTGGCCACGAGCCGCGAGCCGCTGGCGATCACCCCCGAACACCTGTGGCCGGTACGCCCCCTCACCCCCTCCGACGCCCGCACGCTCTTCACCGACCGGGCCAAAGCCGTACGTCCCGGTTTCACCCCTGGTGAGCCGGTCGAACGCATCTGCGCCGCGCTCGACGGCCTCCCGCTGGCCATCGAGCTGGCGGCCGCCCGCATGCGTACGCACGAGGCCGCCGAGCTGGCCGAACGCCTGGCCGGTCAGGGCCGGTTCAGCCTACGCGGGAGCCGTACGGCCGACGCCCGGCACCAGACGCTGCGCGCGGTCGTCGCCTGGAGCTGGGAGCTGCTCACCGAGCCCGAACAGGCCATGGCCATGCGCCTGACCGTCTTCTCTGGCGGGGCCACCGCGGCCGCCGCCGCGGCCGTCTGCGGCCTGCCCGAGCACCTGCTCGACTCGCTGGCCGACAAGTCGCTCCTGGAGGTGTCGGGCGGCCGCTACCGCATGCTGGAGACGATCCGGGCGTTCTGCGCCGACCGGCTCGGCGAGGAGGCCGCGACTTTCCGGCGGGCGCACGCCGCGTACTTCCTGGCCCTGGCCGAGGAGGGCGACCCTCGGCTGCGGGGCGCGGAGCAGTTGCCGTGGCTGGCCCGGTTCGCGGCCGATCACGACAACCTCCAGGCGGCGCTGCGCTGGACGGTGGAGCAGGGCGAGGTGGCGCTCGGGATGCGACTGCTGGCCGCACAGACGTTCTCGCTGTGGATGCGCGGCATGCGCACGGTTCCCGCCAAGGCGGCGGCGGCCCTGCTGGAGGCGGCCGGTCCACGGCCCGATCCCGCGCTGGGGGACGCGTACCTGCTGACCCTGCTCACCGCGGCGAGCGGGCGGCGCGAACTGTGGGAGCGCCACAAGGACGTCGCCGAGACGATGATCGCGGCGGGCGGCCTGCGGAACCCGGTCGTCACCTGCCTGTGGCCGATGGTCACCTCGGCGTCGGTCGACCCCGCCGTCACGATCGCGCTGATCCGGCGCGGCGAGCGCGGCCCCGACGCGTGGGAGACGGCGGCCACCCGGCTGATCTGGGCCTATCCGCGGATGGCGGCGGGCGAGTTCGCCGCCGCCGAGGCGGACCTCAAGGCGGCCCTCCAGGGCTTCCGCGGCCTCGGCGAGCGCTGGGGCTCGGCGATGACGCTCGACGCCCTGGCCTGGCTGGCCAGCACGTGCGGCGACGAGGCCACCGCGCTGGCCCGCACCGAGGAGGCCATCACGCTGGCCGAGCAGCTCGGCGCGGAGGAGGACCTGGCCGACCACTACTGCAACCGGGGCGACTACCGCATCCGGCACGACCTGGCCGGCGCGCGGGCCGACTACGAGCGCGCGGCGGAGCTGGCCGGGCGTACCGGCGGCGCGATCCTGCCGGCGGCCCTGCGCGGCCTGGGCGACGTGGCGGTACGCGAGGGCGACCTGGCCCGGGCCCGGGAGCTCTACGAGGATGCGTTGCGCCGGTCCGACCCGGTCTGGGTGAAGACGTCCGGCAACATGGCCCGGCTGCTCGTCGGGCTCGGACGGCTGGCCGCGGCCGAGGGCGACACCGCCGGGGCGCGGGCCTCCTACCTGCGGGCGATGGAGAGCACGGTCACGTCGGGCGCGCTGTCGGAGAGCGTCAGGGCGATCGAGGCGCTGGCGGTGCTGGCCTTCGACGACGATCCGGCGGCCGCGGCCACGCTGCTCGGCGCCGCCGTCGCGATCCGCGGCATCGACGTGCCCGAGGACGAGCACGTCGCCGGGTTGTCGCGGCGGCTGCGGGAGGCGCTGGGCGAGCAGGGGTACGCGAGGGCGCGGCGCGCGGGCGCCCGGCTCTCCCACCGGGAGGCGCTGATGCTGGCCGGCGTCCCGGCGGCGGTCATCGACGCCTCCCCCCTGCACTCCATCGACGACTTCCCACTCCACGATTCGCCCTGAAACCCGATCAAGGGCAAGGAATGCGGTGAGCGGGGCCGGGGTGGCGGTGAGTGTGGGGTGAGGGGGCGGTGAGCGGGGCCCGGCAGGCTCTCGGGCATGGACATCCTGATCTCCGGCGCGAGCGTCGCCGGCCCCGCCCTGGCCCTCCACCTCATCCGCTCCGGCCACCGCGTCACCGTCGTCGAGCGCGCCCCCGCCCTGCGCGAGGGCGGCTACTCCGTCGACTTCCGCGGCGAGGCGCACATGACCGCGCTGCGCGCGCTCGGCATCCTCGCCGACGTCGAACGCCTCCAGACGCACATGGGCGACATGTCGTACGTCAACGAGTCCGGCAGGAAGCTCGCCTCCGTGCCCGGCGACCTGTTCTCCGGCGACGTCGAGATCCTCCGCGGCGACCTGGCCCGCATCCTCCACGACGCCACCAAGGACCGCGCCGAGTACGTCTTCGGCGACTCCATCACCTCCCTCGCCCAGGACGCGGACGGGGTGACGGTGACGTTCGAGCGGGGCGCGACGCGCAGGTTCGACCTCGTGGTCGGCGCGGACGGCCTGCACTCCAACGTGCGCTCGCTGGCCTTCGACGCGCCGGAAGAGGCCGTCACCAGCCACCTCGGGCTCTACTGCGCGGTGTTCACCCTCGACAACTACCTGGGCCTCGACCACACGGGCCTGCTCCACAGCACGCCCGGCAAGACGGTCGGCCTCTACAGCGCCAGGAACAACACCGAGGCCAAGGCCATGTTCTACTTCGGCTCACCGCCGCTGGAGCACGACCGCAGGGACGTCACCCGGCAGAAGGAGCTGCTGGCCGAGGCGTACCGGGGGGTCGGCTGGGAGACGCCGACGCTGCTGCGCAGGATGTGGGACGCGGACGACTTCTACTTCGACTCCACCAGCCAGGTGCACCTGGACTCGTGGTCGCGCGGCCGGGTGGTGCTGATCGGCGACGCCGCCTGCTGCCCGTCGCCGCTGTCGGGCATGGGCACGGGCCTCGCGCTGGTCGGCGCGCACGTGCTGGCGGGCGAGCTGGCCGCGGCCGGCGGCGACCACCGCACCGCGTTCGCCCGCTACGAGCAGGAGGTGCGCGCCTACGCCACCGGCTGCCAGAAGTCGGCCGTGGGCGTCAGCAAGTTCATGGTGCCGGAGAACCGGCTGATGGCCTGGTTCATGAACCAGAACTACAAGATCATGCCGTATCTGCCGTGGAAGGGCGTGATAGCGAAGTCGGTCAGGAAGACCGCCTCCGCCATCACGCTCAAGGACTACGGCCTCAGTCGGCCAGCCGGCCCAGCTCCTCTTCGACGACCTTCTGGTCGAGCTTCTTGAACAGCGGCACGGGCGGCGCGAGCGGGGTGCCTGGCTTGATCGGCCGGTGCTCCCAGCGCGCGGCGCCGTCGTACTCGCCGGTGATGACGGGGTAGGGGGCGCCGCCGTCTTCGTCGACCTCGCGGATCTCCGGCATGCCCGACCAGACGCCCTGGCCGCCGAGCATCGAGAAGACCTTGTTGGACGAGCTCGGCAGGAACGGCGTGAGCATCGTCTTGGCGTCGTCGACGACCTGGAGGGCGACGTGGAGGATCGACTTCTGCCGCTCGGTGTCGTCCTTGAGCTTCCAGGGCTCCTGCTCGGCCAGGTATTTGTTGGCCTCGCGGACGACGTCGAACGCCTCGGTGATCGCGTTCTTGAACCGCGACCTGCCCAGCTCGGCGCCCACCGGGGCGAACGCGTTGCGCGAGCGCTCCAGCATGGCCCGGTCGGCGTCGGTCAGGTCGCCGGCCTCGGGCACCACGCCGAAGTTCTTGGACGCCATCGAGATCGACCGGTTGACCAGGTTGCCCCAGGCGGCGACGAGCTCGCCGTTGTTGCGGTTGACGAACTCCTGCCAGGTGAAGTCGGTGTCCTGGTTCTCGGGGCCGGCCACGGCGATGTAGTAGCGCAGGGCGTCGGCGTCGTAACGCGCCAGGAAGTCGCGCACGTAAATTACTACTTGCCTGGAGGAGGAGAACTTCTTGCCCTCCATCGTCAGGAACTCGCTGGAGACCACCTCGGACGGCACGTCGAGCGCGCCCAGCTCGCCGGCCGAGCCGCCGCGCGCGCCGATGCCGCTGTAGCCGAACAACATCGCCGGCCAGATCTCGGCGTGGAAGACGATGTTGTCCTTGCCCATGAAGTAGTAGCCGCGGGCGTCGGGGTTCTGCCACCACTGGCGCCAGGCGTCGGGGTCGCCGGAGCGCCTGGCCCACTCGATGGAGGCCGACAGGTAGCCGATGACCGCGTCGAACCACACGTACAGGCGCTTGTTGGGCTGGTCGCGCCACCCGTCCAGCGGGATCGGCACACCCCAGTCGAGGTCGCGGCTGATCGCGCGGGGCTGGAGGTCGCCGAGCAGGTTGAGGGCGAACTTCAGCACGTTGGGCCGCCACTCGCCCTGCTTGGACTGCAGGTAGGAGCCCAGGACCTCGGCGAAGGCGGGCAGGTCGAGCATGAAGTGCTCGGTCTCGACGAAGACGGGGGTCTCGCCGTTGATGCGGCTCTTGGGGTTGATGAGCTGGATCGGGTCGAGCTGGTTGCCGCAGTTGTCGCACTGGTCGCCGCGCGCGCCGTCGTAACCGCAGATGGGGCAGGTGCCCTCGATGTAGCGGTCGGGCAGGGTACGGCCGGTCGAGGGCGAGATCGCGCCCATCGTGGTCTTGGGGAAGATGTAGCCGTTGTCGTAGAGGCCCTTGAAGATCTGCTGCGTGACGGCGTAGTGGTTCTTCGTCGTGGTCCGGGTGAACAGGTCGTAGGAGAGCCCGAGACCGGTCAGGTCTTCGGCGATCACCCTGTTGTACCGGTCGGCCAGCTCGCGGGCGCTGACGCCCTCCTTGTCGGCCTGCACCTGGATCGGAGTGCCGTGCTCGTCGGTGCCGGACACCATCAGCACCTTGTTGCCCGCCATCCGCTGGTAGCGGCTGAAGACGTCGGACGGCACGCCGAAACCCGAGACGTGCCCGATGTGGCGGGGGCCGTTAGCGTACGGCCACGCGACGGCGGTCAAGATGTGCTGGGACATGTGCTTAGCCTACGGGGCCCGGCCCCGCTCCTCGTCCAAACCCCCAACCCCCACGCGGAAAGACGGAAGCCGGCGCCGGCACATGGCCGGCGCCGGCTCCCACCGGGACGCGGAGGACCCTAGCTCTTGGACTTCTCCAGGGAGACCGCCTCAGCGGCCTCCTCGGCCGCCTTGGCGGCCACGTCGATCGAGCTCTCCTTGGTACGGCGGATGCCGAGGATGCTGATGAACAGCGAGGCGAAGATCGTCTGGAAGCTCATGACGAGCGCCGTGGCGGCCGGGACCACCATGCGCAGCGACTCGCGCGGGTCGAGCGCGCCGAAGCTGCGCACCTGCCAGTGGACCAGCGACATCACCAGGCCGACCAGACCGGCCAGCGCCAGCAGGCCGCCGACCACGAGGCCCTTCTCCAGGGTGACGATGTCGATGATCTTCCGGATCCGCCGCGACTCGGGCAGGAAGCCCTCCTCGGCCGCGTAGACCTTGGTGAACACCGCGAACAGCGCCGCCTGGAAGCCGATCACGACCAGCGCCGACGACCCGACCAGGGTGTCGACGTCGAAGGCCAGCTCGCCGATCTCCACCGGCCCGAACGTCAGCGCCGTGCCCGCGACCAGGCCGAGGACCATCAGGAACACGCCGGGGTAGAAGAACAGCCACTTGGGGCTGTAGAGCAGCAGGAAGCGCAGGTGGCGCCAGCCGTCGCGCCAGGAGCGCAGGTGGGGCGGGCGGGAGCGGCCGTCGGGCGAGAGCGTGGTGGGCACCTCGCGCACGTCGAGGCCGGACAGCGTGGAGCGGACGACCATCTCGGAGGCGAACTCCATGCCGCCGGTCTGGAGGTGGAGGCGCAGGATCGAGTCGCGCCGGAAACCGCGCAGGCCGCAGTGGAAGTCGCCGATGGCCGACGGGAAGAACAGCCGGCCGATGAACGACAGCACCGGGTTGCCCAGGTAGCGGTGGAGCGGGGGCATGGCGCCGGGGGCGATGCCGCCCTTGAAGCGGTTGCCCATCACGAGGTCGGCGCCGTCGCGGAGCTGCTCGACGAACGGGAGCAACGAGGTGAAGTCGTAGGAGTCGTCGGCGTCGCCCATGATCACGTACTTGCCGCGGGCGGCGCGGATGCCGCCCATGAGGGCGTTGCCGTAGCCCTTCTCGTCGACGTGGACGACACGGGCTCCGGCATCACGCGCGAGCTGCTGCGAGCCGTCCGTGCTGCCGTTGTCGGCGATCAGGACTTCCCCTTCGATTCCGTGCTCCTCCATGCACGCCAATGCCTTGCGCACACAGACTTCCACGGTCTCCGCCTCGTTGAGGCAGGGCATGACCACCGTCAGTTCCACGTCTCAACCCTTCAGTAATAAGGCTCTTCCAGTGAACCATCATGCCCTGTGCCCGGCGTGCTCGGGTCAAGACCTAAAAACGACTGGCATTCTTTACAGCATGGTGAGCGTCGCGGAGATTACCCCTGTGGACCACTCCGCTCCTGGCCGGGCAGCTCGCGTGCTGTCCTTCGTGCGCCGTCATCGCGTGTTCGCCGTGGCCTTCGGCGTCGGCGCCGTGCTGCGGCTGATCACCATGCTCGGTTACGGCCCGGCGATGTGGTTCAACGACTCCTACGAGTACGTCAACGTGGCGCTGCACCCCAGGCCCCACCCGATCAGGCCCGACGGCTACAGCTTCTGGCTGATGCTGCTCAAGCCGTTCCACAGCTTCACGCTGGCCATCTTCACGCAACACCTGATGGGCCTGGCCGCGGCCGCGCTCATCTACGCCCTGCTGCGCTGCAAGTTCGCGCTGCCCAAGTGGGGCGCGACGCTGGCGGCGGCGCCGGTGCTGTTCGACGCCTACCAGATCCAGCTCGAGCAGATGGTCATGTCCGACACCCTGTTCACGCTGCTGGTCGTGGGCGTGGTGACGCTGGTGCTGTGGAAGCGGCGGCTGTCGTGGCGGGCCGGGATCGTGGTCGGGCTGCTGCTCGCGCTGACCTGGCTGACCCGGTCGATCGGCATGCCGATCCTCGGGCTCGTGGTGCTCTACCTGATCGTCCAGCGCACGGGGTGGCGGCCCATCGTGGCGGTCATCGCGGCGTGCGCGGTTCCCGTTCTTAGCTATATGGGGTGGTTTTCTACAAATTACGGCAAATTCGCGATGACCAACAGTGACGGGCTCATCCTCTACATGCGTACCGCGATCTTCGCCGACTGCAACGAGATGAAGATCGACAAGTACAAGGAGGTCCAGCTCCTCCTGCTGTGCATCAACGACCCGGTCAACCAGCGCAAAGACTACGCACAGTGGTATCTGTGGGGCCAGGGCAACGGCGACGGCACGGGCACCGGCGAGGTCCTCCACCGGTGGGGCATCAACAAGAAGTTCAGCGGCATCACCAACGACGCGGCCAGCGCGTTCGCCACGCGGGCGATCCTGTCCCAGCCGGGCGACTACCTGAAGGTGGTCGCGCGCGACTTCTTCCGCTCCTTCCACTGGGGGCGGCCGCGCTTCCCGGACGAGTCGACGTACAACATGTACCAGTTCAGGCCCTATTACGAGGTGGACGACACCGGGCGGCCCAAGCGCCTGCCGAAGTGGTCCTCCTACGGGGGCGGCCACACCGACACCGACGCGTTCAGCTACGAGCAGGGCCCGCCCGAGACCAGGATCGTCCACCCGTGGGCGGACATCATGAGCGGCTACCAGAAGATCTTCTACCTGCGCGGCATCATGCTCGGCGGCATCATGCTGATCGGCCTGTACGGCATCGTCGTCCGCTGGCGCCGGTTCGGCGGCCCGGTGGCGCTGCCCTGGCTGGGGGCGTTCGGGCTGTTGCTGGCCCCGGCGGCGACGGCCGAGTTCGACTACCGCTACGTGCTGCCGGCCGTCCCGCTGGCCTGCATCGCGGCGGCCATCACGCTGCGCAAGGGCGTCACTTGGGGGCGGCGGTCACCCAAGAGCGCATCAGCATCCGAGCCCACCACTGTGTCTGCGTGAGCGTCTCGGCCGTGAGCACCGGCTGCAGCCACCAGAAGTTGATCAGCACGATCATCGCGAACGCGCCCACGAACGCCGCCCCGACGGCCCTGCGCGTGGGCGGCGCATCGGCCCGGCCGAGCACGAGCCCGGCCATCAGCACGACCGCCAGCACCATGAACGGCACCACCGGCAGCATGTAGAACAGGTACATCGTGCGGTCGTCGGCCAGGGCGTAGTAGAACCAGGGCAGCCAGCCCATCGCGTACGCCAGCAGCACCGCCCCGGCCCGCCAGTCGCGTCTCCTGGCGTACAGGACGGCCGTGCCCGCCAGCGCGAGCAGCGCGCCGAACCACAGGGCGGGGGTGCCGACCCCGTGGATCGCCTGCGCGCACGCCGAGGCCCCGCACGCCGACGGCGGCACGTCTGCGGGGTAGTAGAACGACACCGGTCGCACGAGCAGCGGCCAGGTCCAGGGGTCGGACATGTACTGGTGGTACTCGTGCACCCTGCTGTGGAAGGTGAAGACCTGCCACTGGTACTGGACCCATGAGCGCATGGAGTCGAACAGGAAGAAGAAGGGGCCGGAGGAGGTGGCCTGGTCCCAGTTGCGGCCGTAGCC
>NZ_JBFAOR010000010.1:0-368656 GCF_040675255.1 Nonomuraea sp. NPDC049624 | reverse complement strand
GCATGTGTTTCATGCACTGGCTTTTAACACACTGTTGAGTTCTCAAGAAACGGACGCGTACTTCCTCACCAGAACCCGTTCCCGGATCCCCGCTCAGAGGCGCTCACATTTCATTTCCTTCAGTCTACCAGATCCGGACGATTCTTGTCAAACCGCCCGATCCGGGAGCTTCCGGACCCGCTCCGTTTCGGAGCAACCCTGCTAACTTACTCTAACTTCCGGCCTTTGTCCACCGCCAGGTCAGACAGCCCGAAAGTCGGGGTTGATCAGAAGGGGTGTCGGGGCCGATCGGCCTCGCGTTGAAAACTCTAGCAGCCCTGAGGACGTCGAAGGTCCATCTTCGGTAACGAATGGACCTTCCCCGCGTTCGTATGCTCTAAACCCCGAGCCCGGACAGCTGTGCCTCAAGCCGCGCGATGTCCGCGGCGGCCTGCTCGGCCCGGCCCCGGACCTTGGCGACCACGTCGTCGGGCGCCTTGGACATGAACTGCTCGTTGCCCAGCTTGCCGGCCGCCTGCGCGGCTTCCTTCCGGGCGGCGGCCAGATCCTTCTCCAGGCGCTTGCGCTCGGCGACGACGTCGATGGCGCCCGCGGTGTCGATCTCCACGGTCACCGCGCCCACGCTGAGGCGCGCTGTGGCGTTGAACGTCTCCGCCGGCTCGGTCAGCCGCAGCAACGCGCGGATCGCCCTCTCCTGGGTCTCCAGCGGCGTGCCGGACAACCCCAGACGGGCGGCCACCTTCTGGCCAGGCTTGAGCCCCTGGTCGGAACGGAACCTGCGGACCTCGGTGACGAGCTCCTGCAGGGCGTCGATCTCGGCCTCGGCCGCCGGATCCGCGTAGCGCGCGTCGGTCTGGGGCCAGGGGGCCACGACGATCGACTCGCCACCCGTCACCGCTCGCCACAACTCCTCGGTGACGAACGGCACCAGCGGATGCATCAGCCGCAGCAGCGCGTCGAGCACATGCCCGAGCACGAGCCGGGTGTGTTCGAGCCCCTCCCCGAGCTGGATCTTGGCCAGCTCCAGGTACCAGTCGCAGACCTCGTCCCAGGCGAAGTGGTAGAGCAGGTCGGAGGCCTTGGCGAACTCGTACTCGTCGAAGGCCGCGTCGGCGGCGCTGACCACGGTCTGCAGGCGGGACAGGATCCAGCGGTCGGCGGCGGTGAGGTCGAGCCCGTCGAGCGAGCCCACTGCCGCGCCGTTCATCAGCGCGAACCTGGTGGCGTTCCAGATCTTGTTGCAGAAGTTGCGCGAGCCGGCCGCCCATTCCTCGCTCACCGCCACGTCGGCGCCGGGGTTGGCGCCGCGCAGCAGCGTGAAGCGGGTGGCGTCGGCGCCGAAGCGCTCGACCCAGTCGAGCGGGTCGACCACGTTGCCGAACGACTTCGACATCTTCTTGCCGTACTGGTCGCGGACCATGCCGTGCAGGGCCACGGTCTGGAACGGCGGACGGCCGTCCATGGCGTAGAGACCGAACATCATCATCCTGGCCACCCAGAAGAACAGGATGTCGTAGCCGGTGACGAGCACGGAGGTCGGATAGAACTTCTCCAGCTCCGGGGTGGAGTCGGGCCAGCCGAGCGTGGAGAACGGCCACAGTCCGGAGGAGAACCAGGTGTCGAGGACGTCGGAGTCCTGGGTGTAGCCGGCCGGCGGTTCCTCGTCGGGGCCGACGCAGACGACCTCGCCGCCCGGGCCGTACCAGACCGGGATGCGGTGGCCCCACCACAGCTGACGGGAGATGCACCAGTCGTGCATGTCGTCGACCCAGTCGAAGTAGCGCTTGGCCAGCTCCGGCGGGTGGATGCGGGTGCGGCCGTCGCGCACGGCGTCGCCGGCGGCCTTGGCCAGCGGCGAGACGTTGACGAACCACTGCAGCGACAGCCGCGGCTCCACCACGGTCTTGCAGCGCGAGCAATGACCGACCGAGTGCAGGTAGGGGCGCTTCTCGGCGACGATGCGGCCCTCGGCGCGCAGCGCGGCGACCACGGCCGGGCGTGCCTCGAAGCGGTCGAGCCCCTGGAAGGGACCGTGGGCGGTGATGACCCCGCGTTCATCCATGACGGTGAGGGACGGCAGCGAATGGCGGCGGCCGATCTCGAAGTCGTTGGGGTCGTGGGCCGGGGTGACCTTGACCGCGCCGGTGCCGAAGGCCGGGTCGACGTGCTCGTCGGCGACCACGGGGATCATGCGGCCGGTCAGCGGCACCTCGACCATCGTGCCGACCAGGTGGGCGTAGCGCTCGTCGGAGGGATGGACGGCCACGGCCGTGTCGCCGAGCATGGTCTCGGCGCGGGTGGTGGCCACGACGATCTCGTCGGAGTAGCGGATCGAGACCAGCTCGCCTTCGTCCTCGCTGTGCTCGACCTCGATGTCGGACAGCGCGGTGAGGCAGCGCGGGCACCAGTTGATGATGCGCTCGGCGCGGTAGATGAGCCCGTCGTCGAAGAGCTTCTTGAAGATGGTCTGGACGGCCCGCGACAGCCCCGGGTCCATGGTGAAGCGCTCGCGCTCCCAGTCGACGCCGTCGCCGAGCTTGCGCATCTGGCCGAGGATCCGGCCGCCGGACTCTTCCTTCCACTCCCAGACGCGCTCGACGAACGCCTCGCGGCCCAGGTCGTGGCGGGACAGGCCCTGCTTGGCCAGCTCGCGCTCAACGACGTTCTGGGTGGCGATGCCGGCGTGGTCCATGCCGGGCAGCCACAACGTCTCGCGGCCCTGCATGCGGGCGCGGCGGGTCAGCGCGTCCTGGATGGAGTGGTCGAGCGCGTGACCGATGTGCAGGACGCCCGTCACGTTGGGCGGCGGGAGGACGATGCTGTACGGCACGCGCGAGCTGCCCGGGTCGGCGTGGAAGTAGCCTTCGGACACCCAGCGCTCGTAGCTACGGGTCTCGACGTCGGCCGGCGTGTATTGGGTGGGCAGCTCTTGCGTGGTCACAAGGACCAATTCTAGGGAGCCGGACAAGCGAAACGCCCCCAGGACGAACCCGGGGGCGTTTTTCGCGGACGGTCAGGCCGACTTCTCGCGCGGCGTGCGCTGCTGCTTGGCGGCGAGCTGGTCGCGCGGGACGAGCGTCGGGATCGCGTGTTCCAGCACCGACTCGCGGGTGATGACCACGCGGGCGACGTCCTGGCGGGAGGGCACCTCGTACATGACGGACTGGAGCACCTCCTCCAGGATCGCGCGCAACCCGCGGGCGCCGGTGCCGCGCAGGATGGCCTGGTCGGCGATGGCCTCCAGGGCGCCGTCGGTGAACTCCAGCTCCACGCCGTCGAGCTCCAGCAGCTTGCGGTACTGCTTGACCAGCGCGTTGCGGGGCTCGGTGAGGATCTGGATGAGAGCCTCGCGGTCGAGGTTGTGGACCGAGGTGATGACCGGCAGGCGGCCGACGAACTCGGGGATCATGCCGAACTTCAGCAGGTCTTCGGGCATCACGTCGCCGAAGATGTCGGCCGTGTCGACCTCTTCCTTCGAGCGGATGATGGCGTTGAAGCCGATGCCCTTCTTGCCGATGCGCGACTCGATGATCTTCTCGAGGCCGGCGAAGGCTCCACCGCAGATGAACAGCACGTTGGTGGTGTCGATCTGGATGAACTCCTGGTGCGGGTGCTTGCGCCCGCCCTGCGGCGGCACCGAGGCCGTCGTGCCTTCGAGGATCTTCAGCAGCGCCTGCTGCACGCCCTCGCCGGAGACGTCGCGGGTGATCGACGGGTTCTCGCTCTTGCGGGCGATCTTGTCGACCTCGTCGATGTAGATGATGCCCGTCTCGGCCTTCTTGACGTCGTAGTCGGCGGCCTGGATGAGCTTGAGCAGGATGTTCTCGACATCCTCGCCGACGTAACCGGCCTCGGTGAGGGCCGTCGCGTCGGCGATGGCGAAGGGCACGTTGAGCATCTTCGCCAGAGTCTGTGCGAGGAGAGTCTTTCCCGACCCGGTCGGCCCGAGCAACAAGATGTTGCTCTTGGCCAGCTCAAGGCCGTCGTCTCTACCCCGGTCGCCGGACTGCACCCGCTTGTAGTGGTTGTAGACCGCCACCGAGAGCGCCTTCTTCGCCTTGTCCTGTCCGATGACGTAGGCGTCGAGGAACTCGTAGATTTCCCTCGGCTTGGGCAGGTTGTCCCACTTGAGCTCGGAGGACTCGGAGAGCTCCTCCTCGATGATCTCGTTGCAGAGATCGATGCACTCATCGCAGATGTAGACGCCTGGACCGGCAATGAGCTTTTTGACTTGCTTCTGACTCTTCCCGCAGAAAGAGCACTTCAGCAGGTCTCCCCCGTCGCCGATGCGTGCCACCCCAGATACTCCTTTGCGTGGGACCGCCCTGCTCACGCGAGCAGTGTCTCCGGACATCCTCCGGACTAGGCCGAACCGCTCAGGTTTCGACGTTACCGTCTTCTGGGCCCTCAGTGAGCCCCCTAGCGGCGAGTCGCACCGGAACGTGCCCTATTGGGCAGCGCTCCGGTGCGTCACATCTCAACTAGGAAGCGACGGCCTGAGCTCGTTTCTTCCTGGTCGGGATGATGTCGTCGATCAGACCATACGCCTTTGCCTCGTCCGCGTTGAGAATTTTGTCGCGTTCGATGTCCTTGCGGATGTCGGCGGAGGCCTTGCCCGTGTGCTTCGCCACGATGTCCTCAAGGAGGGATCGCATGCGAAGGATCTCGCGGGCCTGGATCTCGATGTCGCTTCCCTGGCCACCGCCCTCGGTGGAGGGCTGGTGGATCAGCACCCGGGCGTTGGGCAGCGCGAAGCGCTTGCCCGGGGTTCCGCCGGCCAGCAGCACGGCCGCGGCGGACGCGGCCTGGCCGAGGCAGACGGTCTGGATCTCCGGCCGGACGAACTGCATCGTGTCGTAGATCGCCGTCATGGCCGTGAACGAGCCGCCGGGCGAGTTGATGTAGATGCTGATGTCACGGTCGGGGTCGAGCGACTCCAGCGTCAGCAGCTGGGCCATCACGTCGTTGGCCGACGCGTCGTCGATCTGCACTCCGAGGAAGATGATGCGGTCCTCGAAGAGCTTGTTGTACGGGTTCATCTCCTTCACGCCGTAGGACGTGCGCTCGACGAAGGAGGGGAGAACGTAACGGCTCTGGATGTTCATGTCAGCTCCCCCTAGGAGACCGGGCCCACGGAGGGCACCTGCCGCGCGCTGCGGACCACGTGATCGATGAAGCCGTAGTCCTTCGCCTCCTCGGCCGTGAACCAGCGGTCGCGGTCGGAGTCGGACTCGATCTGGTCCAGCGGCTGCCCGGTGTGGAAGGCGATCCGCTCGGCGAGCGTCTTCTTCACGTAGAGCATCTGCTCCGCCTGGATGGCGATGTCGGCCGCGGTGCCGCCGATGCCGCCGGACGGCTGGTGCATCATGACGCGGGCGTGCGGCAGGCCGTAGCGCTTGCCGCGGGCGCCGGCGGTGAGCAGGAACTGCCCCATGGAGGCGGCCATGCCCATCACCACCGTGGACACGTCGTTAGGCACATATTCCATCATGTCGTAAATCGCCATACCGGCACTCACCGAGCCCCCCGGCGAGTTGATGTACAGCGTGATGTCGCGCTCGGGGTCGTCGGCCGCGAGCAGCAACAGCTCGGCGCAGATCCGGTTGGCGATCTCGTCGTTGACCTCCTGACCGAGCACGATGATGCGCTCACGCAGCAGGCGCTGGTAAAGCTGGTCCTCAAGCCGGAAGGACGAGCCGTTCTCACGGCCTCGCGACTCAGGCTGATAGAAGGTCGGCGGGCTGGTCACAGCGTCACCTTCCGATGCGTCGTAAGTGATTGGCTTTGCTTGTGACCTTAACGCGCGACGCCCACAGGTCATGCCCGGTCCCCCGTACTGTTCGCTGACGGCGCAGGTCTGGGTGGCCGGTCTTCTGCCAGCCTACGCCGTTCCTCCACGTCCAGCTCATGGTCCGGCTCTGTGGGCGTTTCGGCGGGGTCGGTTCCGTGCTGGTGGGGCTCGTGGAGCTTGGGGGATTGCGTACCGGTGGATGCCGCCCGTGGCCGGGGAAGCGGTCGCGCGGACGGTGGCGGTGAGGGGCTGTCGAGCGGTCGGAGGGCGGCCCCCGTGCCTGAGGGGCCGTTCGCGCCCCGCGGGACCGTCAGGTGCCTTCTGGGCGCGTACACGCGCTCGGCCGCGCTCGCGGACGCGCACGGCGCGCCGACGCGGCCCGGAAAACACGAAGCCCCCGGACCCATCGGGTCCGGGGACTTCGGGGAAGATCAGGCTTCGGCCTTCTCCTCGGACTCGGCGGCCTCGTCGGCCTCGTCCTCGACCGGGGCGCCGTTGATCTCGGCGTAGATGGCCTTGAGGTCGACCTCGTTGCCCTCGCTGTCGACGACCTTGGCGGCGTCGCCCAGCACGGACTTGGCCTTGTCACGGACGATCTCGACCATGGCCAGCGTGAGCTGGTCGTTGTCGGCCAGGTGCTTGGCCAGCTCGTTGGGCTGGACGCCCATCTCCATGGCGCGGCGCACCACGAAGTTGGTCAGCTCCTGCTCGTTGACGCCCAGCTCCTCCTGCTTGACGATCTTGTCAAGCACGAAGCCGACCTTGAGCGCCTTGGCGGCGTTGCTGTCGAACTCGGCGAAACGCTCCTCCTCCGTCGTCTGGTAGAGACGGAAGAAGGCGTCGCGGCTGAGGCCGCTCTCGGCGATCTGGTGGTCGAGGTTGTGCTTGCGGGCATCGACCTCGGCCTTGAGCGCGCTCTCGGGCAGCGGGATGTCGATCTTCTCGAGCAGCGCGTCGAGGGCCTTCTCGCGGGCCTGGACGACCTGGTCGATGAGCTTGTTGCGGCGGGCCTGCTCGCGAATGCTGGCCTTGAGCTCGTCGAGCGTGTCGAACTCGCTGGCGAGCTGGGCGAACTCGTCGTCGAGCTCGGGCAGGACCTTCTCCTTGACCGACTTGACGTTGATGATCACGTCGGCCTCCTCGCCGGCGTTCTCGCCGCCGACGAGCTCGGTCTTGAAGCTCTTCTCCTCGCCCGCGGACATGCCCGCGAGGGCGTCGTCGAGGCCCTGGAGCACCGAACCGGCGCCGACCTCGTAGGAGACCTCGCTGGCCTGCTGCTCCTCGATGTTCTCGCCGTTGATCTCGGCGCGCAGGTCCATCACCACGAAGTCGCCGTTGGCGGCCGCGCGCTCGACGCCGGTCAGCGTCGCGAAGCGCTGGCGCAGCGAGTCGAGCTGGGCGTCGACGTCTTCGTCGGAGACCTCGGCGGAGTCGACGGTGACCTCGGCGCCCTGGTAGTCGGGCACCTCGAAGCTGGGCCGGATGTCGACCTCGGCGGTGAACTCGATCTGCTCACCGTCGTCGATCTTCGTGACCTCGATGTCGGGCTGGCTCACCGGGAACACGTCGACCTCGTCGACGGCCTGGCCGTAGAGCTTGGGCACCGCGTCGTTGAGGGTCTCCTCCAGCACTACCGCCCGGCCGAAGCGCTGCTCGATGATGCGGGCCGGAACCTTGCCAGGCCGGAACCCGGGGACGCGCACCTGCTGCGCGACCTTCTTGTACGCCGCATCCATGCTCGGGCGCAGCTCTTCGAACGGCACCTCGACGGTGAGCTTGACCCGGGTCGGGCTGAGCTCCTCGACAGCGGTCTTCACGGAATGGTCTCCTTGATCAAGCTACGAGTGATCGCGGGCGCGTCCATTCGGTACGGCTCACGCGCCGCGCCCACATGAGCGGCGTTGGGCATGCTCCGCCACGGCGGGATCCAACGCCGATGGCCAGTCTAGGGCAGATGCGTACCGAACAACGACGCCGTCGCCGTCAGAACTCCTCGGCGATCGTCCGCAGCAGATCGATCGTCTCATCAGGAGTGGTGCTCACGGCGCACAGCCGCTCCATGACCTCCGTGTATCGGTCCACGTCCTCACGCTTGTCCAGGTACAGCGCGCTGGCCAGTTGCTCGACGTAGACGACGTCGGGCAGGTCGCGGTCGGGGAAGCGCAGGATGCTGAAGGCGCCGCCCTCGGCGCTGTGGCCGCCGAAGCTGAACGGCATGATCTGGATGGTGATGCTGGGCTGCCGCATGAGGTCGATGAGGTGTTCGAGCTGGGCGCGCATCACCTCGACGCCGCCGATGGGCCGGCGCAGCGCCGCCTCGTCGATCACGGCCCAGAAGACGGGGCCGTCCGGCCGGTCGAAGATGCGCTGACGTTCGAGCCTGAGGTCGACCCTCCTGGCGATCTCCTCCGCCGCGATGCCCGCCGCTCCGGCGGTGACGACCGCCCGGGCGTACTCCTTGGTCTGGAGCAGTCCCGGGACGAACTGGACCTCGTAGGTCCTGATCCGGGCGGCGGCCTCCTCAAGGCCGACGTACGCCTGGAACCACGTGGGCAGGACGTCGTTGAACCGGTGCCACCAGCCGGGTTCGTTCGCGGTGGCCACCAGGTCGAGGACGGCGGCTCGCGCCTGCGGGTCCACGACGCCGTACAGGGTGAGCAGGTCGGCGACGTCACGTTCCTTGAACCCCACCCGGCCCAGCTCCATGCGGCTGATCTTGGATTCGGAGCCCCTGATGAGGTGCCCCGCCTCCTCGCGGGTGACGTTCTTCGCCTCCCTGAGCTTTCGCAGCTGGGAGCCCAGGAGGATGCGCAGCGCCGTCGGCCCGGAACCCGGCTGGTTCTGCGTCACTTTGCCTCCTATCAAGGTCCGCACACACAGTGACACCACATTGCCGGGTATGACAAGGTCTCAACCTCGTGTCCGATTAGGAGAGATTTGCCCCAAAAGGCGCATGCTGTTGCACATTGCAGCTGCACGTGCATTTGGGTCTTGCAGCCGCAGCGTTCGTGACCCATGATGGCTTAGTGCATTGTGGGCCAAACATGCACTAAACCGAGGGCTACGGGGAGGTATCGGCGGCATGGTGGAGGATCCTCTGGCCACTGCCGATTGCCTGCAGATCACCCGTGAGGTGGGGTTCGACCACCTGCTCAAGGGCGGGAAGCCGAACACGACCGCGTGCCCCCTGCCCTTCCAGGCCGACTCGGTGAAGACCGCCAGGGACGTGACCCGCTCCACGCTGCGGGGATGGGGCCTGCACGAGCTGAGCGACGACGCCGCGCTCGTGGTGTCCGAGCTGGTGACCAACGCCGTCAGATACGCCATGTACGCGGCCGGCCGCCGAGAGATCGAGCTCTTGCTGATGCGCGTGTCGCCGCACGTGCTGCTGGCGGTGGCGGACCCGAGCGACGAGGTGCCGCGCCGCAAGGAGCCGGACTTCATCTCCGAGAACGGGCGCGGCCTCTACATCGTCGAGACCTACAGCCAGTGCTGGGGCTGGGACCCGCTCGACCGCGGCGGCAAGGCCGTGTGGGCGTTGTTCCGCGCCGAGGAGAGCCCCGAAGAGGGCTGACCCCTCGCCCCTCTCGGCCTGGCCGCCACTCTGACCCTTCGGCCTGGCCGCCACTCTGGCCCCTCGGGCTGGCCGCTACTCGCCTGTGGCGCCGTCGATGCGCTCGCGCAGCAGGTCGGCGTGGCCGTTGTGGCGCGCGTACTCCTCGATCATGTGGACGAGGATCCAGCGGTGGGTGCAGTCCTGGCCGTTCCGGTCGGCCACGGCGTCGAGGGGTTTGGCGGCCGAGATGGCGCGGGCGCGCTCGATCTCGTCCTGCCAGGTGGCGAACGCCTCCTCCACCGAGGCGTCGTCCACGTCGTTGAAGTCGGCGTCGTTGTCGACGTCCTTGTTCCACAGGCGGGGGATGTCCTCGCCGTTCAGCACGCGGCGGAACCAGACGCGCTCCACGTGCGCCAGGTGCCGGACCAGACCGAGCAGCGACATGCTGGACGGCTCGGCGGAGCGGAGCCTCAGCTGCTCGTCGGTGAGGCCGGCGCATTTGACGGCCAACGTGCCGCGATGCCATTCGAGCCAGTTGCCGAGCACGGTGCGTTCGTCGCCGGTGAGGGGTGGGGGCACACGGTTGTCTGTCACGCCTCGACCTTAATGGGCACTTCGTCCGGGGCCGCGAACCAAGAAGCCCCCTCCGCGCCGGAGGGGGCCGATGACCTGGTCGGGGCGACAGGATGCGAACAGCAGGTCAGCTCACTGGTGGCAGGGCGATCTCGGCGACCCATAAAATCACCCGCATCGGTCGTCCCGGCTGGGGCTCCGCGTGCAGCGCGTGCCACTCCGAATCGTTGAGCAGGCAGGAGCTTCGAGCATGGCAGAAGACCTACCCGCTTCCGCTGCAAGGCCGTCTCAGGCAGACACGATGCTCGGGCCTGCCGAGTACATTGAGCAGCGCCTGGAGCAGTACAGAGGCTGGTACGACGGCAAGGCGGTCAAGACCAAGGCTCTCCACCTCCGCCTCAGAACCTTGGCTGTGGTTGGAGCAGCGGTTGTCCCTGTGCTCGTGAACATCAAGCTGCCCTATGTCGAGATCGCTACGACGCTCATCAGCCTGATGGTCGTGATCTTGGTATCGCTGGAGAGCGTGTACCACTACAGAGAGCAGTGGAAGAACTATCGGTCCACCGAGCAGGCGCTCGGCCAGGAACTGTTTCACTACAAGACCCGGACGGGTGTGTTCGAGGGCCTCGAGGACGAAGCCGCCTTCAAGGTGCTGGTCGAGCGCGTGGAGAACGCCATCGCCTCCGAGAACGCGTCCACCCTCAGCACCATGACTTTGGCCAGCCAGTCCTCCCACCAATCCCTGCAATGAGCCGCAGCACGCCCCTGATGATGGCTTGGGCTCCACGATGCCCTGCGACCGGAGCACTCCCGCTGCCTGGCGGACGGTCGGCAGGCTGACCTTGAAGCGCCCTGCCGGAGCCGCTTCCGCGGGGAGTCGTTCGCCGGGTTCGTAGCGGCCTTCCGGTTCCGCCTCGGCCGAGGCCGGCTACCGCAGGCAGATCCGCCCGATTTCCAAGGCCGGTGCCATCGCCATGGACCGCATCTTCGCGAGAGGCGAGGAGACATGATCTCCGGCTCAGTCACTCAGAAGGCCCCACCCGGATCGAATGGGGCCTTCTGGCTGGTCGGGGCGACAGGATTTGAACCTGCGACTTCTTGCTCCCAAAGCAAGCGCGCTGCCAAGCTGCGCCACGCCCCGCCTCGCCGGGTGCGCATGCGGTCCGTGACTCCGGTACGCTTACGCCCTGACGACCGGATGAAGTCTAGACCAGAGTTCGACCGGTTCGCGCGGACGTAGCTCAATGGTAGAGCCCTAGTCTTCCAAACTAGCTACGCGGGTTCGATTCCCGTCGTCCGCTCCAGGCACGAAGGCCCAGGTCCGGGAGATGATCCCGAGCCTGGGCCTTACTGTTATGCGATCTTGTCCGTCCGAGCTGACGAGACTCGCGCTTCCCCTGGATCACCGCGTCGGCCTTCGTCCGGCACAGACCCGCTGTGGTCGATGCGGTCCTCAAGGGGCCGGGAGCCCGGCCGCATGTGATCTTCGGGGGCGTAGGCTGGCGTCGATGCGTGCACGTCCGATCTCGCGGGAGGCGCTCGTCGAGGAGCTGGCCGAGCTCGTCGCCGCGCGGCCCAGGGACGCCTGGGTGCGGGTGGCGGTCGACGGGGCGCCCGCGGCGGGGCCTGGCGCGCTGGCCGACGAGCTGGTGGCGCCGCTGCGGTTGCGCGGCCGGCCCGTGTTGCGGGTGTCGGCGGGCGATTTCCTGCGGCCGGCCTCGCTGCGGCTGGAACACGGCCGGACCGATCCCGACGTCTTCTACGAGGACTGGCTCGACGTCAAGGGCCTGCTGCGCGAGGTGCTCGAACCCTTGGAGCCGGGCGGCTCGGGGCGGGTGCTGCCGGCGTTGTGGGACAGCGGGATCGATCGCGCGTACCGGCTGCCGTACCGGGAGCTGGCGCCGGGCGGGGTGGTGCTCGTGGACGGGACGCTGCTGCTGGGGCGGGGGCTGCCGTTCGAGGTGAGCGTGCACGTGTGGCTGTCGGCGGGGGCGCTGGTGCGGCGCACGCCGCCGGACGAGCGGTGGCGACTGCCGGCCTACGAGCGGTACGAACGCGAGGCCCGCCCGCAGCGGGCCGCCGACGTGGTGGTCAGGGCCGATCATCCGGACCGGCCGGCGGTGCTGACGGACGGCTGAGCCCGAGCAGCGCGTCCAGCTCGGCGACGGCCTGGGCGTTCGAGGTGAAGTGCACGGCGTGCAGGCCGGCCGCGCGGGCGCCCTCGACGTACGGCTCGTGGTCGTCGAGGAACACCGTGGCGGCGGGGTCGGCGCCGAGGGCGTCGCAGGCCGTCCGGTAGATGCGCGGGTCCGGTTTGCGCACGCCCGCCTCGTGCGAGTAGACGATGTGGTCCACCAGGCCGGCGTATCCGTACGCGGCCTGCTCGCGTTCCCTGGCGCCGACGTAGCTGTTGCTCACCAGGCCCGTGCGGTAGCGCGGACGCAGGGCGCCCAGGTACGCCATGAGCTCGGCGTTGGGGGTGCCGAGGTACTCCGTCCAGACGTCGGCCATGAACGCCCCCGCGTGCGCGCCGAGCACCTTGGCCACCTCGGCATCGGCCTGCTCCTCCGTGATCTCGCCGACCATCCCGGCCAGCCAGGTCGGCTCCAGCTGCGCGTCGATGTGCCCGGCGGCCAGGCCGAGCCGCTCCTCCCATCTGGCCGTCACGCCCAGGGACGGCGTCAGCTCCAGCACTCCGCCGATGTCGAACACGACCGCATCGATTTTCATACACTCCTCCTGTGAACTGTTTCAACCAAGGTAAAGAAGGAACGTGTCCGTGTCCATACCCTTGACGGCTCACAGAGGCGGCTCAAACTGAAACGGTGATCCCTGGCAACTGGTACAACATCGTTCCCGATCTTCCCGTGCCGCCTCCGCCGCCCCTGCACCCCGGCACCCGCCGTCCTGTCGGGCCGGACGACCTCGCGCCGCTGTTCCCCATGGAGCTCATCGCGCAGGAGGTCAGCGGCGACCGCTACGTGCCCATCCCCAAGGAGGTCATCGACGTCTACCGGCTGTGGCGGCCCACGCCGCTGATCAGGGCGCACCGGCTGGAGAAGGCCCTCGACACGCCGGCCCGCATCTACTACAAGTACGAGGGCGTCTCACCGGCCGGGTCGCACAAGGCGAACACCGCCGTGCCGCAGGCGTACTACAACGCCAAGGAAGGCGTGCGGCTGCTGACCACGGAGACCGGCGCGGGACAGTGGGGGTCGGCCCTGGCGTTCGCCTGCGCCCAGTTCGACGTCGAATGCCGGATCTGGATGGTTCGGGCGTCCTACGACCAGAAGCCGTACCGGCGCTCGCTCATGCGCGTGTACGGCGCCACCGTCAACCCCAGCCCCTCACCCCTCACCGGCGCGGGCAGCAAGGCGCTGGCCGACGACCCCGCCTCCCCCGGCAGCCTGGGCCTGGCGATCAGCGAGGCGGTCGAGGTGGCCGCCGCGACCCCCGAGGCCCGGTACGCGCTCGGCTCGGTGCTGAACCACGTCCTGATGCACCAGACGGTGATCGGCGAGGAGGCCCTGGCGCAGCTGCCGGAGCTGCCGGACCTGGTCATCGGCTGCACCGGCGGCGGCTCCAACTTCGCCGGTCTCGCCTTCCCCTTCCTGCGGGAGAAGCTGGCCGGACGGATCGGCATCCGGTTCAGGGCCGTCGAGCCGGCCGCCTGCCCGTCGTTCACCCGCGGCGTGTACGCCTACGACTTCGGCGACACCGCCGGGCTGACGCCGCTGCTGAAGATGCACACCCTCGGGCACTCCTTCGTCCCCGACCCGATCCACGCCGGCGGGCTGCGCTATCACGGCATGGCGCCGCTGCTGTCCCACATGTACGAGCTGGGCCTGTTCGAGGCGGTGACCCGTACCCAGAGCGAGTGTTTCGAGGCGGGTGTGCGCTTCGCACGGACCGAGGGCATCGTCCCGGCCCCCGAGCCCACGCACGCGCTGGCCGAGACCATCGCCGAAGCGCTGCGCTGCAAGGAGAGCGGCGAGGAGAAGGTGATCCTCACCGCGCTGTGCGGGCACGGCCACTTCGACCTGGCCGCCTACGACCGCCACCTGGCCGGCGAACTGGAGGACTACTCGCTTCCGCAGGAGCGCCTCGACCAGGCGCTCACCGAACTGCCCGGCTGAAGACGACATGGGTGGCCGCGAGAGCGCGGCCACCCGTGTTCAGTTCGCGTTCGGGCGCTTCCTGTGGTTCGCCTTCTTCTTCTTGCGCGCCCTGCCCTTGCGTGCACGTTTCGCCATGGGCTCACCTCCAGCGGTCGGGATCGTGACCCTCAAGGTCTCCCCTGCCCGCGGCTCGCACAAGCGATACGCCGTGACCTAACATTCCTCAACAAACTCGTGTCATAATTTGGTGGAATCTGTTGGAAGGGGTGGGCGTGCTCGCACAGCAGCGTCAGCAGACGATCCTGGAACGCGTACGCAGCAGCGGCGGCGTCCGGGTGGCCGACCTCGTGCGCGAGCTCGGCGTCTCCGACATGACGATACGCCGCGACCTTGAGGTGCTGGCCGAGCGCGGGCTGCTGGAGAAGGTTCATGGCGGCGCGACGGCCCTCGGCCCCGGCTCGACCGAGGAGCCGGGCTTCACCGCCAAGTCCGCCCGCCAGCAGCAGGAGAAGGAGGCCATCGCGCGGCACGCGGCCACTCTCGTCCGGCCGGGCACCGCCGTGGCGCTCTCCGCCGGCACCACCATATGGGCGCTGGCCCACCATCTGGTCGCGGTGCCCGAGCTGACCGTGATCACCAATTCGATCCCCGTCGCCGAGGTCTTCCACCGCAACCCGCGCGCCGACCGCACGGTCGTGCTGACCGGCGGCGTGCGCACCCCCTCCGACGCGCTCGTCGGCCCCGTGGCGGTGGCGGCCATCCGCCGCCTGCACGTGGACACGCTCTTCCTCGGGGTGCACGGCATGAGCCTGCGCGCCGGGTTCACCACGCCCAACCTGCTGGAGTCCGAGACCGACAGGGAGCTGGTGGCCGCGGCGCACCGGCTGGTGGTCCCCGCCGACCACACCAAGTGGAACACGGTCGGCATCAGCACGATCGCCGAGCTGACCGAGGCCGACGTGGTCATCAGCGACGCGGGGCTGCCCGAGGAAGCACGCACCGAACTGGCCGAACGGGCCGGAGAACTGATCATCGCGGAGGGCACGCCTTGAAGCGCACCATCACCCACCTGGCAGACGGCCGAGAGCTGATCTACTTCGACCGGCGCGACGACGCCGACCGGAGCGCGATCGACCGGCGGCCGCTCGACCCGCGGCCGGTGGCCTCCGAGCTGCGTTACGACCCGCTGACCGAGGAGTGGATCGCGATCGCCGGCCATCGGCAGACACGCACGTTCCTGCCGCCGGCCGACGAGTGCCCGTTGTGCCCGTCGTCCGACACGCGGGCGTCGGAGATCCCGGCCCACGACTATGACGTGGTGGTGTTCGAGAACCGCTTTCCCTCTTTCTCCGGAAATTTTGGGACTTACGGGGATGTCGGCGGCCTGAGTGAGGTGCGGCCGGGTGTCGGGCGGTGTGAGGTGGTCTGCTTCACCTCCGACCACTCCTCCTCCTTCTCCAGGCTCTCCAACGCCCAGGTCAGGCTGGTGATGGAGGCGTGGGCCGACCGCACGGCCGAGCTGTCCGGCATCGAGGGCGTCGAGCAGGTGTTCTGCTTCGAGAACAGGGGTGAGGAGATCGGCATCACGCTCCCCCACCCGCACGGGCAGATCTACGCCTACCCCTACGTGACCCCGCGCACCAAGCTCCAGCTCGGGGCCGCCTCGCGGCACACGGGCGGCAACCTGTTCGCCGACGTGCTGGCCGCCGAGCGGGCCGCCGGCACGCGGGTGGTGGCCGCCAACGAGCTCTGGACGGCGTTCGTCCCGGCCGCCGCGCGCTGGCCGTTCGAGGTGCACGTGTATCCGCACCGGCAGGTGCCCGACCTGGCGGCGCTGTCGGAGGAGGAGCGGGCCGCGTTCGCGCCGCTGTACACCTCGGTGCTGCGGGCGCTCGACGCGCTGTTCGGGGTGGCGATGCCGTACATCTCGGCCTGGCACCAGGCGCCGGTGCGGTACGGCCGCGAGCTGGCCTACCTGCACCTGGAGCTGTTCAGCATCAGGCGGGCGCCCGGGAAGCTGAAGTACCTGGCGGGCTCGGAGTCGGCCATGGGTGCCTTCGTCAACGACGTGCTGCCGGAGGAGGCGGCACGCATGTTGCGATCACGAATTGATCACTAATTGGTTTCTCATTAAAGTCGCATGACTCGTGATCTACCACTAATATCCCGTTAGACACCGGCCATAACGGTCGTTGTACGCCTAATCCCGGGCGTGTTGCCCGGGAGCCGGGGACCCATCGCATCCGGGGTGAATCCGCGCAAGTGGTAGGGAATGCTCCCGTGCCCGAACCCGTCAGCTAACCCGGCCGGCAGAGGGAGAGGAACAACCACGTGGCGGCTTCGTCCCCCGCGAGTCTTGCCGTCGGTCTCATCACCGCCACCGCCCTGCTCGTCCAGCCGGCCGCCGCCTCAGTCTCGGCGTCAGCCGCGCCCAAGCCGTCGGAGGCGCAGCTGCGGGCCCAGCTCAAGCAGCTCAACCGCAAGGTCGACAAGCTGATCGAGACGTACAACCTCAAGCGGGTCGAGCTGGCCAAGGCCCAGCAGGCCGCTACCGCGGCCCAGCAGCGGCTCACCGCCGCCGAGCAGGCGGTCGCCACGGCCGAGCAGCGGGTCGCCGAGATCGCCCGGCTGCGCTACCAGAGCCGCGACGCCTCCCTGCCGGGCTTCATGCTGACCCCGGACGGCGGCGGCGCGGCCGTGCTCGAACAGCTCACCGCCGAGCAGCAGGCGGTCGTGGACAGCGTGGCCAAGGCCCGCGACGACCAGAAGAAGGCCGCCACGGCCGCCGCCGCGCTCGCGACGCAGCTGAAGGCGGGCACGGCGGAGGTGGCCGAGCAGCGCGACGACGCCCAGGACGTCATCGACGACATCAAGAAGAAGCTCCAGGACCTCGTGCCGTTCGGGCCGGGCAAGAAGTCCGACGGGAGCTGGGCGCCCGAGCTGCCGGCCGGCTCGGACAACATCACGCCGCGCACCCGGCTGATGCGCGCGCAGGTGCAGAAGAACTTCTCGCTGCCGTACGAGGTGGGCTGCTTCCGGGCCGGCTCCAGCGGCGAGCACCCGCTCGGCCGGGCCTGCGACTTCATGATGAGCACGGGCGGCACCATGCCGAGCGCCGTCAACAACGCGCTCGGCGACCGGCTGGCCGACTGGGCCCTGAAGAACAAGGCCAAGCTGGGCGTCAAGTACGTGATCTGGAAGCAGCGCATCAACCAGGGCTCGGGCTGGCGCTCGATGTCCGACCGCGGCAGCATCACCGAGAACCACTACGACCACGTGCACATCTCGATGAACTAGCCGCGGGGCCGGCGGCTCAGCGGATGCCGGTCAGCTTGTCGGGGTTGGTGACGGAGTAGACGGCGGCGATCCGGTCGCCCTCGGGCGTGAGATCGACGACGACCACGGCCAGCGGGCCGTCACCGGAGAAGACCAGCGCGCACGGATCCCCGGCCACCCGCCGGTAGCGCAGGTCCACCGCGCCGGGGGTCAGCGTCGCGGCCACGGACATGAAGATCGCGGCCACCTCGTCCCGGCCGTGGACCGGGTGCAGGCTGGTGGCGGGCCCCTTGCCGCCGCCGTCGGTCCACAGGGTCACCTCCGGCGCCAGCACCTCCAGCAAAGCCCGCAGGTCACCGCCGAGGGCCGCCGCGGCGAACCGCTCGGTCACCTCGGCGTGCACGCCGGGCTCGGTCCGGTGACGCGGACGGCGGGCATGAACGTGGCGACGGGCGCGGGCCGCGAGCTGCCGGACGGCCGCCGGCGTGCGCCCGAGGATGTCGGCCGTCTCCGGATGGCTGAACCCGAACACCTCGTGCAGCACGAAGACGGCTCGTTCCAGCGGTGACAGCGTCTCCAGCACGACCAGCACCGCCATCGACAACGACTCCCCGCTCCCGGCGGCGCCCCCGGCGTTGTCCGGGGCCGTGACCAGCGGTTCCGGCAGCCACGGGCCGACGTAGGTCTCCTGCCGGCGGCTCAGGTCCGCCCGCCGGGCGAGCGCCTGGTTCACCGCGATCCGCACCAGATAGGCCCGGACGTTCTCCACCGGTCCGGCGTCCGGCCTGCGGTGCCGGGCGGACCAGGCCAGCCACGCCTCCTGCAGCACGTCCTCGGTGTCGGCGACGCTGCCGAGCATGTTGTAGACCACGGAGAACAGCAGTTCCCGGTAGCCGAGGAACTGCTCGGTGGCGGCGTCGGCGGGCTGCCGCGGGGTCGGTGTCATGGCGGGCCTCCTCATCTGTCGCAACCGAAGAGTCCCGACGGGCGGAGATTGTGACATGAAGCCATCAAGCGTGATCTATGCCACTCATGTCACAGTTCCCGGCCGGTTGCCCCTCTGTGGTGGCGTCCGAGGGTTCACGACACACGAGGGAGAGCTTCGATGCGTACATTGATCCGCGACGTCAGGGTGTTCGACGGCGAGCACACCATCGCGACGGCCGACGTGGTGATCGAGAACGATCTGATCGCCGCCGTCGGCTCCGGCGCGGACCACCCGGCCGATGCCGAGGTGGACGGCACGGGCAGGACGCTGCTGCCCGGCCTGATCGACGCGCACACCCACGTGTTCGACGGCAGCCTGGCCCAGGCCCTGCGGTACGGGGTCACCACCGAGCTCGACATGTTCTGCCTCCCGCAGATGCTCGCCGGGCAGCGGCGGCTGGCCGCCGAGAACGACGACGTGGCCGACCTGCGCAGCGCCGGCACGCTGGCCACCGCGCCCGGCGGGCACCCGACCCAGCTGCTGGCGGCCCTGGCGGGCACCGTCCTGGACGGGCTCGACGGCACGGCGATCGACTTCGTCTCCGACCCGGCGCAGGCGCCGGCGTTCGTCCGGGCCAGGCTGGCCGAGGGGGCCGACTACCTCAAGATCGTCATCGACGACGGCGCCGTGCACGGGGCCGACCTGCCCGTCATGACGGCGGAGGTCGCCGCCGCCCTGGCAGCGGCGGCGCACGAGGCGGGCCTGCTGGTCATCGCCCACGCGATCACCGCCGCCGAGGTGGGGATCGCGCTGGACGCCGGCGTCGACGGCCTGGCTCACGTGTGGACCGACCTGGCGCCGGACGACCCGGCCTCGCCGCGCCTGGCCGGGCGCGTGCGCGACCAGGGTGTCTTCGTGGTGACGACGCTGGCCTACTTCGAGGCGATCACTGCTCAGCACGTCGAGACCGCCGACTGCGCCCGCCCCGGCAGCTCCGCCAACGCCGTCGGCGCGCTGCGGGCCCTGCGTCACGCGGGTGTGCCGCTGCTCGCCGGGACCGACGCCACCCCGTTCGTGCCCGCCCACGGCGCCGGTCTGCACCGCGAGCTGCGGTTGCTCACCGAGGCCGGGCTCGGCGGGGAGGAGGCGCTGGCCGCCGCGACCAGCGTGCCGGCCCGGCACTTCGGACTGGCCGACCGCGGCCGGATCGCCCCCGGCCTGCGCGCGGACCTGGTGCTGGTCGAGGGCGACGCCACCCGGGACGTCACCGCCGTGGGCGACATCGCCGAGGTCTGGCGTCGCGGGGTGCGTCAGGCCCGGTAGCCCCCTGCCCGTGGCGGGCGGCCGGCTCAGCCGAGCGTGAGGGGGTTGACCAGGTCGGCGTAGACCAGCAGACCGGCCATGATGATCAGCACGAACGCCATCGCGTACGTGAGCGGCAGCACCTTGGCGATGTCGACGTAGCGGGGCTCGGGGCGGCGCATGATCTTGGCGTAGCCGCGCTTGACGCCCTCCCACAGGCCGCCCGCGATGTGGCCGCCGTCGAGGGGCAGCAGCGGGATCAGGTTGAACAGGCCGATCGCCAGGTTGAACCCGGCCAGCAGGCTGACGAAGGTGAACAGCTTGCTCTTGTTGGACATGTCGGAGGCCAGGATCTCGCCGCCGAGCCGGCCCGCGCCCACCACGCCGACCGGGCCCTCGGGGTCGCGCTTGTCGCCGGAGAAGGCGGCGTTCCAGACGCCGACCATCTTCGCCGGCAGGTTGACCATCGAGCCCACCACGCGGCCGGTCAGGTCGGTCATGTAGCCCGGCACCTGGCCGATGCTCTGCTGCTCGAAGACCTGGGAGGGCACGACGCCGAGGAACCCGACGCCCTTGTCGATCTTGGTCTCGTCGGCCGGGTTCGCCATGTCGCGGGCGATGAGCGTGACGTCGAGCGTCATCGGCCTGCCGTCGCGGACGATGCCCAGCTTGACGGGGCCGGCGCCGTGGCCGCGGATCAGGCGGGTGGCGTCCTGCCAGGTCTGGATCTTCTGGCCGTCGAGGGAGACGATGTGGTCGCCGACCCTGACGCCCGCCTTGGCGGCCGGGGTGCGCTCGTCGGTGGGCGCGCACGTCTTGCGCACCTCGGTGGTGGGGATCACGCACGTGTTGGTGTCGGGCGACACGATCGGGGCGGTCTTGGGCAGGCCGATGCCGACCAGCAGGATGCTGAAGAAGATGAAGGCGAGCACGAAGTTCATCGCCGGGCCGCCCGACATGATGATGATCTTCTGCCACCACTTCTTGCGGTAGAAGACGCGGTCCTCGTCGCCGGGCCGCACCTCCTCCATGGCGGCTTCGCGGGCGGTCTCGATCAGGCCCTGCCATGGCCCGGTCGACGCGCTCCGCAGCCTGCCGGGGTCGTCGCCGGGACGCGGCGGCAGCATGCCGATCATGCGGATGTAGCCGCCGAGCGGCAGCCACTTGATGCCGTACTCGGTCTCGCCCCTGCGGATGGACCAGGCCGTCGAGCCGAAGCCGACCATGTACTGGGTGACCCGGACGCCGAAGATCTTGGCCGGCACGAGATGGCCCACCTCGTGCAGGCCGACGGAGACCATCAACCCCACCAGGAAAAGAAGGATCCCGGCGACAAAGAGCCAGTTCATCTACGCGCGCTCCAGGCAGACAGACGGTCTCGACGTTCCCAGACTAGTCGAACTCTGCACAACCCTCGGGCTTGCCCGCACTTTGGTGAATCAACGGACCGCATTGACAGTAAGCGATCAGCCGATCACCCTGGGAGACGATGGAGGGGGACGTCTTGATCCGCATACTTATCGCCGAACACCTGCCCTTGGTGCGACGCGGTCTGCAGGCCACGCTCGAAGCCGAGCCCGACCTGCGGGTGGTCGCCGAGACGGGCTGCCCCGACGGTGTGCTGCCGGCCGCGCGGTCGAGCGCGCCCGACGTCGCGATCGTCGACCTCGACCTGCCGGGCCTGCCGGTCGCCACCCAGCTGACCGAGCAGGTCCCCCGCTGCTCGGTGCTGATCCTCTCCGCGCGGCCGAGCCCCGGCCAGGTGCGCAGGGCGTTCAACGGCAGCGTGCTGGGGTTCATGAGCCTGCGCGTGGCGCCCGAGCGGCTGGCCGAGGGGGTGCGCCAGGTCGCCGCGGGCGGACGGGCGGTGGAGGCGGAGCTCGCGGTGGCGGCCCTGCAGTCGGCCGCCAACCCGCTCACCCGGCGCGAGCTCGACGTGCTGCGCATCGCGGCGGGCGGGGCGAGATCGACCGAGATCGCCGATCAGTTGTTCCTGTCGGTCGGCACCGTCCGCAACCATCTGTCGCGGATCATGTGCAAGACGGGCGCCCGCAACCGGCTCGACGCCGTGCGCATCGCCAGCGACAGCGGCTGGTTGTAGCGGCTGGTCGTGCGGAACCCGACGAGATGACGGGCCCGGTGGAGCCGCGCCGCTCCGCCGGGACCCGAACAGTCGAATGATCTCAGCCCGCCGAACCCGTGGCCAGTGACCGCCATCACGACCTGACCCGTGTGAAACGTCACTACGGACGCCAGATCAACACCAGCGCGCAGTCGTCGTTGTGGCCCGAGGACATCGCGTTGACCAGCGCCCTGGCGCCGTCGCGGAAACCGGAGGGCAGCAGCCGTTCGGCCTCGCCGAGCAGCCGGTCGAGGCCGGCGTCGATGTCGCGCCCCGGCTGCTCGATCAGGCCGTCGGTGTAGAGCAGCAGCGCGTCGCCCTTGCGCAGGGTGCCGCTGTCGGGCTCGCAGTGGAGGTCGGGCACCACGCCGAGCACCACGCCCTTGGCCGAGGCGACCTGCCAATTGCCGGTGCCCGAGTCGAGCTTGACCACCGGCGGATGGCCGGCCGAGGTGATCGTGTAGTCGCCGGTGGCGAGGTCGAGGCGGACGTGCACGGCCGTCACGAAGCCCTCGTCGCCGCGCTGGCGGTGGAGGTAGGCGTTGCAGGCGGGCAGGAAGTCGTCGACCGAGCCGAGCAGCCCGCCGAACGTGCCCGACAGCAGCAGCGCGCGGGTGCCGGCGTCGACCCCCTTGCCGGAGACGTCGACCAGGGCGATCTCCACGGAGTCGCCGTCGCGCATGGAGACCAGGAAGTCGCCGCCGAACGACGAGCCCCCGGCCTGCTTGAGCACCACCTTGCCGCCCCAGTCCTTCGGCAGCGGGGGCAGCTCGCCCTGGCTCCTGAGCCGGTCACGCAGCTCCAGCAGCATCGCGTCGCCGCGCAGCCCCTGCACGCCCAGCTTGCCCCTGGTACGGGCCATGAGCACGGCGAGCACGGTGGTGAACACGATCGTCACCGTGAGCCCCAGCCCCACCCGCGCCACCCCGAGCGTGGCCGCGACGTAGGTCAGCGCGACGCCCACCGCCACCAGCAGCTTGACCAGGCTGCGCAGCCGCAGCTGCAGCCCGCCGATCAGGGTCACCAGGATGAGCAGCGACGGCGAGAACCACTCGGTGGACACCTTCGCCGCCAGCAGCCCGATGACGAGCGAGAGCACGGTGAGCGTGATGAGCAGGTTGCGGTCACGGGCCAGCGGCCCCCTCCGGACGAACCGGACGGCGGACACCAGGAACGGCACCCGAACCAGGACCGCACGGACCCGTGGCGGAATCAGCGGCGCCGGACGGGAACTCATGATGCGTGTGACTGTATCGGTCTGACCCCTGTTTGGGCAGCCCACTTGACCAAGGCCTTGATCATTAAGCACGGATATTGGGTGGCCGTCCCCCTTTGCCCCCTCCTACCGTGGACGGATGACCTATCCGATCCGTCCCATTGACGAATCCGAGTGGCCGGGCTTCGCCGGCGTGCTCGCAGAGGGGTTCGGCTGGACGCCGCATCCCACCCAGGACGAGCGGTACAAGGCCGCCACGGAGTTCGACCGCACCCTGGTCGCCTTCGACGGCAGCACCATGGCGGGCGTCACGTCCGTCTTCAGCCTGACGATGACCGTCCCCGGCGGACGTCAGATCCCCGTGGGCGGCGTGACCGCGGTCAGCGTGCTTCCCTCGCACCGCCGCCGCGGCGTGCTGTCGGCGCTGATGCGCCGGCAGCTGTCCGACATCCGCGACCGCGGCGAGTCGGTGGCCGCCCTCTACGCCTCCGAGTCGCTGATCTACGGCAGGTTCGGTTACGGCAGGGCGGCCAGCGAACTGTCGTACAAGATCGACAAGCACCGCTCGGCCTTCGTGCGGGACGCCCCCACCGACCCGGCGCTCCGGCTCAGGGTGGTCTCCCCCACCGAGGCCAGGGCCGATTTCGAGAAGCTGTTCGCCGCCGTCGTGACCCGGCGTCCTGGCCGGTACGAGCGCACCCGGCACGTCTGGGACGCCTTCCTGGCCGACGAGGAGCACGACAGGGGCGGCTGGGGCTCGCTGCGCGCGGTGCTCGCCGAGGACGACCAGGAGGTGCGCGGTTACGCGCTGTTCCGCACCAAGTCGGCATGGGACGCCAACGGCGTGCCCAGCGGCGAACTGCGGGTGTTCGAGCTGGAGGCGACCGATCCGGCGGCCTACGCCCTGCTGTGGCGCGACATGCTGGACCGTGACCTGATCACCAGGCTGGAGGCGTACGCCCGGCCGGTGGACGACGCCCTGATCGCGCTGCTCGCCGACTCCCGCCAGTTGCGCGCGACCTGGTCCGACGAGCTTTGGGTGCGCCTGGTCGACGTCGACAGGGCCCTGACCGCCCGCGCCTACGCGGCCCCCGTGGACCTGGTGATCGAGATCGAGGACGACGTGTGCCCGTGGAACGCCGGCCGCCGGCGGCTCACCGCCGACGCCACCGGCGCGGAGTGCAAGCCGGTGGACGACGAGCCGCACCTGACGGTGCCGGTGTCCGCGCTCGGCTCGGCGTACATGGGCGACGGACTGCTCGGCGCGCAGCTCGACGCGGGCCTGCTGCGCGAGCACACGCCGGGCGCGGTGCGGGCGCTGGCCGCGGCCATGGCGTGGAGCCCCAAGCCGCTGGCCGGGCTGGTGTTCTGAGACACAGGACGTAGGCTCGGAGCATGGCCCTGCAAAGTCTGCAGATCACCGCGACCATCGCCATGCGGGCCCGCGACGTGTCCAGGCCGTCGAAGGAGCAGCAGGAGGCCGCCGACCGGCGGCCCCTGCGCGACGAGATGCCCCGGCGCGAGGCCAGGCGCAAGACCTAGGGCAGCGAGGGCAGCTGGCCGATCGTCTCGTAGGTGGTCAGCTGCGCGATGCGCCTGCTGTGGCGCTCGCTGCCGGAGAAGGAGGTGGTCAGGAAGACCTCGACGAACCTGGTCGCCTCCTCGGTCGTGTGCATGCGCGCGCCGATGCTGACGACGTTGGCGTTGTTGTGCTCGCGGGCCAGCGAGGCGGTCTCCTCGCTCCAGGCCAGGGCCGCGCGGATGCCGCGCACCTTGTTGGCCGCGATCTGCTCGCCGTTGCCCGAGCCGCCGATCACCACCCCCAGGCTGCCAGGGTCGCCGCCGACGCCCTCGGCGGCGCGCAGGACGAACGCCGGATAGTCGTCCTCGGCGTCGTAGACGAAGGGACCGCAGTCGGTCACCTCGTGGCCGTGGTCCTTGAGCCAGGACACGAGGTGGTTCTTGAGCTCATAGCCGGCATGGTCGGCACCGATGTAGACACGCACCCGCCCAGTCTTCCACAGCCCCGCCGATCCCACTCGCTGGCTAGAGTAAGGACCCCTACCGTTCCCCAGTCCTTACGAAAGTGGAGACGCATGCGTGAGATCCGCGTCATCGGCGATCCGGTGCTGCGCACGCCCGCCGAGCCCGTCACCGACTTCGACCGCGAGCTGCGCCGCCTGATCGAGGAGATGTTCCAGGCGATGTACGCGGTCAACGGCGTGGGCCTGGCCGGTCCGCAGATCGGCGTGTCGCGGCGGCTGTTCGTCTACGACATCGCCGGGCGCAAGGGCCATGTCGCCAACCCCGTCCTCACCGTCGACGACGCCGAGGAGGTCGCCGACGAGGAGGGCTGCCTGTCGGTGCCCGACCGCCGCACCCGCACGCCGATCTACGCCCCCGTCGCGCGGGCCGCCGGCGTCACCGTCGAGGGCGTCGACCGGCTGCAGCGGCCCGTGCGCATCAAGGCCCGCGGCTCGCTGGCACGCTGTTTCCAGCACGAGACCGAGCACCTCGACGGCAAGCTGTACGTCGACCGCCTGCCCAAGGACGAGGCCCGCAGGATCATGCTGCGCGCGTAGCCCGCGGCGGGCCGGGGGCCTACAGCTGCAGCGACTTGATCTCCAGGTACTCCTCCAGGCCGAACTCGCCCAGCTCGCGGCCCACGCCCGACTGCTTGTACCCGCCGAAGGGGGCCAGCGGGTTGAACTGGCCGCCGTTGACGACGACCTGGCCGGTGCGCAGCCTGCGGGCGACCGCGACCGCGCGCTCCTGGCTGCCCGACCAGACCGCGCCGGCCAGGCCGTACCTGGTGTCGTTGGCGATCTCCACGGCCTGGCCCTCGCTCGTGTACGGGATCAGCGCCAGCACGGGCCCGAAGATCTCCTCCTGCTCGATCGTCATGCCCGGCTCGACCGCGGCGAAGACCGTTGGCTCGACGTAGAAGCCGCGCTCGCGGGGGCGCTCGGTGCCGCCGGCGACAAGCCTGGCGCCCTCCTCCTGGCCCCGGTTGATGTAGCGGACCACCCGATCGCGCTGGGCCGCCGACACCAGGGGCCCGACCCTGGTGGCCTCGTCGAAGGGGTCGCCGACGGTGTACTTGCGGGTCGCCTCGACGGCCAGGCGGACGGCGTCGTCGTACTGGTCGCGGTGGACGATCATGCGGGTCCAGGCCGAGCAGGTCTGGCCGGCGTTGATGAAGCAGTTGGCCACGCCGACCTTGACGGCGGTGGCCAGGTCGGCGTCGGGCAGGATGATGTTGGCCGACTTGCCGCCGAGCTCCAGCGCCACCCGCTTGACGGTCTCGGCGGCGAGCGCGGCGACCCGGCGGCCGGCCACGGTCGAGCCGGTGAAGGAGACCATGTCCACCTCGGGATGGGCGGCCATCGCCTCGCCGACGACCTGGCCGCGCCCGCTGACCAGGTTGAACACCCCGGGCGGCAGGCCCACCTCGTCGAAGATCTCGGCCAGCGCGTACGCCGCCAGCGGCGCCACCTCGCTGGGCTTGAGCACCACCGTGCAGCCGGCGGCCAGCGCGGGGCCGACCTTGCAGATGATCTGGTGCAGCGGGTAGTTCCAGGGCGTGATCGCCGCGACGACCCCGATCGGCTCCTTGACCAGCAGGGAGTTGCCGATGCGGGACTCGCGCGGGTAGCTCTCGGCCAGCTGCGCGTAGGAGGACAGGACGGCCGCGGGCATCAGCGTCTGCACCTTGAGCGCGAAGCCGAGGGGCGCGCCCATGTCGGTGGCGATCGTCGCCGCGACGCTCTCGGCGCGCTGTTTGAGCAGCTCGGCCGCGTCGCCGAGGAGCTTCCCGCGCTGGGCAGCCGAGGTGTCGGACCAGGCGGGGAACGCCGCCCGCGCCGCCGACACCGCCGCCTCGACGTCGTCGGGGGTGCCCGCCGGCACCCGGTCGATGATCTCCTCCGTGGCCGGGTTGGCGACCTCGATGGACTCGTCTGACGTAGAGGCGTTCCAGGAACCGCCGATATACAGCTGGCGCATGGGGCCATCCTCGCGTGCACGTCGTGGGGCTGGCGAGACCATGGATCGGGCGGAGGGGGATTCCTCATCCTCCGCGCGCCCGAGAACCTACCGCCAGGGTAGGAGTCTTACCCCGGCGGTGGAGGACATATCTAGTCGAAGGTGGGCTGTCTGGTTCGAGTGCGCTTGAGCTCGAAGAAGTCGTCGAACTCGGTGACGAGCAGCACGCCGTCCCAGAGCCTGCCCGCGTCCTCGCCCTTCGGGATGGACGTGATCACGGGGCCGAAGAAGGCGTTGGCGCCGACGCGGATGACCGGGGTGCCGACGTCCTGGCCGACCAGCGTGATGCCCTCCTGGTGGGAGGCGCGCACGGCGTCGTCCCACTCGGTGGAGTGGGCGGCGGCGACGAGGTCGCGGCTGAGGCCGACGGCCTCCAGGGAGTCCTCGATCAGCTCGCCGAGGCGGCTGAGGTCCTTCATCCCGCGCTCGTTGTGCAGGCGCGTGCCGAGCTCGGTGTAGAGCGGGCCGACGACCGCGTCGCCGTGCGCGGCCCGCGCGGCGGCCACCACGCGGACGGGTTCGATGGCCCTGGCGATGGCCTCACGGTAGGACTCGGGCACGTCCTTGCCCTCGTTGAGGACGTTGAGGCTCATGACGTGCCAGCGCGGTTCGATGGCGCGTACCTTCTCCACTTCGAGAAGCCATCGTGACGTCGCCCAGGCAAATGGGCAGAAAGGATCGAACCACAGGTCCACGGGAATCTTCTCAGTCACGTGGGGCCATAACCTGAGGGTGTCGAGGTCCTATTCCCGGCGTGGCAGGATACCGACAAACTACAACGAAGTGGTGAAAAGGAGCGCAACTTGGCAGGCAACCTGACCCGGGACGAGGCTCGCGAGCGTGCCCGGCTGTTGAAGGTCGAGTCGTACGAGGTCGCACTCGACCTGACGGAGGGGGACGAGCGCTTCGAGAGCGTCACGACGGTGCGCTTCACCAGCACCAGCCCGGGCGCCTCCACCTTCATCGACCTGCACGGCGCCAACGTGCGCAAGGTCACCCTCAACGGCACCGACCTCGACGTCTCCTCCTACGACGCCGACAAGGGCCGCTTCCCGCTCCCCTCGCTGGCGGAGTCCAACGAGCTGCTGGTCGACGCCGACTGCAGCTACATGCGCACGGGCGAGGGTCTCCACCGCTTCGTGGACCCGGTCGACCAGAAGGTCTACCTGCACAGCCAGTTCGAGACGGCCGACGCCCACCGCATGTACGCCTGCTTCGACCAGCCCGACCTCAAGGCCGTCTTCCAGCTCACCGTGCTGGCCCCCGCCGACTGGGAGGTCATCTCCAACGGCGCCGCGGCCAAGGTCGAGGACCTCGAAGGGCAGTCCGGCCGCCACGGCGGCGTCCAGGCGGCCAGGCGCTGGGAGTTCGAGCCGACGCCGGTGATCTCGACGTACATCACCGCGCTGGTGGCCGGGCCGTACTACAAGGTCACCTCCGAGCACGACGGCATCCCCCTCGGGCTCTACTGCCGCGCCTCGCTCGGCGAGCACCTCGACGCCGACAACCTCTTCGAGGTCACCAGGCAGGGCTTCGACTTCTTCCACCGGGTGTTCGGCGTCCGCTACCCCTTCACCAAGTACGACCAGCTCTTCGTGCCCGAGTTCAACGCCGGCGCGATGGAGAACGCCGGTTGCGTGACGTTCCTGGAGGACTACGTCTTCCGCTCCCGCGTGACCGACGCGGTCGTCGAGCGGCGCGCCGAGACGATCCTGCACGAGATGGCCCACATGTGGTTCGGCGACCTGGTCACCATGCGCTGGTGGGACGACCTGTGGCTGAACGAGTCCTTCGCCACGTACGTGTCCGTGCTGGCCCAGGCCGAGGCCACCCGCTGGGGCAACGGCGCGTGGACCACGTTCGCCAACGTGGAGAAGTCCTGGGCCTACCGCCAGGACCAGCTTCCCTCCACCCACCCGATCGCCGCCGACATCCCCGACATGCAGGCGGTCGAGGTCAACTTCGACGGCATCACGTACGCCAAGGGCGCCTCGGTGCTCAAGCAGCTCGTCGCCTACGTCGGCCTGGACAACTTCCTGGCCGGGGTGCGCGACTACTTCGCCGAGCACGCCTGGGGCAACACCGAGCTGAAGGACCTGCTCGCCGCCCTCGAGCGCACCTCGGGCCGCGACCTGTCGTCGTGGTCGAAGGAGTGGCTGGAGACCGCGTGGGTCAACACGCTGCGGCCCTCCTTCGAGGTGTCCGACGGCCGCTTCACCTCCTTCGAGGTGCTGCAGGAGGCCCCGGCCGACTACCCGACGCTGCGCTCGCACCGCATCGCCATCGGCCTGTACTCGCTGATCGACGGCGTGCTCACCCGCACCAAGCGGGTCGAGCTCGACGTGGTGGGCGCCCGTACCGGCGTGGCCGAGCTGGTCGGCGTCGAGCAGCCCGACCTGGTGCTGCTCAACGACGACGACCTGACCTACGCCAAGATCAGGCTGGACGAGCGTTCCCTGCGCACGCTCGTCGAGGGCGGCATCGCGGCCTTCACCGAGTCGCTGCCGCGCGCCCTGTGCTGGTCGGCGGCCTGGGACATGACCCGCGACGGCGAGATGTCCACCCGCGACTACGTCAAGCTGGTCATCTCGGGCGCGGGCACGGTCTCCGACATCACGGTCCTGCAGGCGGTGCTGCGCCAGGCGCGCCAGGCCGTCCAGCAGTACGCCGCCCCGGCCTGGCGGGCCGAGGGCGAGGCGCTGCTGGCCGCCGAGCTGCGCTCGCTGCTCGGCTCGGCCGCGCCCGGCTCCGACCACCAGCTCGCCTTCCTCCAGGCGTTCGCCCCGGTGGCGGTCGCCGATGCCGACCTCGACCTGCTGCAGGCCATCCTCGACGGCACCGGCGTGCCCGAGGGGCTGACCGTCGACGCCGACCTGCGCTGGACGCTGGTGGCCGCGCTGGTCTCCGGCGGCCGGCTGGGCGAGCCCGACATCGCCGCCGAGCTGGAGCGCGACCCTACGGCGACGGGTGAGCGGTCGGCCGCGCTGTGCCGGGCCGCGATCCCGACGGCCGAGGCCAAGGCGGCGGCCTGGGACCGGATCGTGGGCGGCGACCTGGCCAACCACATCGCCCGCAACACCATCGCCGGTTTCCAGGACGCGCACCACGCCGAGCTGCTGGAGCCGTACCGGGAGAAGTACTTCGCCGAGGTCGGGCGCGTCTACCGCGAGTGGACGTTCGAGAAGGCCTCGACGTTCGCCATGAACTGCTTCCCCGTGCTGCTCATCGAGCCCGCCACGGTCAAGGCCGCCCAGGACTTCCTGGCCGCCGAGCAGCCGCCGCAGGCCCTGCGCAGGCTGATCCTGGAGGGCGCCGACGGCGTCAGCCGCGCTCTGCGCAACCGCGAGACCGACGCCGCGTCGGCCTGATCCGTCCGGCTCCCCGCCGAGCCCGGCGGGGAGCCGGCTTCGCGCTGCGCCGAATACGGCCTGAGCACGGAGACCGGGTGTTAGCCTCAAGTACGTGCTAGGCGCCGGTACCACGCTCAACGACCGCTACGTGCTGGCCGACCGCCTCGGCGGCGGCGGCATGGGCGAGGTCTGGCGTGCCGACGACCTGGTGCTGGGCCGGGCCGTCGCGGTCAAGGTGATGATGCCGGCCCTGTCAGAGAACCCCACCTTCACCCAGCGCTTCCAGAACGAGGCCAGAGCCATGGCCACGCTCAGGCACCGCGGCGTGGTCGGCGTCTACGACTACGGCGTCCACGAGGCCGACGGGCGCCGGGTCAGCTACCTGGTGATGGAATACGTCCGGGGCGAGTCGCTCGACCGGGTCCTGCGGCGCGGCCCGCTCGGCGCGCAGGAGGCCATGCGCCTGGTCGCCGAGGTGGGCGACGCGCTGGCCGCGGCCCACGCCCAGGGCATCGTCCACCGCGACGTCAAGCCGGCCAACCTCATGGTCCGGTCCGACGGGCAGGTCGCGCTGACCGACTTCGGGGTCGCCCACTCCGCCTCGGCCGGTCACCTCACGGCCACGGGCACCATGCTCGGCTCGGCCGCCTACTGCGCGCCGGAGATGGCCGCGGGCAACGAGGTCACCCCGGCGGTCGACGTCTACGCGCTGGGCGTGGTGGCCTACGAGTGCCTGACCGGGCGGCTGCCGTACCAGGGGGACACCCCGGTGCAGATCATCTTCAAGCATCTCAACGCGCCCGTGCCCGAGCCGCCCGCCGACCTGCCGCAGGCCGTGCGCCAGGTGGTGACGCGGGCGCTGCAGAAGGCCCCGGCGCAGCGCTGGGCGTCGGCGTCCGACATGGCGCGGGCGGCCCGCGCGTCGGTCAGCGGCGCGGCCCTGCCCGTCCCGCCGCCCACCGCGTCTTCTTCGGCCACCCCGCCCACGACGGGCGCCCACACGGGCCTGTCCACGGGCTCCTACACGGGTCTTTCCACGGACCCCCACACGGGTCTCCCCATCGGCTCCTCCTACGCGGGTCTTCCCACGGGTTCCCAGCCGGGCCTCCAGCCGACGGGCGTCATGCCCGTGGCCGAGAGCGGATCGCCGCTCACCATGCCCTCGGCCCCCGCCGGCGGCAGCTCCCGCCGGCGTCGCACGCTGACGGCCCTGGCCACGATGGCGGCCGCCGTCGTGGTCTCGGCCGCGGTGGCGGGGTCGGTGTGGCTGCGTCCGGCCGAGCCCGCCAGCACGGGCCAGGTGCTGCCGCCCCCCGACGAGACCACGCAGGTCCACAGCCCGAGCAGCCCCGAGCACACCACCAGGGAGCCCGCGCCGCCGACCAAGGCCGTGCCGAGCGCCAAGCCGAGCGGCACCATCAGCGCGACCCCCGGCCCCACCGTGGCCCCCACCACCCCGAGCGCCACGCCCACCGTCTCGCCGAAGCCCACGCCGACCGTGACCACCTCCGAGCCGGAGCCGACCCAGGAGCCCACCCAGCCCCCTGAGGAGCCCACGGACGAGCCCACGGTCACCAGCCCGCCCGAAGACGTCCAATGCGTACGCGCCCCGTGCCCGTAACCACCCCGGAACGTCTGATGTGCGCGCGCCCCGTGCCCGCTCGCCTTCCAGGACGTACGCGGCATACACGCCCCGAGCCCCTGACCATTCCAGGACGCCCAGGGCGTACGCGCCCCGACCCCGTGACCGCTTCAGGGCGTCCGGTGCCTGCGTGCCCCGTGTCCGTGACTGCTGCAAGATCGTGAGAAAGTCTTCGCGTGGATTCGACTCGTGAGCTGCTGATCGCCCTCGCCCGCCGGTACGCCTTCGCCGATCTGGGGGCGCTCGCCCCCACGGCCGAGATCTCCGACGTGTGCGAGTTCGGGCAGCGGCTGCTCTCGCTCGACGCCGAGGACTTCGCCGCCGAGGCTCGATCCGTACCGGCCGACCTGCGCCGGCTCGCCCGCGCCTGCCACATGCCGCAGACGCCGCGGGAACAGCCGCGCGGAGCCCTGGAGTCGCTCAAGCCCGCCTACGGCCTGCTGCTCGAGGCGATCGCCGTCCGCTGGCACCGGCGCGAGCTGAGCCCCATGATCGCGGCCGTGCACATCGCCAGCGAATACCTGCCGCTGCTGGCGTTCGAGCCGCAGCTCGGCCACGCCGGCGACCCGGCCCGCTGGCCCGCCGGGCTGAGCGCGCCCGGGAGCAGGTTCGGCGTGATCGGCGACCGCGAGTGCGACCACACCAAGTCCGAGCAGTCGGCCACCAACCGCACGCTGCGGGTGTCGGTCGAACCCGGCGAGGGCTGGCGGGCCTACTTCGACCGGCAGCACAGCCAGCTGGCGGGCGCGCTCGCGGTCTGCGTCGCGACCTGCCGCAACCCCTGCACGGCCATGGACTGGATCGACCCCGAGCCCCGCGCCGACCTGCAGGTACGCGCCCGTACCGCGCTGACCTTCGCCGAGACGCCGCTCGTCCGGCTGCGGCACGCCGCGCCCGTGGGGCACGGGTTCGGGGTGCCGTCGCCGGAGGAGGTGCTCGACGCCTGGGAGCGCAGCCGGACGGCGCTGGACAAGAACGCGGTGGGCGCCGCCGCCGCCAAGGACGACGGTTTCCCGCTGCCGGGGCTGCCCGCGCTGTTCTCGGCCGTGGCCGGAGCGCCGATCGAACCGTCCAGCCTGCTCGCCGGCGTCAGCGACCACGTCGTCACCCTGCTGCAACGCACCTGACCACACCGCCCGAACACACCTGGCCCCCTCCGGTCCAGGCGGGCGGCGCACCTGACGGCCCCGAGGCACAGGTCGGTGTGCCCGGGTTCGAGGGGGCGGGTCAGTGGTGGGGGGTGGCCTGGGCGCCGAGGGCGGTGATGCCGTACAGGAGGCCGCCGATCAGGTCGCCTGCGCTGAAGGCGGTGGCCATCGACAGGGCGGTGAGCCGGCAGGCGCCGTCGCTCAGCCGCCGCCTCGCGTTCGCGCCGGTCACGATCTCCAGAGCGTGTCCCGCCGGATCGACGAACACCACCACGGCGTCGGCCGACTCGGCGCCCAGGGCGGCGTGCAGGCGCTCGGCGAAGTGCCGTCGCGCGCCGACCGCCTCGCCCAGGAACAGGCCGAAGCGCAACCCGCTGCGCAGCTCGGCCTTCTGGACGGCCCTCCTGAGATCGTCGACCTGAGCCGTCGTCAGCGCCCGCCTCGGCGACCGGGCCAGCGTCCGCATCGGCGACTGCGCAGAAGCCTGTGCCGAAACCTGTGTCGGGGTCCGTTCCAAGGGCTGCCCTGACGCCTGTGTCGGGGGCCGTTCCGAGGGCCGCCCTGACGCCTGTGTCGGTGCCTGCAAGGAGGGCTGCTCAGAAGGCTGGTTCGCGGGGGGCATCGCTGACTCACCAGCCTGCCGAGGCGCCGCCGAGGTGTTCGTCCGGCTCGACGGTCGTGGCCATGGCCGCCCAGTCGGGTTGGGGTGTCTGCGCCCAGGGGGCGGCGCCGTCGGCCAGGATCCGTGCCGACGTGCTCACGCCGTGCTCGCTCCCGGACGGCCCGCCCAGCCACACCGGACCAGGCTCCACCACCCCGGACGAACTCCGCCCCGGCACCATGACCACCAGGCTGATCAGGACGAACAGCCCCAAGGACACCCCGATGAGAAGGAGCAGACTTTCCGCCGCGCTGTTCACACGACGAACGTAATCCTCCGGCGGGCGCCCGGCCAGACCCGTACGGGGCCCTCCTACCAGACGGACGGCCGCCGCTCCCCCCAGAACCCGCCCACGGCCGCCTCGACCTGGGCCGACAGCGAGATCAGGGTGCCCTCCCCGCCGATCCGCCCGGCCAGCATGACGCCGATCGGCAGGCCCTCGGCGCTCCAGTGCAGCGGCAGGTTCACCGCGGGCTGGCCGCTGACGTTGTAGATCGCCGGGAAGGCGGCGAAGCGCTTCATGCGTTCGAACGTCTCCTCGACGTCGTCCACGTCCTCGAACCAGCCGACCGGCCGGGGCGGCTGGGTGAGGGTCGGGGTGAGCACCGCGTCGTAGGCGTTCGTGATCGTGAGCGCGCCCCGGGTGGCGAGCTGGAGGGCGGCCTGGGCCTGGAGGAACGCGGGGGCGGTGGTGGCCAGGCCGCGCTCGCGCAGCCAGCGGGTGAGCGGCCTGAGCAGGTGCCGCTGGTCGTCGGCGACCGGGTGCATGCAGGCGAAGGTGTACCAGAGGGTGACGAACTGCGGCACGAGGTCCGCGCCGAACGGCCTGGGGATCTCCACGACCTCGTGCCCGAGGCCGGCGAGGGTCTCGGCGGCGCCCTCGTACGCGGCCAGCACCTCGGGATCGACCTCGGCCCCCGGCACGACGGGGTCGGCGTAGCGGGCGATGCGCAGCCGTCCGGGGTCGCGGCCGGCGCAGGCGAGGTACGTGCCCTCGTGCCGGGGTGCGAGGTAGAGGTCGCCGGGCTCGTTGTGCGCCATGACGTCGAGCAGGGCCGCGGCGTCGGCCACGGTACGGGCGATCGGGCCGTTCGTGGACATGCCGGCCAGGTCGGGGATGATCGGTGCGAAGCTGATCCGGCCGCGGGTGGGCTTGATGCCGTACAGGCCGCACGCGGAGGCCGGGATGCGGATCGAGCCCGCGCCGTCGCTGCCCTGGGCGGCCGGCGCCAGCCCGGCGGCCACGGCGGCGGCCGCTCCCCCGCTGGACCCGCCGGCCGACGTGCCGAGGTCCCAGGGCGAGCGGGCGGGCGGCGAGACGTCGGTCTCGGTGTAGCAGGGCAGCCCGAACTCGGGGGTGGCGGTCTTGCCCAGCATGACCGTGCCCGCCTCGCGCAGCCGCGTCACGACCGTGTCGTCCACCGGCGCGACGAACCCCCGGTAGGCCGCCGAGCCGAAGGTGATCGGCACGTCCTTGACCAGATTGAGGTCCTTGACCGGGATCGGCACCCCGGCCAGCGGCCCGTCAGGCAGCTCCTTCTCCAGGCGGCGCGCCTGGTCGAGCGCCTGTTCGGCGGTCACGGTGACGTACGCGCCGACCGAGGGGTCGAGCCGCTCGATCCGGTCGAGATAGTGCTGCGCGAGCTCGACCGGTGAGACGTCACGGTCGCGGACGGCCCGGGCCTGCTCGAGCGCGGAAAGCTCGTGAATTTCTCGCACGATCGGCACACTAGGCATCTCTAGAGAAGAACGTAAGACATACCCCGAAAACATGAGTGGAACACGATGAGCTGGGCCATAAAACTATGGACAGGTCAACACTAGGAATCGTTCCGATCTCCGAGCTACGGTGAGTTACGTGGACTCCGACAACCAGCGAGAAGACGGTCACAACGCGTCACCCATCTGGGTGAGCGACCGGCCAGAGGGCGAGCGCACCGCCGCCGCGACACCATCGGCGCCCACCACCACCTACGCGCCCGTGGAACGCGCGTCCGTGCGTGACCTGCTCCAGGAGCCGCGGTTCCGGCGCATGCGCAAGCGCGCGATCGTGGCGATCGGCGTGGCGATCGTGGTGGGTTTCCTGCTGCGCGACTGGCGTCTGGGGGTGACCGCCGGGGTGGTCGCGGCCGTCTTCGAGGCGGTCTACCGCGCCCGTTCGCACTCCACGGTGCCGGCGTGGCGGCGCGCGTCCGTGGCCGAGCGGCGCACCGAGGGGCAGCTCCGCAGGCTGGAGCGCAGCGGCTACCGCACCCTGCACGCCAGGGCGATCCCCGGCAGCGAGGCCCAGATCGACCACCTCGTGGTGGGTCCGACCGGCGTCTACGCCGTGGACTCCGAGAAGTGGGACAAACGGCTTCCCGTCCGCGTCCAGTCGGGCAAGAAGCTCTTCCACGGCCCCTTCGACATGAAGCCGCGGCTGACCGAGGCCAAGTGGGAGGCGTCCCAGGCCAGCGAGCTGATCAGCAAGGCGTTCGGCCGCGAGGTCGTCGTCGTGCCCTCCCTGGCCATCTACGGGCCGCCCGTACCGTGGAAGATCATGACCATCCGCGGCGTGGACGTCTACCAGGGCGACCGGGCGCGCAAGTGGATCACCAAGCGCGAGCGGGCGCTGACCCCGGCCGAGATCGACCGGCTCTACGACATCGCCGCCCAGGTCCTGCCCGCCCGGTACGGCGAGGGCTAGGACGACCGGACGACCGGCCTGACCCCGCGGAGTCACGCTCCGCGGGGCTTTTTCACGCCCGCAGAAGCACCCTCCGAAGCACCCGCCGAAGAGCCCGCCGAAGAGCCCGCCGACAGCCGGGCGCCGAAGGCGTCCAGTTCGGCGGCCAGCACGCCGCTGGGCGGCAGCGCGTCCGGCAGGCGGGACAGCAGGGCCGTGCCCACCCCGGCGATGCGGACGATGTGGTCGATCAGCGCTTCCCGGTCCTCGGGCCAGGGGAAGGACGGCTGGGCGATGAGCAGCGAGACGCAGCCGTGCACGGCCGACCAGAGGCCGAGCGCCAGCTCCTCGGGGTCGCCTTCGAGCACGCGGGCCGCCACGCAGGCGGCGACGGCGTCCACCATGTGACGGAAGCACGCCGCGGCGGCCGGCGGCACGCCCTGCACGGCCGAGGGCCGCATCATCAGCACCCGGTACTGCACGGGATGGTCGAGGGCGAAGCGGGCGTAGGCCCGTCCGCAGCGGCCGAGCGCGAGGAACGGGTCGCCGGTCAGGTTCTCGCTGAACATGCGGCCGAACTCGTCCCACACGCGCAGGCAGACGGCCTCCAGCAGCGCCTCCCTGTCGGCGAAGTGCAGGTAGACCGAGGGCGTGGACACCCCGGCGCGCTGGGCGACGGCGCGCAGGGTGAGGGCGTCCTCGCTGCCGGATTCGGTCAGCAGGTGCTCGGCCGCGCGCAGGATCTCCTCCCGCAGCAGGCCGCCTTCTCCGCGCCGGGCGCGCACACGTCTCGCAGCGGTCATGGATCTCAGATTGACGCCGTCAGGTTGACGGTGTCAATCTGACCTTCTGCTGAACGGATATCTGAAGGGATATCGCGAAAAATGGGGACTTTCGGGGAGGCGACCGCGCTGGTCGCCCGCGGCACGGACGAGTTCGGCGCCACGCTGGACGCCCAGTGGAGCGTGGGCACCAAGCTGCACGGCGGCTACCTGCTGGCGGTGCTGGCCCGTGCCGCCTGCCAGAGCGGCGCCGGCGAGCGGCACCCGCACGTGACCGCCGTGAGCGGCGCCTTCGTCGAGCCGCCCGCGCCCGGCCCGGCGGACGTGCGCGTGGAGCCGCTGCGGATCGGCCGGAGCCTGGCCCAGGTGCGGGTCTCGCTGGCCCAGGAGGGCAGGGTACGCGTCGAGTCGCACGTCACGCTCGGCGTCCTGGACGACGGCGACGCCTGGTGGACCTCGCTCCCGCCGGTCGAGCTGCCGGCCGAGGAGGACTGTTTCCTCGCGCCCATCGACCCGCCCGGCGCGGACTTCGCCGTGCCGCTGATGGCCGTGGTCGAGGAGCGCGTCGATCCGGCGCATCTGGCGTTCGCGTTCGGGGCGCCGACCAGGAAGGGCGAGATCGCGAGCTGGCAGCGCCTGGCCGACGGCTCCGACTGGGACCCGCTGAGCCTGCTGGTGGCGCTCGACCCGGTGCCGCCGGTCTCGTTCGACCTCGGGCTGTCCGGCTGGGTGCCGACGATTCAGCTCTCGGCCTACATCCGCCGGCTGCCCGCCCCCGGCCCGATCAGGGTCCGCCTGTCGGCCACGGACGTCGGCGGCGACCGGATGGACGAGGTGGCCCACGTGTGGGACTCCAAGGGCCGGCTGGTGGCCCAGGCGACCCAGCTCGCGGCCGTACGGTTGCCGGACTGAGCCGTCCGGGTAGTGGACACGCGTCTCAGGTGCCGGGCGGGTGGCCGTAACATGTGAAGACTCGCCTCATGATGGGAGAAGCACAATGCCGGCCCTCAGGTCACGTACGGTCACCCACGGCAGGAACATGGTCGGCGCCCGGGCCCTGCTCCGGGCGACCGGCGTAGCCGGGAGCGACTTCGGCAAACCCATCATCGCGGTGGCCAACAGCTTCACCCAGTTCGTCCCGGGCCACGTGCACCTGCGCGAGGTCGGCGACGTCGTCTCGGCCGCGATCCGCGAGGCGGGGGCGATCCCGCGCGAGTTCAACACGATCGCCGTCGACGACGGCATCGCGATGGGCCACGGCGGCATGCTCTACTCGCTGCCGTCCCGCGAGCTGATCGCCGACGCCGTGGAGTACATGGTCAACGCCCACTGCGCCGACGCGCTGATCTGCGTCTCCAACTGCGACAAGATCACGCCGGGCATGCTGCTGGCCGCGTTCCGGCTGAACATCCCCACGATCTTCGTCTCCGGCGGCCCCATGGAGGCCGGCAAGACGCCGGGCCGCAAGCTCGACCTCGTCGACCCGATGGTCGCCGCCGCCGACGAGTCGGTGACCGACGCCGAGCTGCTGGAGATGGAGGAGAACGCCTGCCCGACCTGCGGTTCCTGCTCGGGCATGTTCACCGCCAACTCCATGAACTGCCTGACCGAGGCCATGGGCCTGGCCCTGCCCGGCAACGGCACGATCCTGGCCACCCACAAGCGGCGCAAGCAGCTCTTCGAGGACGCCGGCCGCCAGCTCGTCGAGATCACCCGCCGCTACTACGAGGACGGCGACGAGTCGGTGCTGCCGCGCTCGGTCGCCAGTCGCGCGGCGTTCGAGAACGCGATGGCGCTCGACGTGGCGATGGGCGGCTCGACCAACACGATCCTGCACATCCTGGCCGCGGCCCGCGAGGCCGAGGTCGACTTCGGCCTCAAGGAGATCAACGAGATCTCGCTGCGGGTGCCCTGCCTGTGCAAGGTCGCCCCGGCCACCAGCAAGTACCACGTCGAGGATGTCCACCGCGCCGGCGGCATCCCGGCCATCCTGGGCGAGCTCGACCGGGCCGGGCTGCTGCACCGCGACGTGCCCACGGTCAACGGGGGCACGCTGGCCGACACGCTGGCCGCCTGGGACGTCAAGTCGCCCACCGTGCTGCCCGAGGCCGTCGAGCTGTGGCACGCGGCGCCGGGCAACGTGCGCACGGTGAAGGCGTACTCGCAGGACAACCGCTGGGACTCCCTCGACCTCGACCGGGCGCAGGGGTGCATCCGCGACCTGGAGCACGCCTACAGCGCCGACGGCGGCCTGGCCGTGCTCTACGGCAACATCTCGCGCGACGGCGCGGTGGTGAAGACCGCGGGGGTCGACGAGTCGATCTGGAAGTTCAGCGGGCCCGCGGTGGTGTTCGAGTCGCAGGAGCAGGCCGTCGAGGGCATCCTCGGCGGGCGGGTCAAGGAGGGCGACGTGGTGGTCATCCGCTACGAGGGCCCCAAGGGCGGCCCCGGCATGCAGGAGATGCTCTACCCGACCTCCTTCCTCAAGGGCAAGGGCCTGGGCAAGGCGTGCGCGCTGGTCACCGACGGCCGCTTCTCCGGCGGCACGTCCGGGCTGTCGATCGGGCACGCCTCGCCGGAGGCGGCCGAGGGCGGCACGATCGCGCTGGTCGAGGACGGCGACGTCATCGACATCGACATCCCCGGCCGATCGATGGAGCTGCGGGTGCCCGAGGCCGAGCTGGCCGCGCGGCGCGAGCGGCTGCTGGCCGACCTGGGCGGCTACCGGCCGCGCGACCGCAACCGTCCGGTGAGCGTGGCGCTGCAGGCGTACGCGGCGATGACCACGTCGGCCTCGACCGGCGCCTCGCGTGATCTGTCGCAGCTGTCCCGATAGTTAGGGTGCGGTGGACCCCCGGTCCACCGCACAGATTTTCGAAAATTGTCGGTGGTCGTCCCTATTCTTGGGGTATGACGACAGTCGTGAAGGACGAGACTCGCCCGCTGACGACCGCCGAGATCGCCGCCATCGCCCTCTCCCTCGCTCACCTCGGAGCGGGCCCGCAGGCCGTCGCCGCACGGCGCGGCCTGCAACACGCGCTCGAGCACCTGGAGCTCGACGACGACGTCATCGCGACCACGCTCGCGACCCTGACCGAGCCGCTGCCCGTGGAGACCGCCTCCCGGGCCAGGCTCATCGCCGACGCCATCACCAGCCGCCTCATGATCCGCCTCCACTACCGCGACGCCTCGGGGACCGTCACCTCCCGCGACGTCGAGCCGGTGACCTGCCTGGTCCACCGCGAATACTGGTACCTGGTCGGCGTATGCCGGATGCGGCGGGCCATCAGGGCGTTCCGGTTCGACCGCATCATCGCGGTCGAACCCACCCTGACCCCGTCGCGGCCGCACCTGGCCGACCGGTTCCTGCCCTTCCAGCGCCGCCGCCGGCGGACCACCGCGGCGTGAGCCGCGAAAAAACCACCGCGGCGTGAGCCGCGGGCAGAGCACTGCGGCGTAACCTGCCGCAAGCTTGACCCTCGGGCCCCCGGGCGTTGGTGCGGGGCGTGACAGGCTCGCGCACATGCGCGTCCGGGGGATCTCGCTCATCGCCGCCCTGCTGCCCGTCGTCGTGCCCGTCGTGTCCGCCTGCGCGGCGGGCCCGCGTCCGGCTCCGCTCCCGATCGTGGCGCACCGCCAGGCGGTGGCCGTGGAGCGCCTGTTGCCGCCGGCCACGCGGCGGGCGCTCGACCGGGCGCTGGAACGTCAGCTGCGGGGCCGTCCGGGGCGGGTGGCGCTGTCGGTGTACGACCGCGCGACGGGCGTGCGGTACTCCTACGCCGAGGGCAGGCCGTTCGTGCTGGCCAGCGTGGCCAAGGTGGACATCCTGCTCGCCCTGCTGCTGCTCAGGCAGAGCGAGCACCGGCGGCTCGGCGCGTACGAACGCAGGCTCGCCTCCCGGATGATCCGCCAGAGCCACAACGAGAGCGCGCACGAGCTGTACATGACGGTCGGCGGCCAGGAGGGGCTCACCCGGGTCCTGGGCGCGCTGGAGGTGCGCGACACCAGGCCGGGCGCGGGCCTGTCATGGGGCATGACCCTCAGCCACCCGTCGGACCAGGTGCGGGTGCTGGAGCGGCTCACCGACCCCGCCGGGCCGGTGCCGGCCGCGAGCCGCCGCTGGGCGCTGGGGCTCATGTCGTCGGTGGACCGGTCGCAGGCGTGGGGCGTCAGCGCCGCCGGCGGCGAGGTGGCGCTCAAGAACGGCTGGCTGCCGGTGGACGCGCACGACGGCCGGTGGACGGTCAACAGCGTGGGCCGGATCGTCCTGAACGGGCACGAACTGCTCATCGCCGTGTTGTCGGAGCGCAGCCCGGACATGGCGACGGGCGTGGCGACCGTGGAACGGGCGGCCCGGCTCGCCGTGGAGGCGTTCACCCGGGCCCGCCGGTCACGAGGAGCAGCAACCTCCGCCGCAGCAGCCGCCACCGCCGCCACCGGCCGGAGGGGGAGCGGCGGCGCCACCGGTCATGGAGACGGTGGACAGCAGCTTGACCGTGTCGCCGTGGCCCTGCGGGCAGGTCGCCGGCTCGTCTGAGGCCGACATGGGACGGGAGACCTCGAACGTGGAGCCGCAGGCGCGGCAGCGGAAGTCGTAACGCGGCATGCGGTAAGCCTAACCCGCTGTGGCCGGTGAGCGGGAGCCGGCGTAGGTCAGGTGCGCATGGTCGGAGACGGGCTCGTAGCCGATCGACCGGTAGATCGCGTTGCTGGTCGGGTTGTCCAGGTCGGTGAAGAGCACGACCTGCTCGGACCGCTCGGCCAGCGCCACTTCGCTGGCGTAGGCGGTGACCGCGGCGCCGTAGCCCTTCCTGCGGCACGACGGTGGCGTGTAGACCGGTCCGACGCGGCACACGCCGCCGGCCGCCCGGCCGAGCCCGGCCACCGAGACCGGCACGCCCCCGGCCTCCCACACGAACAGCTCGCGCCCGGCCACCCGCTGGGCGACGCGCTCGGCGACGTCGTGCGCCTCGCCGAGCCCGACCTCGGCGCCGAACGCCTGGTACCAGCTCACCATCAGCGGGAAGTCGCCGGGCCCGGCGAGCCGGCCGCGGCCGGGCACGGACGGGACGGCGAGCGCGCCGAGACGGTAGAGCCGTTCGGACACCGTCCGGTCGGGCTCGCCGAGCAGCCGGACGACCTCGGACGTCACCTCGACCGGCCCCACGACCATGGGCACGTCGCCGCCGAGCGCCTCGACCAGCGGGGCGACGGCCTCGGCGGGCATGCGCGTGAGGCTCAGGGGGGCGGGCGGCGTGCGAAAGGCGGCGGCGCGCACCTGGCCCCCGGCGGTCCACCAGGCGAAGAAGGCGTCCTGGGCGGGATGGCCGGCGCGCAGGTTGGCGAGGACGGTCAGCGGAACCGTGTTGCCGACCGGGTCGCCGAGCAGGAACGGCTCGGCGACCGCGGCGAATTCCTCCGGATCGGAGGTGAAGGTCCACATACCCGTCATGGTGGCAGGCGGCGGCCTCCGGCTTCAAAAGGGATTGTCAGGCCGCCGCCTCCAGGTAGGGCGCCCATTGAGGATCGCCGACGAGCGAGGCGCCGATGAGCCGCCAGTGGGCGCCCCTAGGCACCGCCGGGAGGACGCGCAGCGTCCATCCCAGCTCCTCCAGGTATTTGTCGGCCTTGCGGTGGTTGCAGGTCGTGCACGAGGCGACGCAGTTCTCCCACGTGTGGGTGCCGCCGCGCGATCTCGGGATGACGTGGTCGATGGTCTCGGCCCGCTGCCCGCAGTAGGCGCAGCGGTAGTCGTCGCGCCGCATGAGGGCGGCCCTGGTCAACGGGATCCGGGACCGGTAGGGGATGCGGACGTATCTGCGGAGCCTGATCACCGAAGGCACGTCGAGGGTGCAACTCGCCGAGCGGAGCTGGGCGCCCCGCCCGTCGCGGTGCACGACGTCGGCCTTCTCCCGCAGCACCAGCACGATGGCCCGGTGGAGCGAGAGCGTGGTGAGCGGCTCGTAGGTGGCGTTGAGCAGCAGGACCTGGCGCGTCATCGGGCCTCTCCCTGCCGCGCGGGTATCAAAGGGGACATGCCGTGGCATGTCCCGCCTGTCGGCCCCTCCTGGGGCACTGTTGCTTCCGTCACATGGACCTCCGCCGGACGGTCCAGCGGATGGTCACCACGGCACCGTCCTGTCACCAAGTCTGGCGTTAGCCGTAGCGTCCCCGCCACCCCATAATCTTCAAGCCGGAATGACCAGAGGGACACACGTTACGTTTTATGCCCGCTTCACCAGCGCTTTACGCCCCCACCTTGGCAGTAGGGTTCCTGGCATGACGCGAGAGCCTTATCCGACGGCACGCCGCGAAGACGTCGTCGACATCCTGCACGAAACGCCCGTCCCCGACCCGTACCGGTGGCTGGAGGACCCTGACAGCCCGGACACCAAGGAGTGGCTGCTCGCGCAGGCCGAGCTGTTCAACGCCAGCCGTGGCGAGCAGCGGTTCAAGGACCGCATCGCCGAGCTGCTGCGGTCCGGCTCGGTGGGGGCTCCGGCCTGGCGCGGGGAGCGCCGGTTCTTCTCCCGCCGCACGCCCGACCAGGAGCACGCGGTCTACTACGTGGTCGAGGCCGACGGCACCGAGCGGGCGCTGATCGACCCGATGGAGATCGACCCGTCCGGTCTCACCACGCTCGACGCCGTGCAGCCCGACAAGGAAGGGCGGCTGCTGGCGTACCAGATCTCGGTGGGCGGCGACGAGGAGTCGGTCCTCTACGTCCTCGACGTCGCCACCGGGATGCGCGTCGAGGGCCCGATCGACCGCTGCCGCTACTCCCCCATCGCCTGGCTGCCCGGCGGCGAGGCGTTCTACTACGTGCGCAGGCTGCCGCGCACCGAGGTGCCGGAGAACGAGGCGCAGTTCCACCGCCGCGTCTACCTCCACCGCGTCGGCACCTCGACCGAGGACGACGTGATGATCTTCGGCCAGGGGCTGAAGATGACCAACTACTACGGCGTCTCCGTCTCGCGCGACGGCCACTGGCTCCAGGTCTCGGCGCACGAGGGCACCGCGCCGCGCAACGACCTGTGGGTGGCCGACCTGACCGCCTCGCCCGCCGACTCCCCTGACCTGAAGGTCGTGCAGGAGGGCGTCGACGCGCAGACCGCCCTGGTGTTCGGCCGCGACGGCCGGCTCTACGTCCACACCGACAGGGACGCCCCCCGCGGCCGGGTGTGCGTGACCGACCCGGCCGACCCCCGCTACGAGACCTGGCGCGACCTGATCCCCGAGGACCCCGAGGCGGTGCTGTCCGACTTCGCGATCCTCGACGACCTGGAGCGCCCGGTCATGCTGGTGGGCTGGACCCGCCACGCGATCAGCGAGATCACCGTCCACGACCTGGCGACCGGCGAGCGAGTCGGCTCGGTGCCGACGCCGGGGCTGGGCACGATCGGCGGCATCTCCGAGCGTCCCGAGGGCGGCTTCGAGGCGTGGTTCGGCTACACCGACAACACCACGCCGCCGACGATCCAGCGCTACGACGCCCGCACCGGCGAGACCACGCTGTGGGCCGCCTCGCCGGGCGCGGTCGAGGTGCCGCCGGTGCGCACGTCGCAGGTGGTGTACCGGTCCAAGGACGGCACCGACGTCCGGATGCTGATCATCTCCCCCGCCGACGAGCGGCCCGGCCCCCGGCCCACCATCCTGTACGGCTACGGCGGCTTCGGCCTGTCGATGACCCCCGGCTACTCGGCCTCGATCCTGGCCTGGGTCGAGGCGGGCGGCGTCTACGCCATCGCCAACCTGCGCGGCGGCGGCGAGGAGGGCGAGGACTGGCACCGCGCGGGCATGCTGGCCAACAAGCAGAACGTGTTCGACGACTTCCACGCCGCGGCCGAGCACCTCATCGAGGCCGGCGTCACCACCCGCGAGCAGCTCGGCATCTCCGGCGGCTCCAACGGCGGCCTGCTGGTCGGCGCCGCGCTGACGCAGCGCCCCGACCTGTACGCGGCGGTGGTCTGCTCGGCGCCGCTGCTCGACATGATCAGGTACGAGAAGTTCGGCCTCGGCGCGACCTGGAACGTCGAGTACGGCAGCGCCGACGACCCCGAGCAGTTCGGCTGGTTGTGGGGGTATTCGCCCTACCACCGGGTCGAGGAGTCGGTGGCCTACCCGGCGACGTTGTTCACCGTCTTCCAGTCCGACACGCGGGTGCACCCGCTGCACGCCTGGAAGATGTGCGCGGCGTTGCAGCACGCCTCGACGGCCGGGCGGCCGGTGCTGCTGCGCAACGAGGCCGAGGTGGGCCACGGCGCCCGCTCGGTGAGCCGGACGGTCGACCTGTCGGCCGACACGCTGACCTTCCTCGCCCGGCACACCGGTCTGTAGTGTCGCAGGCATGAGCAGCCTGGGGCCGGCCATCGTCGAGGCCGTCCCCAGCGCTGGGCTGCGGCCGTACGTCACCCGGCTCTGCGCCTACAGCGAGCACTATCCGGCGCCCGTCACGCGCGCCGAGGCCGCCCTTCCCGGGGCGGTGCTCATCCTGGGCGTCGGCGCGCCGATGGAGGCGTACGGGCAGCGGGTCAGGGCGTTCGCGGGCGGGCTCGCCGACCGGTTCGCGGTCACCCGCGTCACCGGGCCGTGCGAGGGCGTGCAGGTGGTGCTCACGCCGTTCGGGGCGCGGCGGCTGTACGGGCTGCCGATGCGCCACCTGACGAGCCGGGTGGTCCCGGTGGAGACGGTGCTCGGGCCCTGGGCCGGGGAGCTGCTCGACCGGCTGGCCGCGACGCCGTCGTGGCGGGAGCGGCTGGCCCTGACCGACCGGCTGCTGACCGAGCGCATCCTGGCCGGGCCGCGGGTGGGCCCCGAGCTGCCGTGGGCGTGGGCGCGGCTGCTGGAGTCGGGCGGGCGGCTCGGCGTGTCGTCGCTGGCCGCGTCGCTGGGCTGGAGCCACCGGCATCTGGTGGCCCGCTTCCACGACCAGGTCGGGCTGGCCCCCAAGACGGCCGCCCGGGTGATCAGGTTCGGCCGGGCGGCGCGGCTGCTGCGCTCCGGCCACCCGATCGCCGCGGTCGCGGCCGAGTGCGGCTTCTACGACCAGGCCCATCTCAACCGCGAGTTCCGGGCGCTCGGCGGCACCACGCCCGGTCAGATTCGTCCAAGACCGGCGGGCGGGCCGCCGCGCATGCTGGAGCCATGAAACGCACTGTCTACGCACTGGCCCGCTACGAGCACCCGCAGGCGGCCCTCGACTTCCTGACCGGGGCGTTCGGGTTCCGGGTGCACGAGTCGTCGAAGGACGAGTCGGGAGTCGTCGAGCACGCCGAGCTGTTCGTCGAGGACGACCTGATCATGATCGGCCGGGGGAAGCCGGGCGGGCCCGGCGTCTACATCGCGGTCGACGGCGTCGACGCCCATCACGATCGCGCCAGGGCCGCGGGGGCCGTGATCACCATGCAGCTCACCGACCAGCCGTACGGTTCGCGCGAGTACGCCTGCAGGGACCCCGAAGGCAACTCCTGGTTCTTCGGGACCTACCGCCCGTAACCCCCCGGAAAGGGGTCAGCGGGGGAAGACGACGGTCTTGTGGCCGTCGAGCAGGACGCGCTGCTCGGCGTGCCACTGGACCGCGCGGGCCAGCGCCACGCACTCCACGTCGCGCCCGATGCGCACGAGGTCGTCCGGGGAGTGGCTGTGGTTGACCCGGGCGACCTCCTGCTCGATGATCGGCCCCTCGTCGAGGTCGGAGGTCACGTAGTGGGCGGTGGCGCCGATGAGCTTGACGCCCCGGTTGTGGGCCTGGTGGTAGGGCTTGGCGCCCTTGAACGACGGCAGGAACGAGTGGTGGATGTTGATCGCCCGCCCGGCCAGCTTCTCGCACAGGTCCTCCGACAGCACCTGCATGTAGCGGGCCAGCACCACCAGGTCGACCTGGTAGTGCTCGACCAGCGCCAGCACCTCGGCCTCCTGCCTCGGCTTGGTCTCGGGCGTGATCGGCAGGTGGTGGTAGTCGATGCCGTACGACTGCGTGAGCGGGCGCAGGTCGGGGTGGTTGGAGGCGACCGCGACGACCTCGATGCCGAGCGTCTTCGACCTGACCCGGTAGAGCAGGTCGTTGAGGCAGTGGTCGAACCGGCTGACCATGATCAGCACGCGCGGCTTCCTGGCCACGTCGCGCAGCCTGAACTCCATGGCGAAGTCGGGGGCCAGGGCGGCGAAGGCGGCGCCCAGCTCGTCCTCGCCGAGCGGGCCGGAGAACTGCACGCGCATGAAGAACCGCTGGGCGACCCGGTCGCCGAACTGCTGGCTCTCGATGATGTTGCACCCGTGCGCCGCCAGCAGGCCGGAGACGGCGGCCACCACGCCGGGGCGGTCGGGGCAGGACAGGGTCAGGATGTACTCGGCGTGGCTGCTCATGCCTTCACTCTCGCGGACGTGGGATCGTAGGGCGCCTTCAGGCTGATCTGGGCAGAGTACAGGTCGCCGGCCACGTCGACCTCCACCTTCTCCAGCGTGACGCCGCCTTCCTGCGAGACCTCGGTGACGAAGCCCAGCGCCACGGACCTGCCGAGCGTGGGGCTGTGGGCCGCCGAGGTGACGTAGCCCACCGGGACGCCGTCGGACAGCAGGGACTCGCCGCCCCACAGGTGTGCGGCGGGGTCGTCCAGCACGATCGAGACTACCCTGCGCGACGGCGTCTCCAGAGCGTGCCGCGCTCCGCGGTAGCCGCCGCCCTTCTTGCAGGTGAAACGCAGCCCGGCGGCGGCGGGGGTGACCTCGGGGCCCAGCTCGCGGCTCCAGGCGCGGTAGCCCTTCTCGATGCGCATGGCCTCGATGGCGTAGTGACCGGCCTGGGTCAGCCCGCCGGCGCCCATGAGCGTCTCGTGCACGGTGACGGCGAACTCGGCGGGCACGTACAACTCCCAGCCCAGCTCGCCCACGTACGTGACGCGGGTGGCGCGCACGGTGGCGTGGCCGAGGTCGACCAGGCGGGACGTGCCGAAGTCGAAGGCGGAGAAGTCGGACCTGGACACCGACTGCAGGATCGTCCTGGACGAGGGGCCCATCACGCCGAAGACCGCGTACGCGCCGGTGACGTCCACCAGGGCTGCCCGCCGGTCGCCGAGGCCCTTGGAGATGTGGTCGAAGTCCCTGGTGGTCTGGGCCGAGCCGGTCACGATCAGGTACTCGTCGCGGGCCACGCGCGTCACCGTCAGGTCCGACTCGTAGCCGCCCCGGTCGTTGAGCAGGCCGGTGTAGACGACCCGGCCGGGCTCGACGTCCACGTCGGCGGTGCACAGCCACTGCAACGCCTCCATGGCCTCGGGGCCCTTGAGGACGAACTTGGAGAAGGCCGTCTGGTCGAACAGCGCCGCCGCGTTCCGGCAGGCCGCCACCTCGGCGTCCACGTACGGCTGCCATCCCGGCCGCCCGAACGTGGAGGACGTGGCGGGCCCGAAGTAGTTGACCCGCTCCCAGCCCATCTTCGACCCGAAGCGCGCCCCGGCCTGCGCCAGCAGGTGGTGGACCGGCGAGCGGCGCAGCGGCCGGGCGGTCTCCAGTTCCCGGTCCGGCCAGGACATCGCGTAGTGCAGCCCCAGCGTCTCGGTGACCCGGTCGCGCAGCCAGGTGTCGTTGCCGGCCCAGCGGGCGAAGCGCCGGATGTCGGCGGGCCACAGGTCGCCGGTCGGCTCGCCGTTCACGATCCACTCGGCCAGCGCGCGGCCGGCGCCGCCCGCCGAGGCGATGCCGGCCGAGTTGAACCCGGCGGCGACGAACAGGCCGCGCACCTCGGGGGTCTCCCCCAGCAGGAACATGTTGTCGGGCGTGAAGCTCTCCGGCCCGTTGTAGAACATCCTGACCCCGGCGCTCTCCAACGCCGGGACGCGCCGGATCGCGTTCTCCATGATGATCGCGAACTGGTCCCAGTCCTCCTCCAGGAGCTGGAACTCGAAGGGGTGGGGGATGCCGTCCATGCCCCAGGGTTTGGCGTCCGGCTCGAAGCCGCCCACGACCAGGCCGCCGACCTCCTCCTTGAGGTAGGCGTAGCCGTCGGGGTCGCGCAGCACGGGCAGGTCGGGGCGCACGCCGGGGATGCGTTCGGTGACCACGTAGTAGTGCTCGGCCGAGTGCAGCGGGACGGTCGCGCCGGCCATCCTGCCGACCTCCTTGGCCCACTGCCCGGCGCAGTTGACCAGCACCTCGGTCTCGATGTGGCCCTCGGAGGTGTGCACGCCGCGCACGGCGCCGTCGCGCACGGTGACGCCGGTGACGCGGACCCGCTCGATCACCTGGACGCCGTGCCGCTGCGCGCCCCGGGCCAGCGCCTGCGTGAGGTCCGACGGGTTGGCCTTGCCGTCGCCGGGCAGCCAGACGCCGCCCACCAGGTCGTCGGTGCGCATGACCGGCCACAGCTCGCCCGCCTCGCGCGCGCTGACCACCTCGGCCTGGACGCCGTAGTTCCGGGCGGCGGCCGCGGTGCGCCGCAGCTGGATCATGCGTTCGGGGGTGCGGGCCACGCTGAGGCTGCCGCACTGCTTCCAGCCGGTGCCGAAGCCGGTCTCGGCCTCCAGGCGGGCGTACAGGTCGGTGCTGTACTTGATCAGCCTGGTCATGCTCTCGGTGCTGCGGAGCTGGCCGACGAGCCCGGCGGCGTGCCAGGTGGTGCCGCAGGAGAGCTGCCCCTGTTCGAGCAGCACGACGTCGGTCCAGCCCAGCTGGGCCAGGTGGTAGGCCACGCTGCAGCCCGCGATGCCGCCGCCGATGATCACGACCTGTGCCCGGGAGGGCAGGGATGTCACGAGATGCTCCTCAAGCGATTGATCCCCGGCCAGCTGCGGACGTTGCGCAGCATGGCGATGAACGCCTGCTCGGCGGGCCCCAGCAACCGGTCGCGGCGGTGGGCCAGCACGATGGGGCGCGGCTTGGGCGCGGGCAGCACCTCCAGGGCCGCCAGCCGCCCGTCGGCGAGCTCCTGCTCGACGCAGTGCTCGGACACCAGCGAGACGCCGAGCCCCGCGGCGACCGCCTGTTTGATCGTCTCCGGGCCCCAGATCTCGCTGCGGCCGGCCTCTTCGAGCCCCCACGTCTCCAGCGCCTGCTCCTGCAGCTCGCGGGTGGAGGAGCCGGGCTCGCGGATGAGGAAGAACTCGCCCGTCAGGTCGGCGGGCTCGGCGCGGCCTCTGCTGGACAGCCGGTGGCCCGGCTGGGTGATGACGACGAGCCGGTCCTCCAGGATCGGCTCGCTGACGAGCTGCGCCGCGCCGGGCTCGCCGGCCAGCACCGCGACGCCGATCTCGCCGTCCACCAGGCCGCGCTCGACCCGCTGGCCGTTGCCGACCTGGATGCCGAGCTCGATGCCCGGATGACGGTCGCGGAAGGCGGCCAGCAACGGCGGCAGGAGGTACGTGCCGACGGTGGTGGTGCCTCCCGCGACCAGCTTGCCGGTCTGCAGCCCGGAGACCTGCCGGATGGCGGCCACGGCCTCGTCGGCCAGCAGGAAGACCCGCCTGGCGTACTCCAGCATCACCTCGCCCTCGGGGGTGAGCCTGATGCGGGCGCCGCTGCGGTCGATCAGCGTGGCGCGCAGCGCCTGCTCAAGCTGCCTGACCTGGTGTGACACGGACGGCTGGCTGAGGTAGAGCTTCTGCGCGGCGGCCGAGAAGCCGCCGCACTCCACGACCGTCATGAAGATCCAGAGCCGGTGCAGGTTGAGCTGCATGTCGCCGTTAACCCCTAGCTGCCTCGATCGACTCTCGGAGCGCGTCCTCGAGCTGTTCCAGCCGGTGCCAGGGAATCTCGCCCATCGTGCAGATCCTGAAGAAGTCCGCCGAAAGTTGCCCCTGACCGGCATAGATAACGTAACCGCGCTTTTTGAGCTCATCGTGAAGCGCCGCATAAGTTACGTTTTCGGGGAGATGAAGCATTGTTACGGTGTTTGATCTGAATTGTTCATCAACGAGGATTTTCAGGCCGAGCCGGGCGAACTGCCCGCGGACGAGGGCCGCCCGCTCGCGGTACAGCCGGGTCCGCGCCACGAAGCCGCCCGCCTCCTCGTACTCCTTGATCGCCTCGTCCAGGGAGTAGCAGACCTGCACGGCCGGGGTGAACGGCACGTCGCCCTTGCGCTGACCGGCCAGGTAGCTGGCGGCGTTGAGGTAGAGGCTGCGCGCGGGCGCCTCCTGGATCCGCTCGATCGCGGCCTCGCTGCACAGGATGAACGACATGCCGGGCAGCCCGTGCAGGCCCTTGTTGGCGGTGCCGCAGACGACGTCCGCCCTGACCTGCGCCAGGTCCTGGTCCTCGATCGCGGTGCCGCTGATCGCGTCGATCACGAACAGCGCGCCGTGCTCGGCCACCACCTCGCCGATCTCCTTGATCGGGTTGATCAGGCCGGTCGTGGTCTCGTGGTGCACGCAGACCACGGCGTCCACGTCGTCGCGCCCGGCGAGGGCCGCCCGGACGGCCTCGGGGTCGGCCGGGACCGTCCAGTCGCTCCTGACCTCGTGGAACGGGATGCCGTGCGCCTTCGCGATCTTGATCATCCGGTCGCCGTAGACGCCGTTGTTCACCACGAGCACGCCGCGTCCCGCGCGGACGGAGCTGATGACCGCCATCTCCATGGCCGCGGTTCCCGACCCGGTGACCAGCAGCGCCTCGTGCGTGCCGCCGAGGTTCAGGCACCGGGGCAGGGCCTCGCGGATCCTGAACAGCAACTCCGTGAACTCGGGCTCGCGGTGGCAGAGGTCGCCGCGAAGCAGGGCGTCCTTGACCCGCTTCGACGTACCTGCGGGCCCGGGATTCAACAGAATGAGTTCTTCGTCCATCAATCCACTCGATCTTGGGTAGTTATCCGGCATTACGGACGCTATCCGGGGTGGCGCCGCAGGGGCAGCCGCCTTTCCTCTATGAGGGCCATAAGGGAATCGCGCTTGTCCGTGCCGAGCAGCGCCGACTGGGATGGGACACGTGCCGTTGGGGACCGTCGTACTGATCGGGGTCGCGGGGCTGTTCGCCGTCGTGTCCGGGATCAACGACGGCGGGGCGCTGCTGGCGACCGGGCTCAAGCTGCCGGTGATCAGGCCGGCCGTCGGCATCCTCGCGCTGGTGCTGCTCGTCACGGTGGTCCCGCTGGTCACCCACCAGGTGGCGCTGACGTTCGTGAACCGGCTGGCGGGCTTCCACGCCCCGGGTGGCCAGGCCGCGATGACGGTGGCCGTGCTCTGCGCACTGGCGGTGGTTTTCACGCTCAGCGCGAAGGGCCGGCCGACCAGCCTCACGCTGGCCGTGGTGGGCGGGCTCACCGGGGCCGGGCTGGGGTGGGGGCTGCCGGTGTCGGGCGGCTCGGTGGCGCTCGTGCTGGTCTTCGGGCTGGCCGCGCCGTTCGTGGGGGCGCTGCTGTCGTGGCTGCTCATCCGGCTGCTCGTCCGGGTGACCGACGCGCCCGGCCTGGCCCGCTGGCACTGGGCCGGGTTCCTGCTCCAGACGCTCGCCTACGCGGCCAACGACGGGCAGAAGATGCTGGCTGTCTTCATGATCGCGCTCGGCTTCCAGGGCGCGCCCCTGGCCTGCACCTCGCTGGTGGCGGTGCTGTTCGGGCTCGGCGCGCTCTACGGGCTGCCCAGGGCGGGCCGTACGCTCAGCCGCGAGATCATCGTCTCCCGGCCCGCGCACGGCGTCGCCGCCGAACTGGCCGCGGGCACCGCCGTGCTCGGCTGCGCCGCGCTGGGTATGCCCGTGAGCATGACGCAGGCCGTGGCCGGCGGGCTGGTCGGCGCCGGGGTCGCGCAGGGCGGCGGCCGGGTCCGCTGGTACGCCGCCGTCAAGATCGTCGTCGCCTGGCTGCTGACGCTCCCGCTGAGCGGCCTGCTGGCCGCGACGGCGGCGTTCGTCCTGAAGGGGCTGAGGGGGACGTGGTGAAGCGGTGGCGCCGGATCCGGGACCTCATGACCGGCCGCATGGACGGCGCGCTCACCGGCGCCCTGCTCGGCCAGCTCAAGGCCACCAAGCAGGGCGCGTGGCTGGCGATGGCCATGATCGGCGGCGAGGTCGGCAGGACCGGCGCGCACGAGCGGATGCGCGCGATCGAGCACCTCGGCGACGAGGAGCGCGCCCGCCTGGTCGAGGAGCTCAAGACCGCGCTGGTCACGCCCATCGACCCCGAGGACCTGTTCCGCCTGTCGCGCTCGATCGACGACGTGCTGGACTCGCTGCGGGACTTCGTGCGCGAGTCGCACCTGTACCGGGTGCCCGACCAGATCCGCTTCACGCCGCTGCTCGACCAGGTGATCGTGGGCATCGACGCCCTGGAGAGCGCCGTGCGCGGCCTGGCCGCCCGGCCCTCGGCGGTGGTGCAGGACGCCCTGGAGGCCAAGAAGGCCGGCGGCGCGATCCGGCGCATGTACCAGTACGAGATCTCCCGGATCTTCTCCGGCGAGGTCACCTCGGACGCGCTCAAGCAGCGCGAGCTGGTGCGCCGCCTGGAGATCGTGGGCATGGCCATCGGCGAGGCGGCGGACGCCATCGCCGACGGCGCCATGAAACGCTGACCGTCAGGCCGCCCGTCCGGCGAAGGCGTCGACGCCGGTCAGCTCGGCCGACAGCCGCCACAGGCGGGCGGCCTGCTCGGGGTCGGTGGCATGGGGATGCACGCCGCCGCCGGAGCCGTCGGCGGGCTCGGCGATGTCGCAGTCCTCGCAGTAGACGCCGCCCATGCCGTCGAGCTGCGGGGAGGTGGCCGCCCACACCTGGGTGGCGGCGCCCTGCTCAGGGGTCTTAAAGCTGGTGTTGAGCTGGTTGCCCTGCTCGTCGATCCAGCCCGCCTCGACCATCTCCTGCTTGGTCAGGTGACGCTGGAGCGGGGTCAGGATGCCGCCGGGGTGCACCGCGAACGCCCGCACGCCCGCGTCCTCGGCCAGGGCGTCGAGGTGCACGGCGAACAGCACGTTGGCGGTCTTCGCCTGGCCGTAGGCCTGCCACTTGTCGTAGCCGCGTTCGAACATCACGTCGTCCCAGCGCATGCCGGAGCGCCGGTGGCCGGCGGAGGAGACGGCCACGACCCGGCCGCCGCCGCGCTCGACGGCCGGCCACAGGCGGTTGACCAGCGCGTAGTGGCCGAGGTGGTTGGTGGCGAACTGGGCCTCCCAGCCCGGCCCGACCCGCGTCTCGGGACAGGCCATGATGCCGGCGTTGTTGATCACGAGGTGCAGGTCGCGGCCGGAGGCCAGGAACTCCTCGGCGAAGCGCCGCACGCTGTCGAGGTCGCCCAGGTCGAGCTCGCCCACCTCGACGCGGTCGAGGCCGGCCAGGGCCTCCTCGGCCGCGTCGCGACGCCGGGCCGGGACGACGACCTGGGCTCCGGCCTCGCTGAGCGCGCGGGTGGTCTGCAGGCCGAGGCCGGAGTAGCCGCCGGTGACGAGCGCGACCCTGCCGGTGAGGTCGATGCCCTTGAGCACCTCGTCCGCGGTGCTTCTCGCGCCGAAACCCGAACCGATCCTGTGCTGAGGCGTTGTCATGGGACCGACGTTACGAATTGAAGTGCGCTCTAAGTCAAACCGACCCGCCGGGACCGCCCGGATCAGAGGCCGAGCGCCGGGGCCAGGCGCTGGAGCCGGCTCAGGGCGTCGTCGAGGTCGGGCGCGCCCGGCGACAGCGGCTGGACGGCCACGTGGTCGGCCCCCGCGTCGAGGTGGGCCCGCAGCCGCGCGGCGACCTGCCCTTCGTCGCCCCAGGCCACGATGGCGTCGGCCAGCCGGTCGCTGCCGCCGCCCGCGAAGTCGGCGTCGGTGAAGCCCAGGGCGCGCAGGTTGCCCAGGTAGTTGGGCAGGGTCAGGTAGTAGGCCAGGTGGGCGCGGGCGATCTCGCGGGCCCTTGCCGGGTCGGTCTCCAGCACCACGGCCTGCTCGGGCACCAGCAGCCGGTTCGCGCCGAGGACGCGGCGGGCCTGCTCGGTATGCTCGGGCGGCACGAAGTAGGTGTGGGCGCCGTCGGCCCGGTCTCTGGACAGCTCCAGCATCCGGGGCCGCAGCGCCGCCAGCAGCCGGGGCGCCCGCGCCTCGGGCAGGCCCTCCTCGGCGGCGTCCATGCCGTCGAGGTAGGCGCGCATCGCGCTCAGCGGCTTGTCGTAGGCGTGCCCGCGGCTGCCGACCAGCGGGCCGTGGCTGACCCCGATGCCCAGCACGAACCGGCCGGGGAAGGCGTCGGCCAGCGTCTTCGCGCCCGCTGTCATGCCCGTCGCGTCGCGGCCCCAGATGCTGGCGATGCCGGTCGCGACCGCGACGCGGGTGGTGGCGGCCAGCAGGACGGCCGCGGTGGTGAGCGGCTCCTTGCTCTGCCGGCCCTCGTTGATCCACACGGAGCCGTAGCCCAGCCGCTCGATCTCGGCCGCCGCGCGCCGCGCCTGCTCGGCGGGGGCCTTGCCGATCAGCGGATGCCACACCCCGAAGTGCCCGGTCTCCATGGCCGCTCCCTCGACTAGAATGTTCGATCGAGATGGAACACTACACCAATGTTCGACCACCATCGAACAGAACACGCGGCCTGACCCACACCTCGCCCGTCGAGGTGTCGCTGCAGGCCGCCCTCGACGCGCTCGGCGACCCGGTCCGCCGCCGCATCGTCCGCGAGCTGGCCGGGGAGCCCGACTGGGCGCGCGCCTGCGGCACGTTCGCCCACCTGCCGGTGGCCAAGTCCACGCTCAGCCACCACTTCGGGGTGCTGCGCCAGGTCGGCCTGCTGGAGCAGCGCGACGAAGGCGCCCGCCGGCTCAACCGGCTGCGCCGCGCGGAGTTCGACCAACGGTTCCCCGGCCTGCTCGCCCTCGTCGTCGAGGAGCCGGAGGGCGCCTAGGGCATGCGCCGGCCCAGGCGGGTAGGGGCAGGCCCATGCAGATGCGCCCGTTCGCCCGCAACCTCCTCGCCACCACGGCCGCGGTCACCGCCACGGCCACCCTCGGCAGCCTGGCCACCTCCTCCGGCTCGGCCTGGTACCGCCGGCTGCGCAAGCCCCGCTGGCAGCCGCCCACGCAGGCGTTCGGCCTGGTCTGGACGCCGGTCTACGCCCTGATCGCCTACGCCGGAGCCCGCGCGCTGACCAGCGGAGACGACCGGGCCGGCCTGGCCCGCGCCCTGGGCGCCAACCTCGCGCTCAACGCCGCCTGGACCCCGCTGTTCTTCGGCGCCCGCTCCCCGCGCCTGGCGCTGGCCGACATCGTCGCGCTCGACGCGGCCAACCTCGTGCTGCTGCGCCGCTTCCTGCGCGCCGACCGCCGCGCCGGGCTGGCACTGCTGCCCTACGTCGGCTGGACCGCCTTCGCCACCGCGCTCAACGCCTCCATCGCCGCCCGCAACCCCTGACCGGAACCCCGCCCGAAGGCGGGGCCCCGCTCGCGCGGTCAGGAGACGCGCAGGTCGTCCACCGCCCAGTACCAGTTGTTGGTCGCGTCGAAGTAGTGGAACTTGACCCTCATCGACCTCGCCCCGGCCGGCACGGTCACCTTCAGCGACTCGTTCCTGGCGATCGCGTCGGCCGTGTAGTTCTTGACCAGCGTGTCCGCGCCGCCGTCGAACGACACGAGCACCTGCGCCTTCTGCGCGCCGTCCACGCGGTAGTGGGTGGCGTAGGCGAGCGTGACGGACGCCCGGCCGGTCACGGTGTAGGCGGGCGAGACGAGCGTCGAGTCGAACGGGCCGGTCCCGTGCGACTTGTCGTCCCATTCGTCGGAGTCGGCCACCGCGAAGGTGCCCCTGGCCCGGACGTTCAGCTCCCGCTGCTGGTCACGGGCCGTCCGCGACCAGAACTCGTCCGTGGTGAACGCCCAGCCGCGCCACTCCTGGACGCCCCCCGACGGCATCCTGGACGCGTCCACCGACCAGCCCGCGGGCGGCGTGTGCGAGTAGCCGAGCACGCCGGCCGGGACGCCGGTCTCGTCGGTCCTGCCGGACAGCGCGACGCCCTCGAACGGGTCGCCGGTCCTGGTGTCGACGCGCCGCCCGTCGATCCCGTCCGGCACGGCCAGGCCCAGCCCGGTGAAGACCGCGGCCGTCACGTCCACCAGGCGCGTGTCGGCCGGCCGCGCCCCGGCGGCCAGGCCCGGCCCGGAGGCCAGGACGAACGTGCGGCGCTCCTCGATCGAGGACCCGCCGTGCCCGCCCGCGTCGGTGTGCCCGTGGTCGGTGGCCACGATCACCGTCCAGCGCTCGGCCGCGTACGTCGGCCTGGCCCTGACCGCGGCCAGCAGCCGGCCGATCCGGGTGTCGGCGTCGTGGATCGCGGCCAGGTAGGCGGCCGAGCCTGCGCCGCTGTTGTGCCCGGCGATGTCGATCGCGCCCAGGTAGACGAAGGCGGCGTCCGGGTTCTTCGTGCGCAGGACGGTCTCGCTGACCTGGGTGAGGCGTTCGTCCTCGGCCGGGTAGCCGTCGGCGTCGCCGTCCAGGACCACCCTGGCGTCGATCCGGGGGCCGAACGTGCCCTGGTCGGCGAGCGGCTTCCAGTCGAGGGCCGCGTAGGTGGAGTGGCCGGCGCCGGTGTTCTCCAGCCGGGTCAGGAAGTCGGGGTAGCGGTCGTAGTGCTTGCCGGCGAAGGTGTTGTCCTTGACACCGTGCAGGTCGGGCCAGACGCCGGTGGCGATCGTGGACCAGCCGGGGCCGCTGGAGGTGGCGGCCATCGGGCTGGTGTAGAGCAGGCTCGTGCCGAACGTGCCGCCGCTGATCAGGGCGTCGAGGTTGGGGGCGTCGGCGGGGGCGATGCGGTCGTGGCGTAACCCGTCGAGGCCGATGACCAGGACCTTGTCGCTGCTGATGCCGTTCGGGACGTCGGGCACGGGCACGGGCGCGGCCAGGGCGGTCGCGCCGTTGAGCACCTTGCCCTCGGGAGCGGGTGCGGGATCGGCCGCCTGGTTCGCCAGGGCCGCCGGCGCGGGGACCGACACGGCCGCGGCCACGAGAGCGGGCAGGATGCGCCATCGTTGCATGGACGTACTCCTCGCTGAGTGCTGGGGTGATCCGGCTGCAGGATCTCCAGCGTCGGGCGGGTGCGTGAATAGCGTCTTTCCGATGGACGCCATAGAGGGAAAAGGGGGCCCAAATGGGCAGCAGCCAACGTCCCGCCGCCCGCGTCGTCTGCCTCGACCGCGACGGGCGCGTCCTGCTCATGCACTGGTACGACCCGGTCAGCGGCGCGGACGTCTGGGAACCGCCGGGCGGCGGCCTCGACCCGGGCGAGACGCCGCTGGAGGCCGCCCGGCGGGAGCTGACCGAGGAGACCGGGCTGCCCGGCTCGGCCGTCGGCGAGCACCGGGTGGACGTCGAGCGCGACTTCTCCTGGCTGGGCGTGCGCTACGTGAAGACCGAGCCGTTCTTCCTGGCCACCTTCGACCAGGCGCGCCCGCCGGTGACCCCCGCCGCGCTCACCGAGGAGGAGCTCGGCGTCTACCGCGGTCACACCTGGGCCGAGGAGCTGCCGGACGGCGTCGAGCCGCCGGAGCTGGCCGCCGTGGTGGCCGCCCTGCGCGCCGCCGCGCGCCGCTGACCCCACCGCCGACCCCGCCGCCGACCCGCCGCCGAACCCGCCGCTACGGCGGACGGGCCGGTGTCGCCGGTGTAGGCGATCACCCGGCCGCCCGCGCTCAGCCGCAGCCCGGCGTTGGGCACGTGGTGCGGCAGTGAGAAGGCGTCGAGCCGGAAGGGGCCGAGCTCGCGCGGCGTGCCCGGCTCCAGGTCGTGCAGCTCGAAGCTGCCGGCCAGCATGCCGCGCCGGTCGAGCGCGAGCACGGCGTCGAGCGCGCCGGGCGGCGCGTGCACGGGCAGCGCGGCCAGCAGCGGGTTGAGGTCGGAGCAGTGGTCGGGATGGCCGTGGCTGACCAGGACGGCGTCGACCCGCTCGGCCGGCGTGGTTTCGAGCAGCCGCGGCAGCGTGGCGTAGCCGGGATCGACGAGCACGCGGAACCCGTCGTGCTCGACGAGGTAACCGTTGCACGCCTGACCCGCCGCCGACCACGCCCCGCACCCGCCCAGCACCGTGATCCGCATGATCCCCGACTCTAGCGGGGCTGATGCCCCAGCTCGGCCAGCGTGGTGGACATCAGGCCGCGCAGCAGCGGGCCGGCCAGGCCCTCGTGCACGGACTCGACCGGCAGGCCCTGCGCGATGCGGGCGTGGTAGGACTCGCGGTCGCGCTCGCCGGTGTAGGGCAGCGCGGTCATCGCCACGACCACGGTGGCCCGGGTGCCGCCGCGCGGCAGGACGGCGACGGCGTGGGTGCGCAGGCAGGTCTCGTCGGGGGCGCCGTACCAGCCGCACTTGACGCCGGCCTCGGGCGAGCCGAGCGCCTCGCGGGCGCCGAACGTCTGCTCGCCCGCCACCTGCCGCATCCACGCCAGGACGGTGGCCGCCACCGGGTCGCCCGCCGCCGCGGCCTGCGCGAACACGGCGTAGGCGGCGGCGACCTCCTCGGCCGAGACCTCCACCGAGCCGAAGCGCGACGGGTCGCCGCCCGGCTGGGCCCACCGTACGCCGGTGCGCCGGTAGAGGTCGTCCAGCAGCACGCGGGGGCCGATGGACAGCCAGAGGCTGAGCGTGTCGGCGTTGGAGGAGACGACCACGGCGGGCTCGGCGTGGCGGCGCCAGCGGTCGGCGTCGTCGATGTGGGCGGCGGCCACCCAGGCGTAGAGCGGCTTGAGCAGCGAGGCGCAGCGCAACCGGGCGGGGCCGGAGCGCACGCTCATCGTCCGGGCGGGCGGGCCGCCGTAGCCGCGCCTGATGCCCGCGGCCTGTGCTCCGGCGCTGTCTTGGAGGTCTTTCAGCAGGTCATTGAAGGCCACCGTCCCACCGTAGACCTACGGGGCGGTCCGCCAGCGCCCTTCGTACCACTCCGCGCTGGGTGGCTCGCCGGGCAGCGGGGTCGCGCCGGGGGCGCGCAGGCCGTCGAGCGCGATGGCCAGCAGGCGTTCCTTGACCCGCTGGTGCTCCTCGCTCGGCGGGCCGGGGGCGGGCCTGCTGAACTGCTCGATGAGCAGCGAGACGTCGAGCGTGGTGACGTCGGGCCGCAGCGCCCCGGCCTCGCGGGCCCTGGCGACGAGGGTGCCGGCCAGCTCGGTGGCCCGGCGGGAGGTGCGCCACATCTCGTCGGTGACCTCGATCGTGCCCGCCACCGGGGCCAGCGCGCCGGAGCGGCCGGCGACGCAGGCGCGCACGTACGCCTCCAGCCCGGTCCACGGGTCGGGCTCGGCCAGGGCCGACTCCAGGTTGTCGACCACGCGTTCCATGGCGATCAGGCAGAGCCGCTGCAGCAGCTCCTCCTTGGTGCGGTAGCGCCGGTAGAGGCTGCCCATGCCGACGCCGGCCTGCCTGGCGATGGCCGAGACCGGCGCGTCGAACCCCTGGGTCGTGAACACCTCGTGGGCCGCCTGGAGCAGCCGCAGATCGTTCCGCGCCGCCTCGGCCTGCCTGCCGCGTCCTGCCATGCCGTACAGGATATTGCGGAGCGTTGCGCTCCGATATACGGTTCCTTTCGGAGCGAAGCGCTCCGATAAAGGAGGAATGTCATGCGTGCGGTGGTTCTGCGGGAGGTCGGCGGTCCGGGGGCGCTGGTGGCGGAGGAGGTGCCCGACCCCGTTCCGGGGCCGGGTCAGGTGCTGGTCGAGGTGGCGGTCGCGGGCGTCACGTTCGTGGAGACGCAGGTGCGCGCAGGACGGGGGCCGCGCGCGGCCGAGCTGCCCGCGGTCCTGGGCAACGGGGTGGCGGGCACCGTCCTTTCGGTGGGCGAGGGCGTGGACGCGGCGCTGACGGGCTCCCTGGTCGTCACCACGCTCGGCGGCTACGGCGGTTACGCCGAGCTGGCGGTGGCCGCCGCCGAGGACCTGATCCCGGTGCCCGCCGGGCTGTCGCCGCGCGAGGCCGTGGCGTTGCTGGCCGACGGGCGCACCGCCGTGGGGCTCGTCCGCGCCGCCGCGCCGCAGCCCGGCGAGTGGGTGCTGGTGGAGGCGGCCGGCGGCGGGGTGGGCAGCCTGCTGGTGCAGCTCGCCCGCGCCGCGGGCGCGCGCGTGGTCGGCGCGGCCGGCAGCGCCGCCAAGCGCGACCTGGCCGCACGCCTCGGCGCCGAGCTGACGGTCGACTACACCGCCCCCGGCTGGGCCGACGAGGTGCGCGCCGCGACCGGCGGCCTGGACGTCGTCTTCGACGGCGTGGGCGGCGAGATCGGCGCCCAGGCGCAGGATCTGCTGAAGGACGGCGGCCGCTTCAGCGCGTACGGCATGGCCGGCGGCCCGATGACCACCCCCGGCCCGCGCGTGACCGCCGTCGCCTGGCCCGCGGCCGACCCGCGCGAGCTGGCCCGCGAGGCCCTCGACCTGGCCGCCGCCGGCCGCCTGCGTGCCACGGTCGGCAACGTGCTCCCCCTGGAGTCGGCGGCCGAGGCGCACGCCGCCGTCGAGGCCCGCGCGGTCACCGGGAAGACCCTGCTGCTGCCCGCGCGGGCCAGGACGATCCTGGTCACCGGCGCCACCGGCAACCAGGGCGGCGCGGTGGCCCGGACCCTGCTGGCCCGCGGCTGGGCGGTCCGCGCCCTGGTCAGGGACCCCGCCTCGGACGCCGCCCAGGCCCTGGCAGCGCTCGGCGCCACCCTGGCCAAGGGCGACCTGGACGACCCCGCCTCGCTCCGGGCGGCCATGACCGGCGTGCACGGCGTGTTCAGCGTGCAGGCCCTGGCCGTGACGAGGGAGGAACTGGCCCGCGAGGTGCGCCAGGGCGTCGCGGTCGCCGACGTGGCCGCCGGGCTGGGCCTGGCGCACCTGGTCTACAGCTCGGTCGGCGGCGCCGAACGCGACACCGGCATAGAGCACTTCGCCGGCAAATGGGAGATCGAGCGGCACGTCGCCGGGCTGGGCCTGCGGGCGACGGTGCTGCGCCCGGCGTTCTTCATGACGAACCTGCTGTACTACGCCGAGCCCGCCGGGGACGAGCGGGTCATCGCGCTGCCGTTCCGGCGCATGCAGCTCGTCGCGCCCGACGACATCGCCCACTTCGCGGCGGAGGCGTTCGAGCGTCCGGCGGAGTACGCGGGCCGGGCGCTGGAGATCGCCAGCGACGAGCTCACCGGCGCCGAGATCGCCGAGGTCTACCAGCGGGTCACCGGCACGCCCACCCGGTTCGAGCAGACCGCGCCCGGCGGGGAGCGCATGTACGAGTGGTTCCTGGAGAGCGGCTACCAGGCCGACATGGCCGCGCTCCGCGCCCGCCACCCCGGCCTGCGCACGTTCGAGTCCTTCCTGCGCGAGCGGCTGGCCCGCTGACCGCCGCCGTCCCGAGTCAGGACAGCGCCGCCTCGAAGCGGGACCGCAGCTCCGACAGGCGGCCGACCGGCTCGGCGCTGTAGACGAGCCGGACGTACCGGGGGGCCACGCTCTCCCCCCAGGCCGTCATGGGGGTGGCCGCCACGCGTCCGCGGTCCAGCAGCCGGGCCGACAGGTCCTCCGCGGTCAGCCCCATGGCCCCGGCGTCCACCAGGACGGACCAGCCGCCGCCCGCCCGGACCACCGGCAGCCCGTCGAGCTGGGCGAGCACGGTGTCGTGGCGGGCCTGGTACTCGGCCGCCGCCTCCGCCACCCCCGCGCCCGCCGGGTCGGTGAGCGCGGCGGCGGCGCCGTACTGGTGGTATCCGCTGGCCACGGTGGTGTTGTAGATGGTCGCGACCATGATCCGGGACATGATGTCGGCGGGGCCGGCGACCCAGCCGATCCGCCAGCCGATCATCCGGTACTCCTTGGACATCGACCCGATGATGATCGTGCGCTCGGCCAGGCCGTCCACCTGGCAGGGGTTGATCCGCGGGTGTCCGTCGAAGACGATGCGCTCCATGGCGGCGTCATAGATCAGGTACGCGCCCGTACGCTCGCACACCCGCGCGACCGCCTGCCAGTCCTCCCGGTCGAAGACCACGCCCGACGGCATGGACGGGCTCATCAGCAGCAGCGCCGCCGCGGCGGGCACCCGGGCGAGCGCCTCGCGGTCCAGCCGCCAGCGCCCGTCCTGCACCAGCAGCGGCACCAGGTGCGGACGCGCACCCGACAGCCGCACCCGCTGCAGCAGGCCGGCGTAGGTGGGGTCGGTGAGCAGCACGGGCTCGCCCGGCTCGGTCGTGGCCAGCAGCACGGGCATCACCGCCGACGTCCCGCCGGAGGTGATGCACACCTGCCGCAGAGGGTCGTAGTCGAGCCCGGTACGCGCCCGCAGCTCGGCGGCGACCGCCTGGCACAACACCGGCAGCCCGGTGAACGGCAGCCAGCTGTTGCCCGTCCCCTCCTCCAGTGACCGCCTGGTCGCGGCCACGGCGGACGGCGGGGGCGGGACGTCGGTGTCGAGGTTCTCCAGGCGCAGGACGTCGGCGTCCGCCCCGGCGGCCGCGGCCACCTTGTCGATGTCGAACGGCTGCACCTGCGCGAACCGGGAATTGGGCCGCATGACCGCACCTCCGAGCTTCGTTCCGTATATGGAACACCTTGGGGCATCCACGCTCCTCCAGTGGGGACGCGGGTGTCAAGGGGCGGCGCGGAGGCGCCGTCGGCGGTCAGGCCGGGCCGGGTCAGGCCAGCGTGCGGTCGGCCGGGCCGTCGTAGTGGTCCGGCCCCTGCATCGACAGGTCCAGCGGCTGGACCATGTCGGAGTTGGCGGAGGCCCGCCAGCCCTTCTCCCTGGTCATCTCCTCGATCGAGTGCGCGCACAGCGACAACGACCTGCACACGATGAACATGGCCTTGAGCTGCAGCGGCTCGTAGCCCATGTCGAGGCCGACACAGCCCATCGAGCCGGGGCCGTTGAGCCAGATCCGGCGGCCGAAGACGCCTTCGGTGGCCTCCTCCATCGCGCGGGCGATGCGGACGTACCGGCCGGTGACGCCCAGCTCGTCCGACAGCTCCAGCAGGCGGGCGGTACGCGGGTCGCGGATGTGCTGGGCGTGGTGGAACCCGGGCATGCGCTCGCGGCGTTCGCGCATCTCGGCGACGACCTTGGCGGCGGCCTCCTCGTCGCTCAGCCCGTCGCGCTCGGCCCGCTCACCGACCGAGAGGAACATCTCGGCGGGCCGGTCGGCGGTGCCGTGCAGCCGGCCGATGCCGGCGACGCCCGCCGCGACGGCCGCGTTCAGCTCGGCTCCGCCGGAGGTGGCGAAGCGCACGGTGGCCGAGGAGGGCGACATGGCGTGCTCGGCCATGTTCACCAGGATCGCCTCGGTCATCCGGCCCACCTCGGGGGTCGGCAGCTCGCCGCGCAGCACCAGGTGGAAGTGCTCGGCGAAGGAGATGTTGCCGGTCAGCTCGTTCACATCGTACCCGCGCACGACGATCCGGTCCTTGTTCTTCCAGGCGATCGCCGTCTCCCAGGCGAACGGCTTCTTGTCGGTCAACGGGCTTTCCTTTCAGGGAAGTACACGCACGCCGGGTCGATCTCCTCGCGCAGCAGGCGGAGGTCCTCGGGGTCCGGCGGCATCACAATTTCCAACGAATCCCGAAATTTCGGGGTAAAGCCGGTGTTGTTGAGTACGTCCGTGACGCTCGCCCCCGGCATGAGCGCCGTCACGGTCAGCGCCGAGTCCTCGGCCTCCATCACGCACAGGTCGGTGACGACCTTGACGCGCAACGGCCCGAGCCCGGCCTTGGCCCGCTCCCCCGGCCCGCCCAGGAACCCCGGGCTGGTGACGTAGTCGCAGCGGGCGGGGAAGCGCCGCTTCTCGTGGTCGGTCAGGATCACCACCTGCCGGCAGTGGCTGGCGATGTCGTTGGCGCCGCCGCTGCCGGGCAGCCGCACCCGCGAGCCGTCCGGTCTCGGAACCCAGGTGGAGTTGATGTTGGCGTACTCGTCCACCTGGGCCCCGCCGAGGAAGCCCGTACGGACCAGCCCGCGCTGCACCAGCCCGCCCAGCGCCTCGAACAGCGACCCGTGCCGCGCGGCGCCGCGCATCAGCCGCGGGTCGACCACGGACACCGGCGTCGGCACGACCTTCGGGAACATCACCCCCGACTCGATGACGAGCTTGGCCTGCGGCGCGTGGGTGCGCTGGGCGAGCGTGGCGGCCAGCAGCGGCAGGCCGGTGCCGACGATCACCAGGTCGCCGTCGCGGATCTGCCGGGCGCCCTCGACGACCAGCAGTTCCCGCGGCAGGGCGGTCCACTGCGCGCTCACACCAGCCTCCCCATCTGCTCGGTCAGCGCGGCCCTGAGCGTGCCCGCCGGGTCGCGGGCCCTGAGGTGGTCGTCAAAGGACGCGCCCAGGTTGGCCCCGATCCACTCGCGCAGCTCGGCGTCCCCGGCCCGGCCCAGCGCCTGGTACTCCTTGATCTCCGGCTCGGCGAAGTCGTACGCGCGGTAGACGGAGGTCGGGAAGGCGCCGAAGGGCTGGTGGACGACCGCCGTCACGTACGCCTCCGGGATGGTGACCCGCTCGGGCCGGTCGGCGAACGCCCCGGCGGGCAGCACCTCCTCCGCCGACACGATCGTGGCGCGGGCGGCCCTGACCATGTCCACCTCGTGGGAGGTGACCCCCTCGATCACGACGTTCCCGGCCAGGTCGGCGCGGTTCGCGTGGATGATCGCCACGTCCGGCGTCATCGCCCGCAGCAGCACGACCGGCCGGCCGGTCCAGGGATCGGCCGACTCCACCGCCACCCCGTCCGCGACCAGGTCGGCCAGCAGGTCGGTGCCGAGCAGGCTGCGCGTCGGCAGGAAGGGCACCCCGACGGCCCCCGCGGCGAAGCGGGTGGCCATCGCCAGGTGCGAGTGGTCGCCGACGCCGACCTCGCCGCGCTCGACGGCCCGGCGCCAGGCGAACAGCGTGCCGTAACGTTCCAGGTTGCCGGTGCCCTGCTCGGTGCGGACCACCAGGCCCGCGGCCACCAGCATGTCGAGCGGCAGCGACAGGTTGCAGCCGACCACGGTCAGCCCGCCGATCCCCTGCCTGATCACCTCGTGCACCAGCGCCATCGGGCAGCGGTTGATGTTCTGGCCGCCCATCCCGACGACGGCCCCGGCGGGGACGTGCCGGGCGACGGCCTCGGCGGCCGTCAGTAACTTATGCACGCCGACCGCCACTCGGTGTAGAAGTCCCAGACCTGCGGCGAGCACTCGGGCGGGCCGAACTGCGACAGCTTGGCGCCCATGTGCGGCAGGTGCGCGTACGCGCCGACGCCGGGCCGGTTGACGTGCAGCATGCCCGCCTCGAAGCGGTCCAGGGCCTCGAAGATGGTCGCCGGGTCCTGGGTGAAGATCGTGCCGCTCATGCCGTACCTGACCGAGTTGGAGATGCGCATGGCGTCGTCGAAGCCGTCGCAGTCCACCACGGACAACACCGGGCCGAAGATCTCCTCCTGGGCGATCTCGCTGTCCCAGGGCACGTCGCGCAGCACGGTCGGCTGCACGTAGCAGCCGTCGGGCACGCCCTCGGTGTGCCGCTCGCCGCCGACGGCGACCTTGGCGCCGGCCTCCTGCGCGGCCTTGACCGCGTCCAGGCAGGCGCGCATGCGGGTCTCGTTCACCACCGGGCCGATCGTGGCCTCCTCCGACAGGCCCGGCCCCACCTTGAGCCGGGCCACCTCGGCGACCAGCCGCGACAGGAACTCCTCCTTGACGGCCCGGTCGACGATCACCCGGGAGGTGGCGCTGCACCGCTGCCCCGACTGCCCGAACGCGCCGAACACGGTGGCCTTTACCGCCTTGTCCAGGTCGGCGTCCGCGAGCACCAGGACCGCGTTCTTGCCGCCCAGTTCGAGCTGGGTGCGCAGCAGCCGCGGCGCGCCGGCCTGGTGGATGGCCAGCCCCACGGGCAGCGAGCCGGTGAAGCTGATCCCGGCCACGCGGGGGTGCGTCACCAGCGCCTCGCCCGCCGCGATGTCACCCTGCACGAGGTTGAGCACCCCGGCCGGGACGCCCGCGTCCACGAACGCCTCCACCAGCAGCGCCGAGGTCAGCGGCGTGAACGGCGACGGCTTGAGCACCGCCCCGCACCCGGCCAGCAGCGCGGGGGCGACCTTCCACATGGGGATGGCGAGCGGGAAGTTCCACGGCGTCACCAGGCCCACCACGCCGATGGGCGCGCGGAAGGTGTAGGAGAACGTGCGCGGCTCCTCGGCGGGCAGGGTCTCGCCCTTCAGCCTGCGCCCCTCGCCCGCGGTGAAGTCGAGGATGGCCAGGGCCCGCCTGACCTCGCCGCGCGCCTCCTTGATGAGCTTGCCCTGCTCGCGCGTGATCGCCTGGGCGAAGTCCTCGGCCCGCTCCTCGATCAGGCGCTCGGCGGCGCGCAGGTACTCGGCGCGCTTGATCGGCCCGAGTCCCTTCCACGCCGGCATCGCCGCCGCGGCGGCCTCCACGGCCAGCTCGACGTCCGCGCCACCGGACTCGGCGAAGTCCCCGATGTGGTCGGAGAGGTCGCCGGGGTTGATGTTCGGCCGGGTCTGCCCGCTCTCGGGGGCACGCCATTCGCCGCCGATGTGGTTGAGCAGGTAGCGACTCGGGATCGTCGCCATCGGGTTCCTTTCCGGTCAACTTCTGATACGGCAAAGCCTCACGGCCTGGGATGTTCCGGACAAGGGGGATTAGACCGATGCCCCCGATAGGCAGCCGTTATATGGCTCCGCCTATAGCGGCGATAGGCAAATCACGCATTGGCCGGACCGGTCCGCTGCACTAGACATGCCGGGGAAAAGACCTGCTCACGGCACTTGTCGAATTCACCCGGAATTAACCGAGGGTCCATATGAAGCATCGCACATGGGCGGTAATTGCCGCCTCATCCCTTTTCGCCCTCACCGCGTGCGGCAGTTCGGCCGGCGCCGGTGAATACGACTGGTCGGCCGCCCCGGACACCGGCAAGATCGCCGCCCAGGGCAAGGACCTGCCGACCTACGGCCTGGCCCCCGACTGGGCCAACTACGGCGAGGTCGTCAAGACGTTCTGCGCCAAGTACCAGGCCACCTGCGCCCACAAGGACACCGACATGTCCTCCTCGGAGGAGATCGTCAAGTTCGACGCCGAGAAGGACAACCCGATCGGCACGGCCAGCGACATCGGCCTCATGTGGGGGCCGGTGGCCGAGGCCAAGGGCGTGGTGCCGGCGTACCTGCCGCCGTCGGCGGGCAAGCTGAAGGACTGGCAGAAGGGCAAGGGCGGCTGGGTCGCCACGTTCGTGGGCGCGCCCGCGTTCGTCGTCAACACCGACAAGGTGGGCAACCCCCCCAAGAGCTGGCAGGACCTGCTCAAGCCCGAGTACAAGGGCCAGATCGCCATCAAGAACCCGGCCTCCTCCGGCACCGGCCAGGCCATGGTCGTCGCCGCCGCGGTCGCGGCCGGCGGCTCGGTGGACGACCTGACCCCCGCCTACACCTACTTCAAGAAGCTCAAGGACGCCGGCAACCTCAGCGACGTCAAGATGAGCGAGGAGACCCTGGAGAAGGGCGAGGCCCCCATCCAGATCAACTACGACTTCAACGGCCTGGCCCAGAAGGCGGCGCTGAAGGCCAAGAACGTCAACGTGGAGGTGATCATCCCCTCCGACGGCTCGGTCTGGTCGCCGTCCGGAATGATGATCAACAAGTACAACACGGCCAAGGGCGACTTCCTCAAGGGCCTGCTCGACTACGTGCTCTCCGACGAGGCCCAGACGCTGTTCGCCAAGTTCGGCGCCCGGCCCGTCCGCGCGCTCAACGGCGACCTGCAGCTCCCGGCCGAGGCCAAGGCCAACTGGCTGCCCGAGGAGTCGTACGCGCCGGTCAAGGAGATCGAGATCACGAAGGTCAATCCCGAGCAGATCGTCGCCGACTGGGAGGCGAAGGTCCTCGCGTGACGTCCCACATCACGGAGTCCGTGGCGGCTCCACCGGCCGCCGCCCGCCGCCGGTCCCCGGGCAGGCTGTTCACCGCCTGGGGCCCGGCCCTGCCGCTGCTGCTGTTCACGCTGGCCACGCTGGTGCTGCCGGCGCTGCGGCTGCTGCACGACACCTTCGCCCTGCCGGGCGGCGGCTACGGCTTCGACCACATCGTCAAGGTGGCGCGGAACCCGGTGGACCGCCAGGCCATCGGCGGCTCGCTCGCGCTCGGCCTGACCCAGGCCACGCTGGCCACCGCGCTCGGCGCGCCCGCCGCCTGGCTGATCACCCGGATGCGCCTCGGCGGCCGGGCCTTCTGGCTGTCGCTGATGAACGTCGCCTCCAACTTCGCCGGCATCGGCCTGGCCTTCGGCTTCGTCGCGCTGATCGGCTCGACCGGCATGCTGACGCTCGTGCTCAAGGGCCTGTTCGGGATCGAGGACAACCCGTTCCCCTCGCTCGGCTCCTTCAACGGCATGAACGTCGTCTACCTGTACTTCAACGTCCCGATGTTCGTGCTGCTCACGCTGCCCGCGCTCAGCGTGCTCAAGGACGACTGGCAGGAGGCCGCCGCGGTCTGCCACGCCACCCGATGGCAGTTCTGGCGGTACGTCGGCCTGCCGGTGCTCGCGCCGTTCGTGATCGCGGGCTGGCTGCTGGTCTTCACCTGGACGATCGGCGTCTACGCCGTCGCGTACGCCATCGGCTCCTCCCCCAGCGCGACCAAGCTCATCACCCTGCAGATCGGCAGCACGCTGGAGTCCTCGGTGTTCGGCCTCGGCCGGGCCGCCGTGCTGTCGGTGCTGCTCATGATCCTGGCCATCGGGGCGACCCTGCTCTACCGGCTCTCGCTCAGGCGCGCTGCGAGGTGGCTGTGAGAAGGCGCGTCTTCCTCGGCCTGCTGGCGGTCTACTTCGGGCTGCCGCTGCTGGCCGCCCTGCTGTACTCGGTGGCCACCCGCTGGACCGACACGCCGCTGCCCGACGGCTACACCCTGGCCCACTGGGCCGGCGTGTTCGCCGAGCCGGACGTCATGGCCGCCCTCGGGCGCTCGCTCGTGCTCTCGGCGGTCGTCGTGGTGATCGAGATCGTGCTGGTCGTGCCGGCCGCGTACTGGTCGGTCGTGCACAACCCGCGCATCGGGTCGATCGTGCAGACCATCGCGGTGATCCCGTTCGCCGTCCCGTGGGTGGTCGTCGGGGCGGGGATCCAGCTCGTCACCAAGTCGGTCGCGCCCGAGCTGTTCGGCACGTTCTGGCTGCTGGCCGCGGCCACCGCGGCGATCGCGTTCCCGTTCATGTACCGGGCGGTGGAGAGCTCGCTGCTGGCGGCGGGGGCCGTCCAGCTCAGCGAGGCCGCCGCCACGTGCGGCGCCGGGCCCGCCCGCACGCTGGTCGGCGTGATCCTGCCGGCGATCCGCGGCGGCGTCGTCTCCGGCGCGCTGCTGGTCATCGCGACCGCCATGAACGAGTTCGCGCTCGCCAAGATCCTCACCGGCGTCAGCTACGAGACGCTGCCGCTCTGGTCGGCCAGGCAGTTCGTCTCCCGGACGCTCGGCGACCCCAACGCGCTGGCCGTCGTCACCATCTTCACCTTCGGCCTGCTGTTCGCGCTGTCCGCGCTGGTCGTCTGGCTCGGCCGCGGCCGGGTGAGCGCGTCCATGGCCACCGCTCCGGTCCAGAAGGGCACCATTCCATGAGCCACGTCGTCCTCGACCGCATCACCAAGCGCTACGCCGGGCACACCGCGCTGAACGGCGTGAGCGTCAGCGTCGAGCAGGGTGAGCTGCTGGCCCTGCTCGGCCCGTCGGGCTGCGGCAAGACCACGCTGCTGCGCTGCATCGCGGGCCTGACCGGGTTCGACGGCGGGCGGCTGACGATCGGCGGCGCCGACATGGCCGGCGTGCCGGTGCGCAGGCGGCCCATCGGCATGGTCTTCCAGTCCTACGCGCTGTTCCCGAACCTCACCGTGGGCGGCAACGTCGCCTTCCCCCTGACCGTCAGGAAGCGGCCGAAGGGGGAGGTCAGGGACCGCGTGGCCGAGATGCTCGACCTCGTCGGCCTCGACCACCTCGCCGACCGCCTGCCGAACCAGCTCTCCGGCGGCCAGCAGCAGCGCGTCGCCCTGGCCCGCGCACTCTCCCCCCGTCCCGAGGTGCTGCTGCTGGACGAGCCCCTGTCCGCCCTGGACGCCCAGGTACGCCACCGCCTGCGCGACGAGGTGCGCCGCATCCAGCACCAGGTCGGCATCACCACCGTCTTCGTCACCCACGACCAGGCCGAGGCCCTGGCCATCTCCGACCGGGTCGCGGTGATGAACGCCGGCGACATCGAGCAGTGCGGGCCGCCCGCGGAGATCTACACCGCGCCCTCCACCCGCTTCGCCGCCGGCTTCGTCGGCAACCGCAACACCCTCGAACTCGACGCGGTCGGCGGCCGGGTCACCGCGGGCGGCGCGTTCGACGTCGAGGCGCCCGCGCCGCGCGTCCTGTGCATGTTCCGCCCCGAGGACGTCGAACTGGCCGCGGACGGCCCCGGCGCGCGGGCGGTCGTGGACGTGACGGTGTTCCTGGGCGCCACCACCCGCGTGTACGCCCAGGCGGGCCCCTCGGTGATCTTCGCCGACGTGCCGTCCAGGGCCGCCGCCGGCCTGTCGCCAGGAGACGAGGTACGCCTGCGGGTCGCCGCCGACCACGTCCAGGTGTTCCCCGCCTGACCCGGCCCGGGGCCGCCGGTCCCGGGGGTCAGCCGCCGAGCCCGAACCAGAGCACGGCGAACACCCCGCACGGCAGGCCGGCCAGCACCAGCGCGATCAGCACCCGCCACCGCAACGCGAGCCCCGGCCCGGTCACGAACGCCGCGACGGCCCCCGCCCCGGCGAACACGACCGCGGCGCCCACGGCCTGCGCGGCGGTGTACGGCACCGACGGCAGCAGCTTCCCGGCCGCCCAGAACGCCACCGCCGCCCCGGCGGCCACCAGGGCGGCGCGCCGCGCGGGCCGCACGTCCACGCGTTCCAGCACGTACGCGGCTCCGGCGAGCATGACCAGGCTGATCGCCAGCAGCGTGCCGAGTGCCGGGGCCAGGCAGTCCCAGTCGGCGCAGCCGACGCCCGCCCACGCCAGCCGGGCGGTGGCCCACCACAACACCCCCAGTGCCCCGCACACCCCCGCGGCTCGCCCTATACGCCCCGTCATGCATTAATCGTCCCACTGTCAGGAGGAGGCGGCCGCGCGGAGCTCGTCGGCCTCCGCCTCGGCGGTCCTGCCCAGGGCGCGCAGGGCGACGGCGCGGTTGGCGTACAGGTCGGGCTGCGGGTCCAGTTCGACGGCCCGGGTGAGGTCGGCGAGCGCGCCTTCGGCGTCGCCCGTGGCGTAACGCAGCACGCCCCGGTTGCCCCAGGCGGCGGCCAGCTCGGGGGCGTGCTCCAGGGCCAGGTCCAGGGCCGCGGCGGCCTCGTCGAAGCGGCCCGCCGCCGTCTCGAGCTGGCCGAGCACGGTCAGCAGGTGCGGGTTCTCCGGCGCGCGGGCGAGCCCGGCCGTGACGTCGGCCCTGGCCTCCTCGTCCCGCTCCGCCGCCGCCAGCAGCCCGGCGCGGTTGACGTAGGCGTCCAGGTAGCCGGGGTCCAGCTCGATCACCGTGCCGAGGTCGGCGAGCGCCCCCTCCACGTCACCCCGCACGGTACGCAGCTCCGCCCGGTTGTAGTACGCCTCCGGCAGCGGCGGCCCGGCCCGCATGGCCCGTTCGTAGTCGGCCAGCGCCTCCTCCGACTCGCCCAGCCGGAACAGCAGGTTGCCGCGTTCCAGGTAGGTGTCGGGGAAGCCGGGGTCGAGGGCGATGGCGGCGGCGTAGTCCTCCAGGGCCTCCTTGGGGCGGCCGAGCGCGCCGAGCAGCTGGGCCCGGTTGGTCAGCAGCACCATCCGGTGCAGCGGGTGCCGGTCGCCCAGCTCGCCGGCCAGCTCGACGGCCGACTCCACCAGCGACAGCGCGGCTTCCAGCCGTCCGTGCCGCAGCTCGACCAGGGCCAGGCCGTTGCGGTCGAAGCCGAGTTTGAAGGCCCGTTCCAGGGGGTCGGGCAGCAGCCTGGAGATGGCGATGGCCTCGTTGAGCCAGCGGCGGGCCCTGGCCAGGTCGCGCTGCGCCGGGTCGGGGTGGCGGGCGTCGAGCATGGCCGTCCCGTACGCGGCGGCGGCGTGCACGACCGGGTCCTGGCTGGCCGCGCGGGCCCGGTCCCACAGCGTGCGCGCCTCCTGGACGCGGCCGAGCCCGCCGAGCGCGGTGGCGGTGCGCTGGGCGAAGCGCCACCACCGGGCCTCCCCCGGTTCGGTCCGGGCCAGGCCGAGCTCGCCCAGCTCGGCGGCGGCGTGCAGGAAACCCTCGCGCATGCAGCGGTCCACCAGGGACCACAGCTCGTCGGCGCTGCGCTCGTCAGCAGGCGGCTCCGGGCCCTCCGCGTGGACCGTGACGGCCAGCGTGCCGGCCGGGACGCGCCGGGTCAGGACGTCGAGCAGCTCGGTGTCGGTGGGGTCGGCGTGCGCGCCGTTGCACACCGCGAGCCTCGCGCCCGGCCGCACGGCCGCGCGGACGAACTCGGCGATCCCGTTGGCCAGCCTCAGCGTACGGCGGGGCGCCGGCACCAGGATGCGCTCCTCGTCCGGCAGCCCGGCCTCGATGGTCGTCCGCCGGACGGGCACCTGCCCGGCCAGCTCGGGCGCGACCGCCCGGATCTCGATGTCGTAGGCCGCGACCAGCTCGCGCGGGGCGTCCGGCACCAGGTGCCGCAGCAGCGCGGCGCCCACGGTGTAGGGGCCGCGCGGCCGGCGATGCGCGTCGATGACCGGCATCAGCAGCCGCCCGGCCCCCCATCGGGCGGGTGGGCCGCCCTGGACGCCGAGGTGGGAGCTGTGCCCGGTCACCCCTTGTGGATGACGCCTGCGGTCCCTGCGAGCCTCGCGGTGCCTGGCTTACGGACGACGATGCGCTTCATGACGTGCCTCTCCGATGGGTGTGAATATCCATTATTCGGACACCCAACCGGATATCAAGATTTATGGTGAATAAGTGGCGGTTTAACCATTAAGAAGCACCTGGCATTTGCGCGCGTCCCGCAGCCTATTGGGACCGAAACCAATGATCGACCGCCGCGACCCGCGCCTGTTCCGATTCCTCCATCAACGTGCACAGGCACCGCCCGACCAGCGTGACGGACTGGCAGCAGCCGGGCCCCGGCAGTTTCTTGGCTCGCACGATCGCGGTCGCCCGCTCGATCAGCCGCTCCAGGCTCGGCTCCCCGCCGCCCTTGAGCGCGTGGGCGTTCCACGGGCACGCCTCGACGTCCTTGCACGCGCTCTTGGCGATGAACGGCGCCGTCCCCGGCTCGAACCGCAGCCGGTCCTCACGCTTGATCCGCAGGTCGGCCAGCACCAGCGCGGCGCGGCGGGAGACCTCCAGCAGGTCGCGCCTGTCCGGCCGGCTCTCTTTTCCCCCGGCCGCCCGATCGGGCAGAGCCAGCAGCATCGCCGCGGCCATCAGCCCGCCGCCCATCACCATGCTCCAGCCCACCTGCTCGTGGAACCAGATCACCGCGATGGCGGCCACCCAGAGGGGCTGCGAGGACATCATGATCGCGCTCGGCACGGCCGGCACGTGCTTCTGCCCGTACGAGCGGGCCAGGAACCCCAGCGCGCACGACACCACGGCCAGGTGCGCCAGGATCGCCCAGTCGGGCAGGCTGGACGGCAGCGTGATCCCGCCGCGCAGCGCGAAGCCGCCGGTGAGGATGCCGATCGTGAAGAGCTGGATCGTGGTCAGCGCGTACGCGGGGAAACGCTCGCCCTTCTTGGACAGCTCGGCGAGCATGAGCGTGTGGGCCGAGTAGAGCGCCGCGGCCGTGAGCGTGACGCCGAGCGCGAGCAGCGAGACCTCGTGGTCCTCGACCCCGCGCAGCAGCGTGAACACGGTCATCCCCGCCATGGCGAGCACCACCCCGGCCCACACCCGCCGCGGCGCCCGGTTCCTGAACATCACCAGCGCCAGGACCGGGGTGATCACCACGCTGCACCCGACGGCGAACCCCGACACCGCCGAGGGCAGGCTGTGCAGCGCGAGCGCCTGGGCGGTCTGCCCGACGCCGAACAGCAGCCCCAGCACGAGCCCGTTGACCCACGTCCGGCGCGACAGCCCCCGCAGCGAGCGCGGCCGGATGACGAGCAGCGTCACCGCGGCGATGAGATACCGCTCGGCCAGCAGGTCCTCGACCGGTAACCGGAGGATGAGATCCTTCATCAGCGGGAACGCCGACCCCCAAGCGGCGCTGACGAACAACAGAAGCACGGCTCCCAGGAGGGGTCGGGAAGCGGGCACGACTGCCATGGAGCAGAGCATGCCACTACTAAATGCATTCGCCAGAGCACGCGGAGAAGCCGGTGAGGTTACTGTTCCACTTGGAGTTAAGACCCTCACTCCAGGCCCGAAACATCCATACCGGCGGCGGCGAAAACAGCTCTTTCCTGCGGTTACTGCCTGGTACGGCCGAGCTCTCCACATTCGCACTGTGTACGGACGCATACGCGTACCGTGCGAACGGGCCGATGCCTCGCCCCGGAGATGGTCACTCTCCGCGATCAGTCTGAGGCGGTGTGGTCACGCCTGAGCGTAGAGGTCGCAGGAGCCCCGCGGGGGCGGAAAGGGGGAACAAGCCAGGGCCCCAGGAGGGGATGGGGCGTGGCCGCCGGATCCGGAAGCGTCGGACCCCGGCGTCGTCGTCGGAGCTAGAGCTCCATGGCCGGCGCGGGCGCCAGCCGTTTCTCGCCGTAGATGACGACGAGGTCGCCCACCTGGCGGCGCGACAGCTCACGCCAGCCCTGGCGGGCGTACAGCGCGAGGGCCGCGCCCTGGCTGAGCGTGGTGTCACCGCGCAGGCTGCTGAAGCCGAGCTCCAGGGCGCGGTCTTCGAGGGCCGAGAGCATGACGCCGCCGTAGCCGCGCCGCTGGAACTCGGGATGCACCCTGAGCCTGCACACCTCGGCGGTCTCCCGGTCGACGGGCTTCAGGCCGCCCATGGCGACCACCCGCGAGCCGGTCTCGCCCACGATGAAGTCACCTCCGCAGGCCAGGTAGATCTCCTGGATGCGGGGGAAGTCGTCGTCGTAGTAGACGCCGTCGCCGGGTTGGAGACCCACCTCGGCGAGGCAGATCCGGTGCAGCGCGAGGATGGTGTCGAGATCGGACCAGCGGTACCGCCGGATCTTCAACGTCATCCACCGCTCCCTTCCTTCTGGGCCAACTTCCGACGCCGCAGCTGGGCGCTGAATTCAGCCAGCATCTGATGTTTGTCGTCCTTTTTCATGATCTGCTGCTCCAGCGCGAGCGCCGGGCGGATGATGAGGTCCGTAAGGTATTCATCCCCCAGATTGCGCAAGGCGTTCGTACCAATTTGTAGGGCTTCGTCGATGTCACCCTCCAGGAGGCGGCACTGGGCCTGGTCGAGCCTGATCAGGGTCTGGTCGAGGACGTGGTCCTCGTACTTGCCGAGCGCCTGGTCGAGCACCACCTCGGCCTCGATGGTCTGGCCGAGCTTGGTGAGCACGTCGCCCTGGTAGAAGTAGAGCTGCTTCTCGGTGTAGCCGAAGGCCATGTCCTCCTGCTCCTCGCTCTTCATGTGCGAGAAGGCGCTCCTGGCCCGGGCCAGCGCGCGCTTGGCCTGGTCGACGACCTCCTTCTTGCTGTCGGTGCCGGAGAGCATGGCCAGGGCCCGCGCCTCCACGACCGGCGCCATGGCCTGGGCCACGCACGGCGTGGCGCCCGCCAGGTCGCGGCTCTTCTTGGCCAGGTTGAGCGCCTCGCGGGCGTCGCCGTAGTAGAGGGGGACGAGCGACTCCCTGGCCGTGATCCAGGCCCGCAGGGCGCGGTCGCCGGTCTCGTCGGCGGCGATGCGGCCGGTGCGGAAGAACGACCGGGCCAGCCGGTGGTCGCCCAGGTTGATCATCACCATGCCGCTCAGGCCGGCCAGCTGCGCGGCCATGCGGCACAACCGGTCCTGGAGGTCGATCGGCTGACGCCTGGACAACGCCGTGCGGACCGCGCTCAGCTCCAGCAGCACGTCGCACAACAACCGCAGCGGGGGCGTCGTGGTGTACTGGCGGCCGAAGGCCAGCGTCGCCTCCTCCCACTGGTCGAGCATGCCGCCCGACACGGTGGCCGAGACCAGCGTCTCGTCCATCCGCCGCCGGATGCCCTCGCACGCCCCCAGCACCGGCCCGTCGAACTGCTGCTTGAACGACACGTCGGTGTCCAGCAGATTTAACAACGTGCGCCGCAGGATGTTCTCGTCCTCCTGGGCGTCGGCCTCGACGGTCATCGGGTGGATCACCAGGTCGCGCGGCAGCGACGCCGACCCCGCCACGCGATTGGCGGGCTCGCCGAGCACGCCGGGCATCCGGTGGCCGTGGCCGCAGATGCAGGGCCCGTCGAAGCCGAGCTCGATGGGCTCGACCCGGTAGACCGAGCACAGGTAGTGGAGGTATTCGGGGCCCGGCCGCTTGAGCCCGCTCTCGTACGCCGACAGCAACGTCTCGCCGATGCCCGGCGGCGCCTTGGCGTCGCGCTCGAACAACGCCCGCACCTGCTCGATCACGTCCGCGAGCGCGATGCCGTAGGACAGGCGGTGCGCTTTGATGCGGGTCGTGCTGAACTGCGGCGAGCACGCCTCGTGGATCTCTTCAGCTATCTGGGCGGAGGTGCGCCCGGTGGCAAGGCCCTTGGCCCTGATCCGCCGGGCGATCTCCGTTTCCCTGTGCTGCCTGCCGGACATCCCGGCCCCTCTCCCGATGTCTCGACCCGTCAAGACTGGTGACTCAGCGTAGCCCTCAGGTAGCTCTTCGCCTAGAGACGACTATGAAGCAGTGAGGACCGTTTGGAAACGTGCTCATCAAGCCTACGGTTAAGGATCGTCCTCCGAGGGACTGTTTCTTACAACCCATGAGGGAATAGCCACTCCCTGTGATCAGCAGGATGGCGTTGCGTGTGCTGTTGACTTGAGCCATGTTTGGCCCACCAGCAACGATTCCCAGGGAGGACGAGAAGGTGACGGACGACAAGATCGGACATCTGCAGCGCCTCGTAGCCGAGCTCGGCGCTCGCGGTCTGCTCGCACGAGTGGTCCAGACCCAGAGCGGCCGGCAGTTCGTCCGCGTCATCAACCCGAAGGCGACGAGCCTGTCCGAGAACGTCACCTGCCGGCCGGCGAACGCCTCGGACCTTCCCGACTGGTGGTACTGCTGGTCCTGGGGCGAACCCATGCACACGGCCGACGACCCGGCCGGTGCCGCGACCAAGGTCGCACGCGTGCTCGCCGCGGTGGGAGAGTGACCACGCGGTGATCCGGGTGGAGCGCAGCCACCACGGGTCACCGCCCCCACGGCGGCCCCGCGGGGCCGGCGGGACGATCGGTGCGGAGGGCGTCCGGGTTGCCGGGCCCCTGATCGTCCCGCCGGTTCCGGCCCCTTCGCACGGGCGCACGCCCGTGCGCGCAGATCAGCCCGGCGGGTGCGCCCGCCGGGTGCCGGGGGGATCACCTCCCCCCCTTGGAACCGGAACGGGCCATGCTTCCGGGTGTGTGGCCCGTCCGAGCCGACCGTCATCGGAGCGTCCGGTCTCTCCCTCCGCGGCCCAGAGACCGGGCGACCCCGTCTTCCCCGGCGTGATGTGACGGCGGCCGGTTCGGTCAGCGGTATTTTTAGATCCAATTGGACTGATTTGCCGCTGACCGAACCGCTTCCTGAGGGGGAATCCACCCAGTGTTCCTGTTGGTGACATCAGGGCCATCGCCTACGCCCACGCCGGCAGAGTCGTCGCTCGTGCAGGACTTGGACAAAGTGAGCTCGCAGATGGCCCAGGCCTGTCAAGGTGACACGGTGATCTGTGGTCCTCTGGTCGACTGGCTGGGCAACGTGTCATGGGCGCCGTTGCTGGCCAGCTTGATCACCATCGTCCTGATCCTGGTGTTCGGGTTCGTCGTGCGGAACATCTCGCACCGGCTGATCACCAAGGTGGTGAACCGGGCGGCCACCGGCGGCTCGCTCACCAACAGGTTCCGCCGCAACGCGGCCACCGACGGCATCGACGCGCTGCTGCACGAGCGCCGCAAGCAGCGGGCCGAGACCATGGGGTCGGTGCTCAAGCACATCGCCTCCATCGTCGTCCTCGGCACCGCCATCCTGACCGTGCTCGACCGGCTGACGATCCCCATCGCCCCCCTGCTGACCAGCGTCGGCATCCTGGGCGTCGCGATCGGCTTCGGGGCGCAGGAGCTGGTGAAGGACTTCATCGCCGGCATGTTCATGCTGCTGGAGGACCAGTACGGCGTGGGCGACGTGATCGACGCCGGCGCCGCCGTCGGCACCGTCGAGGCGGTCACCCTGCGGGTCACCCGGCTGCGCGACGCCGACGGCCGCGTCTGGTACGTGCGCAACGGCACGATCACCCGCGTCGGCAACGAGTCGCAGGGCTGGTCGCGGGCCTACTTCGACGTCCCGGTGCCCTACGACGCCGACATCACCGCCGTGCGCGCGGCGCTGGAGATCGTGGCCGAGGAGATCTGGGCCGACCCCGAGTTCCGCGAGAGCGTGATCGTGGAGGAGCCCCAGGTGTACGGCGTGGAGCAGCTCTCCGACAGCGCGCTGGTGTTCCGCATCACCGCCAAGACGCTGCCCTCCCGCCAGGCCGAGGTCGCCCGGGAGATCCGGCTCAGGGTGAAGGCCGCCCTGGACTCCGCCGGAATCCCCATGGTCGCCATTGCATAAGGTGAGAACGTGACAGAGACCTCCTTCTACGACGCCGTAGGCGGCGAGGAGACCTTCCGCCGCCTCGTCCACCGTTTCTACGAAGGTGTCGCGGAAGACCCCCTGCTGCGGCCGCTCTACCCCGAGCCCGACCTGACGGGCGCCGAGGACCGGCTGCGCGGATTCCTGATCCAGTACTGGGGCGGCCCCAACACCTACAGCCAGGAGCGGGGCCATCCCCGGCTGCGCATGCGGCACGTGCCGTTCGTGATCGGGGAGGCCGAGCGCGACGCCTGGCTGCGGCACATGCGTGACGCGGTCGACTCGCTCGGCCTGCCCGACGATCAGGCGACCAGACTCTGGGACTATCTGGTCTACGCGGCCCACAGCTTGGTGAACTCGCCGACATAACGGGCATGACGCCCACATGGATATCCCCTGGTGGCGTGATGCCGTCGTCTACGAGATCTACGTTCGCAGCTTCGCCGACGCCTCCGGAGACGGCGTCGGCGACCTGGCCGGGGTGCGGGAGCGGATTCCGTACCTGAGGAGGCTGGGGGTCGACGCCATCTGGCTGACGCCGTTCTACCCCTCTCCGATGGCCGACGGCGGTTACGACGTGGCGGACTACCGTGGCGTCGACCCGCTGTTCGGCACGCTGGCCGACTTCGACGCGCTGGTGGCCGAGGCCCACGGGCACGGGCTGAAGGTGCTGGTGGACATCGTCCCCAACCACAGCTCCTCCCAGCACCCCTGGTTCCAGGCCGCACTGCGGGGCGAGAAACGCGACCGGTACATCTTCCGCGACACGACCAACAACTGGCAGTCCACCTTCAGCGGCCCAGCCTGGACCCAGGTCCCCGACGGGCAGTGGTACCTGCACCTGTTCGCCCCCGAACAGCCCGACTTCAACTGGCGCAACCCCGAGGTGCACGCGGAGTTCCTCGACGTCCTGCGCTTCTGGCTGGACAAGGGCGTGGACGGCTTCCGCATCGACGTGGCGATGGGCCTGTACAAGGCCGAGGGGCTGCCGGACGTCGGCGACCAGTCGTTCACGTCGGTCTCGCCGGTCTGGGGGCAGCCGGAGGTGCACGGCGTCTACCGCGACTGGCGCAAGGTGCTGGACAGTTACCCCGGCGAGCGTATGGCCGTCGGCGAGGTCTGGACCGACAGCGCCGAGGACCTCGCCCTCTACGTCCGCCCCGACGAGCTGCACCAGAGCTTCAACTTCGCCTGGCTGCAGGCGCCGTGGTCGCCGACCGCGTTCAAGAAGGTGATCGACGACACCCTGGCCTCGGTGCCGTACGCCACCTGGGTGTTGTCCAACCACGACGTCGTACGCCACCGCACCCGCTACGAGACCGCCGATCCGGGCACGGGTCTGGCGCGGGCCAGGGCGGCGCTGCTCACGATGCTGGCGCTGCCCGGCTCGGCCTACCTCTACCAGGGCGAGGAGCTGGGCCTGCCGGAGGTGACCGACCTGCCGGCCGAGGCCAGGCAGGACCCGGTGTTCTTCCAGTCGGAGGGCAAGCTGCCGGGCCGCGACGGCTGCCGGGTGCCGCTGCCGTGGTCGGCGGAGTCGCCCTCGTACGGGTTCTCGCCGCCCGGCGTGCGGCCCTGGCTGCCGCAGCCGGCCGCCTTCGCCGAGCTGACGGCCGAGAAGCAGGAGGGCGACGCGGACTCGACGCTGGAGTTCTACCGCCGGGCCCTGGCCTGCCGCCGCGAGCTGGCGGGTGTGATTCCGTACACCCTGGAGTGGCTGGACTCCCCCGAGGGAGCGCTTTTCTTCTCCCGGGGCCCGCTGATCTGCGCGATCAACTGCGGGATGGAGCCCGTACGGCTGCTGGCGCACGACGGGGTGCTGCTGTCCAGCGGCCCGGTCCAGGGCGGGACGCTGCCGCCGGACACCGCCGTGTGGCTGCGCGGGCAGTCATGACCGAGGGCCGGCCCGCTGCTCGCCGCGGAAGGGGATGACGGGCAGCGACACCAGCGCGCAGGCCAGGCCGGCCGCGTACGCCGCCCAGTAGCCCGTCCCGGTGATCAGCGCCCCGGCCAGCGGCGTCACCCCCAGGGCGACGACGTTCTGGACGGTGTTGTGGGTGCCGAGCACCTTGCCCGCCCAGGCGGGGCCGGCCAGCTCGCCCGCTCTCAGGTAGGCCAGCCCGTTGCCGGACACGGTGAGCACCGAGGCCGTCGCGAGCGCCACCGGGCCGAGCAGGCTGTCCGTCGCCGTGCCCACGACCAGCAGGGCGAGCACGGCCAGGCAGGCGCAGGTGAGCAGCAGCAGGGGACGCATCCGCAGGCCGACCCGGTCGGACCAGCGGCCGACGGCCACCCGGACCACGGCTCCGGCGACGGCCGACAGGCCGAAGAGCTGGCCGGCGGCCACGGCGTCCCAGCCGTACAGGCCGACCAGACAGGTGACGCCGTACGTGCTGACCACGATCTGCGGCACCGCGTGCAGCCCGCTGGTCGCGTGCACCCGCCACAGCGCCAGCTGCCGGTACGGCGACCGCTCGGGCCCCGCGCTCCCCCCGGCGATCGAGTGCGGCGGCTCGGCCAGGAACAACGCGGCCAGGACGGCGGCCAGCAGGCTGACGGCGGAGCAGACCAGCAGCACGCCGGGCAGCCCGTGCGCCCGCGCGACGGGCGGCAGCACGAACGCCGCGACGGCCATGCCGAGGGTGTAGGACACCTGGCGCAGGCCCATGGCGACCCCACGCTCGGGCGGCTGGAACCAGCGCAGGACGATCCGGCCGCCGCCGACCATGGCCGCCGACCCGGCCGCGCCCGCCAGCGCCAGCAGCGCGATCACCGCCCAGGCGGGCCCGGCGAAGGCGACGGCGGCGAGCAGCACGGCCGCCAGGCCGACGCCGATGCCGAGCACCAGGCGCTCGCCGTGCCGGTCGGCCAGCGCGCCCCAGGCGACGAGCGCCACCAGAACGCCGATTCCCGGGGCATTCCCAATGACTCCGGCCACTGCCAGCGGAACACCGAAATGTCGCTCAATCTCCGGCATGACGAGAGGCAGGCCGAACAGTCCTAAGGTGACGCTCGCATGGGCGTTGACGCCCAGCGCGAGCATCAGCCAGCGCTTCCTGCCCGGACCGGAGGGCGGCTGCGGTTCCAGGGCGGTCAGCCCTGGGCCGAGTAACGCTTGAGCAGGACGAGCTCGTCCTCGCTGAGCCGGCGCGGCGCGGCCCGCTCGACGTTGTAGGCCACGATCACCGAGGTGGCGGTCGCGTAGACCTGGTCGTCGTCGCGGATCTCGTAGGCCAGGGTGAAGCGGACCGGCCTGAGCTGCGTGACCCAGGTCTCGACCCTGACCGGTTCGGGCCGCAGGCCGAGCGGGCGGCGGTAGTCGATCTCGTGGCGGGTGACCACGAGCCCTCCGAAGGGCGCCTCGCCCGCCCTGACCGGATCGATCGCGAACATGCCGAAGCGGGCGTCCTCCAGGTAGTCGAGGAAGCGCACGTTGTTCACATGCCCTTGGGAGTCGATGTCGGCGAATCTGACCATGCGGAGGAAGACGTGCCGGTGCGCCGGGGAGGGTTCTGCCACGTCCGCCACGGTACCCGTACCGTTCGGCCCGCTGGTCACCGGGCCTTGCGGCGGGCCAGGCAGGCCAGCACGGTCAGCACCGAGATCGCGGCCATGCAGGCGAGCGCCCAGCGGTAGCCGGTCACGAGCAGGCCGACCGCGTCGCCGGAGAGCTCCGACAGCGTCCCGGCGAAGACGCGCCGGTGCAGCACGGCGGGCAGCGGCGCGGTGATGATCGACAACACCAGGCCGGTGCCGACCACGTTGCCGGTGTTCTGCAGCATGAGGCGCATGGCGTTGACGATGCCGAGGCGTTCGGAGGGCAGGCCGTCCAGGATGGCGGTGGTGTTGGAGGGCAGGAAGACGCCCGAGCCGAGGCCGATGAGCACGAGCCCCGCGGCCACCGCCGGGTACGGCGTGCTCGCCGACATCGTGCCGAGCAGCGCCAGCAGCCCGCAGGTCGTGGTGGCGGCCCCGGCGACCGCCAGGGTGCGCGCGCTGGTCAGCCGCTGGAGGAAGCCCGACGTCACCGACGCGACCATGGCCGCCACCGCCAGCGGCAGCACCTTCAGCCCGGCCTGTACGGGATCGTCCCCTCGCACGGCCTGGAAGTAGAGCGCGACGAGGAAGACCATGCCCATCCGCGCGACGGCGTTGAGGAAGGAGGCGAGCGTGCCGAAGGCGAAGGCCCGGTCGTGGAACAGCCGCAGGTCCACCACGGGATGAGCGGCCCGCCGCTCCCTGGCCACGAACAGCGGCAGGCCCACGGCGAACGCGGCGAGCCCGGCGGCCACCACCGGATGCCCCCACCCCAGTCTGCCGAACTCCGACAACGCCAGCAGCAGCCCGCCGAGCGTGACCAGCACGAGCACGCTGCCCGGCAGGTCGAGCCCGCGCTCGCGCCCGGCCGGCTCGACCCGCCGCAGCGTGAGCGCGCCCCACACCAGGCAGACCACCCCGATGGGCACGTTGAACCAGAACACCCAGCGCCAGCCCAGGTTCGAGGCGAGCACGCCGCCGAGCGTCGGGCCGATCAGCCCGGCGATGGAGAAGGAGGCCACGTAGACGCCCATGCCCTCGCCCAGCCGCTCGCGCGGGAAGGCGTCGCTGACCAGGGCGGCGCTGTTGGTGAGCAACATCGCGGCCCCGGCGGCCTGCACGACCCGCATGGCCACGATCATCCACGCGCCGGGGGCCAGCCCGGCGAGCAGGGCGGCCCCGGTGTAGACGGCCAGCCCGATCAGGTACATCCTGCGCCTGCCGAACATGTCCGCCAACCGGCCGAACACCACCATGAGGACGGTCGTGGTCAACTGGAAGCCCAGCAGGATCCAGCCCGCGGCCGTGGCGTCGGCCCCGGTGTGCCGGGCGATCTCGGGCAGCGCGACGTTGATCGCGCTGCCGCCCAGCCCGGTCAGCACGCTGGCCAGGCTCACGACCGACAGCGTGCGCCAGGCGTGGCCGACGGGAGCGGGGGTCGTCGTCACCAAGGGCCTGTCCTTTCTAGATTTTGATACTAGAATCCAGTTCAAATCGTCGGCCGGTCAAGGATCGAGGTGTCGGATGAGCGGGATCGTCGAAGGTCGCGTGGTGATCGTCACGGGTGCGGCCAGGGGCATCGGGCGCGGGCACGCCCTGGAGTTCGCCAGGCAGGGCGCGAAGGTGGTGGTCAACGACCTGGGCGCGGAGGTGGACGGCACGGGCTCGTCCGGGGCCGCCGCCGAGGTGGTGGCCGAGATCGAGGCCATGGGCGGCCAGGCGATCGTCAACGGCGAGGACGTCTCCGACTTCGACGGCGCGAAGCGCCTGATCGGGGCGGCCGTCGAGCATTTCGGCGACCTGCACGTGCTGGTCAACAACGCCGGGATCCTGCGCGACCGCATGCTGGTCAACATGACCGCCGACGAGTGGGACGCGGTGATCAGGGTGCACCTGCGCGGCACGTTCGCACCCCTGCGGCACGCCGCCGCCTACTGGCGGTCCAAGGCCAAGTCCGGCGAGCGGGTCGACGCCAGGATCATCAACACGACGTCGTCCTCCGGCATCTACGGAAACCCGGGCCAGGGCAACTATGGCGCGGCCAAGGCGGGCATCGCCGGGCTGACCGTGATCGCCGCCAGGGAGCTGGAACGCTACGGCGTGACGGTCAACGCCATCGCCCCCGCCGCGCTCACCCGCATGACGGAGAACCTGATCCCGGCCGGGGCGACCGGCGCCGACCCCGACGACATCGCGCCGCTGGTGGTCTGGCTGGCCAGCGCCGAGGCGCGCGGCGTCACCGGGCGGGTGTTCAACGTGCGCGGCGGCATGATCAGCGTGGCCGAGGGCTGGCACGCCGGCCCCGGAGTGGACAAGGGCGGCCGCTGGGACCCGGCCGAGCTGGGCGCGGTCATCCCCGCCCTGGTGGACAAGGCCGCGCCCAACGCCCTGACCAACGGCCGCATCCCCGGGCGGGAGGACTGACATGCCGCTCGACCACTCGCTGATCGGCGTCGAGGGCCCGGCCCACGAGCGCACCTGGACCGCCGAGGACACCATGCTGTACGCGCTCGGCGTCGGCTCGGGCCTGGACGAGCTGGAGTTCGCCACCGAGAAGGGGCAGCGGGTGCTGCCGACGTTCGCGGTGCTGGCGGCGCAGTCGCCGGGACGGCGGCTGGGCGACTTCGACCCGGCCCTGCTGGTCCACGCCGAGCAGGGCTTCGAGCTGCACCGGGAGCTGCCGCCCGCGGGCGGCGTACGGACGACGTCGAAGGTGACCGGCATCTACGACAAGGGCTCGGGCGCGCTGGTGACCACCGAGGCCAGGGCCGTGGACCTGGAGACCGGCGAGCTGGTGATCGCCTCGCGCAGCTCGGTGTTCATCCGGGGCGAGGGCGGCTTCGGCGGCGACCGGGGGCCCCGCGACGAGTGGGCGGCCCCGGACCGGGCGCCCGACCACAAGGTGACCTACCCGACCCGGCCGGACCAGGCGCTGCTCTACCGGCTGTCCGGCGACCGCAACCCGCTGCACAGCGATCCGGAGTTCGCCGCCAGGGCCGGGTTCGACCGGCCGATCCTGCACGGCTTGTGCACGTACGGCGTGACCGGGCGGGCGTTGCTGCACACGCTCGCCGGGTCGGACCCGTCACGGTTCAGGGCGATGTCGGGCCGGTTCAGCAGCCCGGTGTTCCCCGGCGAGCCGCTGACCGTCTCCATCTGGGCCGACGGCGACGACGTGCTGTTCCGCACCGCCAAGGACGACGGGACGGTGGTGATCGACCGGGGCCGGGCGACGATCAGTCGTCACTGAGCCCCCTGAGGGGATCGAGGCGGTGGATGAGCTTCATCGCCGCCTCGATGATCTCCCTCGCCTCCTCCTCGGTGTCGGAGGTGGCCACCTCGCGGGCGGCCTCGCCGATGATGCTGGTCAGCACCGCGACCGTGAACCGGTCGAGGGGGTCTCCGCCGGCGCCGAGCAGGACGGCGTTCTGGCGCACCCACTCGCGCCCGCGGGTGCGGCGGATCAGCTCGAAGCCGGGCGGGCCGTCGCCGTCGATGAAGAGCCGGACCAGGTCGCGCCGGTCCCAGGCGCCGTCGAGGTAGGCGCGGGCCCCGGCGATCAGCAGCTCGACGGGGTCGCTGACGCCCTCCTTCTTGGCCTTGGCGACGCTGGCGGCCGACGCCTGCTCGTGGGCCGCCTGGTGGTCCTCGTAGAGGGCGAGGAACAGCTCGGTCTTGCCGCCGAAGTGGTGGTAGAGGCTGCCGACGCTGGAGCCGGCGCGGGCCACGACCTCCGAGACGTTGGAGTCGGCGAAGCCGTGCTCGCTGAAGACCTCACGGGCCGCCTGCAACATGCTCTTGCGCGTCTGAGCCGTACGGCTCCACTCCCACGAGGACTTGCGTGCCATGCCAGGCATTCTATCGCGCCGAATTCTAGAATCTGATTCTTGACCAGTGCCGCGCGGGGGTTAGAATCGCGTACTAGAGACTGATTCTAGAAATTCAGGAGGCGGCCGTGGACTTCTCGCTCAGCCCGGAGGAACGGCAGATCCGCGACACCGTGCGTGCCTTCATCGAGAAAGAGGTCATGCCGCTGGAGCCGGAGGTCCTGCGCAACGAGCGCGAAGGGCGTCCGGGGCTCGATCCCGAGGTCGTGCGCGACCTGCGCGCCAAGGCCAGGAAGTCGGGCTTCTGGGGCATCAACACCCCCGAGGAGTACGGCGGCGCGGCGCTCGGCCCGATCATGTCCGCCATCATCGCCATGGAGATGGGCCGCACATTCGTGCCCTTCTCCTTCGGCGGCAGCGCCGACAACATCCTCTACGCCGGCACCGACGAGCAGAAGCAGCGCTACCTCCTCCCGACCATCGAGGGCGAACGGCGGTCCTGCTTCGCGATCACCGAGCCGGGCGCCGGCTCCGACGCCCGCAACATCCGCACCCGCGCCACCCGCGACGGCGCCGAGTGGGTGATCAACGGCGAGAAGACGTTCATCACCGGCGGCAGCGAGGCCGACTTCGTCATGGTGTTCGCGGTGGCCGAGGGCCACGGCGTGACCTGCTTCCTGGTCGACCGGGACATGGGCTGGAAGTCCGAGCCCATCCCGACCATGGGCGAGTGGGGGCCCGCGGCGCTGGTGTTCCAGGACGTGCGGGTGCCCGAGGAGAACATCCTGGGCGAGCTCGGCAAGGGCTTCGAGCTTGCCATGCAGTGGATCGGGCAAGGACGGTACATGATCCCGGCCCGTGCCATCGGCTCCGCCGAGCGCATGCTCCAGATGGCCATCGACTACGCCAAGATCCGCAAGTCGATGGGCCAGGCCATCTCGGAGTACCAGGCCATCCAGTGGATGATCGCCGACTCCCAGGTGGAGATCGAGGCGGCCAAGTGGCTCACCCTCCACGCGGCCTGGCAGGTGCAGCAGGGCATGGACGCCAGGCACGCCTCCTCCATCGCCAAGCTCAACGGCGCCGTGATGGCCAACCAGGTCGTGGACCGGGTGCTGCAGATCCACGGCGGCATGGGATACACCAAGGAGCTGCCGGTCGAGCGGTGGTACCGGGAGCTGCGCCTGCTGCGCATCTTCGAGGGCACCGACGAGATCCAGCGCCGCACGATCGCCCGCAACCTCATCAAGGGCCACGCCAGGCTCGGCCTGATCGGAGAGTAGTCCATGTCGGTCGAGGCACTGTTCAACCCGCGCTCGATCGCCCTGGTGGGGGCCACGGACAAGTCGGGCTGGTCGGTCAGCACGCTGCTGAACCTGCGCACCCACGGCTTCTCCGGGCCCGTCCACCTGGTCAACCCCAGGGGCGGGGTGGTGCACGGGTCGCCGGCCTTCCGCAGCCTGAGCGAGATCCCCTCCCCCGTCGACCTGGCCTACGTCATGGTGCCGACGGCCGCCGTGCTCGGCGTGCTGAAGGAGGGCGCCAAGCTGGGCATCGGCTGTTACGTGATCCTCACGGCGGGGTTCGGGGAGGCCGGCGCGGAGGGCGCGCGGCTGGAGGCGGAGATCGCCGGGTTCGCCCGCGAGAACGGCCTGACGATCCTCGGGCCGAACGGCAACGGCTACATCAACGCCGCCGCCGACGTGACCCCGTACGGGCTGCCCATCCCCGAGCCGCTGCTGCGCGGGTCGGTCGGCGTGGTGCTGCAGAGCGGCGCGCTGGCCAGCTCGGTGCTCGGCTTCGCCCAGGCCCGCAACGTCGGCGTCAGCCTGCTGACCTCGATGGGCAACGAGTCGGTCGTCACGGTCACCGACGTCGTCGACTACCTCGTGGACGACCCGGCGACCCGGGTCATCGCCCTGTTCCTGGAGACGATCAGGAATCCGGCCGAGTTCTCCCGGGTCGCCCGCCGGGCGCTGCTGGCGGGCAAGCCGATCGTCGCGCTCAAGATCGGCCGCAGCCGGCTCGCCTCGCGCACCGCGCAGGCCCACACGGGCGCGCTCGTGGGCGACGACGACGTCATCGACGCCGCGATGCGCCAGCTCGGCGTGATCAGGGTGCGCTCGCTGGAGGACCTGATCATCACCTCCGGGCTGCTGGCCGCCACCGGCCCGCTGCCCGGCCGCCGGGTGGGCGTCGTCACCCCGTCGGGCGGCGCGTCCGAGATCATCGCGGACCGGGCCGAGGACGAGGGCCTGGAGCTGCCGCCCTTCTCCGCGGCCACGGTCGAGACGCTGGCCGGGATCGTGCCGTCGTTCGGCACCGTGCAGAACCCGCTCGACGTCACCGGCTATGTCCTCGTCGACCGCACCCTGCTCGGCCGCGCCCTGGAGACGGTGACCGCCGATCCCGGCATCGACCTGGTCATGCTGCTGTCCGAACCGCCCAGGATCGCCCCCGCGGACCCCGCGCCCGTCCTGGCCATGTACGAGGCCAGCGCGCGGCGCATCGCCGAGTCGCCGGTGCCGGTCGTGGTGGTGAGCAACGTGCTGACCGACGTCACGGAGTTCGGGCGGCAGGTGCAGCGGGAGACCGGGTTCCCGTACGTCATGGGCGGGATCGAGCACGGCCTGACCGCGCTCGGCGCGGCGGTGCGCTGGTCGGAGGCCCACCGCAGGGCCCTGACCGGCGACGGCCCGGCCGGGCGGGCGGCGGTCGGCGGCGCATCCTGGGTTGCATCCGGGGGCGCGCCCGAGGGTGCGCACGGCGTGTGGGCCGAGCACCGGGCCGCCGCCCTGCTCGCCGCCGCGGGGCTGCCCGTGGTGCCGTCCGAGACCGCAGCGGACGAGGCGGCGGCGGTGGCCGCGGCCGAACGGTTCGGCTACCCGGTGGTGCTCAAGGCCGCCGCCGAAGGGCTCGGGCACAAGAGCGACATCGGCGGGGTGCGGCTCGGGCTGTCCGGCCCGGAGGAGGTGCGGCAGGCCTATCGGGAGGTGGTGGCCGCGGCGCGGGCGCACGCCCCCGACGCGGGCGTGCTGGTCCAGCCGCAGCGCGGCAGCGGGATCGAGCTGCTGGCGGGCGTGGTGCGCGACCCGGCCTGGGGGCTCACCCTGGCGGTCGGGCTCGGCGGCGTCTGGGTGGAGGTGCTGCGGGACGCGGCCCTGCGCGTGCTGCCGGTGGACGCCGGCGAGGTCCGCCGGGCCCTGTCCGAGCTGCGCGGCGCGGCCCTGCTGGACGGCGCCAGGGGCACCGAGCCCGCCGACCTGGACGCGGTGGCCGACGTGGTGGCCGGCATCGCCGCGTTCGCCGAGAGCCTGGGCGACGACCTGGAGTCCCTGGAGATCAACCCGCTCCTGGTCACCGGCTCCCGCGTCGAGGCCCTGGACGCGCTCATCACCTGGCGTCCGCCGCCCTCCTGACCTGCCCTGGCAGCTCGGGCGCCCTTGCTCAGTGCCCGAGGCTCTTCAGCAGGATCATCACGGCTCCCAGGGCGCCCGAGCCGGCTCCGCAGAGCAACCGGATCCAGAGCCGGTCGGTCTTGGGCGCCGCCGCGAAGAAGCCGAGCACGGTGAGCAGGACGACGGACACGCCGATCTCCAGGTACACCGACGCGTCCACGGACATCACGCCGGTCATCGCCAGGCACAGGATCACCGTGAGCGGGACCAGCCCCCACAACATGCCCGTGGACCGCGTCACCGCGCCGCGCACCGCCGTGCGCACGTCCGGCGACCGGTCGCCGACGATCTCGGCGAACGCGTGCGCGATCCAGAACACGATGACCGTGCCGATCGCGGTCGCCAGCAGCTCGGCCGGGTCGGCGATCCAGTGCGAGAGCCCGGAGACGGCGCCGGCCGTCAGGATGGTCCCGTAGACCGACTCTCCGTTGACGAACCGCCCCACCCCGCGCGCGGCTCCCGTGCTCACCCGACGAATCTAGTACGGCCCCCGCGCGCTGCCGGGCACCCGACGCGCCCGCCCGAACGGTTTTTCGCGCCCGTCTGGACGGTGTTTCGCCCCCTCTCGCGGCAGCTTTCGCGCCCTCGCCCGCCCTTGACCTCGTGGCTCGGGCGCGTGTCGGTGGCGGCCGCCCGTGCCCGCAGCAGCGCGGGCGGCCGTCACCGGTCCGGGGGGCCAGGTGGTGGCTACTCGACCTCGATGGGCAGCTCGTAGACCTCCGTCGTGGGGTGGCCGGCCTTCTCGTGCACCCGCATCACCGCCTCCTTCGACGGCCCCGACGACAGGCAGAACACCTTGCCCGAGTCCGGATCGAGCCAGGCCCGCTCGAAGTGCACGCCCTCGGCCCCCTCGACCGCCAGGTCCCGCTCGTGGGCCTCGCGCAACTGCTCCTCGGTGACACCGACGAAACCACTGTGCACGTCCATGAACTTCGGCATCGCCGTCTCCTCTTCTCAGGATCTTCCGCTTCCGATGGAGAGGCGTTCCATTCCGTTCCATCCCGTTCCATCGGCCCGTCCGGGCCCGCCTGCCCGCAGGGCCGGGTGCGGAACCTAGGGCAACCGGGAGGCCAGGACGAGGGTGGCGGCGGAGGCGAACATGCCGCCGTTGCCCAGCACCACGCTCACCTCCACGTCCGGCACCTGCGCCGCGGCCTCGCCCCGGAGCTGCCGCACCGACTCCTGGATGGCGAACATGCCGTACATGCCGGTGTGCGTGTAGGACAGGCCGCCGCCGTTGGTGTTCATCGGCAGCCGGCCGCCGGGCGAGGTGTGGCCTTCGGCGATGAACGCCCCCGCCTCGCCCCGGCCGACGAAGCCCAGGTCCTCCAGGCCGTAGACGGGCACGTGGGCGAAGGCGTCGTACACCATCAGGTGGTCGACGTCGTGGTGGGAGATCTCGGCCTCGGCGAAGGCGGCCTGCCCGGACAGGCGGAAGCCCTTGGAGGTGGTGAAGTCCTCCATCTGCGAGACCATCGGCGCGTCCATGGCCTCGCCGGAGCCGAGCAGGTACACCGGCGGGCGGCGCGACAGCTCCTCGGAGGTGACGACCAGCGCGCCGCCGCCGTCCGTCACCAGGCAGCATTCCAGCAGGTGGAAGGGGTAGGCGACGAGCTTCGACGCGAGCACGTCCTCGACCGTGATCAGGTCGCGGTACATGGCCCGCGGGTTCCGGGAGGCCCAGCGGCGCTGCGCGACCGCCACCTCGGCCAGTTGCTCGTGGGTGAGGCCGGTCTCCTTCATGTGGCGCAGCGCCGTGACGGTGAACGACGTCGGCGGCCCGACCACCCCGTACGGCAGCTCGAACTGCCCGAGCAGCGAGTCCGCGCCCAGCCCCCACCGGCCGGCGCCGACGCGCGACCGTCCCGACTCGCCGTGCGTGATCAGCACGGTACGGCACAGCCCGGCCCGGATGGCGGCGGCGGCGTGCCGGACGTGGAACAGGAAGGACGACCCGCCCACGCCCGTGCCGTCGAGCCAGGAGGGCGTGATGCCGAGGGCGTGGGCGACCTGGATGGGGCCGGGCGTGCCGACCGTGGCGATGCCGTCGATGTCGTGTTTCGTCATGCCCGCGTCGGCGAGGGCGTTGCGCGCGGCCTCCAGGTGCAGCTGGAAGGTGGAGCGGTCCGGCAGGCGGCCGATCTCGTCGGTCTCGGCCGCCCCGGCGATCACGATGTTCATCGGGCGCCCTCCACGGGCTCGAAGAGCGGCACGTGCACGTCGCCGCGCCGCTCGAACACCACCCGCAGCTCCATGTCCAGCGGCAGGTTCTCGGGGGTGTTGGGCACGCCGACGATGTTGCTCATCATCCGCACGCCCTCCTCCAGCTCCACGACGGCGATGGCGTAGGGCCCATCGCCCTCGAAACCGGGCGCGGGGCGGTGGTTGATCACGTACGAGTACAGGGTCGCGCGGCCCGTCGCGCGCACCCACTCCACGTCGCCGCCGCCGCAGTGGGGGCAGCTCGGCCGGGGGTAGAAGTAGTGCCGCGCGCACGTCTGGCAGCGCTGGATCCTGAGCTCTCCCGCGGCCGTGCCGTCCCAGAACGGCTGGGTCTCGGGCGTTGGCTTCGGTGCCGGTTTCATGGGCCTCCCCATTCTAGTTCTAGAATTGCACTCTAGAGCTAGGTTCGGTTCCGGGGAAGCCTCCGCCGACTCAGGGGCTGGGAATGCCGTCGCCGTTGCGGCCGCGTCCCGCCAGCACCTCCGCCAGCGTCGGGCGGGCCTCGTCCGGGTCACGCAACCCCGGACAGGCGAGCTGGATCAGCACGCCGTGCGCCTCCTTGGGGTGCAGGAACACCTCCTGCCAGCGCACGTCGGCCCTGTTGAGGCCGTGCAGCCGGTAGCCGCGCGCGGTGAGCCGGGCGACGGCCGCGTCCATGTCCCCGACGTGGAAGTTGAGATGATGGACGCCGCCCCGCCCCCGCGTCAGCTCGAAGAAGCTGTCGAAGAACGTGGACCCGGTCAGCGGCTCCATGAGCTCGACCTTGCTCCCGTTGGAGTAGGTGAGCTGCAGCGTGCGGTACCCGCTGACCCGGTTGTCCCCGCCGCCGCCCAGATGGCGGCCGCCGAGCAGGTCGCGGTAGATCGGCAGCAGGTCCCTGATCCGGGGAGCGGCCACGGCCGTGTGGTCGAAGGTCACGTCGAGGCCGTCAAGTTCCAGGTCCACGCCCGGCTCCTTACTACGAACGAATCCTAGAATTTGATTCTAATCATCTGATACCGGGTACGCACTCTTGACGCCGGCCGACGTGAGGAGCAGCATCTCAGAAATGGATTCTAGAGCTAATTTCTAGAACTCATGACGGGGGCCTAGGCTCGACAGAAAGGCGTGTCATGAGGCTGTCCTACGTCCGCGAGCTCGACGAGTACCCGACCGGCGCCCGCCGGATGAAGATCCTCACCATGGCCGTCCTGGCCATCCTCATCGGCTCCTACGAAGGGCAGATCGCGCCCGTCGTACCCCTGCTGCTCAAAGATCTGAACATGTCGCTGGCCACGTACGGCGCGGTGTCGGGGGCGGCGGCGGTGGCCGGGGCCGTGGCGTCCATCCTGGGCGGCCGGCTCACCGACCGGGTCGGCCGGGTCCGCCTGCTCATCCCGCTCATGGCCCTGACCGCCGTGTGCTGCTTCGCCATGACGCTCGTGCACAGCCCGCGCGACCTGCTGATCGCCCGCATCCTGCTGGCCTTCGTGGACGGCGTCGCCATGGCCTCCACCGCCCCGCTGATCCGTGACTTCTCGCCACGACTCGGACGGGCGCAGGCGTTCGGGTTCTGGACGTGGGGCCCGGTGGGCGCGAACTTCCTGGCCGCCGCCGTCGCCGGCTGGACACTGCCGATCTTCGACGAGTCGTGGCGGTCGCAGTTCGTCATCATGGGCTGCTTCTCGCTGGTGATCTCGGCCGTCATCGCGTTCAACATCGCCGACCTGTCCCCCGAACTGCGGGCCAGGATCCAGCACACCGAACGCGCCGCCGAGGAGGTCGTCGACCTGAGGCGCCCGCCCACCGTCCGGTCGTTGTTCGCCCGGCGCAACATCTGGGCCCACGTCGTCGGCATCTCGCTCTGGCTGGTCCTCTACATCACGCTGTCGCTGTTCGGCCAGACGATGCTGGTGGGCGCGCTCGGCATCAGCAGCGCGCAGGCGTCCACGATCATGGCCGCGTTCTGGAGCCTGAACCTGGTCACGCTGATCGTCACCGGCCGCCTGTCGGACCGCCTGCAACTGCGCAAGCCGTTCTCGCTCGCCGGGACCATCGCCGCGGTGCTGGTCACCGCCTACCTCGCCGTCGCGCTCGGCCAGGAAGGCGTCTCCACCGGCACGCTGATGGTGGTCGGCGCCCTGCTCGGCGGCTCACTCGGCGTCGCCTACGCCCCCTGGATGGCCAACTACTCCGAGGACGCCGAGGACGCCGACCCGCGCCTGCAGGGCACGGCCTGGGGGTTGTTCGGCTTCCTGAGCAAGGCGATCGCGGTGGTCGGGCTGCTGGTCATCCCGCATGTGGTGGCGGCCACGAGCTGGCAGACCTGGCTGTTCGTGGCGCTGGGCTGCCTCGTGCTGTTCATCCCCGCGATCCTGCTCTTCAACGGCCCCTGGCGCCGCACCGCCCCGGCTCCCGTACAGGTGCCCCTGACCGAAGCCGAACGCTGACCGTCCCAGCCGAGGCCGAACACTGCGCAGTCCGGCGGCCGAGGCCGACCACTGACCCGTCCCAACGGTGGCCGAACGTTGATCGGCCCTGCCGGGACACGCGAAAAGCGGCGCGCCCCGAAGGGGCCCGCCGCTCGTCGCAGGAATGAGACCTATGTCCCGGTGCCGGGACGAGACGTGTCCGTCAGTCCCGGTGCCGGGACGAGACGTGTCCGTCAGTCCCGGTGCCGGGATGAGACGTCAGTCCCGGTGCAGCTTCCGGTACGTCACCCGGTGGGGACGGGCCGCGTCGGCGCCGAGACGCTCGATCTTGTTCTTCTCGTAGTCGGCGAAGTTGCCCTCGAACCAGAACCAGTTCGAGCCTTCCTCCCACGCGAGGATGTGAGTGGCGATGCGGTCGAGGAACCACCGGTCGTGCGAGGTGATCACGGCGCAGCCCGGGAAGTCGAGCAGCGCGTTCTCCAGCGACGACAGCGTCTCGGTGTCGAGGTCGTTGGTCGGCTCGTCGAGCAGCAGCACGTTGCCGCCCTGCTTGAGGGTGAGCGCCAGGTTGAGCCGGTTACGCTCGCCGCCCGACAGCACCCCCGCCTTCTTCTGCTGGTCGGGCCCCTTGAACCCGAACGCCGCGATGTAGGCCCGCGACGGCATCTCGACGTTGCCGACCTTGATGTGGTCGAGCCCGTCGGAGACGACCTCCCAGACGTTCTTGCTCGGGTCGATGCCGCCCCGGCTCTGGTCGGCGTAGGAGATCTTCACGGTGTCGCCGATCGTGATCGACCCCGTGTCCGGCGTCTCCCCACCCGTGATCATGCGGAACAGCGTGGTCTTGCCGACGCCGTTGGGGCCGATGACGCCGACGATGCCGTTACGCGGCAGGTCGAACGTCAGGCTCTCCATCAGCAGGCGGTCGCCGAAGCCCTTGGTGAGCTGGTCCGCCTTGATCACCGTGGTGCCCAGACGCGGGCCCGGCGGGATCTGGATCTCCTCGAAGTCCAGCTTGCGGAACTTGTCGGCCTCGGCGGCCATCTCCTCGTACCGCTGGAGACGGGCCTTGCTCTTGGTCTGGCGGGCCTTGGGGTTGGAGCGCACCCACTCCAGCTCGTCCTCCAGGCGCTTCTTGCGCTTGGCATCCTTCTGGCCCTCGACCTTCAGGCGCTGGGCCTTCATGTCGAGGTAGGTGGAGTAGTTGCCCTCGTAGGGGTAGCAGCGGCCGCGGTCGAGCTCCAGGATCCAGGTGGCCACGTTGTCCAGGAAGTACCGGTCGTGGGTGACGGCCAGCACCGTGCCGGCGTACTTCTCCAGGTGCGACTCCAGCCACTGCACGCTCTCGGCGTCGAGGTGGTTGGTGGGCTCGTCGAGCAGCAGCAGGTCGGGGGCCTCAAGCAGCAGCTTGCACAGCGCCACGCGGCGGCGCTCACCACCGGACAGCTTGCTCACCTCGGCGTCGGGCGGCGGGCAGCGCAGGGCGTCCATCGCCTGCTCCAGCTGGCTGTCGAGGTCCCACGCGTTGCGGTGCTCCAGCTGGTCCTGGAGCTTGCCCATCTCCTCCAGCAGCTCGTCGCTGTAGTCGGTGGCCATCTGCTCGGCGATCTGGTTGTAGCGCTCGAGCATCGCCATCGTCTCGGCGACACCCTCCTGCACGTTGCCCAGAACGGTCTTTTCCTCGTTGAGCGGCGGCTCCTGCTGGAGCATGCCGACCGTGAAGCCCGGCATCAGCTTGGCGTCGCCATTGGACGGCTGCTCCAGGCCGGCCATCATCCGGAGCAGCGTCGACTTCCCGGTGCCGTTCGGCCCCAGGACACCGATCTTGGCTCCGGGCAGGAACGACAGCGTGACGTCGTCAAGGACAACCTTGTCGCCGTGCGCCTTGCGCACGCGCTGCAGCGTGTAGATGTACTCCGGCATGCTCCCTAGCTTAGAGGCTGCACACGCAGGCTTCCGCCGCCCAGCCCCTTTCACCTCCGCCCTTCCCCGCTCCGCCCTGCACCCCCACCCCTCCAACCCCACGTCCCCCGAACGCCTTGACGTCCGTGGGCCGCCCCCTGGCCACCCTCGCGCAGAAGAACGCCATGACGTCCCATGCCCGGCCCCCGCTTCGGGGGCGGGCGCTGCTCGCACCCCCGACCTCAGCTGACCGCGACCTCTGTCACCCCTCCTTGCCCCCCTTGGTCACGGCCTCCCGCGCGACAGCCGCCTTCACCACGGGCCTTGCGCGCCACGGTTTCCTAAGCCGCGGCCTCCTAGGTCGCGGCGCCTGCGGTGGTCCCCGTGATGGTCCCCCGCGTTGCGAGGAGGGCGGTGGCTGCGGCTCGTGCCTGTTGTGCCGGGTGGGTCGAGTGTTCACGTACTGCCGTGACGATGGCCCCGTCCACCAGCAGGACGAACAGGTGCGCCAGCTCGGCGGCGTCGTCGCGACCGTCGCGCTCGAGCAGCCCCGCGACGTACGCCCGCACGCGCTCCTTGTGCTCGGCCGCCACCCGATGAGCCGCACTGTCCGGATCCGCCGTCTCGATCATGGTGTTGATGAAGGCGCACCCACGGAAATCCGCCCGCGCGAACCGTTCGGCCAGGGCGTCGAAGACGTCCAGCGGATGCCCGCCCAGAGCCTCCACGCGTTCGGCCAGCCAGGCCCGCCACCGCTCGTCCCGCCGCCGCAGTACGGCCACGACCAGGTCGTCCTTGCTCGGGAAGTGCCGGTAGAAGGAGGCGCGGCCCACTCCCGAGACACTCAGGATCCGCTCGACGCCCACCGCCCTGATCCCCTCCGCGTAGAAGAGGTCCTCGGCGGCGTCGAGCAGGCGTTCACGTGCACGTGTGGGCATACCGCCAAGCTATCCCGAACTTCCCTAAAACGGAACCGTTCGGTATCGTCTTGTCTCGATGGAACCGATCAGTACCGTTTTGGAGACGTCATGCCCCGCCTTCCGCAACTGACAGAAGACAATGACGGTTTGCTCGACCAGACCCGCCGCCAGCTCGGCAAGGTCCCCAACCTGTACGCCGCCCTCGCCAACGGCCCAGCCGCCCTGGCCGGATACCTCGCGATGCGCGAGCACCTCAGCTCGGGCGTCCTCACCCCGAGGCTGAGGGAGCAGATCGCGCTGCTGGTCGCCCAGGAGAACCACTGCACGTACTGCGTGAGCGCCCACACCATGCGCGGACGCCGTATGGGCATGTCCGACGAGGAACTTCTCAAGACGCGCCAGGGCTCGGACGACGAGCCGCACGCGGCCGCAGTCCTGGCGATCACTCAGGCGATCATGCACACGGGCGGCGCGGTGAGCGACGCGGAACTGGACGCCGCACGGGCCGCCGGCGTCTCGGGCGCGGAACTCGCCGAGATCGTGGGCCACATCGCCCTGAACACCTTGTCCAACTACTTCAACCACCTCGCCCAGCCCGAGCTGGACTTCCCGGAGGTGCAGGCATGAACCCCACCTGGAGAAACGGCACCGTCGAACTCGTCGACGGCTACACGCTGACCGACTCCGAGGGCCGCCGGGTGTCGACCGTGGAAGGAGTGCGGTTCGCCGTCGAGGGCGGGTATCTCAACGTCGAGGTCCCCGGCGTGCCTCACGTCCAGATCGTCTCGGCTCCCGCCGTCCGCCTGGTCACCTGCGACAGCGTCACCACGCTCTGACGCCCGAGGCGCACCGGCCACGACCCGAGGGCAGGCCCCTGACCCGTTCCCCCTCAGGCGCCTGCCCGCACCCTCGCACATCACACCGTGTGCCTCACGGCAGGTCACACGGCTTGCTCCTCGGGCGACGGCGGTTGTGGCGGCTGGACGACGGGGATGCAGACACGGTCCCGGCCCAGTTCCTTGGCCCGATAGAGAGCCAGATCGGCGGCGGCCAGCAGGTCGATCAGATCGTCGCCGTGCACGCACATCAACGCGACCCCGACCGAGATCGTGATCCGGATCAGAGCCTCGTCCACCGGGATGGCCATGTGCCCGATGTGCGTACGAAGTCGCTCGGCGACCTGCCGCGCCTCGTCGACGTCCGCCCCCGGCAGCAGGACGACGAACTCCTCGCCGCCGAACCGCCCCACCACGTCGGAGTCCCGCAACTCCCTGCGCAGCATGGCTGCCACTCCGGCCAGCACCTCGTCGCCGACCAGGTGCCCGTGGGCGTCGTTCACCCGCTTGAAGTGGTCGATGTCGATGATCAGCAGCGCCAGCGTGTCACCGCTGCGGCGCGCCCGCAGGATCTCGGTGTCGGCCTCCCGCTGCCAGGCGGCCGCGTTGAGCAGCCCGGTCTTCGAGTCGGTACGGGCGGCGGCCTGCAACTGCGCATGCAACAGACTGCGTTGCAGCAGGACGACCGGCGGCAACGCGAGCACCAGCAGAGCCAGATTGAGCCCGCACCCGATCGAGACCGTGACGCCGAGGCACAGCTCGACGACGTCCAGCAGGACGCTCTCCCGGTTCCACAACACCTCCTGCCACGACCCCTCAGGATCGGACGTGTGCGCCGCGACCGCGATGAGACCGATGTTGAGCAGGGAGAACAGCACGGCGGCCGCAACCGCGTAGGCGATCGGCGGCCCACTCCCCCGCGTCAGCACCCAGGGATCGGGCACGACCCAGTGGAAGGCGACCGACGCCGTGCAGCCGGCCAGGCCGATGGCCGCCGAGCTGAACACCCGGCGGTAGAGAACTGTGGCGCGCACGCGCACCTGGAGAAGGATCTGCAGCACGATCGGCGCGAAGAGGGCGTAGACCGGCGGCAGGAGCAGGGCGACCGGCAGCCACCAGGCCGACAACAGGTCACGCGAGACTCCGGCGGGCATGCCCAGACGCCTGCTGGCCTCGATGCAGACCGCGCCGCACGCCATGAGAGCGGCAAAGGTCAGCAAATCCGGCCAGTGGAAATCGGTGGATCTCGTGAACAAGATGATCGCGACGGCATCTAGGGCGACAATGGCGCACAGATACGCCACAAGGGGGCGCCGTTGCCCGAGCAATGGCCAACGACCGGCCAGTCTTGACACACCGTCGCGAGACTTGATCGTGGCGTGACTGGTCGCCGCCATCTCGTCTCCTCCCTGACTAACGATGTGTAACACAATAATTGCGGAGTGTGCGTTATGCGATGGGAACCGCTACGTTGAAACGACCACGCCCGCTCACTCCGCGAGCGGGCAGTGCCGGAAAGGAGCAACCATGGTGCGGGGAGTGACCTGGACATGATCCATGCTCTAGGTATCTGACACGGACAACCACCCCATCGGCCCCCCTTCGGGGTGACATCGGGGCCATCAGCCGATGCCCCTCCCCCTCCCCCTCCCCTCTGGCCGTCCCCTGCGCGGGGCGCCGACCATCGGCTGCTGCCCTCCGCCCCGATCGCCTTCCCCCTGACCCATGGCAGGTGAACCGTCGGTCGTACCACTCCTTCATCCGGTCCATCGGCGAACTCGATGACCAGCAGGTCTGGGCCTACGCGGCACCAAGGAGTGCGTCAAGGCAAGCGGCAGGGCCGGGATCCCGCCTCGCCATTGCGCCAGGCCGGCACTGGCCGCCCGCGTATCTGGGCATCACCGGCAGGCGACTCCTGTGGGCGACGCCTGCCTACAGGCGGCTGATCACGGGCCCCCGCGTCCTCGATATGGGCACACCTGGCGGGTGTGGTTGTGGGGGCGTCGAGGCAAGCAGGCTGCTCGAGTTGGGGGCGGGTGTCTTCACGGCGGTTGAGTAGGTCGCCATGAAGACGCCCGCCTTCGTGGGCAACGGCCACGTATCCGTCACGACGGGCGCATCCACCGGCGTAGATGCTCAAGCCGTCAGGTGACGTCGGTGTCAGGCTGCGGCCTTCTCCGGGGTCTGTGTCTTCGTCCGGGGCTTGCTGGACGCGCCCAGGACGCGGACCGTGGCCGCCTTGGCCGACGAAGCGCGGCCCGGATGCTCCGGCGTGACCGTGTCAGGCGTGGTGTCGTCCGCCACGGCGGGGTCGGGCTGGGGCTCGGGACGGGCGGCGGGTTGCGGGGTGGCGGCGTCGGGGTCGGTGGCCGCTATGGCCAGCGCCGTGTGGCCGGCGTCCGGGCCGGCGTCACCGTCGTGGGGCTGCGCGGGAGCGCTTCGCAGGGCGTCGGCGGCCGCGGGGACCGACGGGTGGGCGCTCGGGTGGGGGGAAGACGGGCGGACGGGCTTGGTGCCCATCGCCCAGTCCTGGGTCTCCTCGTCGAGGCGTTCGCGCATCTCCTTGGTCATCGAGCCCAGGCCGCCCCCGCGCTCCGGCTTGGTGAAGACGCCGGTGCCCCAGCGCAGGTCGTGCCCGACCGCGCTGGCCTCGATCTCCGGCATGAACCGGCGGTCGCCTTCCGCGCCGAACTCGCGGATGCGGAGCTTGCCGGACACGACGACGGGCTGCCCCGCCCGTACGCAGTCGGCGACGTTGTCGCCCAGCGCACGCCAGCAGCGGACCGTGAAGCAGACACGCTCACCGTCGGTCCATTGCCCGGTCTTCCTGTCGAAGTAGCGGTGCGAGGTGAACACCTTCAGCGACGTGACCCTCGTGCCGTCGTCGAAGCTGTACTGCCGTGGCTCTGCTGCGACGTTTCCGGTGAGCGTGATGTAGATGTCGTTCATCCGTGCCTCCCATGCGGCGGGCGGACTGCCCGCGACCTGGGAACACGGTGCCTGAAGCAGGCCGGGCGGGGCGGGGCCGAACGCCGTTCTGTGGATGACGGGACGACGAGGCAGGACGGCTGTGGACGAAGGACAGTGACACAGGGGGCGTACGAGAAGAGAGGCGTCAGGCCGAGAGGTCGCGCAGGGCCGTGTAGAAGGCGTGGTGCCGGCCCAGCTCGCGTTCGACGGGCTCCACCACCATCTTCACCGACACCGTCGACACCCTGCGGCGCATCTCCCGCTCCAGACGTTCCCGCTCGCGCGAGGCCCCCAGCTCCACGAAGTTGCGCGAGGCGATGCCCGACAACGCGCCCAGCCCCAGGACGGAGGCCATCATGAGCGCCACCCACGGCAGCGCCGCGCCGTCGCCGACCAGTTGCAGGGTCGCGGGCAGCTGGGCGGGCACGGTCAGCCCGGCCACCAGCCACACCACCCCGGCCACGAACGCCACCACCAGCAGGTACTGCCAGACCTTGAGCAACCGCCACCAGCCGGGCACCCGGTCGAGGCGCGGCGCCACCTCCGTGAGCTCCTCGGTCAGCGCCTTCGGCAGCCGGGACGCGTGCGAGCGCGCGGCCTGTTGCACCGCGGTCCGCCACACCGGGTCCATCCCGGCCGACAGCCCGTCGGTGAGCGCCTGCACGGCGTTGGCCACCTCGGCGGAATGCGCGCTCACCGAGCCGGTCGTGATGCCGCGGATCTCGTCGCTGACATCTTCCAGACGCAGGCTCTTCAACGGATCCGGACGGAACTTGGCGAACCACCGCGGATACGGCCAGCCGACCCACTGGCTGGAACGCTCGGCGTAGACGTTCTCCATGGCCTCGCCGACGGCGGGGACGCCGATCGCGTCGCAGAGCGCATCGGTGAGCCCCATCCTGCGCGCCTCGTCGACCGACGACGGCACGAGCAGCGCGTCGCCTAGCGGCATGGCCTCGCCGAGCCGCTGCTCCATCCGCTGGAGGTCGGCCTCCAGCTTCTGGATGGCGGCGCGGCGGCGGCCGACGGCGGTCGCGATCACGCTCTTGAGGCTCTCGACGCCGCGCCCGGTGACGGCCGAGGTGGGAACGACGCTGGGGTGCTCGACGCCTTCCCGGCGCAGCAGGTCGTTGAGGTCGATGACCAGCTCGGCCAGCTCCGCCGCGGAGAGCTTGTCGGCCTGGTTGAGCGCGAACACGGTCACCGCGTCGTGCCCGGCCAGTTCGGTCACGTAGCGCCGGTGGGTGGAGGCGTCGGCGTACTTCTGCGGGTCGAGCACCCACACCACCAGGTCGGCCAGCCCGATGAGCCGGTCGGCCTCGTTGTCGGTGAGCGCCCGGATGGAGTCGTGGTCGGGCAGGTCGAGCAGGATCAGCCCGTGGAGCTGGCTGTCGCCCTTGTCGAGCGCGCTGGTCCGGGAGAAGCGGTGGCGCGGCTGGATCTGCAGCCAGTCGAGCAGCGGCGCCGAGCCCTCCAGCCCCCACACGCAGGCATGGGTGCGGGCCGTCGTCGGACGGCGGACGCCCGTGGGCGACAGCTCAAGCCCCGAAATGGCGTTGAACAGGGACGACTTGCCGCTCCCGGTGCCGCCCGCGAGGGCCACCACGGTGTGCTCGGACGACAGCTTGAGCCGGTCGCCGGCCCGCGTCAGCAGCGCGCCGGCCTCGGTGAGCAGTTTCTGATCGAGCCGCCCGGGACCGAGCTCCACCACCTTGTTGAGCGCGGACAACCTCGGCGCGAGGCCCGCCCTCGGGGGCGTGGTCGTCGTCATCGGGCGACCTCAAGGTTGTACGTCGCCTGGTAGAGGCGGGTCGCGACGGACTCGTCCGGGATGCCCGCCGAGTCGAGAGCGTGTACGTAACGCATGGATTCCTCGTCGAACAGCATGCCGATCCTGGCTCGCAGGTCACTGAGCGCCTTGGCGCCGATGCCGCGCAGCGACTCCGCGCCGAGCAGCGCGTTGACGAGCCGGTGCGGCACGCCCGACCCGTCGCCACCGCTGAACATGGCGACCGTGAAGATCAGGGAGAGCGCGTCGGGATCGAACGAGACGAGCTTGGACACCGAGCGCTTGGTCACGCCCTCGGTGCGTACGAGCTCGTTCAGGTGGTCCTGCCAGGACGCGATGGCGCGCCCGGCGTGCCGCAGCAGGTTGTCCGACGGGCGGTCGAGCCCGTCGGCGAGCTTGGCGCCCAGCTCGGAACGGTGCCGCCAGCGCGCGACCACCTCCTCGGCGGCGCGGTTGGCCGCGGCGACGATCACCGACTCCAGCCCGGCCCGGATCGCCGCCTTGAACGCCGTCACCCGCTCGGGCGTCTGCCTGCCCGCCTTGCCGCTCCTGCCGAACTGCAGCGAGCGCATGAGGTCGCCGGAGCCCGCGAAGTCCTGCCAGCGAGCCAGCACCTCGCCGTGCAGCAGCGAGCCGTTCTTGGACGCCTTGTCGATCTCGGCCAGCGCGCCCAGGTAGGCGGCCTCGACGTCGCTGCGCAGCTCGGCCCGGAACGCCGCCTGGCCCTCCAGATGCCTGGCCAGCGCGGGCACGCGGGTGCGGAAGCTGTTGAGCACTCCGTTCAGGGTCTCCTGCACGGCCTGCGCCCGGCGCGCCTCGTCGACCGAGAGCTCGGCCAGCCACATGCGCAGGTCGGTGACCTCGCTGTCGGGCAGCCTGCCGTCGGTCACCGTCGCCTCGTGGATCACGAACCGGTCGATGTCGCCCAGGCCGTATTCGGTCAGCATGCGGACGAAGTGCTTGAGCACGACGTCGGCCGACCGGGGCTGCACCCGCGACAACACGATGGCCAGCCGGGCGCCGCGCTCCTTGGCCAGGCGCAGGAGGCTCCAGGCGGGCGCGTCGGCGTAGCGGGCGGCGGTGGTCACGAAGATCCACAGATCGGCGGCGTCGAGCATGCGGTGGGCGATCTCGTGGTGCTCCTCGACGACCGAGTCGATGTCGGGGGTGTCCAGCAGCGCGACGCCCTGCGGAAGCTTCTCGGTCGTCACGACGACCAGGCCGCTCGTGTCACTGTCGGGCGAGGGCCGGTCCAGCCGTTCGAGCCCGCTGAGCAGCTCGCCCTCCGCGAACCACTTCCTGTCGTCGGGGTGGCAGGCCAGGATGGGCGTGCCGGTGGTCGGGCGGCGCACTCCGGTGCGGGAGATGTTCCGCTCGGCCAGGGAGTTGACCAGGGTGGACTTGCCCGCGCCGGTGGAACCCGCGATCACGATCAGCGCGGGGGCCGTGTTGGTGCGCACCCTCGGCAGGACGTAGTTCTCCAGCTGGGCCAGCAGGTCGGCCCGCGCCTGCCTGGCCTCCTCGGCTCCCGGCAGGTCGAGGCTGAAGCGCAGGTCGGACACGCTTTCGCGCAACGCGCTCAGCGCCGACGTCATCGCCTCGACGACCTCGGCCGGCAGCTCCTCGACCCGCTGCCCTCCCTCCGGCACGCCTCCCGCCTCCGACCCGGCACCGTCCTCAACGCCAGTGTCGGCGTCGCTGTCGGTGTCGGTGTCCGCGTCGATGTCGGTTTCAGCGTCGGCGGCGGCGTTCGCCTGGACGACGGCATCCTCGTCGGAATCCGCGTCGGCGGCGGCGGTTTCGGCGTTCGCCTGGGCGAGGGCATCCTCGTCGGGGTGGACGTCCGGGTCGGTGTCGGTGTCCAGGCCCGCGTCGGTGGTCAGGCCGTCGTCGGAGCCCTGGCCGCCGCCGGTTGCGGCGTCGGCGTCGGCGTCCGCGGCGGTTTCGGCGTCGACTTGGGCGGAGGCGTCCGCGTCGGTGTTCGGGGCGGCGTTGGGGACGGTCTCGCCGCTGTTGGCTACGGCGTCGGAGCCCGCTTCGGTGTCATCGGTCTCTACGGCGGACGTGACGTCGTCGGCGTCGGCGTCGGGCTCGTCCTCCGCCAGGTCTCCTGGGTCGGTCGGGTAGTCGGCGCCCAGGGGGACATCGACAGCCGGGGAGAAGGCGTCGAAGCCGGTGAGGGCTTCAGCTGAGGTGCTGGGGTCGGCGTCGCCTTCCGCAAGGGGCGCCGCTTCGACTTCGGGAGCGGGGGCGTCATCGGGCCGGGGAGTGTCGGCCTGAGGACGGTTCCCGGCATCGGCAGCGGCGTCGGCGTCCTCGGCGGCGGAGGGGGCGGCCTCGTCGTCGTCAGGGGCGGTGTCCGCCGGGGGCGGCGGCTGCTCGGCGTCGGAAGGCGCCTCTCCGCTGTCGGCGGCGGTGGCGTCCGGGGACGCGGGCGTCGGCTCGATCTCCGAGGACGGGGCGGCGTCCTGTTCCTGGGGGCCTCGTTCCCAGAAGGCAGCGGGCCTCGGATGCGTTCCGTCCCCCTCACGCGGCTCGGCGGCGCGCGCGGGGGTGAAGAGGCTCGGACGGTCGGCCGGACGGGACGGCGTGAAGAGGCTGGGCCCCGTGGACGGGCCGGGCTCGTCCGTACCGGCGGAGGGCTCCTGCGAAGCGGCCGGGAGCTGTGGAGCGGTGGGCCGCCGAGGCTGGACGGCCTCGTCAGCGCGCGGCGGCGGCTGGAAGAGCGACGGCCGGGCAGCCGCGGACGACGGCTCCCCCGAGGCCGACGGCCCCCCGGAAGCCGCAGACGGCGAGCCCGAGGGCGCAGCGGGCGGGGCTGAGGGGGCAGCGGGCGGGGAAGGCGTGGGGGTCCGGGGATCGGGCAGGTCGTCGTCCGTCACCGGGCGGAAGCTCAACGTCTGCTCCCCCAGCGACTCGTGCCGCCCGTCATCCATGGCGGTGTTCACGGCAAGCGCTCCGCTCGAACCATCTCGACCTCCTGGCCGACCCGCACGACGTCGCCGACGATGACGATCGCCGGAGGCCGTATCCCAGCCGCGGACACGCGGTCGGCCACGGTGGAAAGCGGTGCGATTACCGCCCGCTGGGTCGGAAGGGTACCGTCCTGTACCACCATTACGGGAGTCTCCGGCGCACGTCCGTCTCGAAGCAGCGCCTCGGCCACCTTCGGCAGCCGTTCGACGGCCATCATGAGCACCAGCGTGCCCTGGGATCGGGCCAGGGCGGGCCAGTCGACGGTGGAGGCCGGGTGGTCGGGCGCGACGTGCACCGAGACGACGTGGAACTCCTGGCTCACGCCGCGATGCGTCACCGGCACCCCGGCCGCGGCCGGGACCGCGACGGCGCTGGTGATGCCGGGGACGACGAGCACCGGGATGCCGGCCTGGGCGCAGGCGATCATCTCCTCGCCGCCGCGCCCGAACACGAACGGGTCGCCGCCCTTGAGCCGGACGACGAACTTGCCCTGCCTGGCCCGGTCGACCAGCAGCTCGTTGATCTTCTCCTGGGACAGCGACCTGCCGTAGGGCACCTTGGCGGCGTCGATCAGCTCGACGTCGGGGGCGAGCTCGTCGAGCAGCGCCCGGGGGGCGAGCCGGTCGGCCACCACGACGTCGGCCTGGGCGAGGAGCTGCCGCCCGCGCACGGTGATCAGGCCGGGGTCGCCGGGGCCGCCGCCGACCAGGGCCACCCCGACGGGCTTGGTGCGGTTGCGGCGGGCGTCGACCGTGCCGTCGCGCAGCGCGCCGACGACCGCGTCGCGGATGCCCGCGGCCCGGCGCGGGTCGCCGCCCGCGGTGACGGCCACGCTGATCTCGTCGACCCGGCCGGAGGCCGGGGTCCAGGCGGCGGAGGCGTCACGGTCGTCGGCGCGCACGCACCACACCCGCTTGGCCTCGGCCTCGGCGGCGACCGCGGCGTTGACGGACCTGACGTCGGTGCAGGCCTGCACGAGCCAGGCGCCGTCGCAGTCGCCCACCTCGTACGGGCGCGCGTGCCAGGTGACCCGGCCGGTCGCGATCAGGTCGTCGAGGGCCGGGGTGACGGCCGGGGACACCACGGTGACCTCCGCACCGGCCTCGAGCAGCGCAGGGACGCGCCGCTGCGCGACGCGGCCGCCGCCCACGACGAGCACCCGGCGGCCGGAAAGCCGCAGGCCGAGGAGGTAGGGACCCATGGGGGGAATCTCCCGTTCGCGAAGGTTGTGTTTGGAGGTAAACCTACCGGCTCACCGTGCGTCGTTCGCTGCGCATGGCTCAACGGCCGTCAAGAAGAGGCTGCGACGGGTCCCAGCGTGGCCCGCCCTGTGCGTCCTTGCGGCGTCTGGCCATGGCCGAGAGTGCCTCAAGAATAACGCGGTTCCCGAGGAACGCGGTGATGTCGGCGTGGTCGTACGGCGGCGAGACCTCGACCACCTCCATCCCGGCCACGGGCAGTTCGTAGCAGATCCGGCGCACGGCGTCGAGGAGCTGCCTGGCCGACAGGCCGCCGGGCTCGGGCGTGCCGGTGCCGGGGGCGTGCCCGGGGTCGCAGACGTCGATGTCCACGGACAGGAAGACCTGGTCGCACTCGTCGAGCGCGATCCCGAACGACTCCGTCAGGCACTCCTCCAGCCCGCGCGTCACGATCTCGGTCATCTCGTACGAGCGCATGCGCTGCGCCGCCATCCAGTCGAGCGTCTCGGGCTCGGGCCAGTAGCCGCGCAGCCCGATCTGCAGGAACCTGTCGCCCCGGATGGCGCCGGACTCGATGAGCCGCCGCATCGGCTGGCCGTGCCCGTGCAGGTGCCCGAACTCGATGTCGCCGGTGTCGGCGTGCGCGTCGAAGTGGATCATCGAGGTCCGGCCCGGCGCGTACGCCCTGGCGGTGCCCCGCGCGTCCGGCAGCGCGACGGTGTGGTCGCCGCCGAGCACCACCGGCACGGCCCCGGAGGAGGCGATCCGGTGCACCGCGTCCTCGATGGCGGCCAGCGATCCCTCGACGTCGCCGGAGTAGCACTCGACGTCGCCCGCGTCGAGCACCCGCAGGTCGCGCAGGGCGTCGACGCGCAAAGCCAGGCTCGGACGTGACCCGTTGTGCGGCAGGTAGCAGGTCTGGCGCAGCGCCATCGGCCCGAACCTGGCGCCCGGCCGGTTGGAGGTGCCCCCGTCGAAGGGCGCACCGATGATCACCACGTCCGCGCCGGCGTAACTGGCCGGGTCGGCGATGTCGCAGCGGTCCACGCCGAGGAACGTGATGTCAGGGCCGAACATGGGACCGTACCGGGACACTGCTCACCTCACGTGCTGTTTCGAGTGTCCCCCATCATCACACGGGCTTTTCCGTGACCCCCGCCGAGTCGAACGTCGCCACGTCGTGCATCACCCGTACGGCCGCGCACACCAGCGGGTGCGCGAGCAGGCCGCCGGTGCCCTCGCCGAGCCGCAGCTCCAGGTCGACCAGCGGGCGCAGCCCGAGATGGTCGAGCGCGGCGGCGTGGCCGGGCTCGGCCGAGCGGTGTCCGGCCACGCAGTGACCGCTGACGTGGGGGTCGAGGGCGGCGGCGACCAGGGCGGCCGAGCCGGCGATGACGCCGTCGAGGATCACCGGCACCCGGTTCGCCGCGCCGCACAGCACGAAGCCCGCGATGGCCGCGTGCTCGAAGCCGCCCACGGCGGCCAGCGCGCGCAGGGCGTCGCTCGGCCCGGTGCCGCCGGGCAGGCCGTTCACCCGCAGCGCCTCCCGGACGACCGCCACCTTGCGGTCGTAGGTCGCGTCGTCGATCCCGGTGCCCCTGCCGGTCACCTCGGCCGGGTCCTTGCCGGTGAACACCGAGATCAGCGCGGCGGAAGCGGTGGTGTTGCCGATGCCCATGTCGCCGGTGATCAGGCAGCGGGCGCCCCCGTCGATCAGCTCCTGCGCCACGGCGATGCCCGCCTCCAGCGCCCTGACGGCCTGGTCGACGCTCATGGCGGGGCCGCGCGACAGGTCGGCGGTGCCGTACGCGACCTTGCGCTTGACCAGGTCGGACGCGTCGGGCAGGTCGGCGGCGACGCCGACGTCCACCACCGTCACGGACGCGCCCACCTGGGCGGCGAAGGCGTTGGCGACCGCGCCGCCGGCCAGGAAGTTGGCGACCATCTGCGTCGTGACCTCCTGCGGCCACGGGCTGACGCCGCGCGCGTGCACGCCGTGGTCGGCCGCGAAGATGGCCAGGGCGGCCGGCTGCGGCATGGGCGGCGGGCAGACGCCGGCCGCGCCCGCCAGGCGTACGGCCACCTCCTCCAGGGCCCCGAGCGCGCCGCGCGGCTTGGTGAGCCGGTCCTGGTGGGCGCGGGCCTCGGCGAGCGCCTCGGGGTCGGCGGGACGGATGGCCGCCAGGGTCTCGGCGAGCACGGACACCTCCACTTGGTGACACTTGGCGAACGAGCTGGAGCGTTGGCGAACGAACTGAACGAGCTTGAGCATCAGTGGACGAGCTGGAGCGCTTCCTCGTACCGGTCGATCACGACGTCGGCCAGCGTCTCGCAGTCGCCGATCACCTCGGCGCAGCGGATGTCGAGGTCGGGATGGCCCGCGCCGTACGCCAGGGCCTGCGCCCACACGCGCTCCAGCAGGCCGCCCGCGAACAGCAGGTACGGCACCACGATCACCCGCTTGGCGCCCAGCCGGCGGCAGCGTTCGAGCCCGCCGGGCACGCCGGGCGGCGTCACCGAGACGAACGCGGTCTCGACGGTCATGTAGTCGTAGGCGTGCGTCTCCCAGAACAGCCGCGACACCCGGTGGACCTCGGCGTTGGCGGCGGCGTCGGTCGAGCCCTCGCCGACCAGCACGACCGCCGTCTCACCCGGCTCGACCTGGCCGGGGACGTCGTCGAGGGCCGGGGTGTCGACGGCGCGCAGCCGGGGCCGGGCGCCGACCAGCTCCAGGGGGCGCGGCCTGGCCATCTCGGCGGCGGCCTCGCCGAGCCGGTCGGCCAGCAGCGCCAGCACGCGCGGGTCGGGGCCGAGGGGGCGGCCGTAGTCGTACATGAGGGTGGGGTGGCGCTGCTGTTCGAGCGCCATCGCGGCCGGGAACTCCTCATCCACCCTGCTGAGGCTGAGCGGCAGCGCGACGAGACGGTGATGGCCGCGGGCCATCAGGGACGCCACGGAGTCGCTCAGGCGCGGCGTGGCGCGTTCCAGGTAGCCGCCGGAGACGTCGACGGCCGTGTGGTCGAGACGGCAGCGCAGCCGGTGTACGAACCTTCCGAACTCCGCGGCGTAGGCGTCATCGTTCGAGCCCTGCCCGATCAGCAGGAGCGGCGGCTTCATTGAGGGATTCTCCGGTGCGTAGACAAAGTCACGCGAGGATAACCGATACGTGCCCGTGGGGGACAGGTCACGCTGCGTGCGCGGGTCTGGCGTGCACGACGAAGACGGGATCCGCGGCGGTCAGGCGGGGGGAACCGCCGGCGCCGGACGTCAGCGCGGACGCCTGGATCCGCGTGCCCTCGCCGCGGTAACCGAGCTCGCGCAGCAGCTCCAGCACGGCCACCGCCCGCTCGGCCGTGCCGAGCGCGCACACCAGCGCGCGGGGGCCGCGGGCGGCGCACGCCGCGACCACGTCGTCGCCGCCCCCGCCGACGAAGACGGCGTCGGGGTCGGGCAGCGGTTCGAGCGCGGCCGGCGCCTGTCCCCTGGTCAGGGCGACCTTGACGCCGTGGGCCAGCACGTTGGCCCGCAGCCGCGCGCAGGCGGCCTGGTCGCCTTCGACCGCCACGACGGCCGCGCCCAGCCTGGCGCACTCGACGGCGATCCCGCCCTCGCCCGCGCCGACGTCCCAGACCAGGTCGCCGAGCCGGGGACCCAGCTTGGCCAGGACGAACGCCCGCACCTCGGCGGGCATCCCGCTCTCCCACGGCAGCGCCCACTCCGCCGGGCCGGGTTGCGCCCCGGCCACCCAGCCGGGCTTCCCGGGCCGGTGCAGCGGGTCGATGACGAGGACCACGTCGGGGTCCTTCCAGGGCCGGGTGGTGGCCTCGCCCATGCGGCTGTGCGTGACGCGCTGCCCGGGGCCGCCGAGGTCCTCGAAGACGATCAGGGCGCGCGGCGTGGTCGGCGCCAGCTCCCTGGCGATCTCGGCGGGGCCGACGCCGGGCGCGACGAGCAGCGCGACCTTGGGGTGGGCGCGGCAGGCGTTCACCACGCGGGCGAGCCGGCCGGGGCCGGAGGGGGCGACGACGAGGGCGTCCTCCCAGTTGAGCCCGGCGCAGGCGAAGGCGCGGCTGATCAGCGAGGTGGCCGGCAGGACGTCCGGCCGCAGGCCGTGCGCCCGTAAGGTGCGGACGACTCCGAAGAAGCCGGGATCGCCCTCGGCGACCACGACGGCCGGGCCCCGGTCCGGGCCGAGATGGCCGTCGAGCGCCTGGAGCAGGTCGCCGTCGTCGGCGGCGCGTCCGTCGACCCCGAGCCGGCCGAGAATGGCGGCGGGGCCCACGACGAGCTCCGCCTCACGCAGCCTGCCCGCGGCCCCGGCCGGCAGCTCGACCCCGTCCCAGCCGACAACCGTGATCATTCAGCCTCACCGTCCTCACCCCCAGGGTGACGGTTCCCGCCGGGTTTCACCATGGGCCGTCGAGGCCAGTCCGCTGTGCCCTCAGGCCAGGTCGGACGGGACCAGGCTGTAGACGATCAGGTCCTCGCCGTCGAGGGCGGCGCGGGCCACGCCCTCGCGGGTGAAGCCGGCCTTCTCCGCCACGCGTTGCGAGGCCGGGTTCGACACCGCGGCCCGCAGTTGCAGCCGGCGGAAGCCGTGGCGCTCGAACAGCCAGCGGGCGATCGCGGTCACGGCCTCGCCCGCGTAGCCCCGGCCGCGGGCCTAGGGCGCGGTCATGTAGCCGACCTCGGCCGTGCCGTTGCGCCAGTCGAGGTCCCTGAGGTCCACGTTGGCCACGAAACGGGTGGTGGTGAACTCCTCCACGGTGAACGCGATGCCCGCGCCCCTCATCCGCATCCGTTCGCAGATGTCGACGAACGCGCGGGCGTGCTCCTCGGTGTAGTCGCGCGGTACGCCGGTCCTGGCCTGGGTGAGCGGGTCGGCGCCGGTGGCGGCCAGGCCGGGCACGTCGGCGGGGACGGGCTGCCGCAGCAGCAGCCGGGGCGTGCGCAGCTCGGTCTTCGGCAAGGCGGGCGCGGGCTCGCCGGAGTCCTCGCGCAGCAGGCCGAGGACGACCAGGTCGTGCGGGCCGTCCTCCTCCAGCACGGCGGCGCGCAGCACGCCTTCCCAGGTGAAGCCCGCTTTCAGCGCGACGCGCAGGGAGGCCGGGTTGTCCAGGTTCGCGGTGAGGTCCACCCTGCGCAGGGCGGTGGTGGCGAACACCCAGGCGGTCAGGGCGCGGACGGCCTCGGTGGCGTAGCCGCGGCCCCGGTACGCCGGGTGGACGCCGTAGCCGACCTCGGTGGTGCCCGCCGTCCACGACGTCCTGAACAGGCTGATGGCGCCCACGATGCGGTCGTCGGCCTCGGTCATGGCCAGGTGCAGGCCCTGCTGCGAGCGGTACAGCTCGTGCACGCCGTGCGCGAGCCACTGGCCGACGCCGGAGGCGTGGACGGGCGCGCCCGGCGGGAGGAAACGGTCGCCGGGCTCCACCGTCTCCACCACCGACCGCACGCGGGCGGCGTCACGGGGGTCGAACCGCCGCAGCACGAGCCGTGCGGCGGCGATGTGCGCATCGGGATCGAACACGTGCGCACCCTACACACTCACGATGTTTGCCCACGAAAGCGGGGGTAGGGGCCGATTCGAGAGGAGTGAGGGAACTATGGAACGTGGGAGCGACAAGCACGGTCCGCGCCTGGACGATCAGCAGAAGCACGAGACCGAGGGCATGGTCCGCGGCGGCGGCAGCACGCACGCCGAGGAGTGGAAGGAGACCGAGTCCATGCCCGGGCCCGGCGAGGAGTCAGGGCAGTCGTACCCCCCGGGACACGAGCCCGGCACCCCCCAGGGCATCACCCAGCGCGGCGTCGACATCCGCAGCGACCTGGCCAAATGGCTCAGCGACACCCCTTGGCCCGCCTCCAAGGACGACCTGCTCCAGCACGCCGAGGACGTGGACGCCCCCGACCAGGTGGCCGACATGGTGCGATCCCTTCCCGACCGCCGTTTTGTGAACATCGCCGACGTGGCCAAGGCGCTCGGCCTCGGCATGGAAGAGCGGAGGTGGTGACCTGTGCGTCTCGACTTCATCAGGCCGCTGTACGAGCGGCGCGGCCCGTACGCCTCGGTCTACCTGGGCGCGCTCACCGAGCCGCAGCGGGAGACGCACTGGCACAGCGTGCGTGACCAGCTCGACGGGACCGACCCCGAGACCATCGACGCCCTGGAGGTGGCCGCCAACCGGCCGGCTCCGGGCCAGGCGCTGTTCGCCACGCACGGCGCGGTGGTGCTGGCCGAGCCGCTGGCGCGGGCGCCGTACGAGATGGCGACCGTGTCGCCGCTGCCGCACGTCACGCCGATGCTGAGGCAGCGCGGCGAGAACGTGCCGCACCTGCGGGTCATCGTGGACCACGCCGGGGCCGAGCTGTCGGTGTTCGGCGGCGGCGCGCCGCGCACGACCACCGTGGCGGCGGCCGACTGGCCGCTGCAGAAGACCGCCCAGGGCGGCTGGTCGCAGAAGCGGTACGAGCGGGGCGCCGAGGAGACGTGGGAGAAGAACGCGGTCGCCGTCGCCCGCGAGATCGACGAGCAGGTACGCAGGATCGGCGCCGAGCTGATCATCGTGGCCGGCGAGCCGAAGTCACGCTCCTACCTGCTGCAACATCTCAGCACCAAGTCCGCCGACCGGGTGATGATGGTCGAGCACGGCAGCCGCTCCGACCACGGCCAGTTCGAGGCCGACGTCGAGCGCGCGCTGGACGACTGGCTCGAACGCCGCCGCGCCGAGCTGCTCGACCGACACCGCGAGTCCTCGGGCCCGGCCGGCCTGTCCCAGGTCGCGCACGCCCTGCGCGAGGGCAGGGTGCACGCGGTGCTCATGCCCGCCCAGCTCGACCGGACCGTGTGGACCGGCGAAGGCGGCACCCAGCTCTCCACCGACCAGGGCGAGCTGCGGCGCTGGGGCGTCGAGCAGCCCGTCGAGGAACGCGCGGACTCGGCCGTGGTCAGGGCCGCCGCCATGACGGACGCCGAACTGTGGTTCACCGACGACGTGCAGGACGTGGCGGCCGTCCTCAGGTACTGACCACCCGGGACGTGCTGATGATCACTTCGAGGGTGCGGGGGCCGTGCACGCCCTCGACCCGGTTCAGCTCGATGTCGCTGGTCGCCGACGGGCCGCTGATCCAGGTGAGCGGGCGGGCCGGCTCGAGCCTGGCCACCGCCTCGGGCACGCCCGCCACGATCTGGTCGGCCCGCACGACGCACACGTGGTGGTCGGGGATCAGCGTCTGCGCCCTGGCGCCCTGGCCGGGCCCGTGGTCGAGGACGATGGTCCCGGTCTCGGCTATGGCCACCGCGCAGGCGGTGATCACCCCGTCGGCGGCGTCGAGGGTGTCCCAGCGCCGGTCGGCGCCGGCGTCCGGGCTGCTCGGGGCCGCCCAGGCGAAGCCGTCCGGGACGATCATGCGGCGGCCGGCGGCCAGCTCGGCCAGCTTGCCGGGCACGTCCGCGTCGGGCAGCACGTGCACGACGGCCCGGTAGTCGCGCACCCGCTCGGCGAACAGGCCCACCACGTCGTCCACGTCCGGGCGGGTGCGGTAGTGCCGGACGACCTCCGTCTCGGGCGCGTCCGCCACCGCCTTCCTGACCTTGGCCAGGATCTCCTCACGCGCGCCCATCGTTCCGCTCCCACCAGTCTCTGAAGGATTCTTCCGGGATGTCGGGCACGTCCCGGGTGTCGGTCCAGGCCGCCAGCGGGCCGGGCAGCCGCCGTCTGGGCACCAGCCTGCGCAGCCGGGCGGCCAGCCGCTGGGCCCTGGCCAGCCGGGCCTGGTCGTCCAGCACCCAGCCGGCGGCCTTCATGCCCGCGCGCTCTGCCGCCGCGTGCGGCGCCCTGGCCCGCAGGTCCACCAGCACCTCGGGGATGTCGATGGCCACCGGGCAGACCTCCAGGCAGGCCCCGCACAGGCTGGAGGCGAACGGCAGCGAGGCGTCCAGGTCCGAGGACATGCCCCTGAGCTGCGGGGTGAGGATGGCCCCGATCGGCCCGGGGTAGACCGAGCCGTACGCGTGGCCGCCCGCGCGTTCGTAGACCGGGCACACGTTCAGGCAGGCCGAGCAGCGGATGCAGCGCAGCGCCTGGCGGCCCACCTCGTCGGCGAGCACGTCGGTGCGGCCATTGTCGAGCAGCACCAGGTGGAAGTCCTGGCCCTCGGTGGCGCCGGTCCACGTGCTGGTGTACGGATTCATCCGCTCACCTGTGGAGCTGCGCGGAAGAAGCTGGAGGAAGACCTCCAGATCCCGCCAGGTCGGCAGCAGCTTCTCGATGCCGACGACGCTGATGAGCGTCTCGGGGAGGGTCAGGCACATGCGGCCGTTGCCCTCCGACTCCAGCACGACCAGCGTGCCGGTCTCGGCGATCATGAAGTTCGCCCCGGAGACGGCGACCTTGCTCCTGAGGAAGCGTTCGCGCAGGTGGAGCCGCGCGGCCTCGGCCAGGGCGGGCGGTTCGTCGGTCAGGCCGTCGGGCACGCCGGGCATGCGGTCGAGGAAGATCTCGCGGATCTCCGACCGGTTGCGGTGGATCGCGGGCACCAGGATGTGGCTGGGGAAGTCGTCCCCGAGCTGCACGATCAGCTCGGCCAGGTCCGTCTCGTACGCGGTGATGCCGCGCCGGGCCAGCGCCTCGTTGAGCCCGATCTCCTGGGTGGCCATCGACTTGACCTTGACCACCTCGGTCTCGCCGGTGGCCGCGACCAGGTCGCCGACGATGCGGTTGGCCTCCTCGGCGTCCCTGGCCCAGTGGACGGTGCCGCCCGCCCGCCGCACGGCCTCCTCCAGCTGGAGGAGGTAACGGTCGAGGTGGCGGAGCGTGTGATCCTTGACGGCCTTGCCGGCCGCGCGCAGCTCGGCCCAGTCGGGCAGCTCGCCGACGACGCCGGCGCGCTTGCCGCGAATGGTGTGGGTGGCTTTCCGGAGGTTGAACCGCAGTTGCGAATCCTCCACGGCCTTCGCCGCATTTTTCGGGAAATTTCCGGGCATGCCGAGGAATGTCGCGCTCATCGGGTCTCCTCCGTGGCTGCGAGGATCTCCGCCAGGTGCATCGTCCTGACCCCCGTCTTCTGGCGGCTCAGGGTGCCGCCGATGTGCATCAGGCAGGAGTTGTCGGCCGCGCAGATCACCTCGGCGCCCGTGTCGAGGATGCCGCGCACCTTGTCGGCCCCCATGGCGGCCGACACCGCCGGGTTCTTGACCGCGAACGTGCCGCCGAAGCCGCAGCACTCCTCCGCGCCCGGCAGCGGCACGAGCTCCAGACCTCGGACCTTCCGCAGCAGCCGGGTGGGCCGGTCGCCCAGATGCAGCCCGCGCAGCGAATGGCACGTCGGGTGATATGTCACCCGGTGCGGGAAATATGCGCCAACGTCGTCGACTTTCAGGACGTCCAGCAGGAACTCGCTCAGCTCGTACACCTTGGGCACGACCTCGGCCACGGCCGCCGCGCCCCTGCTGCCCGGCCGCACCAGCTTCGGGTACTGCTCGCGCACCATGGCCGCGCACGACCCCGACGGCGCCACGACGGCGTCGTACCCGGCGAACACCTCGGTGAACTTCCTGGCCAGCCGCACGCCCTCCGCCCGGTAACCGGTGTTGACGTGCATCTGCCCGCAGCACGTCTGGGCGACGGGGAAGTCCACGTCGCAGCCCAGCCTGCGCAGCAGCGACACGACGGCCTTGCCGGTGCCCGGGAAGAGCGTGTCGTTCACGCACGTGATGAACAGGGCGACTCGCACGACTCTCCCAACGAATGGTCCGACCACTGTATGGTCAGACCATACCTAACCCCACAGTTCCGGGCCAGCACCGGGGAGGCATCGGTGAAACGCACACGGGCGTTCGAGGACGTGCTCGCCCAGATCGAACGGCGCATCGCCGAGGACGGCCTGACCGTGGGCGACCGGCTGCCCGGCGAACGTCAGCTCGCCGAGCAACTGGGCGTCGGCCGCTCGTCCGTACGGGAGGCGCTGCGCGTCCTGGAGACCCTGGGCGTGGTGTCCTCGCAGGTGGGACGGGGTCCGGACGCGGGAGCCGTACTGACCTCGCGGCCCGACACGGCGCTCACCGACCTGCTCCGGCTCAACCTGGGCCTGGCCACCCTGGAGCAGCGCGAGGTCGTCGACGCCCGGCTGATGATCGAACGCTGGTCGGCCGCGCACGCGGCGGCGACCCGGGCCGGCACGGCGGAGCTGGCCGCCGCGATCGAGGGCATGGACCGGGCGGCCACGGCGGAGGAGTTCGTGGAGCACGACACCGCCTTCCACTGCGCGATCGCGGACGCCTCGGGCAACCGGCTCATCGCCGCCATCATGCGCTCACTCCGGGACGCGATGCGCAGGAACGCCATCGAAGCGGTCGAACGCCTCGGCGACCTTTCCGTGCTGCGCGCCGACCACGAGCGCATCCGCGCGGCCGTCGCGGCGGGCGACCCGGAGGAGGCCCAGCAGGCGGTGACCGACCACCTGGCGCACGCCTACCCCGCCCTGTTCCCCGGTCACTGACGCGCGTCGGCCTCCCGGCAGCCCGCCCCCGAGCAGGCCCGCATCGCCTGGAGCCGGGCGTCGAGGCCGGCCAGCAGCGCCGGGTCGGCGGTGGCCGCGAGGTTGTCGAGCTGGTACGGGTCGGCGGCCAGGTCGTAGAGCTGCCGCTCCCCCGTGTCGTACCTGACGTAGGTGTAGCGCTCGGTGCGCAGCGCCTGGTAGGAGGGCACCGGGGTCTGGGCCGCCGACGACCGGTTGACCGGCCTGTTGAACTCGACCAGCACGTTCTTGCGCCACTGGGCGGGCGGGCTGCCGCGCAGCAGCGGCACCAGCGAGCGCCCCTCGCTGAACGCCGGCACGGCGGCCCCGCCCAGCTCGGCGATCGTCGGCGCGATGTCCACGGTCGCGCCGAGCTGCCCGATCGTGGCCCCCGCCCGGATCCCCGGCCCGCGCACCACGAACGGAACCTTGATCGCCTCCTCGAACGGCGTCGTCTTGCCCTGCGCCAGCCGGTGGGTGCCGAGATGGAAGCCGTTGTCGGAGGTGAAGATGATGTAGGTGTTGTCGAGCTTGCCGGACGCCTGCAGCGCCTCGATCACCGAGCGGACCAGGTCGTCGACGCCCAGCATCGACCGCAGCCGCCTGCGGTGGCGCTCGTCGACCCGGTCGATGTCCTCCTGCGTCAGCGAGGGCAGGGAGCTCAGCCACAGCGGCTCCTTGCTCACGTCGGCCTGGTTGAACGAAGGCGTGCGCGGCGCGGTGACCTCGGGCAGGTCGGCGACGTGCCGGACCGCCGGGTTGGCCGGGTTGTGCGGGCCGATGGGCGTCAGGTAGAGGAAGAACGGCTCGTCGGCGCCGGTGATGAAGTCGCGGGCCTTGTCGGCCAGCACGTCGGACAGGTAGTCCTCCTCCGACCAGCCGTAGTCGTACAGGTCGCCGTTCTCGTTGAGGCGGTAGCCGTACTCCTCGTAGAGCTTGCGGACCGGGACGTCCCATTCGTCCCAGCCGGGCGGCACGTAGGAGGCGTCGGCGGTGGCGCCGGGATAGTGGTTGAGGAACTTGCCCATCAGCGCGGTGCGGTAGCCGGCCTGCTGCATCCAGGTGCCGATCGTGGAACGTTCCAGATCGAGGGAGTGGAAGCGGTCGAACCCCCCTTCGGGGGCGGTGTTGGTCAGTACGCCGTGGCTGTGGACGTACTGGGAACGCAGGATCGACGTGCGCGACGGGCAGCACCAGGAGTTCGTCACGAAGAAGCGGCTGAAGGAGGTGCCCTTCGCCACCAGCTCCGAACTGATGGCCGGGAAGTGGGGCAGCGTGCCGCTCTCCAGGTCGTCGGCCATCACGAACACGATGTTCGGCCGCGAGGCGCTCACGGCCATCGTCGGCTCGGTCGCCGGCGACAGCAGGAGCAGCAGGCAGAAGAGACGGCAGAGACTCTTGAGCACAATGTCTGATCTCCCCGGGAGATCACGCATTGACACTGCGGCCTCGGTAATGGAACTTTATTCCGGAGGTGCGTATGAAGCTCGGCCTGAACCTCGGCTACTGGCAGCGCGACGCCGACGACGCCACGGAGACCGTCCTCGCCGCCGAACGCCTCGGCTACGACTCGGTGTGGACCGCCGAGGCGTACGGCAGCGACGTGTTCACCCCGCTGGCCTGGTACGGGGCGCGTACGAGCCGGATCAAGCTGGGCACGTCGGTGGCGCAGATCTCGGCCCGCCCGCCGGTCACGACCGCGATGACCGCGATGACGCTCGACCACCTGACCGGCGGCCGGCTGCTGCTCGGCATCGGCGCCTCCGGCCCGCAGGTCGTGGAGGGCTGGTACGGGCAGCCGTTCGCCAGGCCCCTGGCCAGGACCCGCGAGTACGTCGAGATCATGCGCCGCGTGTGGCGCCGCGAGGAGCCCGTGACCAGCGACGGCGACCACTACCCGCTGCCCCTGCCGGGCGGCCTGGGCAAGCCGCTCAAGCTCATCACCCACCCGCTGCGCCGCGACATCCCCGTTTACCTCGGCGCGGAGGGCCCCAAGAACGTCGCCCTGGCCGCCGAGGTCGCGCAGGGCTGGCTGCCGCTGTTCGCCTTCCCCGGCAAGATCGAGGAGATGTACGGCGACGCGCTGGCCGGCCGCGACCCCGGCTTCGAGATCGCCGCCATGGTGATGGTCGTCATCTCCGACGACGTCAGGGCCGCCCTCGACGGCGTCAAGATGATGCTCACGCTCTACATCGGCGGCATGGGCGCCAAGCAGCGCAACTTCCACGCCGACATCATCGGCCGCATGGGCTTCGCCGCGGCGGCCGAGCACATCCAGGCGCTCTACCTGGCCGGCCGCAAGGACGAGGCGTTCCGGGCGATCCCCGACGAGCTGGCCGACGGCATCTCGCTCGTCGGCCCGCCCGGCCGGATCAGGGAACGGCTCGACCTGTGGCACAAGAGCCCGGTCACCAGCCTGCTGGTGATGGGACCGCGCGACGAGCAGTCGCTGCGCACGGTCCGCGACCTCGTGCTCGGCTGATCCGTGCCGAGCTGACCCGTGCCGAGCTGACCCGTGCCGGACCGGGCCGGGTCCGGCCGGGCGGTCAGTCCGGCCGGGCGGTCAGTCCGGCCGGGCGGTCAGTCCGGCCGGGGCGCCGGGTCGTCGGTCACCGAGCGCAGCAGCGGCCTGCTCAGCGCGCCCGCGCCGATCACGCCCGCGAAGCCGGCGCCCACGCAGACCAGCAGCGTGACCACGCCGCTCGTGCTCACCCCACCGATCATGAACGGCATCGCGCAGAACGCGCCCACCAGGATCGCGCCGCCGCCCATCACGGCCATCGGGATCAGCGTCTCGGCCCGCCTGGCCCGGTCCAGGACCTCCAGGGGCGTGCCCGCCAGCCGCAGCAGCGCGTACGTCTGCCGCCGGTCCAGCACCGACGAGGCCGCGGTGATGCCCGCGCTGGCGATCGCCACCAGGAACGACACCGACAGCACCACGATCGTGCCCACCCGCACGTCGGCCAGGATCTGCAGGCCGAAGCGCTGGTCGTCGGCCTTCGTCGTCGGGGTGCGACCCGGCACGAGGTCGCTCAGCGCGGTGCGCGCCCGGTCGACCACGACGTCGTCGGCGCCGCTGCCGAGCGCCGCGACCACGGTGTGCTTGACGGTCTTCACCGTGGCCGTGATGCCCGCTCCCGCGAGCCGGTCGCGGGCCTGGTCGGCCACCTTCGAGGCCTCGCCCGCCGGTGCCACGACGCTGAGCTGGGCGGGCCCGGCGTCCCCGCCGAACGCGCCGGGGCTGAGCAGGCCGAGGAACCCGGCCACGAAGCCGGTCAGGGCCACGCCGCTGACGGTCCGCCAGGCCGAGCGCGGGTCATCCACCAGCCTGCGGGCCGCCAGCAGCCGCGCGGGCCGGCGCGCGGTCCCGGCCGCGACCTTGCCGATGAGGCCGACCACCCACGGTCCGGCCAGGTTCAGGCACAGGAACGCCAGCCCGAGCGCCACGGCCACGATCGCCACGCTGGTCCCCCTGGTGAGCAGCGGGAACACGGCCAGCACCGCGAGCAGCGCGAGCACGCGGACGAACCGCATGCCGGGCGGCGTCTCCCGCTTGGCCACGCCGAGCGGGCTGACCACGACCCGGCGCAGCCCGACCACCGCCGACAGCCCCACCAGCAGCGGCACCGCGACCAGCACGCCGGCCAGGATCAGCAGGTTCGGGAACAGGTCGGCGACGAACCAGGTGCCGCCCTGGATCGGGATGCGCGCCAGCAGCGGCACGGCCGCCCCGAACGCGACGGCCCCGGCCAGGGCGCCGGCGAAGGCCACCAGCACGGCCTCGGCCACCGTCATGCCGACCACCTGGCCCGGCGTCGCGCCGACCAGCCTGAGCGCGGCCAGCCGCTGGTCGCGCCGGGCGACCGTGAGCCTGGCCGCCGCGCCGCCGAACACCAGCAGCGGCACCACCATGAGCACGCTGGCGATCAGCGCCAGCACCTGGTACGCCTCGGCGTCCTCGCTGGGCGTGCCGGCCAGGGTCGCGACCTTCACCGGCGGCTTGCCGAGGATCCAGTCGTCGCTGCGCTCGGCGGTCATCGCGGGCGCGTCCGGCGCGTGGCCGACCACCGCGACCAGCTCCTCGGGCTGGACCAGCGCCTCCTCGCCGAGCACGCCCTTCGGCGCCGGGTAACGCTTGGCCAGCCGGTCGGCGGGCAGGTCGGCGGCCAGCTCGGACAGGGCGGGCGACAGCCACACCTCGCCGGGGGCCGGGAAGCGCGGCATACCGGGCGGGGCGGGCGCCCCCGGCTTGAGCGCGGCCAGGTCGACGACGGTGATCGTCTTGCCGTCCACGTAGTCGAAGCGGCTCGCCTCGACGGCCACCGCGTCCTTCTGGGCCGCCGCCACGGGGTTGCGCCAGGCGCTGCGGTCGGCCCTGGCGCCGAAGGCGACGTTCGCGGCGACGGCGAACAGCAGCAGCGCCGTGGCCACCGCGACCGCGCCGAAGGTGAGCCAGGTGCCCAGCATGCCCCTGCGGCCGCCGCCCTTGAGCAGCCGCCAGGTCAGGTCGAGGTTCACGCGGTCACCCCGTGGGCGAGCAGGCGGCCGTCGCGGACCTCGACCGTGCGGTCGCACCAGGCGGCCACGTTGGGGTCGTGCGTGACGACGATCAGGCAGGCCCCGTTGTGCCTGGTCGCCTCGGTGAGCAGGCGCATGGTGTCCTGGCCGGTCTGCTGGTCGAGCGCGCCGGTCGGCTCGTCGGCGAAGACCACGGCGGGCTTGCTCACCAGCGCCCTGGCGATGGCCACGCGCTGGGCCTGGCCGCCGGACAGCTCGCCGGGCCGCCGGGTCTCCATCTGGTGCAGGCCGAGCAGCGGGAACCACTCGCGGGCCTGCCGTACGGCCTGGGCGCGCGGCACGCCGCCCAGCATGAGCGGCAGCGCCACGTTCTCCTCGGCGGGCAGCTCGGGCAGGAGCTGGCCGAACTGGAAGACGAAGCCGAAGCGGGTGCGGCGCAGGGCGCTGCGCTGCCGCTCGCCCATGGCGTCGATGCGCTGGCCCAGCAGGTGGACCTCGCCGTCGTCCGGCTTCATGATCCCGGCCAGGCAGTGGAGGAGGGTCGACTTGCCGGAACCGCTCGGGCCCATGATGGCCACGGCCTCTCCCGCCCGTACCGTGATGTCCACGCCGCCCAGGGCGACCGTCTGCCCGAACCGCTTGGCCAGGGCTCGTCCAACAAGCACGTCGTTCATGGGCTCCACCCTTCCGCGGCGGGGGGTGGCGGCGGATCGGCCGTGCGTCCATTTCGGCCTCGGCCGAACGGCTGATCCTTAGAGTTGAGCCGTGACTATTCGGGTTCTCATCGCCGACGACCAGCAGCTGGTGCGCACCGGCTTTCAAATGATCTTGGACGCTCAACCGGACATGGAGGTCGTGGCCGCCGTGGCCGACGGCGCCGAGGCCGTGGCCGAGGCCAGGCGGCTGCGGCCGGACGTGTGCCTGCTCGACATCAGGATGCCCAAGCTCGACGGACTGGAGGTGACCCGCGTGCTGGCCGGGCCGGGCGTGGAGAACCCGATGCGGGTGGTCATCGTCACCACCTTCGACCTCGACGAGTACGTCTACGGCGCGCTGCGCGCCGGGGCCACCGGCTTCCTGCTCAAGGACAGCGGCCCCACGCTGCTCATCGAGGCGGTCAGGGCCGCCGCCGGGGGCGACGCGCTGGTGTCGCCGTCGGTCACCGTACGGCTGCTGCAGCACCTGACCCAGCCCAGGCGGGCGGCCGAGCCGCCGAACGGCCCGCTGACCGACCGCGAGCTCGACGTCGTGCGCCTGGTGGCCAGGGGGCGCACCAACCAGGAGGTGGCCGCCGAGCTGTTCGTGTCGCTGTCGACGGTGAAGACGCACCTGGGCAGCATCCAGGCGAAACTCGGTGTCCGCAATCGGGTGGGAATCGCGGCTTGGGCGTGGGAATCCGGCGTGGTGAGCTGATTAACAGCGGTGCTGACGGGATACAAGTGAGTCAGAACCTCAGCGCATGGCCCGGGGGGAGAACATCGTGCGCTACGCCCAGGCACCGCCAACCAAAGCTGCTTCCGCCGTATATGTGACGCTTGCCGCGCAGGTCCTCTCCCTGGGCGCCCTCGTGGTCTTCGAGCGGTCCCGCGGCCGTCATCTCGCCGTCCAGCTCGCCGCGTTCGGCGGCCGTCCCCACGGGGCGCAGGCGGAGGCGGTCGTGGGGGCGGTGACGACGTTCGCGGTGCTGATGATGCTGGTCGCGGGCACCTCCGTCGCCGCCGGGGCCGCCTACGTGACCTGGCTGGTGCGCGCCCGTCAGGTGAAGGACCGTTCCAGCCCCACCGGGCCGGTCGCGGCCGCCTGGCTGATCCCCGTCGTCAACCTGGTCGCGCCCGCGCTGCTGGTCGACGACATCTGGCGGCGGGCCAAGCCGCCGTCCGGGCGGCGCGGGCGGTGGCTGGTGCTGCTGACGGCGTGGTGGCTGAGCTGGCTGGGCATGCTGACGCTGGTCACGGTCCGCCTCCCGCTGGAGTCCGCCTCCGACGGGCTGACCGGGGTGGGGTTGCTGGAGCTGGGCGGCGCGGTGGTGGCGGCCCTGCTGTGCGCCGCCACCGTCCGCGAGGTCACCCGCGTCCAGCGGCTCGACGTGGCCGGACGGCTGCGCGCGTCGGTCGCCGAGTCCGCGCCCGGCCCCGAGATCGTGACCCGGCTGACCAGCCGGCCCGCCCAGGGCTCGGCCCCGTTCGGCCACACCGGCTGACGGCCGCCGCGCGCCCGGGTACGGGGTCAGGCCGCCGTCGGGCCGGAGCTGCCGGGGCTGGCGTGCCAGAGCTGCCGGGGCGGGGCGGCGATGGCGGGGCCGAGGTCGGAGTAGGGCGAGAGCCGGAAGCCGTTGGCGTACTCGATCCTGCGTCCGCCGACGCCGGGCCGCTCTTCCGGGGCCCGGTCGAGCAGGGCGCGGACGGCCTCCACACCCTCCGCCCGCCACAGCGCGTCCAGGTCGGTCAGGTTCCAGCAGTCGACGGCGCGCATGGAGACCGCGCGGGCCCCCGTACGGCGGACCACTCCCCTGGCCAGCATGAGCCACGAGCCGAACACCGTTGCCGCGCACCTGCCCTGCACCGACTCGAAGAAGGTCAGGTCGACCGGCCCCGTCGAGTCGTCGAGGGTGGTGAAGATGACCCGCTGCCCCGAGCGCACGGCGGGCGTCTGGGTGGCCACCTTCACCCCCGCGACCAGCACCTCCGCGCCGTTGCGCTGGGCGAGCAGGTCCTTGGAGCGCACCACCCCGAGCGCGTCGAGCAGCTCGTCGTGGAAGCTGATGACGTGCCGGCTGACGTCGATGCCGAGGATCTCCAGCTCGGCCTCGACCATCTCCGTCTCCGTCATCTCGGGCAGCTCGCCCGGCGGCAGGTGCTCGCCGAAGCCGAGCGGCAGCTGCGTGGACGGCGGCTCGGCCCGGGGGCGCGGCGGCGCCGCGGTGTAGCGCCTGGACCGGGGCGCGGCCGAGCGCACGCCGATCGACGACGCCCGTTCCAGCGCCCCCACCTGGGCGATCAGGTCGCGCCTGGTCAGCTCGCCCGGACGCCAGCGGGGGCCGCCGGGACGCAGGCCGTGCAGCGCGTCGAGGCCGCCGACCTGGACGATGCGCTCGATGGTCGGCCGCGAGGGCCTGGCCCGGTCCCAGAAGTCGGCCAGCGACGTGTACGGCTGCCCGGCCACCATGCGTTCGACCTCGGCCTCGCTCACCCCCTTGATCGCCGAGAACGGCACCCGCAGCGCGTAACCGCGGCCGATCTCCCCGATCCTGAACTCCTGCCGCACCGGACGCCGCTCCTCCCCCAGCTCCGACGGGCTCACCCGGAGCCGCAGCGGCGGGCGCGGGCCGAGCCGTTCCACCCGCCAGTCCTTGCCGGACCCGTTGACGTCGAGCGGCAGGATCTCGACCCCGCACTGCCGGGCCTCGTCGATGATGACGCGCGGCGGGTACATGCCGGGCTCGTGGGTGAGCACCCCGGCGAAGAACGCCGCCGCGTGGTGCCGCTTGAGCCAGGCCGACTGGTAGGTGGGCAGCGCGAACGCCGCCGCGTGCGCCTTGCAGAACCCGAAGGCGCCGAACGCGTCGAGCACCTTCCAGGCCCGCTCCACCGCCGCGTCGCCGAACCCGTTGGCCCTGGCCAGCGGCACGAACGCCTTGCGCACCCGCTCCCGGCCCTCCGGCGTGCCGAGGGTGCGCCGCAGGGTCTCGGCGAAGGACAGGTCGCGTCCCGTCATCACCGAAATGATCTTCAGCACCTGCTCGTGGAAGACGACCACGCCGTGCGTCTCCTTCAGCGCCTCGCGCAGCCGGGCGTGCGGGTAGTACGGCTGCCGCCACCCGTGCCTGGCCTCCAGGTAGGGGGTGACCATGTCGGAGTTGACCGGCCCCGGCCGGAACAGGGAGATGTCCACGATCAGGTCGTGCATCCGGCGCGGCTCCAGCTTGGCCACCAGCTCCCGCTGGCCCGGCGACTCGATCTGGAAGCAGCCGAGCGTGCGGCTGGCGCAGATCATGTCGTAGGTCTCCTGGTCGTCGTGCGGGACGTACTCGACGCCGGGGTCGTCGCCGGCCTGCTCGTCCAGCCTGACCTCGATGTCGTCCACGCGTTTGATCTCGCTCAGCGTGTACGCCATGGCCGACTGCATCCGCACGCCCAGCACGTCCAGCTTGAGCAGGCCGGCCTCCTCCACGTCGTCCTTGTCGAACTGGGACATCGGGAACTCCAGCAGGCTGCGTTCCACCGGCGTCCTGTCGCGCAGGCCCGAGTTGCCGACCAGCACGCCGCACGGGTGCAGCGCGATGTGCCTGGGCAGGCCGTCGAGCTTCTCGGCCAGCCGGAACACCCGGTCGAGCCCGGCCTCGCCGAGCCGGCTCTCGCGCAGCTCGGGCAGGTCGGCCAGGGACGCGGTGATCTGCCTGGCCCTGATGTGCGGGAACGCCTTGGCGATGGCGTCGATCTCGTGCGGCGGCAGGCCCATCGCGCCGGCGACGTCCCTGATGGCGCTGCGCGCGCGGTAGGTCTCCATCATGGACACGCAGGCCACGCGGGCCTCGCCGTAGCGTTCGAAGATGGCCTTGTAGCAGTCGAGCCGGCGGGCCGACTCCACGTCCACGTCGATGTCGGGCAGGCCGACGCGGCCCTCCGACAGGAAACGCTCCATGAGCAGGCCGTGTTCGAGCGGGTTCACCTCGCCGATGCCGATGAGGTAGTTGACCAGGCTGCCGGCGCCCGAGCCGCGGATGGCGCAGCGGATGTCCATGCCGCGGATCATGTCGGTGATGCCGGCCACGGCGATGAAGTACCCCGACAGACGCTTGCGCTCGATGACGTCCAGCTCGGCCCGCAGGCGTTCCCTGGCCTCCCCCGAACGGTCGAGGCCGCGCCTGACCAGGCCGTCCTCGACGCGGTTGCGCAGCAGCGGCACCGGGTCGCGGCCGACCTCGGGCAGATTGAGGTCGGGCGGGTCGTTCCTGAGCGCGAGCAGCCGCAGCGGGTCCATCGAGCACGCCTCGGCCAGGCGCCTGGTGGTGAACAGCAGCCGGGCCACCCGCTCCCGGTCGGCGCCGCAGACCTTGGCCGCCACCTGCCACATCTCCTTGGTGCTCTTGAGGTAGGCGTGCGAGGTGGTGCTCTCCAGGTGCCGCGGGTGCAGCGGGACGAGCCGGCGGGCCGCGTCGAGCACGTCGCCGACCTGGTGGTCGGCCGGGTCGAGGTAGCGGACGGCGTTGGTCAGCACGGCCGGCACGCCGGCGGACTCGGCCAGGCCGAGCATGCGGACGGCCGTGGTGGCGTCGCGGAAGCCGTACTGGTCGACCAGTTCGATCACCACGCCGGGGACGGCGGCGCGCCACCGGCCGAGCAGCGTCCTGGCCTGCTCGTCGCGGCGTTCGGCGATCGCGCGGCCGACGTCGGAGCGCGGCCCGAGCAGCACCACGAGCCCGTCCTCGGCGCCGAACCCGTGGTCGCCGCCCGCCGGGCCGGCCCAGGCGCCGACCAGCTCGCGGGTCGCCTTGGGCGCGCCGCGCTCACCGGCGGCGTGCGCGGCGGTGACCAGGCGGCACAGCCGCGACCAGCCGCCGGAGCGCGCGAGCACGGTGATCCGGTCCTCGGCGGCCGGCCCGGTCCTGGGCCGCGGCGCGCGCATGCCGGGCGCCGCCGGGACGGCCGGGACGTCGAGCGCCAGGTTCACGCCGACCACGGGGGCGATCCCGGCGTCGGCGCACGCCTGGACGTGCTTGACCGCGCCGTAGAGCCCGTCGCGGTCGGTCAGCGCGAGGATGTCCATGCCGTGTTCTGCGGCCCGTTCCACCAGGGCGTGCGGGAAGGCGGTGCCGTACCTCATGGAGTAGGCCGAGGCCACGTCGAGGTGCGGGAACGGGGGCGCCATCAGTCCCACGCCCGCAGCAGCAGCCAGCCGTCGCCGGCGGTGTCGTAGCGCAGCTCGTACGAGCCGACCTCGCGTCCCGGGCTCGCCTCCACCCGCCAGAAGCGGCGCTCGCCGGGGTCGCCCTCGCCGGTCTTCCACCACTCGCGCGCCACGACCCAGTGGTCGAGCACGTTGCGGACGAGGTAGAGCCGGTCGCGCCAGACGAACTGGGTCGGCTCGCCGTCTCTGGTCCACACCTCTATCGGATCGCCATAGAGTCTGCTCAAGACGCTTCTCCCCGCGGCTCTGGTTCCTTTGCTGAGCCACCCGGGGGAAGACGGGCGCTTATGTATCGAACATATGTTCTTACGGCCCGAAGCGCAAGTCGCCCGCCCGCCGCGTCAGGGGGTTGGCGCCGATCGAGTTGCGGATGCTGAAGGTGACGCTGCCCGCCCGGTAGCGGTCGTCGGAGGACTCCACCGGGCGGCCCTCGTGCGTGGTGGTGACGCGGCGCTGGCGCAGGAGCGGGCTGCCGCGCCGCACGCCCAGCAGCCGGGCGTCCCCGGCGCCGGCGGGCACGGCGTCGATGAGGTGCTCGCCGTAGGCGAAGATCAGGCCGACGGACTCGTACAGGGCCTCGGTGACGGACGCGCAGTCGGCGGCCAGCGCCTCGACGGCGGGAGCCACCCACTCGGCGTAGACGGTCCGCTCGACCAGGACCGGCTCGCCCTCCAGCGAGCGCAGGCGCAGCACCTCCAGCACCTCGTCCCCGCCGAACCTGGCCGACTCGGGCGCGGTGGCGGCCCGGCGGCGCTGGGAGATCACCTGGCCGCCGATGCGGTAGCCGTTGGCCCTGGCCCACTGGGCGAAGCTGTGCAGCTCGGCGAAGCTCTGGCTGCGCGCGTTGCCGAGCACGATGCGCCTGGCGCCCTGCCTCGATCCCACCAGCCCCTCGGCGACCAGCACGGCCACCGCCTGCCGCACGGTCCCGCGCGCCGCCCGGTGCCGGGTGGCCAGCTCGGCCTCGCTCGGAAGCTGGGAGCCGACCGGGTACGCGCCCGCCAGGATGTCATCACGCAGCTCAGCGGCTATCCGTTCATAGCGCGCAACCATTCGCGACCTTCTCCATTCACGAAAGAGCAATGTTTATGCGACTTACTGGTGCTCGCTTGTTTGTACAAGTTCCCCTAAGTTCTTTCCACACCCCCCGGAGAGTGGAGGCGACGTGTTCACACCTCGCGCCCGTGCGGCCGGCGTCATCGCGGCCCTTACCGTTGTCACCGCGGCGTGTGGCGCCGCCCCGAGCAGCCAGCAGACCACCAAGACGGCCGAAGGCGGGGCGAACGCGGCGACCGCCGCCTCCGCCGCCGACTTCGGCGGCTTCGACAAGCTCGTCGAGGCCGCCAAGAAGGAGGGCAACCTCCACGTCATCGCGCTGCCGCCCGACTGGGCCAACTACGGCGAGATCATCAAGTCGTTCGAGGCCAAGTACGGCATCAAGATCGAGAGCGAGACGCCCGACGCGGCCAGCGCGGACGAGATCAACGCCGTCAAGACCCGCAAGGGCCAGGACCGCGCGCCCGACGTGCTCGACCTCGGCCAGTCGTTCGCGATCAGCGGCGCCAAGGAAGGGCTGTTCGCGCCGTACAAGGTGCAGTCGTTCGACAAGATCCCCGAGGGGCAGAAGGAGCCGACCGGGCTCTGGACCAACGACTACGGCGGCTACGTCTCGATCGGCTGCGACGCCAAGAAGATCGCCAACTGCCCGACCAGCTACGCCGACCTGCTCAAGCCCGAGTACAAGGGCAAGGTCGCGATGAACGGCAACCCCACCAAGTCCGGCTCGGCCTTCGCCGGCGTGTACGCCGCCGCGATCGCCAGCGGCGGCTCCTTCGACGACATCCAGCCCGGCATCGACTTCTTCAAGAAGCTCAAGGACGCCGGCAACTACAACCCGGTCGAGACGACCCCGGCGACCATCGAGAAGGGCGAGACCCAGATCAGCATCGACTGGGACTACAACAACGCCGCCTACGCCCCCCAGATGGCCGCCAAGGGCCTCGACTGGAAGGTGAACGTGCCGACCGACGGCAAGTACTTCCAGATGTACGCCCAGGCGATCAACAAGGACGCCCCGCACCCGGCGGCGGCCAGGCTGTGGCAGGAGTACCTCTACAGCGCCGAGGGCCAGAACCTCTACCTCAAGGGCTTCGCCCGTCCGGTGCTGCTGCCGTCCATGACCTCCGACGGCACGGTGGACAAGGCGCTGGCCGCGAAGCTGCCCCAGGTCGAGGGCACGCCCGAGTTCCCCACGCCCGAGCAGGTCGACGCGGCCAAGGCCAAGCTGGCCAGCGGCTGGGACGCCGCGATCTCGGGATGACCCGCCCGCGTTCCAGGGGCTGGGCCGGCGCCCTGCCCCTGCTGGCCTTCTTCGCCCTCGTCTTCGGGGTCCCGGCGGTCGCGCTGGTCGCGGGGGCCTTCACCGTCCAGGGACGGCCGAGCCTGGCCAACCTCGCGCAGAGCCTCCAGGGCGGCTACCTGGTCGCCATGGCCGGGAGCGTCAAGCTGTCGGCCGTGGTGGCGCTGGCCGGGGCCGTCCTCGGCACGTTCCTCGCCTACGCCGTGGTGACCTCGCGCTTCACGCTGCTGCGCGAGGCCGTGCTGACCGCCTCGGGCGTGCTGGCCAACTTCGGCGGGGTGCCCCTGGCGTTCTTCTGGATCGCCACGCTGGGCAACTCGGGCGTGATCAGCGGCCTGGTGGGGCTGCCCTCGGGGTCGTTGTACACGTTCTGGGGGCTGGTGATCGTCTACCTGTACTTCGCGATCCCGCTGATGGTGCTGGTCATGGCGCCCGCGCTGGACGGGCTGAGGCCCCAGTGGCGCGAGGCCGCCGCCAACAGCGGCGCGACCGCCTGGCACTACTGGCGTCTCGTCGCGCTGCCGGTGCTCGCGCCCGCGATGCTGGGCGGGGTGGTGCTGCTGTTCGGGTCGGCGTTCTCGGCGTACGCGACCGCCAACGCCATGGTGGGCACCGTCGTGCCGCTGGTCACCCTGAAGATCGCCAGCGCGCTGACCGGTGACGTGCTGGTCGGCTACGAGAACATCGCGCTGGCGCTCAGCCTGGACATGATCGTGGTGGCCGGGCTGGTGATGGCGATCTACCTGCCGCTGCAGAGGAGGAGCTCCCGATGGCTGCGCTGACCGGGCTGGAGCCCGTCGCCGCGGCGGCGGCGAAGGCGCCCGCCCGGCCCCGCTGGTGGCGCGGCCTGGTGTTCGCCCTGGCCGCGGCCTACTTCCTGATCCCGCTCGGCGCCTCGCTCTGGTACACGGTGCACAACCCGGCCACCGGGGTCTCGTTCTCCGCCTACGGCGAGCTGCTGACGGCCGAGGGCTTCGCGCGCTCGCTGCTGCTGTCGCTGTCGCTGGCCGCCGCGACGATCGTGCTGGTCCTGCTGCTGGCGCTGCCGGCCATGCTGGCCGTACGGCTGTTCGCGCCGCGGCTGCGGCCGGTGATGGAGGTGCTGTGCACGCTGCCGCTGGTGGTGCCGCCGATCACGTTCGTGGCCGGGCTGACGACCTCGTTGCGTGACGGGGCCGACATCCTGGCGCCGACGCCGTTCTGGGGCACGCTGATCGCGATCCAGGACCCGGGGTTCCCCGTCGTGCTCGTGCTCGCGTACGTCGTGCTGGTGCTGCCGTTCGTCTACCGCTCGCTGGACGCCGGGCTGCGCACCATGGACGTGCGCACGCTGGTCGAGGCCGCCCGGAACCTGGGCGCGTCCTGGCCGCACGTGCTGCTGCGGGTCGTGGTGCCGAACCTGCGCTCGGCCCTGGCCAGCGCGTCGTTCCTGACGCTCGCGCTGGTGCTGGGCGAGTACACGGTGGCCAGCCTGCTCGGCTACGAGCCGTTCGCGGTCTGGATCGTGACCGTCTCCGGCTCCAAGGGGCAGTTGTCCGTCGCGGTCTCCATCCTCAGCCTGCTGCTCATCTGGGCGTTGCTGCTCGCCGTCTCCACCGTCTTCAGTGGAAGGAAGAAATCATGACCGCTGCGGTGGAGTTCCGCGGGCTGCGCCGGGTGTTCGGCAGGACGGTCGCGCTCGACGGGTTCGACCTGACCATCGCCCCCGGCGAGTTCGTCGCCCTGCTGGGGCCGTCGGGCTGCGGCAAGACGACGGCGCTGCGCTGCGTGGCCGGGTTCGAGCGGCCCGACTCCGGCGCGGTGCTGCTGGACGGCAAGGACATCACGAACGTGCCCGCCAACAAGCGCGACGCCGGGATGGTCTTCCAGTCCTACTCGCTCTTCCCCAACCTCAACGCCCGCGACAACGTGGCCTTCGGCCTGCGCGTCCGCAAGGCGCCCGCGGCCGTCCGGCACGCCAGGGCCGCCGAGCTGCTCGAACTCGTCGGCCTCCCCACCCACGCCGACCGTTTCCCGCACCAGCTCTCCGGCGGCCAGCAGCAGCGCGTCGCCCTGGCCCGCGCGCTCGCGCTGGAACCGCGCGTGCTGCTGCTGGACGAGCCGCTGTCGGCGCTCGACGCCAAGGTGCGGGTGACGTTGCGCGAGGAGATCCGCCGGTTGCAGCTCGACCTCGGCATCACCACCGTCTTCGTCACCCACGACCAGGAGGAGGCCCTGTCGATCGCCGACCGGGTCGCGGTGCTGCGCGAGGGACGGCTGGAGCAGTGCGGGCCGCCCGCCGAGGTCTACGACCGGCCGGCCACGCCGTTCGTCGCCGAGTTCGTCGGGGCCATGAACCACCTGGCCGGGCGGCTGTCCGGGGACGGCGTCACCGTGCTCGGCCAGCTCCTCCCCGTGGACGGCCCGGCGCCCGCCGAGCCCGACGTGGACGTGCTGATCCGGCCCGAGGCCGTCCGGGTCACGCCCGACCCGGAGGGCGGCGCCGAGGTGCTGGCCGCGTCCTTCCGGGGCGCCTCGGTGCGGCTGCGGCTGTCGCTGGAGGGCGGCGAGGTGCTGGCCGACGTGCCGGGGCACGAGGCGGCCCGGCTGGGGGCGGGGGCCCGCGTCACGGTCCGGCTGGTGGAGCGTCCGGTGCTGGTGGCCGCCCGTACGGTGACGGCGCCCGCGCCGGTGTTGTCGGCCGATGCCTGACAGGCCCGCCGACGCGGCCCTGTCCTCTGCGGACGGCACGCCGGACGCGACCCTGTCCTGTGTGGACGGCACGCCGGACGCGGTTCTGTTCGACATGGACGGCACGCTGGTGGACACCGAAGGGCTCTGGTGGCAGGCCGCGGCGTCGGTGGCCCGGTCGCTGGGCCGGGCGCTGACGGCCGCCGACGCGCCGCACGTGACGGGCCGCACGGTGGGCGACACGGCCGCGTACCTGGTGGACGGGGTCAGTGGAGCGAGCGGCGGGACGAGCGCGGAAGGGGTGGCGGGCGCGCTCACCGAGGCGTTCGCCGAGCGGGTCAGGACCGGGCTGACGGTCGTGCCGGGGGCGCCGGAGCTGCTGGCCGAGCTGGCCGCGGCGGGCGTCCCGACCGCTCTGGTGACCGCCTCCCCCCGCAGCATCGCGGAGCTCGTGCTGCCCCGGCTCGGGCACGCGTTCGACCTGGTGATCGCCGACGAGGACACCGTCCGGGGCAAGCCGCACCCGGACCCGTACCTGGAGGCGGCCCGCAGGCTGCGGGTGGCCCCGGCGCGGTGCGTGGCCGTCGAGGACAGCCCGGCGGGCGTGGCCGCGGCCACCGCCGCGGGCTGCCGCGTGCTGGTGGTGGACCCCGCACACGGGCTGGCCCGGGTGCGGGCCGGGCTGCGCGGCGCTCCCCCGCACGGGGGATGAGCCCGCCTCCCGCAGGGGAGGGACGGGCCCGCGGGCGTCGGCAGGATGTCGTGCATGACCCCGCACGTGAAGATTGTCAGGACGCCCGCCGTCGCGCTCGCGCTGGTCGTCCTCTACGGCGGCCTGCGCGTCTACTGGGAGCTCGGCCACATGCCCGAGCGGATGTCGCCGATCGGGTCGGACCTGATCGTGTTCACCGGCTGGGCCGCGGTGGGCCTGTGCGCGGCGGCCGCGGCGGCGCTGGTCGGCCTGATGGCCGCGCGCCCGGACGGCCCGCTGGGATGGGCGCCACCGGCGCTGGCGTGGGCGGTGGGCGGCGCGCTCAACGTGTCGGGGGCGCTGCTGCTGCTCGACGTGGTGTCCGCGGTCGTCCCGGGGCTCGGCATGCCGTTCTCGTGGGCGGGGGCGCTCAGCAAGGCGGCCTGCGTGGGCTCGGGGGTGCTGCTCTGGCGGTCCGCCGCGGCCTACCGGCGGCGGGCCGCGGGGGCCTGCGCGGCGTGCGGGCGGCGTTCGTCCCGGGTGCTCGCGCGTACGCCGGGGTGGGCCTTCGCCGCGGCCTACGTCTCCGTGGCCGGCTGCCTGGCGCGGATCGCGGCGCAGGCGGCCGTCGGGTTCGACGTCGTGCCGTACCGGGCCGGGGCGGTGGCGTTCGAGATCGAGTTCCTGCTCGCCGGGACGTTGCTGCCGCTGGCGCTCGTCCACCGGTTCGGGCGGGTGTGGCCGGGATGGGTGCCGTGGCTGGCCGGGCGTCCGGTGCCGCGCCGGCTGGTGTTGTGGCCCGGGGTGGGGGTGTCCGGCGGGCTGCTGGCCTACTTCGGGGTGGCGCTCGGGCAGATGGCCGCCGAACGGCTCAGCGGGGGCGTGCCGTTCTCCGGCGGCGATCTGCCCGAGGCGTTCTTCTGGGTGGCCGTGCCCGGGTACGTGGTGTGGGGCGCCGGGATGGCCGGGGCGGCCTGGTCGTACGCGCGGCGTACGCGCGTCGCGTGCGCGTCCTGCGGGCGATAGCCGCCAATCGGTAAGCTGGGCCGCCGTGAGCGGTGAAATATCCCAGATCGGGCGCTACCGGCTGCTGAGCGTGCTCGGGCGGGGTGGCATGGGCACGGTCCACCTCGCCGAGGATCCCGCCGGGCAGCAGGTCGCCATCAAGGTGATCAATCCGGAGCTCAGTCAGCACGAGCAGTTCCGGATGCGCTTCCGCCGGGAGGCCGACGCCGCTCGCCGCGTCCGCAGGTTCTGCACCGCCGCGGTGCTCGAGGCCGCGCTCGACGGCGACCTGCTCTACGTGGTCACCGAGTACGTGCCCGGCCCCAACCTGGAGGAGGCCGTCCGCCGGTCGGGACCGCTGCGCGGGTCCAGCCTCGACGCGCTGGCGGTCAGCGTGGCCACCGCGCTCACCGCCATCCACGGCGCCGCGGTGGTCCACCGCGACCTCAAGCCGTCGAACGTGCTGCTGTCCCCCGTCGGGCCGCGCGTGATCGACTTCGGCATCGCGCGGGCGCTCGACACGCTGGGCGGCGTCACCGGCACCGGCGAGCTGGTCGGCACACCCCGGTACATGGCCCCCGAGGTGCTGCGTGGCGAGCCGGTCTCGCCCGCCTGCGACGTGTTCTCGTGGGGCTGCCTGATCGCGTTCGCGGCGAGCGGGCGGGCGCCGTTCGGCGGCGACACGCTGCCCTCCATCGTCTACCAGGTGCTCAACGCCGAGCCCCGCCTCGACGACGTCGATCCCGGCCTGCGCGAGCTGGTCGGGGCCGCGCTGCGCAAGGACCCGGCCGCGCGGCCCACCGCTCAGCAGCTCCTCGACCACCTCGTGGGCCGCTCGGCGGCGCCGGAGCAGGCGGCGCACACCGTGCAGGTGGCCTGGCAGCACGCCACCACGCCGTTCACCGACGTCGCGCCCACGGCAGCCGGCACAGCGGCCCACACGGCGGCCGGCACGGCGGCGAAGCGGCGCGGCAGGCTGATCGGGATCGGCGCGGCCGCCGCGGCGGTGCTGGTGGCCGGCGCGGCGACGGCCTGGGCGGTGCTCACCCCGGGCGGGCCGCCCGACGACCTGGGCGTCCTGTACCGGGAGGACTTCACGCAGACCTCCGGCGGCTGGCCGGGCACGTACGACCCCGACGCCACGGGCAGCAAGGGCTACCGCGCGGACGGCACGTACGGGCTCGACGTGGAGGACGGCCGCGAGGAACAGCGGGCCAAGGCCCCCATCCCCTTCCTCGTCGCCACGCCCACGACCACCCCCGACCCCTCGGCCACGCCCACGCCGATGTTGCCGTCGTCAGTGGTCGTCGGCGTCACCGCCGAGGTCGGGGAGTACGCGGGCAACGGCGAGTACGGCCTGTACTGCCACAACTCCGACGACGACGACACCTACTACGAGTTCGGCCTCGACACCGAGGGGAACGCCCGGATCCGCCGCGTGTACGACGGCGCGGGCGGCACGCTGACCCAGCCCGCCAAGGTGGCCAAGCCGGAGGGCCGGATGCGCATCGTGGCCTCGTGCGAGCAGCGCGGCGCCGGGGTGCGGCTGACGATGTGGGTGAACGACAAGCGGGTGCAGCAGGCCGACGACCCCAACGGGCTCGGCAACGGGTACGTCGGGCTGTTCGCGCGTACGCCCAAGGACACCCAGTCGCTGCTGAAGATGACGTTCGACGACTTCGAGCTGCGGGGGCAGAAGGAGCCCTAGACCGGCGGGCCCGCGTTCCCGGCGGTCATCGGGGTAGGGGATGTGCATGGCGAAGCTCATGGACCGGGTGCGCGCGTACCTGCGCAGCCCTGAAGGCAGGCAGACCGTCGAGAAGGCCAAGCGCATGGCCAGAGACCCGCAGAACCAGGAGAAGGCCCGGCGTTTCCTCGACCGGTTCCGCACCCGGCGCCCCTGACCAGCCCTGCGGCCGCCCCTTCCAGGCGGCCGCTCCCGTCGGGCCCCTTTTCCAGGTGCTGCTCTGATCGGGGGCTCAGAGGATTCCGGCGCGGGCGGCGGCCAGGGCGGCGTCGGCGGCGCGGTCGGCGTCCCGCTCGCTCACCGGCTCGTGCGCGACGAACAGCCGGTAGTAGACCGGGGCGACGGCCACCCTGATCACCTCCCGGACGTCGACGACGTCGGGCAGCTCGCCGCGGGCGATCGCGCGCCGCACCACCTCGGCCGACTGGTCGTGCCGGGCGGCGAAGAACTCGTGCAGGGCCCGCGCCGCCTCCGGGCTCTGGACGGCCGCCGCCACGAACGCCGACGACACCGGCCCCAGCTCCGGGTCGGCGAACCCGCCGCGCACGAGCTGGACGACCGCCCGCAGGTCGCCCTCGACGCTGCCGGTGTCGGGGATCGGCCACGGCTCGTCCCTGGCCAGCTCCAGGGCGTCGGAGATGAGGCCCTCCACGTTGCCCCACCGCCGGTAGACGGTGGTCTTGTGCACGCCTGACCGCTCGGCCACGTTCTCGACCGTCAGGCCGCGGAATCCATGGGCCGCCAGCTCGGCCAGGGTCGCCTGGCGCACGGCGTCGCGAACTCGCGCGCTGCGCCCTCCCGGACGTCTGCCAGTTTCCAAAAACTACTCCAGTTGCGTTTGCGGCTTCACTTGTGTCAGACTAACGCTACAACAGTTGCGATTGGAGTTCCATCCTGATCAACGTTCGAAGGCTCGGCAAGTCGTACGGCGACCGCGTCGTGCTCACCGATGTGTCCCTGTCCGTGGGTCCCGGCGAGCGCTTGGCCGTCGTCGGCGAGAACGGCTCCGGCAAGTCCACCCTGCTCCGCCTGCTGGCGGGCGTCGAACAGCCCGACGGCGGCGAGATCACCATCACCGGCGGCGTCCCGGGCGATGCCACCGGCGGCGTGACCGCCGGCGGCATCGGCGTCACCGGCGATGTCTGCGATGTCGGTCACCTCGGCCAGACGCTCGGCCTGCCGCCCGGTCACACCGTCCAGCAGGCGGTCGACCACGCGCTGGCCGGCCTGCGGGCCATGGAGCGAAGGCTGCGCGAGCTGGAGTCGGCGCTCACCGACGACGTCATGGGCGAATACGGCGAGCTGCTGACCGCCTACGAGGCCCGCGGCGGCTACGCGGCCGACGCGCGCGTCGACAAGGCCCTCCACGGCCTCGGCCTGGCGCACGTCGCCCGCGACCGGGTGCTGTCGAGCCTGTCGGGCGGCGAGCGCGCCCGGCTGGGTCTGGCCTGCGTGCTGGCCGCCGACCCCGCCACGCTGCTGCTCGACGAGCCGACCAACCACCTCGACGAGCCGGCGCTGACCTGGCTCGAAGAGCGGCTGCGCGGTCACCGGGGGCCGGTGGTCGTGGTCTCCCACGACCGGGTCTTCCTCGACCGGGTGGCCACCGCCGTCATGGAGGTCGAGGAGGGGGCCGTCACCCGGTTCGGCGGCGGGTACAGCGGCTACCTGGCCGCCAAGGCGGCGGCGCGGGCTCGGTGGGAGCAGGCGTACGCGGCCTGGTGCGAGGAGGTCCGGCAGGTGCGTGAGCACGCCGCCACCACCGCCCACCGCGTGGCGGCCGGGCGGGCCATGAAGGACAACAACAAGATGGCCTACGACCGCAACGCGGGCCGCGTCCAGAGCTCGGTGGCCACCCGCGTGCGCAACGCCCACGAGCGGCTGCGCCGCCTGGAGGAGGACCCGGTCCCCCGCCCGCCGGCCCCGCTCCGCTTCCGGGCCGCCTTCCGCGCTCCCGCTCCGACGGGCAACGGCCCGGCGGGCGCCAATCCGACGGGCGGCGATCCGGCGGGCGGCGATCCGGCGGGCGGCGGGCCGGTCACGCCCGCGCCTCTGGTGGAGCTGCGTGACGTGCACGTCGGCGACCGGCTCCACGTCGAGTCGCTGACCGTCCGGCCGGGCGAGCGGGTGCTGGTGAGCGGGCCCAACGGGGCGGGCAAGTCCACCTTGCTGCGGGTGCTGGCCGAGCGCGCCGAGTGCCGGGCCGGCCACCTCGCCCAGGACGACGACCTCGACCCCGGCCTGCCCGTGCTTGCCGCGTTCGGGCACGACGGCTACGCCGACGAGCGGCGCGCGGCCCTGCTGGACACCGGCCTCTTCCCCGCGCACGCGCTCGACCGGCGGGTGGGCGAGCTCTCGGTCGGCCAGCGGCGCCGGCTGTCGCTGGCCAGGCTGCTCATCGGGGAGCACGACCTGCTGCTGCTCGACGAGCCGACCAACCATCTGTCGCCCGTCCTGGCCGACGAGCTCGACCACGCGCTCGCCGCCTACCAGGGGGCGGTGGTCATGGTCACGCACGACCGGGCGCTGAGGCGCCGCTTCACGGGCACCGAGATCCGACTGACAGGGGGACACCTATGTTGACCATGATTTCCGCAGGCTCGCCCTACGGCGTGGCCACCGCCACCGACGGCGCGCTGTGGTTCACGCTCGTCCATCAGGGCCGTGTCGGCAGGCTGGTGCCGGGGCAAGAACCGGTGATCCACCAGCTCGACCCGGCCGACGGGCAGCCCGGCGTGATCGTGCCCGGCCACGACGGCGCGATGTGGTTCACCGAGGGCAAGGGCGGCCGGGTCTGCCGCATCACCGATGACGGCCAGGTCACCGCGTACTCGGCCGACTCGCCGTACGGGATCGTCGCCGGGCCCGACGGGGCGATGTGGTTCACCCAGATGGGCAGCGGGCGCATCGGGCGCATCGGCGCCGACGGCGAGCGGTCCGACTTCGACGTGCCGGTGGAGGGCGGCATGCCCGCCTTCATCACGGTGGGCGGCGACGACGCGCTGTGGTTCTCGATCAACCAGGGTCACGCCGTCGGCCGGATCTCGATGTCCGGGGAGGTCACCGTGCATCCGCTGCCCACCGAGGGGGCCGGCCCCGTGGGCATCACGCTCGGGCCCGACGGGGCGGTGTGGTTCGTGGAGATCGGCGCGGGGCAGGTGGGCCGGATCGATCCGGCCGGCAAGATCACCGAGTTCCCGCTGCCCGATCGGGCCTGCCGTCCGCACGCCATCGTGGCCGGTCCCGACGGCGCGCTCTGGTTCACCGAGTGGGCCGCCGGGCGTCTCGGCCGCATCACGGTCGACGGCGCGATCGAGGAGCACCCGCTGCCCTCGGTGCCGCTGCCGCCGTCCTCGGTGCCGCCGTCCGCGACCGCCGGGCAGGACGAGCCGGAGGCCGCCGAGCAGGGCGAGCCGGAGGCCGCTGGGCAGGGCGAGCCGGGCGCCGCCGGAGGCAGCGAGCCGCACGGGCTGACGGTCGGGCCCGACGGCGCGATCTGGGTGGCCCTCGAAGCCGGCGCCCTGGCCCGCATCATCCCCGCCTCAACCACACCCAACCAGTGACGGCCGCGCCCAGCCGGTGGTGGCCCCGTCCGGCCGGTAGCGGCCCCGTCCGGCCGGTGGCGGGTGCGGTCGGCCCGTGAGCTGCGGGGGTGGGGGCCGGTGGGCGTGGCGGGTGATGCCGGCCCCGGGGCCTGCTGGCGGTGTGGTGGGGGCGGGGTGGCGGGGGGCGGCCGGGGCGGAGTTGACTGGGGGTATGCATGCCATCATCGTCTCCGCCCAGGGCGGTCCAGAGGTTCTCGAATACGTCGAGCGTCCCGATCCGGCGCCGGGTGACGGGGAGGTCGTGGTCGACGTCGCGGCCAGCGGGGTCAACTTCATCGACATCTACCACCGTTCCGGCGCCTACCCGCTGCCGGTGCCGACCCCGATCGGGTCCGAGGGCGCCGGGGTGGTCTCGGCCGTCGGCCCGGGGGTGGACGGGCTGACCGTCGGCGACACCGTGGCGTGGGCCGGCGTGCTGGGAAGCTACGCGGAGAAGGCCGTGGTGCCGGCCGACCGGCTGGTGCCGGTGCCCGACGGCGTGTCCGCCGAGCTGGCGGCGGCGGCGATGCTCCAGGGCATGACCGCCCACTACCTCACCCACTCGACGTACCAGGTCAAGGAGGGCGACCAGGTGCTGGTGCACGCCGGCGCCGGCGGCATGGGCCAGCTGCTGATCCAGGTCGCCAAGCTGCGCGGCGCCAAGGTCTACAGCACGGTCTCCACGCCGGAGAAGGAGAAGCTGGCCCGCGCGGCCGGGGCGGACGAGGTGCTGGGCTACGACGAGTTCGCCGACACGTTGCGCGGCCGGATCCACGTCGTCTACGACGGCGTCGGCAAAACGACGTTCGACGGCGGCCTGGAGGCGCTGCGCCCGCGCGGGCTCATGGCCCTCTACGGCGCGGCCAGCGGCCCGGTCCCGCCGTTCGATCCGCAGGTGCTCAACCGCGCCGGCTCGCTCTTCCTGACCAGGCCCACGCTCGTCCATTACGTCGCCGAGCGGGAGGAGCTGCTCTGGCGGGCCGCCGACCTGTTCGGCTGGATCTCCTCCGGCCAGCTCAGGATCAGCGTGTCCGAGCGTTACCCGCTGGCCGAGGCGCGACGGGCCCACGAGGACCTGGCCGCCCGGCGTACGACCGGAAAGTTGCTGTTGATTCCCTAGCGCTACGCTCGCCCCTTGTGGACATCACTTCGGCGGTCTGGTCGTTCGCTGCCGTCGTCGCGCTCCTGACGATCACGCCGGGGCTCGACACGGCTCTCACCCTGCGCACGTCGCTGCTCACCGGCAGGCGGGCGGCCTGGGGGGTGGTGCTGGGCATCCAGCTCGGCACGCTGGTCTGGGGCGTGCTCACCGCGGCGGGGCTGTCGGCGCTGCTGGCGGCCTCGCGGTTCGCCTACGACGTCCTGCGCTGGGCGGGGGCGGCGTACCTGGTGTGGATGGGGGTGCGCATGCTCCTCGCCAAGGCGCGGGCGGGCGAGGAGGAGGACGGGCAGCGGGCGTTCGGCTTCGGCAAGGGGTTCCGGCGCGGCCTGCTCACGAACCTGCTCAATCCCAAGGTCGGGGCGTTCTACGTGGCGATGTTGCCGCACTTCATCCCGGCCGGCGCGCCGCACGCGGCGATGGGGCTGCTGCTGGCCGGGGTGCACGTGGCCGAGGGGCTGGCGTGGAGCGCGGTGCTGATCGGGTTCGCCTCGCTGATGAGCGACGTCCTGCGGTCGGCCCAGGTACGGCGGATCCTCGACCGGGTGACCGGCGTGGTCATCGTCGGGTTCGGGCTCCGGCTCGCCCTTCACGACTGATCCCACGGCCAGTCCAGCAGCCGCGCGCCCAGGACCGCGGTCTCCAGGGTGAAGCGCTGGGTGGGGTCGTCGGGTGAGAAGCCGGTCAGCCGGCGGATGCGTTCCAGCCGGTACGTCACCGCCCGCGGGCTGATCCGCAGCCTGCGGGCGGCCGCCGCCTGGTTGCCGTGCGCGGCGAAGACCGCCTCCAGCGTCTCGACCAGCGGCTCGTGTCCGCCCCTGGCGTGCAGCAGCGGGCTCAGCACGCTGGTCACCAGGTCCTCGATCGCGCCGCGGTCGCGCAGCAGCACGGGGAAGACCAGCAGGTCGGCGGCCTTGACCACGTCGAGCGTGAGCCGCAGCGCGTCGGCCAGCTCCAGTGCGCCGGCCGCCTCCCTGAAGGAGGTCACGACGCCGCCCGGCCCGCGGTGCGGCCGTCCCACGCCGACCCGCCACCCGGCCGGGAAGCGGGCGCGTACGTGATGGGTGAACTCCCCCACGGCGGCGGGCAGCGTGGCGGGCACGACGCACACCAGCAGCCCCTCGCGCACCGCCACCAGCACGTTGTGCGAGCCGAACCGGGCGATCAGGTCGCGCTCGATGCGGTCCTGGTCCCCGTCGCGCAGCCCGCGGGCGGCGGCCACCACGTACGACTCGGCCAGCCGGAGGCCGAAGTGCTCGGCCCGTTCGGCCAGCCGCTCGGCCCGTCCCTGGAGCAGGTCGTCCACGAACTCCCTGCGGGCCGTCTCCTCGCCCCTGAGGGCGGCGAGCTGGGCCAGCTCGTACCCCTCCATGAGCGCCGAGACGGCCCTGCGCAGCGCGGGCAGCACGTCCGGCAGCCCCTCGGCGGCGGCGAGCGCGCCGTCGACCAGCGTGCGCAGCGGGACGCCCTGTTCGGCGGCGCGCGTGCCGTCGGCGCGGCAGGCGTCGAGCGCCGCCCGCGAGGGCGGACGCCCGGCGGCCGCCCCGGCCAGCACCTGACGATGCCCGCCGAGCAGGTCGGCGGGCATCCTGGAGAGCACCATCACACTCCTACGTCACGCCTGTCGAAGGACAGGATCGCGGTGAGCACGAGCACTGCCGTCGCTCCCGCCAGCACAAGGTAGTCCCCGACCGGCAGGCCCTCATAGAGCGGCCGGCCCTCGGCGTAGTAGTGGAACGGCGAGAGCCACTTCAGCCAGGCGATGGCCGCCACGCCGCGGCCGAGCGTGACGACGATGTACCCGGCCGCCACCCACACGCCGACGACGGCCGAGGCGATCATCCTGCGGCCGGTCACCGCGCCCACGGTCAGGGCCACGGTCCCGAAGAACAGCGCGAGCAGCAGCACCCCGACGTGCGCGGCCAGGACGCGGTCGAACGGCACCCCGAGCTCGGCCGCGTCACCGGCCGCCCACGCCACGGCCAGCGTCACGGCGAACACCGCCAGCAGCGCCAGCGCCAGCGCGCAGAACCGCTGGAGCACCAGCCGCTTGCGGTCCACCGGCAGCGTGACGACGAGCTCCAGCGTCCCGGCCTCCTCCGGCTGGGCGATCGCCCGGTTGGCCATCATGGTGGCGAGCACGACGAACAACATCGGGACGAAGAGCTGGTAGACGACCGTCTGCAGGAAGTTGACGCCGAGCGCCAGGTCGGGCATGCCGCCCATGAGGTCCCTGAGCGGGCCGGGGTACTTGGCCAGGGCCTGCTGGTTGAACGTCCTCGGGTCCTGGCTGACGCTCCGGAAGATGCTGATGTAGAGGGCCATGAACGCGCTGATGCCGACGGTCCACCAGATCAGGGCCCGGCGGTGGTCACGCAGACTCTTGGTGATCATGGTGCCGGTCCTCCTCGCTGTAGTAGGTCAGGAAGATCTCTTCCAGGTCGGGCTCGGCGCTGACCAGGTGCACGACGGTGAACCGGGCGGCGGCCTTGACCAGGGCGTCCGGGCGGCCGTCGATCGTGCACCGGACGCTGGCGCCCTCCACGCGCAGGTCGCGCACCCCCGGCAGGCGCTCGAACGCCGACGCCGGCACCGGGGCGTCGAAGTGCAGCTCCATCCGGCGTACGGCCTTCTCGCGCAGCGCGGCCACGTTCTCCACGGTCACCAGGCGGCCCGCGCGGACGATGCCGACCCGGTCGGAGACGCTCTCCACCTCGGCCAGCACGTGCGAGGACATGAGCACGGTCCGGCCGGCCGCCCGCACCTCCCGGACCATGGCCAGGAACTCCTGCTGGACGAGCGGGTCGAGCCCGCTGGTCGGCTCGTCGAGGATGAGGAACTCCGGCTCGTGCATGAACGCCTGGATCAGCCCGACCTTCTGCTTGTTGCCCTTGGAGAGCTTGCGCATCGGCACCGACAGGTCGGCGTCGAACCGTTCGGCCAGCTCCTCGATGCGGCTGCCCGGCACCCCGCCGCGCACGCGGCCGAGGAAGGCCAGGTAGTCGCGGGCCCGGTCGCGGCCTTCGAGCGCCAGCTCGCCGGGCAGGTAGCCGATGCGGGCTCGGGTGGCGGCGGCGCGCGGGTCGTGGCCGAACACGCGGACCGTGCCGCGGGTGGGCCTGATCACGTCGAGGAGCAGCCTGATCGTGGTGGTCTTGCCGGCGCCGTTGGGCCCGAGGTAGCCGAAGATCTCGCCGGGCCGGATCTCCAGCGTGAGGTCTTCGAGCCCGCGCCGCCCGCCGTAGTACTTGGTCAGCCCTTCGGCCTGTACCACTGCTGTCATGCCGGAATCGTCCCGCCGGGGCGGCGGCGGGGTCACTGGCCGAAGTCGGCAGCGTCCCGGCCGGTTCCCTTCCGGGACACGGCAACGAGAATGGGCCGCGGGCAAGGGGCCCGTGACATGGGCACCGTGACATGGGCGCCGTGAATTGGGCAGGGTGAGGAACGTGGAGACGGCGTTCGTGCTCGGTGGCGGTGGCGTGCTGGGTGCTCACGAGGTGGGCATGCTCCAGGCGCTCGACGACTTCGGCATCCGGCCCGACGTGGTCGTCGGCACGTCGGTGGGGGCGCTCAACGGCGCGCTCATCGCCGCCGACCCGGCGCGGGCGGTCGACCGGCTGACCTCGTTGTGGCGGTCCGACGTCGTGCGCACGGCGTTCGCCGGGTCGTGGGTGACGCGGCTGTCCACGCTGGCCAGGACCGGCACCCACCTGCACCCCAACGGTCCCCTGCGGGAGGTGCTGGCCGCGGCGGTGCGCACGGAGCTGATCGAGGAGCTGGCGGTGCCGTTCCAGTGCGTGGCGGCGTCGGTCGAGCGCGCCGCGGCCCACTGGTTCGCCAGCGGGCCGCTGGTGGAGGCGGTGCTGGCGTCGTGCGCGGTGCCGGGGCTGCTGCCGCCCGTGAAGATCGGCGGGGAGCACTTCTTCGACGGCGGGCTGGTGCACAGCATCCCGGTCGGCCGGGCCGTGCAGCTGGGGGCCAGGCGGGTCTACGTGCTGCACGTCGGCCGGATCGAGCGGCCGCTGACGGCGCCCCGGCGGTTCTGGGAGGTGGGGATGGTGGCGTTCGAGATCGCGCGCCGCCACCGGTTCGCCGAGGAGATGGCCACGTTGCCGCCGGGGGTGGAGGTGCACGTGCTGCCGGCCGGGGTCGCCGCGCCGCTGTCCACCCTGCGCTACCGCGACCTGTCCCAGATCTCCGCCTACATCGAGCGGGCGTACCAGGCTTCTTCCCGCTACCTGCGGACAAGAGGAGGATGAAGGGAGGACCTCAGGGAAGGCAGACCTCGGGGAGGCGCCGTTGTTCCCACCGCGTATCGTGCGCCGGATCGTCCTGGCTCCGCTCGTCGTCGTGGTCACGGTGGTGGTGCTGGTGACGTTGCCGCTGTGGCTGCTGGTCACGTTCGCGGCGTCCTTGCGGCTGCCGCCGCCGCAGCGCAGGGGGCTGCGGTTCGTCTGGTTCGGCGCGGCCTGGCTGACGCTGGAGTCGGCGGTGCTCATCGCCTGCCTCGGGCTGTGGTTGTCGGGGGCGTTCGGGCGGGCCCGGCGCCAGGAGCGGCACTACGCGCTGATCCGCTGGTTCCTGGCCAAGGTGTACGCGGCGGCGGTGCGGATCTTCCGGCTGACCGTGGACGTCGAGGAGCCCGCGCCGACCCCGCAGGAGCGCGCCGCCCGGCTGAGCCGCCCGATCGTGGTGCTGTCCCGGCACGCCGGGCCGGGCGACTCCTTCCTGCTGATCTATCACCTGCTGGCGGTGTACCGGCGGCACCCGCGGATCGTCATGAAGGCCGCCCTCCAGTACGACCCGTCGCTCGACGTCGTGGTCAACCGCCTGCCGAACGCCTTCGTGCCGCGGCGGTCCGGCCGCGGGCGGGTGATCGAGGAGATCCGGCGGCTGTCGGCCACCATGGACGACCGCGACGCGCTGGTGATCTTCCCCGAGGGCGGCAACTTCACCCCGCGCCGGCGGCGGCTGGCGATCCGCCGGCTGGAGGACAAGGGCCTGGCCGAGGAGGCGGAGCGGGCGCGCGGCATGACCCACCTGCTGCCGCCCAAGCCGGGCGGGGCCATCGCCGCGATCACCGCCTGCCCGGAGGCCGACGTGGTCTTCGTCGCGCACACCGGCCTGGACGACCTGGTCACGATCGGCGACGTGTGGCGCAGGCTGCCGTACGCGGCGCGGATCACGGCCAGGTGGTGGCGGGTGCCGGCGGCCGAGGTGCCCAGGGACGACCGGGAGAGCCAGGTCCGCTGGCTGTACTCGCACTGGGAGGAGATCGACGCCTGGATCACCGCCGAGGCCGAGCGTTCCCGGCGGGATCAGGCCGAGGGGGCGCCCGGCGGCAGGTAGGGCACGGGGGCGGGGCCGTCGCGCAGCAGGCCGAGCAGGGCGTCGGTGTCCAGGTGCTGCTCGACCAGATCGCCCAGGGCGTCGAGGCGGGCCTCGCGCAGGCGGCCGAAGTCGGTGTCCGGGGCGGGGACGAAGGCGCGCCCGGCGCGTTCGGCGACGTCGGCCAGGAAGGCCCGGCGGAAGGCGTCGTTCTCCAGGGCGCCGTGCCAGGTGGTGCCCCACACGTCGCCGGCGCGGCAGCCGTCCAGGAAGGGCTCGCCGCCCTCGACGGTCGCCCGGCCGTGGTGGATCTCGTACGCGCTGACCGGCTGCCCGTAGGCCCGTCCGACCGGCCGGGCGAGCCGCTTGTCCGGCGCGAACTCGACGCGCACCGGCAGCAGCCCGAGCCCGTCCACCCGGCCCGCCCGCGACTCGACCTCGTCCACGATCTCCCGGCCGAGCATCTGGAACCCGCCGCAGATCCCGAGGACGGGCCCGCGCCGCGCGAGCAGGGCGTCGGCCAGGCCGGTGCGCCGCAGCCAGGCCAGGTCCTCGACCGTGGCCCGCGAGCCCGGCAGCACCACCAGGTCGGCGTCGTCCAGCTCGACCGGGTCGGTCACGAAGCGCACCAGCACGCCGGGCTCGGCGGCGAGGGCGTCCAGGTCGGTGAAGTTGGAGATCCGGGGCAGCCGGACGACCGCCACGCGCAACGTCTGCCTGCCCAGCGGCCGGCCGGTCGCGACCCGGCGGTTGTCCAGCGCGAGGGAGTCCTCGACGTCCAGCCAGAGGCCGTCGAGCCAGGGCAGCACGCCGTACACCGACCGGCCGGTGAGCTTCCTGATCATGTCGAGGCCGGGTTCGAGCAGCTCGCGGGCGCCCCGGAACTTGTTGACCACGAACCCTGAGACGAGGGCCTGGTCGGCCGCGTCCAGCAGCGCGACCGTGCCGTGGAAGGCGGCGAACACGCCGCCCCTGTCGATGTCGCCGACCACGACGACGGGCAGCCCGGCGGCCCTGGCCAGGCCCATGTTCGCGATGTCGCCGCGGCGCAGGTTGATCTCCGCGGGGCTGCCGGCGCCCTCGCAGATCACCACGTCGTACTGGGCCCGCAGCCGTTCCAGGGACGCCAGGGCGGTGGTCCGCAGGAGGTCCTTCAGCGCGCCGTACTCCATGGCGTCCACGTCCGCGACGGGCTCGCCGAGGAGCACGACCTGGCTGCGGCGGTCGCTGCCCGGCTTGAGCAGGACGGGGTTCATGTCGGCGACCGGTTCCAGCCCGGCGGCCTGGGCCTGCATGGCCTGGGCGCGGCCGATCTCGGCGCCGCCGGCGGTGACGTAGGAGTTGAGCGACATGTTCTGGGCCTTGAAGGGCGCCACGCGCACGCCCTGGCGGGCCAGCCAGCGGCAGATCCCGGCGGTGACCACGCTCTTGCCCGCGTCGGAGGTGGTGCCGGCGACCAGCATCGCGCCCGTGACCTGCCCAGCATTCATGCGATCACCGTACATGAGCCCCAAACTGCGAAATTTCCCAGAAACCGCCCATTTACGAATCGTGTGACTTCTGCCACTCTGGCTAGAACGTTCGCCTAGAACAGCATTCTAGATTTTCCTACGGGAAGGGTGGGCATGGTCAGGACGTTGGGTTCGCCGCGTGCCGGCGTCATCGACGCGGGGACCAGGGCGCCGTTCGGCTGGGCGCCGCTGGTCGTGCTCTTCATCGTCGGGCTCGTGGACCGCATGGAGTACAACCTGCTGTCGGGGGTGCTGCCGCTCGTCCAGAAGGAGTGGGGCTTCAGCGACACCGCCGCGGGCTCGATCCCGACCGCCGCGGCGCTGGCCGCCGCGATCGTCTCCCTGCCGGCGGGCTTCCTGGCCGACCGGTTCAGCCGCACGCGGATCATCGCGGTGGTCGTGCTGCTGTGGGCCGTCGCCACGCTCGGCTCGGGCCTGGCCACCGGCTTCGTGATGTTCTACCTGATGCGGGTGCTGCTCGCGGCGGCCGAGAACATCGACAACCCGGCGGCCGGCAGCCTGCTCGCCGACTACTACCCGCCGGTCAGCCGGGCCAAGGCGTACGGACTGACCCGCGTCACGACCTACCTCGGCGGCATCGGCACGCTGCTGGGCGGCGTGCTGGCCGAGGTGTTCTCCTGGCGCACCGCGTTCCTGGTGATGGTGGTGCCCGGCGTGCTCACAGCGGTGCTCGTCTGGTTCCTGCGCGAGCCGGGCCGCGGCGACCTGGACCGGATGGTCGCCGGAGCCCCCGTCGAGAGCGCCGGATCGTCCGCGGGCGCCGCGGCGCCCAAGGCGCCCTTCTGGCAGCAGTTCGGGCAGGTCATCCGCATCCCGACGCTGCTGTTCGTCTGCGTCGGGCTGGGCCTGCTCACCCTCGGCCTGGCCGGGATCTTCTACTGGCTGCCCACGCTCATGGTCCGCGAGTACGGCGTCGGCGTCGGCGCCGCCGGCTCGCTGAGCGGCCTGATCACCATCGCCGGGACGCTGGCCGGCACCCTGGTCGGCTCCTGGCTCGGCCGCAGGTGGCACGGCACCCGCAAGGGCGGCAGGCTGCTGGCCGGCGGCGGCGGCATCACGGCGGGCGCGGCCGTGCTGGCCGGCGCGCTGGCCATGGACTCGATCGGCCCGATGACCGCGCTGGTCCTGCTGGCCTGCTCGCTCATGTCCATCGCGATCCCGAACATGACGGCCTGCCTGGCCGACGTCGTCCCGGCCGCCGCGCGCGGTCTCGGCTTCGCCGTCCTGCAACTGCTCATCACGGCGGCCGGGGCGTTCGGCTCGCTCGTCGTCGGCATCGCCTCCGACCGGTTCGGCTCGCTGATCGGCGGCATGTACCTGCTGGTCGTCCCCATGATCGTGGGCGGCCTCCTGACGCTCGGCGCCCGCGCCTCCTTCGAGCGCGACGCCGGACGGGTCATGGACGCCGCCCGCGCCGGCTAGGACGGCAGGCAGACGGTCAGCGCGCCCGGGGCCACCTTCGCCTTGATCTTGGTGGTGGCCTCGCGGTCGCCGCCGTCCAGCTCGTACGTCATCGGCGAGCCGAACCGGGCCGACACCTTGCGCGCCCGGGTGATGCGCACGAACGGCGAGTCCTCCGACCGTCCGGCGGCCATCTTGCCCATCACCCGGGCCCACTGGATCGGCCCCTTGGCCGTGGAGAGCCCGACCTCCAGCCAGCCGTCGTCGGGCCGGGCGTCGTCGAACGCCTCGACCCCGCCGGCGATCGTGCCCACATTGCCGAGCAGCAGGCAGCTCGCCTCCCCCTCGAACCAGGTGGACCCGTCGACCTTGACCGTCATCGGCACCAGCGGCCCGCCGACGTGCCGGACGGCGGCCTTGACGTAGCTCAGCTTGCCGAACTTCCGCTTGGCCTTGCCGTCGGCCTCGGCGATCATCTCGGCCTCGAACCCGGCGCCGGCCATGACCGCGAAGTGCTCGCCGTTGAGCACCCCGAGGTCCAGCTCGGCACGGCGGCCCTCGAAGCCGATCCGTACGGACTCCTCCAGATCGGTGGGGATGCCCAGGTTGCCGGCGAACAGGTTCGCCGTCCCGGCGGGCAGGATCGCCATCGGCACGCCGGAGCCGGCCATGGCGTCGGCGCAGCGTTGCACCATGCCGTCACCGCCCCAGACGAACACCAGCTCCGCGCCCGCCTTGAGCGCCTTGCGCACCTTCTTGGGCGCCTTCTTGCTCTTGGGCACCTCGTGCCAGATCAGCTCGCCGACGTCCCGCTCGGTGAGCAGCACGCGCAGCCGGTCCAGGCCGGCGCCGAGGATCTTCTTCTGATGTGCGACAACCGCGATAGTGGGGGACACTCCTCCCTCACTACCCGGCCTTGACCGGGTTATTAAGGGCTTTCATGCGGGTAGCGGTGGCCGAATGCGCATCCAGGACTGGTTCCTCACCGAGGAGGAACGCGACAACCGGGCGACCGGCCTCGACGCGTGGTCCAGCGGCAACGACGTACGGCCGCTGATCCACGGCGCCACGTACTTCGCGGAGCTGAAGACCTGTCTGGAAGCGCTGGGCAAGGACGACCTGCTGCTGTTCGCCGACTGGCGCGGCGACCCCGACGAGCGGCTGACCGACGACGGCCCCACGGTGAGCGCCGCCCTCGGGGCCGCGGCCGAGCGCGGCGCCATCGTCAGGGGCCTCATCTGGCGCTCCCACCTGGACCGCCTGCGGTTCAGCGCGGCCGAGAACCGCCACCTGGGCGAGAAGATCGAGAACGCGCACGGGCAGGCGCTGCTGGACACCCGGACCAAGCCGGGCGGCTCCCACCACCAGAAGTTCGTCATCCTCCGCCACGACCGCGACCCCTCGGCGGACGTGGCCTTCGTCGGCGGCATCGACCTGTGCCACAGCCGCCGCGACGACGCCGAGCACCTGGGTGACCCGCAGTCCTGCCCGATGCCCGACGTGTACGGCCCCCGCCCGCCCTGGCACGACATCCAGCTCGCCATCCACGGGCCGGCGGTCGCCGAGGTGGAGAAGACCTTCTGCGAACGCTGGGAGGACCCGGCCCCCGAGACCAGGGACCCGCTGCGCCGCCTGCGCGACCACTTCAGCAAGCTGGACGACGCTCCCCCGCTGCCCGAGCCGGGCCCGCCGCCCCCGCGCGCGGGCACGCACCACGTGCAGCTCCTGCGCACCTACCCGGCCCGGCACAGCGCGTACCCGTTCGCGCCGGACGGCGAGCGCAGCATCGCGCACGCCTACCACAAGGTGCTCGGCAGGGCCAGGTCGCTGGTGTACCTGGAGGACCAGTACCTGTGGTCCACGGACGTGATCGAGCCGTTCGCCCAGGCGCTGGAGCGCGAGCCGGAGCTGCGCATGATCATCGTGGTGCCGCGCCACCCCGACCAGGACGGCTGGCTGGCCGGCCCGGCGAGCCTGATCGGCCGGGTCGAGGCGCTGGACCGGCTGATGCGGGCCGGCGGCGACCGGGTCGCGATCTACGACCTGGAGAACCACCAGGGCACCCCCGTCTACGTGCACGCCAAGGTGTGCGTGGTGGACGACGTGTGGGCGTCGGTCGGGTCGGACAACGTCAACCTGCGCTCATGGACCTACGACTCGGAGCTGAGCTGCGCCGTCCTGGACGAGCGGGAGGACCCGAGGCCGCCGCACGGCGCCCTGCGGTTCGCCCGCGACCTGCGGCTGGCGCTCATGGCCGAGCACCTGGACGAGGAGTCGGAGTCCGGCCGGGACGAGCTGTGCGACCCGGTCGCCGCGTTCGACGCGTTCGCCGAGTCGGCGGCCCGGCTGGAGGCCTGGCACTCGGCCGGCTGCCGGGGCCCGCGCCCGTCCGGCCGGTTACGCCCCCACCCGGCCCCCACGTTGTCCCGGGTGCGCAGGGCGATGGCCATGCCGCTCTACCGGTTCGCCGTCGACCCCGACGGCCGGCCGCCGGAGCTGCGCAGATCGCGGAGGTTCTGATGAAGACATTCCTGCTCGACAGGCTGGGACCACGGATGACGGTCGCGGCGCTCGCCGTCGCGCTCATCATGATCCCCTTCTCCCTGCTGCTCGTCGTGGCCAAGATGCCGCTCAACCGGCTCGACGCCGGGGTGGCCCGCGAACTGCACGAGTACGCGCTCGCCCATCCCGGCGTGACCCGGGTGCTGATCGTCTGGACCGACCTGTTCGGGCCGTGGCCGTGGCGCGTCGCGGTGGCGGCGTTCACGGTCTGGCTGCTGGTGCGCGGCAGGCGCAGGCTGGCCCTGTGGGCGATCACGACCGTGACCGCGGGCGGCCTGATCGGGCTCGGCCTCAAGATCCTCGTCGCGCGGGTGCGGCCGCACCTGCCCGACCCCGTCGCGCTGGCGCCCGGCGACTCCTTCCCCTCCGGCCACGCGGTCAACGTGACGCTCGGGGCCGGGGTCGTCACCCTGCTCCTGCTGCCGATGCTGCCCCGGTGGGGGCGCCGGCTCGCCTGGGTGCTGGCCTGTTTCGTGGTGGTCTCGGTGGGCTTCACCAGGATCGCCCTCGGCGTGCACTGGGTGAGCGACGTCGTGGCGGGGATCGTGCTGGGCGTGGCGGTGATCGCCGCGACCGCGGCGGCGTTCGAGACGTGGCGGCGCGACACGGGCCGCCGGCCCACCGCGCCGCTGACCGAAGGTATGGAACCCGAACCGGTGAAGGTGCCCGATGAGCAGAGCTGAGCATGTCCGGTACTACGCGTTGTCGCTGGTGTTACCTCTGGTGCTGATGGGCGCCGTCACGTACGGCATGGGGCTGCTCATCGTCGGCGTCCCGCAGCCCGGCGACGTGGCCGTGAGCAAGGACTTCGCCTCGATCCGCACGTCGCTGTGGAACACGCTCACCGACTACGGCACCAGCCTGTCGGACACGCCCTACGTCGTGGCGTTCACGGCGGTGGCGGTGGTCCTGTTCCGGCTGGTCTACAAGCGCTGGCGGGAGTCGATCTTCATGATCGCGGCGGTCTGGGGCCAGTCGCTGGTCTTCCTGGCCACCACCGAGCCCGTCGGCCGCAGCCGTCCGCCGGTGCCCCACCTCGACCCCGCGCCGCCCACGTCCAGCTTCCCCTCGGGGCACGTCAGCGCCGCCGTCGCGTTCTACTGCGGGCTGGCGCTGGTGCTGACGACGCACGTGCGCAACCGGGCCCTGCAGGTGGTGATCTGGACGATCGGGATCGCCGCCCCGCTGATCGTCGCCTTCTCCCGGCTCTACCGCGGCATGCACTTCTTCTCGGACGTGACGTGGGGGCTGCTGCTCGGGGTGTTCTGCGTGGTGGTGGCCGCGCGGTCCATCCTCTACCGCACCTGGGACCGACGGCCGGCGGCCGCGGAGGGCGACCGCCGGCGTCCCGCCTCCGTCCGGGACTAGCGCCGGTGGTGGGCGGGCTCGCGGCGCGCCCGCCGGCGGCCGGTCGGCCGTCCGGCGGGCCGCCCGGCCCGCCTCCTCCGCCGTCCGAGCAGGTAGGCGGCGGCCATGATCGCCAGCCCCCACGGGGTACGGGCCAGCCAGCGCGCCACGAAGATCTTCATGAACTTCCTCATGCCCGCCCGCTGCCCCCACCGGGCCCCGTGATGCGAAAGCCCGGCCCCACCAGGGACCATGCCGCCGCGGCGCCTACCATACGGCCCATGACCACGCACGGATTCACGCTCACCGCGAAGGGCCCGTTCGACTTCGGCGCCGCGCTGCGCTTCGTCGAGGACTGGCCCGCCACCAGCGCGCTGCCCTCCGACGGCCGGACGCTGCGCTTCGCCTACTGCGCCGAGTCCGACTGGCTGCCGATCGGGGTGAGCGTGACCGCCGCGCCGGGCGGCGTCGCCGTCACCACCACCCGCGCCCCCGGCCCGGCGATCCGGGGCGAGATCGCGCGCATCCTGTCCCTCGACGTGGACGGCACCGGCTTCGCCCGACTCGGCGAAGCCGACCCGGTGCTCGGCGACGTGCAGCGGGACCGCCCGGGGCTGCGGCCGGTGTGCTTCTGGAGCCCGTGGGAGGCGGCCTGCTGGGCGGTGATCGTGCAGCGCTCGTCGATGCTCATTGCCTCGCGCGTCAAGCAGCGCATCGCCGACCGGTACGGCGCCGCCGTCACCGTGGACGGGCAGGCGTACCAGGCGTTCCCGCCGCCCGTGAGCCTGGTGGACGCGGGCGGTCTCGGCCTGCCCGCGCAGAAGGAGGAGTGGCTGCGCGGCCTGGCGCAGGCGGCGCTCGACGGCGTGCTCACCACCGAGCACCTGCGCTCGCTCACCCCCGAGGACGCCCTGGCCGAACTGCGGGCGCTGCCCGGCGTGGGGCCGTTCTCGGCCGGGCTGATCCTGATCCGCGGAGCCGGCGCGCCCGACGCGTTCCCCGGCGAAGAACCCCGGCTGTTCGGCATCCTGCGCGAGGCGTACGGGCTGCCCGAGGACGCCCCCGCGGGCGCCTACCGCAGGCTCGCCGAGTCGTGGCGGCCCTACCGGTCCTGGGCCTCCTTCCTGTTCCGCGCCACCGGCTACCGGGCCGCCGCGGACTGACCGGGCCCGCGCGCATGGCCCGCGCGCCCGATGATCCTTAGAGTGGTCGCCATGACGGACGACGCCGACATCCGGGCCGGCGACCACGACCGCGACCAGGTGGCCGACAGGCTGCGGCAGGCGGTCGCCGAAGGCCGCATCAGCCTCGACGAGTTGCACGAGCGCATCGACCGCGCGTACGCCGCCAGGACGGTCGGCGAGCTCGGCGCCCTCGTCGCCGACCTGCCCGCTCTCTCCCCCGTCCCCGCCGCCGCCTCCGCCTCCGACGTGCTGGCGATGCACACCGAGCACTGGCGGGTGAGCAGGACCGGGCGGTGGGTGGTGCCGCCGCGCATCGACGTCCGGCTCGGCGTGTGGGGCACCGCGAAGCTCGACTTCCTGGCCGCCGAGTGTCCCCATCCCGAGGTGCTGGTGCAGGTGGCGATCACCTCGTGGTTCGGCGACCTGCATCTGAAGGTGCCGCACGGCTGGCGGGTGCGCGCCGACGAGGTGGTCTCCCCCGGGCTCGGGCGGGTCCACAACAAACCGGTCGAACCGCCCGCCGCCGACGCGGTGGTCCTCCGCCTCTCCGGCCACAGCCGAGGCGACATCTGGATCCGCTACCGGCCCTCCATGACCGGCTGAACACCCTCTCCCGCCGTGCCGACGGCGGGCCGCCGTCCGGGCCTGGGCGTGGTCGTCACAGGGAGGTCAGGGCGGCGAGCTCGCGCCACTCCGGGAGGGGCAGGTCGCCGGGGTCGTCGGTGAGGACCTGGAGGCACACGTGGTCGGCGCCCGCGTCGAGGTGGGCCCGTACGCGCTTCTCGATCGCCGCCGCGTCGCCGTGGGCCACGATCGCGTCCACCAGCCGGTCGCTGCCGTGCTCGATCTCGTCCTCGCCGAAGCCGAGCCTGCGCAGGCTGGCGGCCTGGTGGGGCGCCCCGGTGCGGTAGAAGGAGACGTGCTCCGTGGCCAGCTCGCGGGCCCTGGCCGGGTCCCGGTGCAGCACGACGGCCTGCTCGACGGCCAGCAACGCGCCGGGGCCCATCGCCTCCCTGGCCCGCGCGGTGTGCTCGACGGGCACGAAGTACGTGTGGGCGCCGAGCGTCCGCCGCGCCGCCAGGCCCAGCATCTTCGGGCCGAGCGCGGCCAGCACGCGGCGCGGCGCGTGCGCCGGGGCCGCCGAGCCCAGCGGGACGGCGTCCATGGCGTCGAGGTAGCCGCCCATCGTGGTCACCGCCCGGCCCAGGCTGGGGATCTGGTAGCCGTCCATCTGGATCGGCTCGTCGCTGATGCGGTGGCCGCCGAGGCCGAGGAGATACCGGCCGGGGTGGGCCTCGTTGAGCGCCCGTTCGGCGGCGGCCATCGCGATCGGGTCGCGCAGGGCGATGTTGGCGATGCCGGCGGCCACCGTGATCCGGCTGGTCGCCGAGAGCAGCAGCCACGACTGGCTCACCGAGTCGCGGCCGAACCCCTCGCCGAACCACAGGGCGCCGTACCCCAGCTCCTCGATCTCGGCCGCGGCCTCTTGCGCCACCCCGGCGGGGTGGGCCTCGAGGGCGAACGTCCACAGGCCCACCTTGCCCAGGCGGGGTCCGTCGTGGTGGTGGACGTCGTCGGTCATGGGTCACCGTCCCGTCTATGCGGAGAGCTTCTCCGGTTACGTCGGGGACTATAATCGGAGACGTTCTCCGATTCAACCCGCGGGAGTGTCCAGTGCCGGCACGGGCCATGCGCGCCGACGCGCGCCGCAACTACGAGCAACTGGTGACGGCGGCCATCGCCGTGGTCGCCGAGGAGGGGCCCGACGCCTCGCTCAACGAGATCGCCAGACGGGCCGGCGTCGGGGCGGGCACGCTCTACCGGCACTTCCCCACCCGCGAGGCGCTGCTCGCGGCCGTGTTCGAGGGGCGGCTGACCCGGCTGTGCGCGCGGGCGGAGGAGGCGGGCCGGACGCTGCCGCCCGGCGAGGCGCTGGTGGCCTGGCTGCGGTCGCTGGTCGCGCACGCCATGACCGACCGGGGGCTCGGGGCCCGGATGATGCTCACGCAGGACGGGGCGGGGGTCGACTGCTGGGCGATGTTGCGCGCCGCCGCCACCCGGCTGCTGCTGCCCGCCCAGGAGGCGGGGGCTGTGCGGGCGGACGTCGAGGTCGCCGACCTGGTCGAGCTGGCGGCGGGCATCGCCCAGGCCACCCCCGACCCGGCCCGCGCCGACCGCCTCCTCACCCTCACCCTGGACGGCCTGCACCCCCGTCCCTGAAGCCCGTACGGCCCGTCAGCGGGCCGCCGTCGTGAACGCGGACATCCCGGCGGTCCAGGCGGCCTCGATGTCGGCGCCGGGCGGGAAACGGCCGTCGAGTTCGAGCATGACCAGCCCGTGGGCCAGCCCCCAGACCGCGCGGGCGGCGGCCTCGCCCCGCACGATCCGCACCAGCGGCAGCGCCGCCCGCTCCTCCACCCCGGCGGGCAGCAGGTCCCGCGGCAGCGCCCCCGCGCTCATCAGCCGGTACAGATGCGGATGGCCCAGCGCGTACGCCCGATAGGCCCGCCCGAGCACCGCCAGCCCGCCCCCGCCGCTGTCGTGCTCGGCGCGTTCGAGGGCGGCGGCCAGTTCGCCGAGGGCGATGGCGATGAGTTCGGCCTCCACGGCGGACTTGTCGGGAAAGTGCTTGTAGAGCGAGGGCGCGCGGATCCCGAGCCGCGCGGCCAGCGCGCGCATGGTCAGCGCCTCCGCCCCGCCCTCCTCGACCAGCTCCCGCGCCGCCGCGACGATCTGTCCCGCGCGCGACGACAGCTCAGCCACGCGCGCTCCGCGGACCGTGCCCGAGGAGACGGGCGACCGCGACGTACGTCAGCCAGGCCAGCCCCGCCGTGAAGACCGGCACCCAGCCCAGCGGCGAGACCGAGTAGCCGACCAGGACGGCCAGCGGGATCCACGGACGGTGGGCGAGGTCGTGCACCACCGCCGGCCCGCCGAACCTGGTCGCGTACGGCGCCAGCACGAACAACGCCGAGCTGACCGGCGTGGCGCCGCCGTGCTTGGCCACCTCGAAGACGAGGAACGCCAGGCAGAAGGCGGCGAGCGCCGCCCACCCTGAACGGCCGGCCACTCGCCTGACGGTCACCGCGGTCATGATGCCCTCCCCAGAAGCTAACGCTGTTAGCCAGACTCTAGGCTAACGACGTTAGCCTGTCCAGGAGCAAATAAGGTGGAACCATGATCGATCGGGAGGTGGCCGTCCTCATCGGCCTGCAGGCCTCCGGCAAGTCCACCTTCTACCGGCGCTGCCTGGCCACCACGCACGCGCACGTGAGCAAGGACGACTTCCCCAACGCGCGCCGCCGTCAGCACCGCCAGCTCCGGCTGATCCGCGAGGCGCTGGAGGAGGACCGGAACGTGGCCGTGGACAACACCAACGCCTCGCCCGAGGAGTGGCAGCCGCTCATCGTGGCCGGCCGCGAGCACGGCGCGCGGGTGGTGGCCTACTGGTTCCCGCCCAACGTCAAGGCCTCGCTCCAGCGCAACGCCGAACGCACGGGCCGGGCCCGGGTCCCCGAGGTGGGCGTCTTCGCCACGCTCAGACGGCTGCGCCGGCCGCGCGCCGCCGACGGCTTCGACGCGGTGTACGCGGTGGAGTTCGACGGCCGCGGCGGCTTCCTCGTCCGCAGACAGGACGGCTGAACCGACGCCGGCTCAGGGACGGCGGGTGGCGAAGCGGTAGGCGATCTTGGCGGGGGTCAGCCAGCGCACGTGGGCGCCGTTCCGCGCCCGGCCGACCACCCGTTCGGCCAGCCACGGCGCCACCGTCTCCACCGGGTCGGCGAGGATCGCGAAGATGCGGGCCGAGCGTTGCCGCTCCGCCTGGGAGTAGCCGTGCGTCAGCAGGTCGGTGAGCACCATGCCGGGGCTGAGCAGGCCCGCCGTCACCCCGTCGGGGGCCTCCTTGGCCAGCGCCCTGGTCAGGTACGTCACGGCCCGCTTGGTGGCGCCGTAGACGGCGAGTCCGGGCACCGTGCGGCCGTCGCCGCCCAGCCCCTCCATGTTCCAGACGTGGCCGCCGCCGTCCTGCGCCGCCATGCCCGCCACCGCCACCGCGCAGCCGTTGACCGTGCCCAGCAGGTTGACCTCGGTCACCGCGCGGGCCTCGGCGGCGGGCAGCCGCCACAACGGGAGGCGGTCGTGGGAGATGCCGGCGTTGTTGACCCAGATGTCCACCCGGCCGTGCCGCCGTACGGCCTCGTCCCAGAGCTCCTGGAGGCGGGCGCGGTCGGCGACGTCGGCCACGACGGCCGGCCCGCCGAGCTCGGCCCCCGCCGCGGCCACGCGGTCCGGGTCGGTGCCGCACACGGCGACCCGGTGGCCGAGGGCGGTCAGCGAGCGGGCGAGGCCGAGACCGAGCCCGCGGGTGCCGCCGGTGATCACGATCGACCGGGACGCGCTCACGCCTCGTGCTCCTTCCTGGCCGCCACGGTCGCCTCGATCGCGTCCGCGAGGAACCTGCCGACGACCTCCCGCTCCGCCGGGGTGAAGGCGTCGATCGCCGCGGTGAGGCGCCGGACGAGCGGCGCGAAGAACGCGCCCGCCAGCTCGACGGCCTGCTCGTTCAGAACGACCTCGACCCTGCGGCGGTCGCCCTCGTCGCGCCGCCGCACGACGTGGCCGGCCTGCTCCAGCCGGCCGAGGAGGGCGGTCGTGGCGGGGGCCGAGAGGTTCAGCGCGGCCCCCAGCCCGCCGGGCGAGAGCGGCCGGCCGGCGAGGTGGGCGTCGAGGATGACCACCAGGGCGTTCATGTCGGTCCTGTGCAGCCGGTGCCCGACCGCGAAGCCCTCCACGAACCGGTCGCTCTCCACGTTGAGCCGGCGGATGAGGACCATCAGGTCGTAGGCCGTCATGTCACCCCTTATATTTCTATCGTGGAAGTATTCCATCGTGGAAAGAAAACGTTAGCCGCGATCCGCCCCGAGACGGTACTCCTCGCGGGGGTGGTCGCGAGCGCCGTCCTGACCGGCCTGATCTGGTTCCTGGGCCGGTGGCTGGACGACGTCGTGCTGCTGCCCGACCAGGGCGCGTCCTGGTACTACTGGAAACTGCCCGAGCCCACCGTGTGGACCAGGCTGTCGGCCTGGGCCGGTTACGCCGCCCACCAGCTCGTGTTCTGGTGGCTCATCCACCACGCCCAGACCCGGGTCCGCCGCTACTCCGCCGGCCTCCACCCGGTCAACGTCGTCGCGCTGGCGGTGAACGCCGGGTTCGTCGCCCTGCACACCGTCCAGACCCAGCTGTTCTACGACGGCCTGGCCCAGGACGTGTCGATCTACAGCTCCCAGGGCTCGGTCGTCCTCCTGCTGGTCGTCGTCCTGATCATGGAGAACCGGCGGCGCGGCCTGTTCCTCGGCAGGCCCGCGCCCATCAGGCGGGAGATCGTCGACTTCGCCCGCCGCTACCACGGCTACCTGTTCAGCTGGGCGGCGGTCTACACCTTCTGGTACCACCCGGCCGAGTCCACGCCCGGCCACCTGATCGGCTTCTTCTACATGTTCCTGCTGCTGCTCCAGGGCAGCCTCTTCCTCACCAGGGCGCACACCAACCGCTACTGGACGGTGACGCTGGAGCTGGCCGTCGTGGTCCACGGCACCCTGGTGGCCGTCATGACCTCGGGCCCGGACGGATTGTGGCCGATGTTCCTGTTCGGCTTCCTCGGCGTCTTCGTGATCACCCAGATGCACGGCCTGGGCCTGTCCCGCGCCGTCCGCTGGGCGCTGACCGGCTGCTACGCGGCGGCCCTGCTCGCCGTGTACGCCCTGCGCGGCGACCTGGCCGGCACGAACGAGGCGATCAGGATCCCGGCCATCGAATACCTGCTGGCCGGCGTGCTGGCCCTGCTCGCCTGGGGAGCCGGCCGCCTGTGGGCGCTCAGAGCGGGAGCGGGATCCGGTCGAGGAACCAGTACAGGCTGACCGCCACGATGGACAGCGACACCGCGGCCACCGTCCAGCGGGCCGCGGCCGTCCGCCGCAGCAGCACGAGCAGCGGGAAGAGCACCGCGATGATCGCGAGCTGGGTCACCTCGATCCCGACGTTGAAGCTCAGCAGCGACAGCAGCAGCTCCCACGACCCGCTCTCGCGGATGTCGAGCGCGCCCGCGAACCCCAGCCCGTGCACCAGTCCGAAGGCGAAGACGACGGGCAGCCGCCAGGCTCCCGGCCGGTCGCGGCCCAGCAGGTTCGCCAGCGCGACGACGACGATCGAGGCGGCGATCACCGGCTCGACCACCGCCGCCGGCACGGCCACCACGCCCATGGCGGCCAGCAGGAACGTGATGCTGTGGGCGACCGTGAAGGCCGAGGCGGTGACCACGACGTCACGCGCGCCGCGGGCGCCGATGATCAGGGTGAGCAGGAAGAAGACGTGGTCCAGCCCGAGCACGAGGTGCTCGACGCCGAGCAGGAAGAACTCCCCGACCTGGCCGGCCGCCGCCCGTTCGGCCAGGCGCAGGGTCGGGCTCGCGGCGGTCAGGACGGCCGACCCCCGCTCGCCGGCGAGGTCGTAGCGCAGGAGCGTCTGGGTGCTGTGGACGAAGGTCTCGGCGTCGGGGAACAGGGCGCTGGAGATCGTGTGCTCGCCGCCGTCCACCGCCGGGCAGGCGTAGGCGAGGGTCAGCGTGGCGAAGGCGGCCTTGCCGCGCGGGTGCACGTCCGCCCCGCCCACCTGCCGGGGGACGCACGGCCGGCCGGCGCGGGCGACGGCGAAGCGGCGGGTGACGTAGCCGAACACGGCGTCGCGGTTGACCGCGAGCTGCCGCAGCTGCTCGGCCCGCTCCACGGCCTCGTACGCCTCGGCATAGAGCCAGGCGGACTTCATCAGCAGGTCGTACTCCAGGTCGAGCACGACCCTGACGTCGGTGGCCGTGCCGGTCACCTCGGCGTGGGCCTTCGTGGTCGCGTCGTGCGCCGCCGCCGGGGCGGGATGCAGCAGGTCGGCCAGCGCCGCGCAGAGGATGACGGCCAGGACGACGGCGTACGGCCAGCGCCAGCGAGGCATGTCTCGGGTCTCCAGGATCAGGGGGAAGGGCGCCGCCCCGGGCGCGGGCCCGGGGCGGCGAGGGGGACGGATCAGCGGGTGAACCAGCGGTACATGGGCGAGTCCTTGTCCCACTTGCCGGGACGGCCGTGCTCGTCCTTGGTGACGAAGACGCTGGGCTCGGACGCGGTGACGCCGCCGCCCGCGGAACGGGCCGTGACGAACCAGGCGTAGGCCGTGTCGTCCTTGAGGTGCCGCCACGTCACCGAGGCGACCTGGCCCGAGGCCGCGGTGCTCCGGCCGATGATCTTCGTCGGCTTGTAGAGCGCCAGGGAGTCGGTCCTGAAGGTCGTCGTCCGGGTGGTGAGGTCCACGGGCAGGACCATGTTGTCCTCGCGCCCGTCGTAGCGGCGCAGCGGGTCGAACTCGCCGGCGCCGAAGTCGCCGAGCAGCGGCGAGTAGGTGTCCACGCTCAGCTCGGCCCGCTTGACGTCGAACTGCAGCAGCCGGAAGTAACTGGCCCCGAACTGGAGCTGGTCCTCCGGCTTGTAGCCGCCGACCTCCGTGAGCCCGAGCCGGTCGGCCGAGACCGTGTAGAACTGGTAGTCGGCCAGCAGCTCGACCACGCCGTTGCCGACCTGGCCGACCTTCGGTTTCACGTTGGTGCCCACGCCGTGCTCGTGACCGGCCAGGATGAGGAAGACGTTCGGGTTCTTCTCCACCACCGTCTTGTAGAGCATCGAGCCGTCGGGGGCGGAGAAGGCGGCGCCGCGGCCGTCGGGATGGGTGCTCGGCACGAGGTAGTCGTGCGAGAGCAGGATGCCGTTGCGGCCCGGGAACTTCTTGAAGACCGAGTCGGCCCACTCGGCCTCCTCCCTGGTCACGCCGTACGACAGGCCGACGACCACGAAGTCCAGGCCGCCCGCGGAGAACAGGTCGTAGTGGTTCTGGTTGTCGCCCTCCTTCCACGGGCCGCCGTACTTCGCGTGCCGCCAGCCCTGGGAGGCGTCCTGGTAGCGGGACGGGCCGTAGTACTTGTTGTAGATCGCGCCGGGGCCGTCCTCGGTGCCCGACTGGTTGTCGTGGTTGCCGGCGATGACGCCGTTCGGGATGTTGGCCTGGTCCAGCACGCGCTGCTGCTTCGACGACACCTCGAACTCGCCGACGACCTCGCGCTGCGTGGCCTCGTCGGCGGGCTTGCGGATGTTGTTCTCGATGATGTCGCCGGTGTGGGCGACGTAGGAGATCTTGCGCTGGTCCTTGTTGGCGGTGATCCAGTTGACGATGCCGGCGTAGGCCGACTCCCATACCGCGCGCTCCTGCGGGGTCTCCTGCTCCACCGCGCCCTCGGAGATGTACTGGGTGTCGGTGAAGTGCACGATCGAGAAGTCGTACGTGGCGGGGTCGGCGAAGCCGTTCGGGTTGCCGGGGTCTATGTCGTCGGCGAACGGGTCCTCGCCGGTCACCATGACGTGCACCTGCTGCCGGTCCACGTACTCGGGGCCGACGACGGCGGTCAGGACCGTCCTGCCGTCGGCCCCGCCGCGGGCGCTGGTCAGCAGGTCCCACGCCTTGGCCTCGGTGGTCCAGGCCCGCAGCGAGGCCAGGCGCTCGGGATCGACGACGCCCTCCCAGCGCAGCACGGGCGCGTCCACGTGGCCCTGCACCTTGACGTCGAAGCGCTGGTAGACGAGGTCGCGGCCGGTGGGGGCGTCGAGCGTGCGGCCGTCGCCGGGCTCCAGCCCGTCGGCCCTGATCCGCTGCTCGCCCGGCACCTTGAGCGTCGTGGGCAGCGTCGTGGCCGTGCCCTGGTACGCCTCGTCCGGGGTGAGGATCCTGGCCTCGGAGAAGGTGGCCGTCACCGGGCCGCCGCCGGGCTCGCCGACCTTGGCCGACAGCGTGACGGGGTCGGTCACGTCGGCCGTCCCGGAGGCCGGGGTCAGCTCGGCGGGGGCGTCCGGGATGCCGGCCGACTCGAAGACGATCTCCCGGGCCGCGGTGTTGCCGAGCCCGTCGGCGCCGGTGACCGACAGCGTGTGCCGGCCCGCCTTCAGCCCGGGGCCGATCCGGGCGCCCAGCTCCACGGCCTGGCCGTCGAGCTTGACGTCCGGCCCGGACACCACGCCGGAGGCGTCTTCGAGCCTGACGTCCAGGACGACCGTCGCGGTGATCTTCTCGTCCGCGGCGGGGACGCTGCGCGCGACCTTCGGCGCGGAGTTGTCGGTGATCAGGACGCGTTCGGCGGTCTGGCCGGAGGTGGACCTGGCCGCCAGGGTGTGCCGGCCGTCCTTGATCGCGGTGGTGTCCAGGTCGGCGCGCAGGCCGCGAGCCGGGGCGTCCACCAGGAACTCCAGGTCGATCTCCGTCAGCAGGTTCGCGGTGTCGCCGCAGTTGCCGTCGCCCATGCTGTAGGACGGCTTGACCATCTGCCCGGCCGCGGTGCCCTGCGCCGGGGTGAGGACGATGTTCGAGATCGCGAAGTCGTCCCGGTTGGCGCCGCAGGACGTCGGGTACGTGCCGGCCACGAAGTCGATCGTGTTCCAGCCGGGCACGAGGTACTCGTTCGGGATCGGCAGGTCCACCCGGCGGCTCACGAAGTCGCCGTCGAGCACCACCTTCTGGCCGTTGACCAGCACGAAGTTCTGGTAGCGGGCCTCGATCGAGTTGCTGCCCACCGTGAAGCCGAGCGTCGCCCGGCCCGCGCCGAGCGTCTCGGTGACGTGCACGGCGGGGGCGTCGATCGTGTAGCGCAGCTCGGCCTCGCGCGGGAGGGCCTGGTCGCTGCCGCAGTCGCCGTCGCCCAGCGCGTACGAGGGCTTGACGTCCTTCCCGGTCACCGTGGCGCCGTCCAGGGTCAGGGCGAGGTTCGCGATCGTGAAGTCGTCCCGGTTGACGCCGCAGGCGTCCTTGTAGTCGCCGGTGACGACCTTGATCGTGTTCTCGCCCGGCGTCAGGAACCTGGCCGGGACCGCGACGGTCACGCGCCGGCTCGCCCAGGTGCCGCCCAGGTCGATGCGCTTGCCGTTGACCAGCAGGAAGTCGTCGTACTTGTCGTCGATCGAGTCCGCGCCGACGTCGAAGGCGAGCATGGCGGCGCCGTTGCCGAGCGTGGCCCTGGTGACCGGCTTGCCGCCGTCCACGGTCAGCGACTCGACGCCGCCCGCGCCGGCCGCCGGGACGGTCGCGTTCACCGTCTTGACGCCGGCCACGAGGGTGCCGTCGGTGGGCAGCAGCCGCGGCGCGCCGGCCGGGGCGTTGTTCACCGTCACGGTGTTCCGGACGGTCGCGCCCGCCGCGGTGGCGGCGCTGAGGACGTGCTCGCCGTTGGCCAGTTCGGTGGTGTCCAGGTCGGCGGCGAGGCCGGTCGTGCCCCGCGGGTCGGACTGGGTGAAGAACGTGAGCGTGGCGCGCTTGAGCAGCGTGGGGTTGCTGCCGCAGTTGCCGTCGCCGAAGTTGAGCGTGTACGGGTTGTCCTCGCCGTCGGCCACCTCGCCGAGCAGTTCGAGGCCCACGTCCGAGAGCACGAAGTCGTCATAGTTCTGCCCGCAGGACGACTGGATCGTGCCGACCACGATCTCGACCGTGTTCTCGCCCTTGACCAGGTGTTCGTTCGGGATCTCGATGATGGCCCGCTGGTTGGCGAAGTTGCCGATCTCGGCCTTGTAGGCGCCGTTGACCTGCACGTAGCTGTGGTACTGCGCCTCGGTGGAGTTCGAGCCGACGTCGAAGGCCAGCTTGGAGACGCCCACCGTCGCGGTGGCGGTGACGGGGTTGCCGTCGAGGTCGAGCTTCGTGACGCTGTCGCCGGCCGTGACCGGGACGGCGGCGACCTTCGCGGTGCCCTCCAGGTAGGAGCCGGTGGCGGGGGTGAGGGCGGGCGGGGCGGGGGTGCTCGTGGGGGTGGGGGTCGGCCGTCCGCGGCCCTGCTCACCCGGGTCGGCGTACGCCGCCGTCACGAAGCCGCCCACCAGCACCGCCGCGAGCGCGGTGGTGACGGCGAGCCGTCCCCTGCTCCTCGAACCGCCTGATAACTGTCGTGCTGCCATCGGCTGCATCGGGTCCTTCCATGACGTTCACGGGCAGCCGATGAGGCGGCGTGCCCTTCGAGCGGACACGTTGGAGCGCACGGGTGAACGTTGTGCATGGAGAGACTGAAGGGGCGGGGAACTGTCTCCTCATTCTGGTCATCTGTCCACAGACAGGAACAACCCCGACAAGAGAGACGGCGTGACCCGCGGCCCGAAGGCCGGGTGTCACGCCGTCGTGCCGGTCAGGCTCAGCTCTGGTGCCCCGGGAGGTTCTTGCCGTCCTGGGGCTTGTTGCCGGAGGACTTCTTGTCGGCGCCGGTGCGGCTCTGGCTCGAGGAGCTCCGGCTCTTGTCCTTGTCCTTGTCGCCCGTCTTCGTCTTGCGGGCCTTGCTCTGCGCCATGACGGTTCCTTTCTTCGATACGCGGAGTCAGCGGGTCGCTTGGCTCCGTAACTGCGCGTGCCCGTGGCCCGGACGGTCATACGGCAGGCCGGTCAAGCTTTCCTCAATAGGCCGAAATATCCATACATGTGCCGCCGGGCGTCAGATCTCGATCACGGCCTTCCCCGGCACCCCGCCGCGCTTGTCACGGAACGCCCGCCCGGTCTCGGCCAGCGGGTACACCGCGCCGACGTGGGCGCGCAGCAGCCCCGCCCCGGCCCGCGCGGCCAGCTCGGCGAGCTGGGCGCGGTCGGGCTCGACGATGAAGAACACCGCCCGCCCGCCCTCGGGCACGACCGGCGGCGGCGCGGTGATCGAGACCAGCGCGCCGCCCGGCTTCACCTTGGCCGCCGAGCGGGCGAGCAGGTCGCCGCCGATCGTGTCGAAGATCAGGTCCACCGGCTCGACCGCCTCCTCGAACGACTGCCGCTCCAGGTCGACGAACTCGTGCGCCCCCAGCTCCACCGCCAGGCCCGCGACGCGCCCCCGTCCGGTGGCGACGACGTGCGCGCCGGCCCGGCGGGCGAGCTGGACGGCGAGCGTGCCCGTGCCGCCGCCCGCGCCGTGGACGACGACCGTCCGGCCCGCCTCCAGGCCGCCGTGCGTGAACAGGCCCTGCCAGGCGGTCAGCCCGGCCAGGGGCAGCGCGGCCGCCTCGGTGAAGGTGACGTTCGCGGGGATCGGGGCCAGGTCGCGCGCCTCGACCGCGACGTACTCCGCCGCGCCGCCGTCACGGTGCCAGTCGGTCAGTCCGAAGACACGGTCGCCCACGGACAGGCCGGTGGTGCCGTAGGCGACCTCGGACACCACGCCGGCCACCTCGTGGGCGGGCACGGACGGCGCCCGGTCCCGTCCGGCCCGGTCGGTCCAGGTGCCCGGCCAGTCCAGCTCGTCGGGCACGAAACCGGCCGCGTGCACGCGCACCACCACGTCACCGGTGGCCGGGCGCGGCACGGGCACGTCCTCCAGGGTCAGGTCGCCGCCGGGCCGGTGAACGCGTATCGCTCTCATGGTCATCGCCTCTCCGTTCCTCGTCATTGTCGGCGACAGGACGGGACAGCGGCCCGGAGTGTGACAGCGACGCGCCGGTCAGGGCCAGGCCCACCGGATGCCGACCAGGCCCGGCTGGAGGGCGGCGGCCATCAGGTGGACGGCGTGCTGGGCGTTCAGCGTCAGCTCGGAGGCGGTCAGCTCGCCGCCGCCCGGTCCGCGGCGGGCGAAGCGGTGGATGCGCACCGGCAGCTCGACCGGGTCGAAGGCGACGCGCAGCACGTACTGGCCGGCCGGGAAGCGGAAGCCGCGCTCGTAGAAGCAGGACTCGGCGCCGCTGAGGTCGGTGATCTCGTACCGCAGCACGTGGGTGTCGCCGACCCGCAGCGACCGGTCGAACAGCAGCTCGGCGACCACCGTGGCGGTCTCGCCGTCCCTGGTGACGCGGCCGACGCGGCAGTCCTCCAGGGCGGCGACGGTGACCCGGTCCACGTCGCAGCCGGCGTCGCCGCGGTAGATCATGATGTAGCGGTCGGCGCCCTCCTCGTGGGCCTGCACCACCTGCGTGGTCTCGCGGGTGGTGAGGCTGCGGTCGGGGCCGATGCGCAGCGACTCGTACATCACGGCGATGTGCAGGCGGCGGTCGTCGGCAACCGCGTCCAGCTCGTCCAGCATGGCGGAGACCACCTGGGCGGGCCGGAACAGGGTCGAGTACGCCACCCCGGGCGCGCGGCCGCGCGGCCTCGGCGGCCCGAGCAGCCCGACCAGCGAGCGCGGCGGCAGGTCGAGGATCTCCTCCAGGGCTCCCACGGCCCGCAACGACTCCTCGCGCTCCGGCCGGCGCAGGCCCTGCTGCCAGTAGCTCAGCGTGCTCACCCCGACGTGCAGGCCGCGCTGCGCCAGCCGGTGGCGCAGCCGTTCGAGGGTCAGCCCCCGCGCTCCGACCGCGGCCCGCAGGGCGACGTGAAAGGGGCCGGCGCGCAGCGCGGCCTGGAGCTCATCCGCCACGTTGTGAATGTTCACAGATTTCCACAGATTCGTCATCACTTCATGAACGTCATGAAATGTCACCTTCCACAGTGATCTGTCAGGGAAATCCGCTCCCCCTTGTACGGCCATCTCCGCAGGTCGAACATCCTTCGCAGCACCCCCCAGCAGAAGGAGCGCCTATGTTCCGCCTCGCCGTGGCCCTCGCCCTAGCGGCGGCCACCTGGATCGCGAGCAGCCCCCCGGCCGAGGCCGCGACCTCGTACAAGCTGAACTTCACCCAGCAGTCGCAGCAGTACTCCAACTGGTGCTGGGCCGCGACGGGCAACTCCGTCGCCGCCTACTACGGGTACTCCTACAGCCAGAACCAGTTCTGCAACCTGGCCTTCAACCGCGGCGTCAACACCAGCTGCCCGAACAACCAGGCCACCCTCGGCAACGACCAGACCGCCTTCCGCCAGATCGGCATCAACCCCGGCGTGTACGTCTACGACTACCTGACCTACGCCGCCATCGTCCGGGAGATCGACGCCCAACGCCCGATCATGGCCCGCATCCAGTGGACCAGCGGCGGCGGCCACATGGAGGTCATCTACGGCTACGACAAGACCTCGTCGTACGTGTACTGGAGCAACCCGTGGCCGTCCAGCACCCGCTACAACTGGTCCACCTACAACTACTACGTCTCCAACTCCTCGTTCTTCTGGACCCACTCGCTCGACTACATCGGCGCGTGAGGGAGGCCATCGACATGAAGCTCTTCGCAGCGGTCGCAGCCCTGACCGCGCTGTTCCTGTGGGTCCCGAGCCCGGCGCTGGCCGACCCCGGCGCGCCCACCCAGGCCGACGTCGACGCCGCCCGGGCCGCGGCCGCGGGCGCCGGCGACACGGTCGGCCGCTTCTTCGCCGGCCAGGGCAGGCAGACCAGCCTGGCGCCGGTGGCGGCGCGGGTCGACGGCCCGACGGTCGCCGTCAACGACCTCAACCCGGACTTCGTGAGCGGACGGTCGGCGGAGATCGCCCGCTTCGCCTTCCTCGCCACCGGCGCCACCGCGCCGGACGGGCAGACCGCCTCCGTCTGGACCACCCGCGACCGCCGGGGAACGTGGGTGGTCAGCAACATCGCCAGCGGCGGCGACGAACAGCGGTACGCGGGCCAGACCGGCACCGTGTTCCGCGAGCCGCAGCTCAACGCCTGGTACGCCCTGCGCGACGGCACGGTCGTGCCGCTCAACGACGAGGCAGCGCAGTCGGTGGGCCGGGCGGGCGTCCCCGTGGCCGACTACCGGCGGCTGGCGCAGCAGCGCTACGCCGCCAAGCTCCCCGGCAGCTCCTATGCCAGGGACGGCTACGCGGGCGGCTACGGCGTCCCCGGCCCCGGGGGCACCCCCCTGCCCTGGGTCGTGGGCGCCGTGGTCCTGCTCGGCGCGGCGATCACCATTCGCCTGCTGCGCGGGCGCCGCACCTGACAAGATCCGGTGCACGGCCCGCGCCTCCGACGGCCATCTCGGCGGAGGCGCGGGCCGCCTTTTTCTGAGTAGCCCTTACTCATGCCGTCCCCCGCCGCCCGCCCGCACCATGGCGGCACAGCTCATCCACGAGGGGGACGACCATGGCAGACATCCACAGCGCGGCGGCCGCGGGGCCGCCGTCCCCGCCGGCCGCGCCGGTGCTGGACAACTCGGCGCGGGAGGTACTGAAGGGCACGCTCGTCCCGCTGCGGGTGCCCAGCGCGCACGACGACGCACCCGGCGGCGGGGGCGCGGGCGGGGGCATCGTCAAGCTGGGGGCGGTCCGGCAGCTCGCGCTGGCCCCCGGCGACACCGACGCGGTCCGTGACCGCCTCCGGGCCGGGGACGACCCGGAAGGCGTCTCCGCCGAGGCGTTCGACCTGCTCAGGCGCTTCGAGGAGCAGCCCGTCGCGGCGCTGCGCCCCGACCCCGCCGCGCTGGCGCGGGTGCCGGCCGCCGAGCTGGCGCTGTTCGCCGGGACGCTCGTCGAGCTGCGCGCCGAACGCCTGCGCGAGGCGGAGGGCGCGGGCGCCAGGGAGGCGGCCGGCCGGGCCGCGCAGGCGCTCAACACCGCCGCGGTGGCCCTGCGCGGCCTGGCGGTCAACACCGCCGCGCCGCCCATCGGCATGCTCAACCTGGAACGCATCGAGATGGTGCCGGTCGGCATCCAGCGCGGCGAGCTCGTCTCGACCATCCCGCTCGCGCCCGGCGAGGTGACCGCGGTCACGCACAAGGAGTGGTCGGTCACCTCGAAGGAGTTCACCACCATCGTCACCGACTCGCTGGAGGAGGTCAGCGAGACGGGCGTGACCGACAACACCGACCTGTCGCAGTCGACGTCGTCGCAGAGCCAGCACTCCAACCAGTTCAACATCACCGGCACGGTCCAGGGCGGCATCCCGATCATCTCCGGTTCGAGCACCACCGGGTTCACCGCCCAGGGCTCGGAGTCGGCCTCGGCCGCCGAGAGCATCAAGCACGCCCGCGCCACCACGCAGAAGGCGTCCTCGCGCTCCCGCCGCGAGCACAAGGTGACCATCTCCACCACCACCGTGACGGGGTCGGAGGAGACCTCGACCCGGGTGCTGAGGAACACCGGCAACGACCCCGTCCGGATCGACTACTTCAGCCTGATGCGCAAGTGGCGGGTCCGGCTCTACCGGTACGGGCTGCGCCTGACGTACGACATCGCGGTCCCCGAGCCGGGGGCGTCGATGCGGCGGGCGTACGCGGAGCTGGAACTGCTGCGCTCGCAGCAGGGCCCCTTCGAGTTCCCGGTCAAGCACGCCGACATCACCACGGAACTGGTCGACCAGGACGGCCACCCGTCGCCGACCGGCGTCCCGAAGTACCAGTGGCTGGCCGACCGGCACGGCGTGACCGTCCGGCCGCACCCCGAGGCGCCGACGCCGCTGACCGTCAGCTCGCACGTCAACACCGACGGGAACTGGTGGTTCCTGGACCTGGAGTTCGACGTGCCCGGCGGCACGCACATCCGGGAGATCATGCTGGACGCGCAGGTCGGCAAGGACGACTCCGACGACAAGATGAACTTCGACGTCATCGGGGCCCGCTCCGAGCCGACGTGGCGCAACCTGTCGGACGCGCTCATCATCCGCGACCACCGGATCATGTCCTTCGACGGCGCCACGCCCTACATGCGCGGCTTCACCGGCCGCCACAAGATCACGTTCTTCTTCCACCACTCCGAGCGGGTGTTCGTCGGGCTCGGCGTGCGGCTCGACCTCACGGACGAGGCCGTCGAGCAGTGGCGCACCGACGTCTGGAACACCCTCTACAACGCCGCCCAGACCAGGTACTTCGCCGAGCAGGAGGACATCGCCGCGCGCATCGCGGCCATCGAGGACAAACTGGCGAACGTCGACACCCTGACGCTGCGGCGCGAGGAGAGCGACGAGATCATGAAGTGCGTCCTGCGGTTCATCCTCGGCAGCGACTTCGACTTCATGCCCGCCGACGTCCTGGCCGCCTTCCTGGCCGCGCACGTCGACCTCCAGCACGGCATCGGCTTCGACGGGCCGAGCCTCGGGCTCACCGCCGAGCAGTGGACGCTGCTGCGCCGGCACGAGGACCTGGTGCGCTTCATCAACCAGGCGATCGAGTGGGAGAACGTGGTGACGTTCCTCTACTCCTACTTCTGGGACGTCCCGCCGAGCTGGCCGTTCGTCCGGCAGTTGCGGCACCCGGACCCGACCAGGCAGGCGTTCCTGCGGGCCGGCAGCGCGCGGATCGTCCTGACCGTGCGCAAGGGCTGGGAGGAGGAGTGGATGCGCTTCGCCGAGGGGGGCGCGGTCGGCGCGCCGATCCCGGCGCCCTACCTGACGATCGCGCAGGAGATCGCGGCCTACGACGACCGCAACTATCCCGGCATCCCGCCCGCCAACCCCGAACGGGCGGCCGCCCGGCTCCAGGACGCCGCCTTCACCACGTCCTCGTCGGACCTGGCGCCGAGCCCGAACCCGGTGAACATCAAGGTCGGCAACAGCTCGGCGTTCGTCGTCGGGCTGCCGGTCGTGCTGGACGCCGAGGACGACCGCCGCGTCCAGGAGGCCCAGCTCGTCGTCGCCATCCCGGACGCCACCCACCTCACGGTCGAGCGGCTGAGCTTCGCCCACCGCGGCACGCAGGCCCCCGTGCCGATCCTCCAGCCGGGCGAGAAGGGGGCGCTCATCGCCGAGTGGCACGAGTACACGCCGTCGTCCGGCACCGACATCGCGCTCACGTCCAACCTCGCGACGATCTCGTAGGGCGGCGGACGGCCCGATGACGTACTTCTGCTTCCAGAGAAGCCAGAACGACCGGGTCTCCCGGATCTCCCTCACCGTCGGCGAGGAGACCCAGCCGATGATGTGGAAGGGCGAGCAGCCCGACGACAATGTGCACGGCGTGCTCTTCCACCACACCTCCGGCCTGGTGTTCCTGGAGGAGACCCGGGCCTCCTACGGCCCGCAGGGCTCCTACCGGGTGTTCGCGCTGACCGGCAGGACACCCGGATCGGGCCGGTTCGAGGCCATAGAGGTGCCTAGGACGGGCGCCCTGCGCACGCTCGGCCGGTTCGACCTCGACGTCCGCGACCCCGCCGACGACCAGGCCGACCTGGTCTACACCGGCAAGTTCCTGTACTGGCGCAGATCCATGCCCGCCTCACTCCAGGGCTCCGGCACGCTGCTGTACGCGGCCACGTCCGGCCTGGTGGGACACCAGATCGGCACCATGCAGAACAGCAAGGACCACGGCCCGCTGCCGGAGGGTCTGTACACGTTCTTCACCCACGTCGATCCCCGGCAGAACTCCGTCGAGGCGGCGAACCAGCGGGGCGACAAGGCCGTCTCCAACCCCGGGGAGGGCATCCAGTTCCTGCCCGTGGGCGGCAGAGGCCCGGTCTTCCCCGACTGGGGCACCTTCCGCGTCCGGCTCACCCCGATCCAGGGGAACATGTACGGGCGTGGCGGCTTCTACCTGCACAACTCGCACAAGGGGTACAGCCACGGCTGCGTGGAGGTCGGGGTGAACGCCGACGGCCTCGACTTCTTCTCGGGCCTGCTGGCCTACGCCGGCAGCCAGCCGCGCAAGGCCAAGCTCGTGCTGCGCGTCCGGTACTCCTACCCCGAGCAGGGCACCCTCGGCAGAACCCTGCGCTGAACCCTGCCCTGAACCGTCGGCCCGCGTCGCGGGGTCACCAGTGACACCGTGCGCGGGCTGCGGAGACCGTCACCTCGTGGGTGTCGTCGGCCGTGACGGGCTGGTTGCCGACCAGGACGGTGAGCCGGCCCGGGGCCGGCACCCGCCAGGTGCCGAGCGGGGCCCAGCGCCCCCGGAAGGCGCGCTGGTCCACGGTCACCGGCGGGCCGAGGTGCGGCGGGTCGGTGTCGTCGTCGTCCAGGTGGTAGAAGGCCAGGCCGGACGAGCGGGGGTCGTCGGGGATGTGCACGTCGATCGTGCAGCGGGCGCCGCCGCGGGTGTCGAAGTACCAGTTGACGACCTGGTTGAAGTGGGCCGGCTCGTTCCCGACCCGCAGCGCCAGCGCCGCGCCCACGCAGCCGTCGCCCTTCCATCCGCCGGTTACGGGACGCCAGGCGGGATCGGCGTAGAACCACTCGGCCGCGCACCGGGGGCCGTGCACCGCCTGCCACCGGACGGGGCCCGTGGGGGCGGGGCCGGGGGGCGGCTGGGTGACCACCACGGTTGCGGGATCGTCCGCCACGGTCGCCCGGACGGCCGCCGGGCCGCCCTTCGTGGTGGGGGTGGGGGTGGGGGTGGAGGTGGTCGTGGGCGTGGTGAGCCGGGGCAACAGGACAGCGGCCGTCACGCCCAGGGCCAGCAGAACGGCCCCGGCCGCCAGCGCGCGGCCCGGCCAGGCCGCCCGCGCGGGCCGCGTCGCCCCAGTGAGGCCGCCCTCGACCGGGTCGCCCTTGGCCGCCTTGCCCACGGCGGGGTCGTGTCCCTTGGGGGCGCTCTCGGCCGGTTCGTCTTCGGTGGGGCCGGTTTCGGCGACCAGGGCCTGGTACTCCGCGTCCCCGGCCCAGGACAGCGGGCCCATGGCGCTTCCGGCGAGGGCCGCCGCCCGGTCGGACGTGATCCGCTCCGCCGGGTCGCGTGCGGCGCACGAGCGGATCAGGCCGGCGAGCGCGGGCTCGACGCCGTCCACGTCGATGTCGGCGTTCAGGCTGCTGTAGAGCACCGCCATCGGCTCGCCGCGCCCGAACGGCGGACGGCCGGTGGCGGCGTAGGCGATCGTGCCGGCCAGCGCGAAGACGTCCGCCGCCGCCGTGACGGGCTCCTGACGTACGGCCTCGGGAGCGATGTAGCCGGGCGTGCCGACGATCTCCCCCGACGTCGTGATCGTGCTCTGACCGGGGGCCCGCGCGATGCCGAAGTCGATCAGCCGCGGGCCCTGCGGCGACAGGATGACGTTGTGCGGCTTGAGGTCGCGGTGCTGCACGCCGTGCCGGTGCACGTCGGCCAGGGCGGCGGCCAGCCCGGCGAGCAACCGACGGCACAGCTCCGGCGGCAACGGCCCCCGTTCCGCAACCGCCCGCAACAACGTCGGCCCTCGCACGTACGCCGTCGCCAGCCAGTACGGCGGCGCCGTCACCCCGGCGTCCACCAGCGGCGCCACGTACGGGCTGCGCAGGCCGCGCAGGGTGGCGGCCTCGCGGCGGAACCGTTCCATGGCCTCGGGGTCGGCCGGGTCGTGCTTGATGACCTTGATGGCCACCAGGCCCAGGCGGAGGCTCCTGGCCAGGTACACGACGCCCATGCCGCCCGCGCCGAGGCGCCCGAGCAGCCGGTGGCCGCCGATCTCGGGTGGGTCCGTCGCCTGTAACGCCTGCACGCTCATCCCAGTCGATCATGACAGACCGGGCGTCCGGGAGGCAGCCCCCGTCACGGCCGGATCGGGGTGGGGCGGGAGGCGGCGTGAAGGGCGGGGGGTGGGGCGTTTGGGGGGTTATGCCGTTGGGGCGCGGTGGGTGGTTCGGGTTTCTTGGGGGTGATGTCTGGCTTATTCGATATCGGGGTGGTTTTGTTCTGGATATCGGTACTAGTCCAGAGATTGCGTGAAAGTTCGTGGTTACTCGGGCTTGATGAATACCACAATTCCCTCGTTCTCGCCCGCCCGTTGCCACCCCAGACGCTCGTACAGGCGAATGGCGTCGGGGGCGTTCACGGAGGTCAGCAGCCAGCTTCGGGAATCGCCGCACAGAAGGTCCAGAATGCGTCCGGCCAGACCGCGGCCGCGGGCGCGTGGAGCCACCGCCAGTTCGTCCACCTGGAGCGCGCCGGCCAGCATCCGGGCCACCCCGTCCGGGCCGAGCGCCGCGAGCACCTTGCCGTAGCTGCGAGTCCGCGGCAGCGGGGTCTCCGTCGGCCAGGCCGTCCCGAACCCGCACGGGCCCGCGTCGTCCACGGCCAGCACCGCGCGGAAACCGGGCCGGGCGGCGTCGGCGGCGAACCGGACGCCGAACTCGGCCACCTCGCCCTCCCCCTCGTTCCACGGCGGCCCGGTGAACACCTCGCGGTAGAGGTCGATCAGCTCCGCCCGGCGCGCGAGCGCCTGCTCGCCGGTCAGCAGTTCCAGCCGCACGTCCGTACGTTCCGTCACACTCAACCTCACTGTCTAGTTGAAGTACGACAGTGACGATAGCGGACGTCCGGCCAAACCGGCACCCCCGCGTCCGCGGCGCGGGCCGCCCGGAGCGCATGTTCCCGGCAGCGCCGCATTTTCGGGGCGACAGTGCTAGGGAATGATCGAGTCACAGTAAAGCGACACCACCGCTTCTTGTCGCAATAAAACTGGACAAGTCGGCTGTAAGGGCCTGGTAAATCTGGTCAAGCTTTAGGAGCTCATGCCTGTCTTGTCAGAACTCCGAACTCAATGCGCGGGTAAGACTGCTCATGCCGGAGACCGACGGCAGTCGAGAAGTCCCGCGGCGGTTCTGGAAACTTCTGAACGGAAAGCGCGATGAAATCAATGATGAAGAAGCCGGCGGCCGTGCTCGCCACGAGCGCGTGCCTGCTGCTTGGTGGCGGCCAGATGCCGGCCGCCCAGGCCAGCACGGCCGGCACGGCGTCGTATCAGAGCCCAGCCGATGAGAAGCCGGTCCTCCGGGGCGGCTGCGGCTGGCGTCACTGCGGTCCTCGCTGGTGGGGCCCGCGTTGGGGCGGCTGGTGGGGCGGCGGTCACCACCACGACCACGACCACGACCACCACCACCGCGTGGGCCCGCGTGGTCCCCAGGGCCCGCGTGGTCCGGAAGGCCCTCCCGGCCGCTCCGTCCACAAGCCGGACCGCCACGACGACGACCACGGCCGCGACGACCATGGCCACGACGACGACCACAACGAGGACGACGACTGGGGCGAGTGGGGCGAGAACTTCGACGGGTTCTAAATGACCCGCGGCGAAGTTCCCGCTGACACACCAGCACGCTGAACGGCGGGGTTCCCGGCGACATGCGCACATCGGCCGTCCGGACGAAGACCGGCTCCCGGTCCGGCGACCGGCCACGCGCCCCTGTCCCGGCGAACCCCGCCCTGCAGCCCCCGCCCAGCACTCCTCCGCACGCCCCCGCCCCGTACGCCCCGCCTCCGCATGTGCCGCACTCCCCCGCACGCCCCCGCCTCCGCACGTGCCGCACCCCCCCGCCGCTGCGGCCCCCCCACCAGCACCGGAAGTCCCTCCGGACGCCCCTGCCCCGCCTCCCCGTCGCCCGCGCGCCGTGCCGCCGGAACGGGAAACCGGACGGTAATGCCTTTTCTCACCGGCTGGGCTATGGTCGGCCTTATGACGGGACCGTGCAGAACGCCACGAGGCCCCATCGCGCTGTGCTGCGTGGTGGGCCTGGTTCTGCTGTCCCTGCTGGTCGCCGGCCCTTCCTACGCCGACGACCAGACGACCCCGCGCCCACTGTCCGCCGGCCACGAATGGACCCCGGACAAGAGCGGCGACCGGATGCCGAGCCTGCCACCCCAGGCGTCCAGCGGCCGTGAGCACCACGTGTTGTCGTTGTGGCCGCCGCTGCGCGGCGCGCGGCACGCCGAGGCCGCCCACCTCGCGCTGCTTCCCGCGCCCGGTTCCGACGCGGCCGCGATCCGCGACCCGCAGCAGGTCGGGCACCGCACCGCGGGCTCGCGCAGCCCGCCGCTGATCTAGCTCCCTCCCTCTTCACGAGTCGCCGCCTCCCGGCCCGCCTTGCGCGCCGCGGGGCCGGTCGTCGCGCCCGGCCCCAGCACGGCCGGGTCCACGCGTTGCCCGGCCGCCCGCGGGTTCCGCGCGTTCCGGTACGGCCGGAGGTCGCCGTCGTCGCGTGCCCGCGTGCGGGATGCGCCCTTTTCTCTCGTCTTTCGCGTACGAGTTCTCCGCGTCAGAGCAAGGAGCCGATCATCGTCATGTCCGACGCCGGATCAGTCCACGAACACTCACCGCGAACATCCGCGGTGCACCGCGCCCACGTGGTGCTCGACCTGGGCACCTCACGCACCCGTTCGCTGTCCCTGGACGGGTTCGCCATCGCCGACCGTCCCTCGGCGGTCGTCGTCCCGTCGCCGGAGAGCGCGGCCGGGGTCCCGGTCCGCCCGATCCGCCGGGGCATGGTCGTCGACCCGGGCGCCTGCCTGCGGCTGGTGCATCTCGTGCTGCAGGACGCCTGGCTGGCCGGCGGCCGGCCGCTGGAGCACGTGATGGCCGCGGTGCCGAGGGCCGCGACGGGCAGCGACCGCCAGGCGGTGCGCGCGGCCGTCGCCGAGGCGGCCGGCTGCCAGGTGACGCTGGTCGAGGCACCGCTGGCCGCCGCCGCCGGCGCCGGTCTGGACGTCGCGGGGCCGGGGCCGTACCTGCTGCTGGACGTCGGGGCGGGCATCGTCGAGGCCGTCGTCGTCAGCGGCGGCGCGGTCAGCGACGCGGCTGCGCTCCAGCTCAGCGCCACGACCAGCGCGGGCCTGCTGCCGGACGCGCTGGACGGCGTCGTGGAGATGACCGCGGGCCTGCTGCGCCGCCAGCCGGCCCACCTCCGCCCGGCCGTCCGCGACAACGGCCTGACCGTCACCGGCGGGGGCGCGCTCCAGACGCGGCTGCTGGATCGCCTGCACACCGCCCTTCGCACGCGGATCAACGCCGCGCCGGAGCCGCAGCACGCCACCGTCCGCGGCCTGCTGCGGCTGTGCCTGCGCCCTGCGGCGCCCGTCATCGCCCTCTGAACCCCCGCAATCACCGCGCGGAAAGGAAACCACCATGACCGACCACCTGAGCACCGTGCAGCTCCAGTCCCTGCGCCAGGACATCGACGAGCAGCTGGAGCGGCGCAGCCGTCACCTGCTCGGCCTGCAGGCCGCGGCCCAGGACGGCAACGGCGCGGACGACACCTGGCAGGAGCTGCTGGCCTCCCTGGCCACCGCCGACCGGGCCATCGCCGAGCTCACCGAGGCCCGCGACCGGCTGACGGCCGGCTCGTACGGCCGCTGCTCGCACTGCGAGGCGGGCATCCCGTTCGAACGGCTCAAGATCCGGCCGCTGGCCCGGTTCTGCATCAACTGCCAGCGCCGGCACGAAGCCGCCTGACCCACGGGACCGGCCGCCCCTCGCGACGTCGGGCGGCCGGTCCACCGCCCGCGGCCGTTGGACAGGAATATGCAGACCGGTCTAGTGTGTGCCGCATGGCGGTCAAGGGGGACGAGACACGGGCGCGCATCGTCGCGGCCGCCCGCACGCTGGTGGAGGCCCAGGGCAGCCACGGCACCGGTCTCAACGAGGTGCTGGCGGTGGCCGGCGCGCCGCGCGGGTCGCTCTACCACCACTTCCCCGGCGGCAAGGACCAGCTGGTGGGCGAGGCGCTCGCCGCCGCCGGGCGCGAGGTCGACGCCATGATCGACGATCTGGCCGGCACGCTGCCGAGCGCCCGTGACCTCGTGCCGGCCGTCCTCGACGCGCTGGCCGACAGGATGGTGGCGGCCGGGTACGCCAAGGGCTGCCCGGTGGCGACCGTGGCCCTGGAGGTCTCCTCCTCCAACGAGCAACTCCAACGCGTCTGCGCCGGCATCTACGAGGGCTGGCAGCGCAGACTGGCCGACGCCCTGCGCGCCGACGGGCTTGCCGCGGCCGACGCCCCGCAGCCCGACGCCCCGCAGCCCGACGAGCACGACATGGCCGGCGACCGGCGCGACACGGCCGACGATCTGGCGGCGACCGTGCTCGCGCTGATCGAGGGCGCGCTGCTGCTGGCCCGCGCGAGCCGTTCCCGGCTGCCCGTCGAACGGGTCCGCCGCCAGGTCGTCAGGCTGCTGGCCTGAGCCGGCGGTTTTTCATGCCCGCAGAATATGTAGATCGGTCTAGAGAGGAAGAGTCATGGAAGACGCCGTGGTGTTCGGCGCGACCGGCTTCATCGGCAGATGGACGGTCCTGCACCTGCTGGAACAGGGCCGCGCCGTGACGGCCGTCGTCCGCCGCGCGGACGGCGGGCTCGGCCGCTGGCTGCGCGAGCGCGGCGCGCCCGGCGCGCGGCTCACCGTCGTCGAGGGCGACGTCACGGCCGGGCCCGGCCTGGGGCTGAGCGGGCCCGCCGAAGGGGCGGCGGGCGTGCGGGACGTGTTCAACGCCGCCGGCGTCTACCGCTTCGGCATGGAACGCGAGGAGGCCAGGGCGGTCAACGTCGAAGGCGCGCTCAACGTGCTGAACTGGGCCGCCGCCCGGCCCGCGCTGCGCCGGCTGGTGCACGTGTCGGGCTACCGCGTCGGGCTGGACCCGCGGCCGCGCCATCCGCTGCCGGAGGCCGAACTGGCGGCCCTGTACCGGGACAAAGGAGCGTACGAGGGCTCCAAGGCCGAAGGGGACGCCGCCGTACGGGTCGCCGCGGCCCGGCTCGGCGTGCCGCTGACCGTGGTGAACCCGAGCAGCGTCATCGGCCATTCGCTGACCGGCGAGGCCGGCCAGTACGTCGGGCCGACCTCGCTGGTCCGCGACCTGTGGGCGGGGCGGCTGCCCGCGCTGCCGGGCGGCGCCCGTACGTTCGTCCCGGTGGTGACGGTGGACGATTTCGCCCGGTTCATGGCCGCCGTGCCCGAACACGACCCCGAGCCGGGCGGCCTGCACTGGGTGCTCGATCCCGCCACGCCCGACCTGCCCGACCTGATCCGGCTGCTCGCGGACCACCTCGGCGTACGCGCGCCGCGCATCCGCGTGCCGGTGGGCGTGATCCGCCGCCTGCCGTCCGCGCTGACCGGCGCCGAGCCCGAGACGCTGGGCTTCCTGACCGAGGACCGGTACGACACCGGCTCGGCCGACCGGGTCGCCGCGTCCGCGCGGCTCCGGCGGCCACCCGTGGAGGACGCGTTGCGCCGCTGGGCCGACCGGCTGGTCGCCGACCGCTTCGGGGCCGCTCCGGCCGCACGTCCCGGCGGTTTCCACAGCGTGGCGGGGTCGCGCACGTACGTGGCGGGTGAGCGTACGTCGCCACGGCTGGTGTTGCTGCACGGGCTGCCGCTCGACGGCGACTCCTGGCACGGCGTGCTCGACGAACTGGACAGCGCCCCGCCCGCGACCCGCCCCGGAACCGCCGCGGACCGGTTCCCCGAGCTTGCCGCCGGCTCCCCTGCTCCGGACCGCTCTCCCACGCTTGCCGCCGGCTCCCCTGCTCCGGACCGCTCTCCCACGCTTGCCGCCGGCTCCCCCGCTCCGGACCACTTCCCCGGGCTCGTCGCCGGGTTCCCCGCTTCGGACCGGTTTCCCGCGCTCGTCGCCGATCTGCCGGGGCTGGGGCGTTCCTCGCCCGCCGGGGCCGCGGCGTCGGACTGGCTGGCCGAGTTGCTGGCGCCCGTGCGCACCCGTCCGGTGATCGTCGCGCACTCGGCCGCCGCCGCCCCTGCGCTGCGGTACGCCGCCGCCCATCCGGGCCGGGTCGCCGCCCTGATCCTGCTGTCGCCGTACTTCCTCCAGCGCCGGCCGTCCGCGCTCACTCTGCTCCTCGCGGCCCCGGTCCTCGGCAGGATGGGCCCCGACCGGCTCGCGGCCACCCTCCTCGGCCCGGCGTCCCCGCCCGAGGGCGCGCGGCGGGCGGTCGCGAGCGCCGCGGCCGGGCTGGCGCGTCCCGGGGTCGCCCGGCGCACCGCCCGCGTGCTGCGCGCCGCGCACCGCCCCGCCGAGCGCGCCGCCCTCCGCACGCTGCTCGGCGGCCCCGTCCCCGTGCACCTCGTGGCGGGCGAGCTGGACCCGCTGACCGACAGCCCCGCCCCTGTGACGGTCATCCCGGGGGCCGGGCACCACCCGCACCTCACCCACCCGGCCGCCGTCGCGGAGATCGTGCGGCACATCCTCCTCCGGCCCGGCGTGGACGATTTCCCTCCGCCGCCCACGCCTGACATCATGACCGGCCCACTTCCTCACCACCCCAGGACATCATGAGCTCCGTCACCTACGCCGAGCCCGCCGAGCCGCAACCCGAGATCCCGCTCACCGGCGGCGACGTCACCGAAGGCGTCGTACGCGTCGGCGACACCGTGCGCCGCACCGTGGGACCCAACGCCCCGCTGGTCCACGCCCTGCTGGGGCACCTGGAGGAGGCCGGGTTCGCGGGCGCGCCGCGGTTCCTCGGCATCGACGCCGCCGGCCGCGAGGTGCTGACCTTCGTGCCCGGGGAGGTCGCCGGGCAGCCGCGGCCCGCGTGGCTGGCCGACGAGGAGCGGCTGGCGTCCGTGGGCCGGCTGATCCGGGCCTACCACGAGGCCGTGGCGGGGTTCGTCCCACCCGACGGCGTGCGGGCGGACTTCGGGTTCACCGAGCCGCCGGGCATGCCGCCCGCGCCGCCGTACCCGCCGGAGCTGGTCGGGCACCTGGACTACACGCCGGACAACATCGTGTTCCGCGACGGCGTGGCGGCCGGGCTGATCGACTTCGACATCGCCAGGCCGTCCACCCGGGTGGAGGAGCTGATGAGCGCGATGGTGTACTGGGCGCCGCTGGCCGACCCGGCCGACGCCGACCCGCCCCTGCGCGGGCTGGACGTGCCGCGCCGCTGCCGGCTGCTCGCCGACGCGTACGGGATGTCCGGCGTCGACCGTTCGCGCCTGGTCGAGGTGGCCGTGCTGCGTACCCGGCGGTCGTGGTTCTCGATGCGGCAGATCGCCGAGGAGCGGGGCGGCGGCTGGGCCCGGATGTGGGAGGAGGGCGTCGGCGACCTGATTAAGCGGCGCGAGGCGTGGCTGGAGCGCCACGGCCCGGCGATCGACGCCGCGCTCACCGCTCCCTGAGCGCCCCGGTTCCGGAGGCGGCTTCCGTCCTACTGCCCGGGCGGCGGCAGGCGCAGGGCGAGCAGCGCGATGTCGTCGGTACGCGGCGACGGCGCCAGCGCGAGCACCTGCTCGCAGAAGTCCTGGAGCGGGCGGCGGGCCAGCGTCGCGGCGTGCCGGCGCAGCCGGGCCAGGCTGTTGTCCAGGTTGACGCCGGGCACCTCGACCAGCCCGTCGGTGTAGAGCAGCAGCGTGCTGCCCGGCGGCAGCGGCGCCAGGGCGTCGTGGCGGGTCACGTCGTCGAGATGCACGCCCAGCAGCAGCGACTGGCCCTCCTCCAGGTAGCGGGCCTGCCCCTGCGCGGTGACCAGCAACGGCGGCAGGTGGCCGGCGCTGGCCCAGCGCAGCATCCGCGTGTCCGGGTCGCCTTCCGGCTGGGGCGGCTCGATCCTGGCCAGGATGGCCGAGGCCGTGAGGGCGTCGCTGGCCACGGCCATGACCTTGTTGAGCCGGTCGAGGATCAGGCTGGGCGACTCCTTGTGGTCGCAGGCCAGGGCGCGCAGCATGTTGCGGAGCTGGGCCATCTGCCCGGCGGCCTCCAGGTCGTGGCCGGCGACGTCGCCGATGGCCAGCGCGGTGACGCCGTCGGGGAGCACGAACGCGTCGTACCAGTCGCCGCCCACCTGCGAGCCGGCCGGGGCCGCCAGGTAGCGGGCGGCGAGCTGGAGGTGATCGACCTGGGGCAGCGCGGTCAGCAGGTGGCGCTGCATGGTGTCGACGATGTCGCGCTGCTGGCCGAACAGGCAGGCGTTGTCGGCGGCCAGCGCCGCGGTGCGGGCGATGTCGGCCACCAGTTCCACGTCGGCCTCCGTGTACGACCGCGCCGGGTCGGTGCGCGCCACCGTCAGCGCGCCCAGCACGCGGCGCGGGGTTCGCAGCGGCGCCACGATCGCCGACGAGCCGCCCAGCACGTTGAACAGGGAGTCGTGGGCGGCGGCCAGCGGCCCGTCGGGCGGCGCGGCGATCTGCTCGGGCCCCAGCAGCAGGGCCTGCTCCCCGCGCAGCACCCGGACCAGCGCCGACCGCGAGGGGCCCTTCGGCAACGACGGCAGCTCGGCGAACCACGAGGGGTCAACCGGCGCGGCCCCGGCGCAGGCCATGGCCAGGCGGCGCAGCTCGCGCGGCCCGAGGAACATGTCCACCGCCGCCCAGTCGGCCAGGCGCGGCACCAGCAGCCGGCCGAGCCGCGTCATCGCCTCGCGCACGTCCAGCGTCTGGGTGAGGACGGTGCTGATCTCGGTCAGCAGGCGGAACTGCTCGGTCAGCTTCTGGGCGCGGACGAGCTCTTCGGCCTGCCGGCCGGCCGCGTCGAGGCGTTCGACGACGTCGATGAAGACCACGACGACGCCGGCCGGCTCGCCGTCGTGGTGGAGGGGCGAGGCCAGCCAGGCGACCGGGAGCAGCCGGCCGCCCGCGGTGGCGAAGGTGGCGAACTCGCTGCGTACGTGCCTGTCCTCCCGGCACACCGTCACCAGCTCGCAGCCGGAGCGGGGCGGGAGGCTGCCGTCGAGGCGGCGGTGCAGCGTCCGGTGCGCGTCGGCGCCGCGCAGCTCGTCGGCGGTGAAGCCGAGCAGGGCCGCCGCGCCCGGGTTGACCCACGTGATGCGGCCGGCGAGATCGGTGAGGTAGATGCCCATGCCCGTGCCGTCGAAGGCCGCCCGCAGCAGCCACTCCGCCGGCTGGGCGCCGGAACCGGAGCCGTCCGGCCGGTGTCCGATGTCGCCCCGATCAGCCATCATCACACTACGTTATCGGATGATTACTGACATGCCGACTTCGTGTACCCGGCAAGGTGCCGGGCCGGCGTCCTCCGGGCTAGGACCAGGGGAAGGCGCCGCCGGCCATGGTGCTGCTGAGACGGCGATCGGCGGCGCCGGGGGTCTCCGCGGGCACCAGCATGCGCAGGCGCAGCCGCGAGCCGAGGCCGGTGCACTCCAGCGCGACCGAGTCGCACAACTGCTGGATCACCCACAGGCCGAACCCCTGGGACGCGGTCGGGTCGACGCCCGCGGCGCCGAGGTGGTCGGGGGTCAGGCGGCCCGCGGTGTCCAGGATCTCCACGCAGACGCCGATCGGGTCCCGGGTCGCGGTGACCAGGCCGGCCGAACCGCCATGGTCGAGGACGTTGGTGACGGCCTCGTTCACCGCGAGCACCAGGTCCTCCAGCCGCTCGCCGGACAATCCGCTGTGGTGGCCGTGGATGCGCACCAGGTCGCGGATGAAGGCCAGATCAGCGCTGATGGGACAGCGCAGCTCGAACTCCACAAGCATGATCGTCTCGTCTGTCGGAGGTCGGAAAGGGGTACGCCGGCCTCGTTCAGCTTTCCCGTCGAGTGATCGTCAAACGCGCCGGCCGCTCGCCGTCGAGCTCCCGGGGCGGATCACGGGATGATCGCCTGGGCGAGGGCGATGCCGCACCAGGCCGCTCCGAGGCCGGCCGCGACGCCGGCCACGGCGTTGAGCGCGGCGTAGGTGCGGGCGCCGTTCTGCAGCAGCCGCAGGGTCTCGTAACCGAAGGTGGAGTACGTGGTCAGCGCTCCGCACAGGCCCGTGCCCAGGAGCGCCTGGACTGCGCCGGCGGCGGGCAGCGCCAGCAGGAAGCCGAGCAGCGCCGACCCGGTCACGTTCACGGTGAAGGTGCCCCACGGGAACAGGCTGTCGTGCCGGGCCTGGACGGCGCGGTCGATCAGGTAGCGGGCCGGCGCCCCCACGGCGGCGCCCAGCACCACCAGCAGCAACGTCATCACGGACGCCTCCCACCGCGCAGAGCCCGCCCGGCCTGGTCGCGAGCGCCCTGGTCGCGAGCGCCCTGGTCGGGGGCGGTCTCGGCGGTGGCTGTGTCGGCGGCAGTGGCGAACCGGCTGAACAGTGCGCGGCCGAGCGTCTGGCCCAGGAAGACCGCCACCAGGGCCGCGACCAGCGTGACCGCCAGGTAGGCGAGCGCCGTGCGGGGCTGCCCCGCGGCCAGCGCTCCTTGGGCGTCGGCGATGGAGGTGGAGAACGTGGTGAACCCGCCCAGCACCCCCACCCCCAGGAACGGCCGGGTGAGCGGATGGGCCTGCCAGACCTCGGTGATGGCCACCATCAGCAGCCCGACCAGCAGGCAGCCGGTGACGTTGACGGCCAGCGTCGGCCAGGCGAACCCGCCCGGCGGCACCGGGAAGGCGGTCAGGACGGCGTAGCGGGCGAGCGCGCCCAGCACGCCGCCGGCCGCGATGACGGCCAGCGTGGCGACCGGGGCGCGGGCCAGCTCGCCGCGCTGGGCGGGCACGTGGAGGTCGACGTCGGGATCGACCGCGGCCCGCGGATCGACCTGCGCACCCCCGACGCCGCCGGGGCCTCCGGCGGCATGCGCGCCGGCGATCTCCAGCCCCTCGGCGGCGTGCACGCGGCCGGGGCCGGATCCAAGGCCGGGTCCGGGTCCGGGTCCTGGTTCGGGGGGACGAGCTTGGGGCATGAGGCATCTCCTACCAGCACATGAGCGTGGCACATCTCTGGCAGGGACCGTTGGCGGCGACACCGCGGTTACCCCCGGACGAACGGGAGGCGGCGGGCCCCACCGCCGCGGCTCCCGGCACGGGAAGCCGCCCCCATCATACCGGCGACCACTTCAGCCCCTGCCGCCGAGGAGCCTCCACGCGGCCCGGAATCGCCGCCCGCCGAGGCACGTCCACCGGCCCGGAATCGCCCACCGCCGAGCTGCTTCCTTCCGGCCGCGACCCCCCGCCGCCGGGAGGCGTCCCCCACAGGCGACCGGCCGCTCAACCGCTGAGCGACAACCAGATGCGGTCGGGCAGGACGCGGGCCGCCTCGTCCAGGTCGATGTCCGGCGCGCCCGCCAGCCACCGTCTGCTCACCTCGGCCACCGGCCCGATCAGCAGCATCTCCACCTGCGCCGCCGGCAGCCGTGCCACCGCCCCCTCCGCCATGCGCGCGCCCATCCAGGCGTTCAGCCGGGCCAGCCGGGACGCCTTGGCCGCGGCGATGCGCTCGGCGTACGGGCCGAGGTCCAGCGCGTACGGCGCCGCGTGGATGAAGCGGGCCTTGTCCGGGTGCGAGGCGGTGAAGCCGAGGTAGGCCGTCACCGCGCGGCGCACGCCGTCACGGGCGTCGGCGGTCTCCTCGGTGACGGTGACCAGCGTGTCGAGCAGCTCGTCCATGCACCGGCCGTACAGCGCGGCGGCCAGCCCTTCGAGGCTGCCGAAGTGGTGGTAGACGCTGCCCATGCTGACGCCGCTGCGCGTGGTCACCGCCCGGAGGGTGAAGTCGGCCGGGTAGACCTCCAGGGCGGTGTCCAGGAGCCTGCGCACGGTCTCCTCGCTGCGCCGGTGCCGGGTCATCGCACCCCGGCCAGCGCCTCGGCCTCGTCCCAGACGCGCCTGGCCAGGCCGGCGTCCAGCGCCGGGCCCTGCAACGGGACCTCGCGGTCCTGGTCGAAGTACCGGCCGGTGCCGGGAGCCGCGGCCAGGGAGACGACGTGCCGCGCGCCTTCCTCGGGCGCGGCCCAGCTGCGCTTGGCGGCCTTGAGCAGCCAGCCGAGCGGGCCGCGGCGGTCGCCGAGCCCGGTGCGGATGACGCCGGGGTGCACGGCGTCGATCGTGATCCCGGCCGTCCGCCAGCGGTCGGCGAACAGGGGCACGGTCAGCAGGTTGCACAGCTTGGTGTCGGCGTACGTGCGCATCGGCGAGAAGGCGGCGCCCACGGCCGTGCGTCCGGGTTCGGCCCGGCCCTTGGCGTACAGGCCGGCGGTGACCTGCACGACGCGTCCGAGCCGGTCCTCCAGCAGGTGGTTGAGCAGGAACGGCGCCAGGTGGTTGACCGCGAACGACTCCTCCAGTCCGTCCTCGGTCAGGACGCGGCGGGCGGGCCACAGGCCGGCGTTGTGGACCAGCACGTCGATGCGCGGGCAGCGGTCCAGCAGGTCGCCGGCCAGCCGCCGGACCGACTCCGCCGTGCTGAGGTCGCCCGCCACGGCCTGGACGTCGCCCCCGATCCGCGCGGCGGCCTGCCGGCCCCGCTCCGCGTCCCGCGCGACCAGCAGCACCTTGTGCCCGTCGCCGGCCAGCCGTTCGCACACCGCGTACCCGATGCCCCGGTTGCCGCCGGTCACCACCATGATCGACATATCAGAGCATTTTTCTAGAGAAATGATCTAATTTCAAGAAGACAGCCGGTCCGGCTTGACCTGGAGTTCGCTCCAGCCCTCAGACTCCCGTTCCGGGGCCTCGTACAGAACGTGACGAACTGGGGAGAACAGCATGAAGTACCGGACGATCGGCACGAACCCGGACACCCGCCGCGAGGTGAGCGTGCTCGCCCTCGGGGCGATGTTGTTCGGCTCGGTGACCGACGAGAAGACGTCGTTCGCCATCCTCGACCGCTACGCCGAGGCCGGCGGGACGTTCATCGACACGTCCGACAACTACGCCTTCTGGGTGGACGGCGGCCAGGGCGGGCAGAGCGAGGAGCTGCTCGGCCGCTGGCGGCGCAGCAGCGGCGCCGGGGACGAGATCGTGATCGCCACCAAGCTGGGCGCGCGGCCGCTCGCGCCGGGCACCAGCTACGTCGACAACGCCGAGGGCCTGTCCGCCAAGATCATCACGGAGTCGGCCGAGCGCAGCCGCGAACGCCTCGGCGTGGACCGCATCGACCTGCTCTACGCCCACATCGAGGACCGCTCGGTGGAGGTGGCCGAGACCGTCGAGGGCTTCGGCGCCCTGGTGGCCGAGGGCACGGTCGGCCTGCTCGGGGCGAGCAACCACGCGATCTGGCGGGTGGAGCGGGCCCGCGCGCTGGCCGCCGCGTCGGGGGTGGCCGGGTACGAGGTGCTGCAGTACCAGCACAGCCTGCTGCGCCCGCGCTTCGACATGCCGGAGTCGATCTTCCAGGACGGCAGCCTCGGCCACGCCGGCGCCGAGTTGCTGAGCTACCTGCGCGCCGAGCCCGCCCTCACGCTGGTCGCCTACTCGCCGCTGCTCGGCGGGGCCTACACCCGGCAGGACAAGCCGGTGCCGCCGGACTACGACCACCCCGGCACCCCGGCCCGCATGGCGGTGCTGCGCGAGGTCGCGAAGGAGTGCGGGGCGAGCATGAACCAGGTGGTGCTGGCCTGGCAGATCGGCTCGGCGTTCCCGGTGATCCCGCTGGTCGGGGCGTCGTCGGTGGCCCAGCTTGAGGAGAACCTGGCCGCCGTGGACCTGGAGCTGACCGACGACCAGCGCGCCCGCCTGGACGCCGCCCACTGAACCGCCGCCGCCCCGGCGCCGCCCGCTGAACCGGGCCCGCCCGACGCCGCGCCTGAGCCCGGTTCGCGCGGGTAAGGATGGGGCTCATGTTCATCAAAGCGTGTCTGAACGGAAGCCGGGCGGCCGACGAGCATCCCCGGCTGCCCCTGACGCCCGCCGAGCTGGCCGCCGACGCCGTGGCCGTGCGGCGGGCGGGGGCGGGGGCGGTACACCTCCATCCGCGGGACGCGGCGGGACGCGAGTCGCTGGCCGCCGCCGACGTCGGGGCGGCGACGTCGGCCGTCAGGGCGGCGGCGCCGGGGCTGCCCGTGGGCGTGTCCACCGGGCTGTGGATCACGGGCGGCGACGCCGCGGCCCGCCTGGACGCGGTGACCGCCTGGGCGGAGCTGCCCGCCGGCGCCCGTCCGGACTTCGCGTCGGTGAACCTGTCGGAGCCGGGGTTCGGCGAGCTGGCGCGGACGTTGCTGGCGGCGGGGATCGGGGTCGAGGCGGGGGTGTGGACGCCGGCCGACGCCGCGACGCTGACCGCCTCGGGGCTGGCCGGGCGGATGACGCGCATCCTCGTCGAGGTGATCGACGCGCCGGCCGAGGAGGCGATCCCCCGGGCCGCGGCCATTCTCGACCGCCTGGACGGGTCGCCGGCCCCCCGCCTGCTGCACGGCGAGGGGCCGGCGACGTGGCCGCTGGTGGCCGAGGCCGTACGGCGGGGCCTCGCGACCCGGATCGGCCTGGAGGACACGCTGCTCGACCCGGACGGCGGCCCGGCCGAGGACAACGCCGCCCTCGTCGGCCACGTCCTGGCCATCGCCCGCCCCGGCGGGTAGCGGGCGACGCGCGCGCCGGGCGGTAGGGACAACCCCCGCACGAGGGCGGGTGGTGCCGTGACTGTGCCGAAGCCGCTGATTCGCCACAGTCGGGACAGAGCTTGATCGACGCGACAAGGAGTCCCGATGCCTTCCTCCACCGCCCGGCGCGCACTCGCCCTGCTCGTGATCGTCCCGCTGGCGCTCGCACCGGTGGCTCCGGCGTTCGCCGCCGAGCGTGCGCCGTCGTTGCAGTCGCGGCTGGACGCCCTCACCGCCTCCCCCGACGTGCCCGGCGCCGTGGCCTACGTCCGCCACCCGGACGGCCGGACCACGACGGTCGTCTCCGGCACCGCGCGGCGCGGCACCAAGCAGCCCATGCCCGGCGCGGACGGCCGGTTCAGGATCGCCAGCGTGAGCAAGTCGATCATCGCGGCCACCGTGCTCAAGCTGGCCGGCCAGGGCAAGGTGAACCTGGACGAGCCGGTCGAGACGTACCTGCCGGGGGTCGTCCGCGGCAAGGGCATCGACGGACGGGACATCACCGTGAAGATGCTCCTGCAGCAGACCAGCGGCCTGCCGGACTTCACCCCCGCCGCCGACTGGTCGAAGATCGGCAAGCAGGACCTGCTCAAGCTGGCCCTCTCCCTCGAACCGACGCCCCGCGGCCGGTTCGCCTACTCCAACACCAACTACCTGGTCCTCGGCCTGGTCGCGCAGGCGGTGACCGGCCGCGACTTCCGCGCGGTCAGCCGCGACCTGGTGCTGAGGCCGCTGGGCATGCGGGACACGTACTGGCCGGCCGAGGGCGAGACCGGCATCCGCGGGCCGCACGCGCACACCTACGGCGTGCACCCGCTGCGTCCCAAGGACGGCGTCGTCGACCTGACCCGGCTGCCCGGCCACGCGTTCGGCGCCAGCGGCGGGCTGGTCTCGACGCCGCGCGACCTGAACACGTTCTGGCGGGCGCAGTCCGTCACATCCGGTTCGTACGTCGACATCGACCGGCCCGGCTGGCCCAAGGGCGCCCGGTACGGCTACGGCGTCATGGAGATCCCGCTGAGCTGCGGCGGGAAGTTGTGGGGGCACGGCGGCGACGTCCCGGGCGTGTCCACCTTCAGCGGCCGCGACCGCGCGGGCCGCGCGGTCACCGTCTACACCACGGGCTCGGCCAACGGCGGCAAGGCCCGCGACCTCCTGATCGCCGCCTTCGACACCGCCCTGTGCACCCGCTGACCGGGGTCCCGCCGGCCCCCGCGCGCCCGCTGAACGGCGGGGTCAGCGGTTCATGTCGCGGCGCAGGGCCGGGAGCCGGGGCTCCTCGTCGGTCCAGGCGGCCGTCCTGATCGCCTCGTACGAGCGGTCCTGGCCGATCGTCGACTCCAGGGCCAGCGGCAGGCCGGTGGCGGTGTCCACGACGAACCGGTACCGCTCGCCCGGCCCGGCCGGCCGGCTGACCGCGTGGCCCTTGCGGCCGAGCGGGTCGGTGGCCTCGCTCTCCGCGCTCACCCCCGGGAGCGCGGCCAGCATGCGGTACGTCGCCGCCCGCACCTCCGGCGAGGTCGGGAAGTTCATGACGAGCCGCACGCCGGTCTCGAACAGCTGGGCGTTCATGTCCACCCGCTCCTTGCCGTACCCCTTGGACACGAGGCGTTCGAGGGTGTCGCGCAGCGCCTCCGGGGTGGTCGGCAGGGCGTTCAGGGTGGCGGGCGTCATGGGCGTGCCGAGCAGGGTGAGGGTCTTGCCGCTGTCGTCGCGTACGGCGTCGCGCTCCCCCGGGCCGGCCTGCAGTTTCACCGGGGGCGTGCCCCGGCTCAGGGTCCAGGTCCGGGGGGAGCCCGCGGCGCGCCAGGCCGTCTCGTCCTCGGGCGTCGCCGGCTCGGCGCCGAGGTCCTGGCGGATCACCCAGGTGGGGCGGCCGGCCGCCTTGGGGAGCCAGAGCTCGATCGAGCGGCTGGTCTTGAGGGTGTAGTGGCCGCCGGGCGCGCGTTCGTACCGGCCGGCGACGCCGTCGCGCCTCCAGTACGCGCCGTCGCCCGCGTCGGGGGTGACCGAGCCGGCGGCGGCCAGCAGGATCTCACCGGCCGAGAGCCGGGCGGGCGCCGCGGACGCCGCGGGTGTCGCGGGTGTCGAAGGCGTCGAGGGTGCGGTGAGGAAGGTGGCGGCCAGGGTGACGGCGGCCGCCCCGGCCAGGCTCGCCCCCACGAGCGGCCAGCGCCGCCGGCCCCTCCCGCCGTCCGGCAGCGCCCGCAGCGGGGGCCGCCGCTCCTCCCGGCGGACGCCGGCGTCCATGGAGGAGGCGTAGGCGTCGGCGAGGCGGGCCCGGCCGTCGGCCAGCACCTCGGGGGTGGGGGGCGGGGCCGCGTAGAGGTCGCGGATCAGGGTCAGGTCCTGGTTCAGGTCAGCCACGGGAGTCTCCAAGCAGGGGATTGACGCCGCCCAGGGCGGCGCGAAGCTTCCTTCTGATGCGGTTCAGCCGGGAACCGACCGTTCCCGAGGGGATGTCGAGGGCCTGGCCGATCTCCTGGTAGCTCAGATCGGCCAGCGCCAGCAGCAGCAGGACGTCGCGGTCGGCGTCCGGCATCGCCTGCAGGGCCGCCACCAGGTCGTCCTTGACGCCCGCCGCCGCCAGCCGTCCGGCGACCAGGTCCTCGTGCCCGTCCTCGGCCTGTTCGCCGGTGAGCGTCCCTTCCGGGGCCCGTTGCATCGCCTGCAACCGGCGCAGCTCGCTCCGGCGGTGCTGGGCGACGACGTTGGTGGCGATGCCGTACAGCCAGCCGCGGACCACCCCACGGCCGGAGTCGAAGCCGGCCCGGCCGTGGAAGGCGGCCAGGAAGATCTCCGCGGTGAGGTCGTCGGCGGCCTGGGTGCCGAGGCGGCCGGCGACGTACCGGTGGATCTCGGGAAAGTAGCGGTCGTAGAGCACCCCGAACCTCTCGGGGAGGCGCAGGGACTCGGCGATCGCCTGCTCGTCCTCGACCGTCATGGTTTGTGTCACACCCCTACTTGGCGGGAGCGCCCGTCCTTCTTCACGCCCTCTCAGCCCGTGAAGAGGGGGCGGGCATTCCGCCAAGAAGACATGTGATCCTCAGAACGACAGCGGTCTCGCTGACCATCGCCCTCCTCGGAGCCGTCCCCTCCGGCCTGCCGGCCCCGCCGGGCGGCCCCGCCCGTACCGTGACGCTGATCACGGGAGACCGGGTGAGCCTCGTCGCCGACGGCGTGCGCGTCGCGCCGGGCAAGGGCCGTACGGGCGTCGTCTTCAGCACGGAGAAGATCGGCGACCGGCTCCGCGTCATCCCGGGCGACGCCGTCCCCCTGCTGGCCGCCGGCCGGCTCGACCCCCGCCTGTTCGACGTGACGACCCTGCTGGAGTACGCCCCCGGCGCCCTGCCCCTCATCGTCGCGGGCCCGGACGCCGCCCGCCGGCCGGGCCTGGCCGCCCATGGCATGGCGGTGACCCGCGACCTGCCGGCCGTGAACGGCGCCGCCGTACGCTTCGACGCCGCCGCCGGCTCCTGGCCGGACCTCAAGGCCTCGCTCACCTCAGGCACGGGGAAGATCTGGCTCGACGGCCGGGCGACCCTGTCGCTGGACGGCAGCGTCAAGCAGATCGGCGCCCCCGCCGCCTGGGAGAAGGGCTACACGGGCGCCGGGGTGAAGGTCGCCGTCCTGGACTCCGGCATCGACGACACCCACCCCGACCTGGCCGGCAAGGTGGCGGCCCGCCGGAACTTCACCGGCACGGACACCGCGGCCGACCTCACCGGGCACGGCACCCATGTGGCCTCGACCATCGCCGGGACCGGCGAGCGTTACCGCGGTGTCGCGCCGGGCGCCACCCTCCTGGACGCCAAGGTGTGCGCCGACCGCTGGTGCGCGGAGTCGGCGATCCTGGCCGGCATGCAGTGGGCCGCCGAGCAGGGGGCCAAGGTGGCCAACCTCAGCCTCGGCTCGCCGGACGTCCCCGGCCTGGACCCGCTGGAGGAGGCCGTCCGGACGCTGACCGAGCGGTACGGCGTGCTGTTCGTCGTGGCCGCCGGGAACTACGGCAAGCCGGGCACCGTCTCCTCGCCCTCCACCGCGGACGCCGCCCTGTCGGTCGGCGCGGTGGACCGTGCCGACCGTCTGGCCGTCTTCTCCAGCGCCGGTCCCCGCGCGGGCGACTCGGCGTTGAAGCCCGACCTCACCGCGCCGGGCGTCGCCATCCGCGCCGCGCGTGGCAAGGACTCCCCCGGCGACGGCCCGTACGTCGAGATGTCGGGCACCTCCATGGCGGCCCCGCACGCGGCGGGATCGGCCGCGATCCTGGCCGGGCTGCGCCCGGACTGGACGCCCGAGCAGCTCAAGGCGGCCCTCATGGCCTCCGCCCGGCCGCAGCCCGGCACCGGCATCTACGCCCAGGGCGCGGGGCGCCTCGACGTGGGCCGCGCGATCGGCCAGACGGTGACCGCCTCCCCCGCGTCGGTCAGCTTCGGCGTGCTCGCCTGGCCGCACGACGACGACCAGCCGGTCACCAGGAAGCTCGCCTACCGTAACGACGGCCCTGAGCCGGTGACGCTGCGCCTGTCGGCGCGGGCCGGCGCGGACGTGTTCGAGGTGTCGCCCGGCACGCTGACCGTCCCCGCCGGCGGCCGGGCGGAGGCGACCGTCACCGCCGACACCCGCGGCGACGCGGCCGACGGGCCGCTCGGCGGCTACCTGGAGGCCACCGCCGAGGACGGCACGACCGTGAGCACGCCGCTCGCCGTGGTCAAGGAGGTCGAGAGCTACGACCTGACCCTCGACCGGCCGGGCGCCGCCGACGCGCTGACCACCCTCTACCGGACCGACGTCGCCCGCAAGGACTGGAACCCGGTCACCGTCCAGGCGGGCGGCAGGGTCACGCTGCGGCTGGCCAAGGGCACCTACGTCGTCGACAGCCGGACCACCGACGGCGAAGGTCTGACCATGCTCGTCCATCCCGGCCTGCGCCTGGACCGGGATCAGTCGCTGCGGCTGGACCCGGCTCGGGCGCGGCCGGTGTCCATCGCGCCGCCCGACCCGGCGGCCAGGCACCTGATGACCGAGGTGACCTACGGCGGCCGCACGCTCGACGGCTTCCCCTACTACCTGGGCGCGGAGGCCACCATGTTCGACGCCGCGCCCGGCATCCGCACCGCGCAGGTCGGGTCCGGCCGGTACGACCTGCTGACCAGGGTCGCCGGCCAGTGGGCGGTGCCGGGCCCGGACGGCGACCTGGCGGGCAGCGCTCAGGCGTACCGGCTGGCGTGGTTCGTCCAGGGCCAGGTGCCGACCGGCTTCAGCCGCCGGGTCGGGCGCGCGGACCTGGCCACGATCCGCAGGGACTACGGCGCGCCGGCGGCCGGCACGGACGCCGGCGCCGCGAGCGCCGCCTGGCCCGCGGAGGGACGGTTCTTCGGCATCATGTTCGTGACCGACTTCCGGCCCCCCTTCACGCACACCGAGTACGTCAACACCGGCGGCGGCCTCCGCTGGCAGAACGTCTACACGGAAATGGGCCCGACGTGGGGAGCCGACCTGATCTCGACCCCCCGCAGGTACGAGGCGGGACACGCCTACGACGAGACCTGGAACCGCGGCGTCTTCGGTCCCGCGCCGGTCACCGAGGACGGCACTCCTCCCGTCTCCCGCATGGGTGACGTGATCTCCGCATTCCCCGCGCTGTACGCCGACGGGGCCGGTCATCCGGGGATGTCGAGCGTGTCCGGCGCGCGGACCGCCCTCTACCGCGACGGCGAGCTGGTGGCGGAGGAGCCCGGTCTGGGGGCGCGGTTCGATGTGCCGGCCGGGGAGGCGGCCTACCGGCTGGAGATGGCGGCCGAGCGCGGCCCGGAGCTGCTCTCCACCCGTACGGCGGTCGCCTGGACGTTCCGCTCGGCCGGTGGCCGGGACGGCGCGCTGCCGCTGCCGGTCGTCGCCTTCTCGCCCGCGCTGGACCCGGCGAGCGGCGCGCCCGCCGGCCGGGCGTTCGCGGTGCCGGTGTCCGTGCGCGGGCAGGCGGGGGCGGTGCGGGAACTGGCCGTGGAGGTCTCCTACGACGACGGCCGCACCTGGCGCGCGGCGAAGGTCGCGGGCGGCGCCGTACGGCTGCGCCACCCGGCCGGGGCGGGCTTCGTCTCCCTGCGCGCCCGCGCCGCCGACACCGGGGGCAACACCGTGGAGCAGACGGTGATCCGCGCCTACCGGATCGGGTGACCCGCCGGTTCGGCGGAGGGCTCGGGGCGCACAGAGCACTCGGGCGACTTTGAGGAAATTTCCGATTTTGCCGTCATTTCCATCCATAAACCGCGATGATCAAGCTCGGCCGGATGCCCACGGGGGGCGCACCGGCCGTTGATTGGAGCCCTATTTTGCGGAGAAGACTCCCACTGTTCGCCACCGCCTTCGTGGCGCTGGCGACCTTGATCCCGGTTCCGGCGGCCAACGCGGCGACGACCGCGAAACCCGCCACGACCACGACGAACGCCATCACCTGGGCGCCCTGCGAGGAGGAGCCCAGCGCCGAGTGCGGCAAGCTCACCGTGCCCATCGACTGGGCCCAGCCGAGCGGGCCCTCGATCGACCTCGCGGTCGCCCGGCGCAAGGCCACCGACCCGGCCGCCAGGGTCGGCTCGCTGGTGATCAACCCCGGCGGCCCTGGCGGGTCCGGCGTGGAGGCCGTCTACGGCGCTCCCGGGTCCTACACCGAGGAGCTGCAGCAGCGGTTCGACATCGTCGGCTTCGACCCGCGCGGCGTGGGCCGCAGCCACCCGGTCATCTGCTCGGCGTCGGTCTACAACCAGATGCCGCCGACCGTCATGCGCAGCCAGGCCGACTTCGACGCCTGGAACGCCTTCACCAAGAAGCTGCACCCGGACTGCCGGGCCCGTACCGGCCCGCTCTACGACCACGTGGACTCCGTCTCCGTGGCCCGTGACATGGACGCCCTCCGCGCCGCCCTCGGCGAGGAGAAGCTCACCTACTACGGCATCTCGTACGGCACCCTGATCGGCCAGATGTACGCCGAGCTGTTCCCCGGCCGCATCCGGGCGCTCGCCCTCGACAGCAACATGGACCACAGCCTCGGCGTGAAGGGCTTCTTCGCCACCGAGGCCCTGGCCGTCGAGGACGGCTTCGACCAGTTCGTCGGCTGGTGCCAGCAGGACACCAGCTGCGTGCTGAACGGCCGCGACATCCGCGCGATCTGGAAGAGCCTGCTGGACAAGGCCCGCCGCGGCGAGCTGGTCTACCCCAGCACCGGTCAGCGGATGACCGAGCTGCAGGTCATCTACAACGCCGCGCTGGGCAACGAGGGGCCCGACTGGCGCACGCTGAGCGAAGTGATCAACTGGCTGAACGGCGGCCCGGCCCCCGAGTGGGTGCCCCCGCTGCCCGGCCGGGGCCCGGTGGAGGGCGACGTCGCCGAACTGCCGACCCGGATCCTCTGCCAGGACTACAACCTCAAGGTGAACAGCTACGCCGAGTACGCCGCACTCATGCGCACCGCCGGCCTGCTGGCGCCGGACACGAAGTACCACCCCTACCCGACCGACGACCTGCCCATCTGCATGAACTCGGGCGCCCCCGTCAACCCGCCGCACTCGCTGCGGTACACCGGCCAGGCCCCGCTGCTGCTCGGCAACTCGATCCACGACCCGGCCACGCCGTGGATCTGGGCGGCCAACGTCAACCGCCAGCTCGGCTCGAAGGCCGTGCTGCTCACGTACGAGGGCTGGGGTCACCGCATCTACGGCAAGGACAAGTGCCAGACCGACATCATCGACCAGTACCTCATCGATCTGAAGGTTCCGCCGCAGGGCACCCGCTGCGCCGTGGGCACGCCTGAGGAGACGTTCAGGAAGCAGACGAAGCGGGCGTGGCCGTCCGACTCGCTGCCCTGGGCCGGATAGTCCGCACGACACGGGTACGGCCCCGCTCGCGGGCCGTACCCGTCCCCACAAAGGGATATTTGCCCTGGCCAACCCCTCGGTATGGACAATTCAGCGTAAGAAGGTAGCTGACGAGGGGGTGAGCCATGATCGAGGTCAAGAGCATCGACAAGCCCGACGAGCGGCGGGACTTCCCGAAGGGCCACCTGGAGATCTGCGAGCTGAGCGGCCTGACTTTCGGGGTCGCCACGTTCGAGCCGGGATGGCGGTGGTCGGAGTCCGTCAGGCCGATCGCCGGCACGTCGTCCTGCCAGGTGCACCACAACGGCTTCGTGGTCTCGGGCCGGATGCGCCTGCGCATGGACGACGGCACCGAGGCCGAGGCGGGGCCGGGCGAGGTCTTCGTCTGCCCGCCCGGACACGACGCCTGGGTGGTCGGGGACGAACAGGTCGTCCTGTACGACTTCGCGGGCGGCGCCGCCGACTACGCCAAGGCGAGTGACGGCTGACGCCGCACGCTCCGGACGGACGCCGCCTAGGCGGGCGCGTGCGTCCGTCTGGGAATGATCTCCTCCAGCGCCTCGGCGACGGTGGCGCGTACGCCGAGACGCCCTTCCAGGCCGGTGATCCGCATCAGTCTGGCCGGTTGCGGGGTCGGCGCGGCGACCATCACCGTCCGTCCCGTGGCGGTGATGCGTTTCCACGCGCCGATCAGCGCGCCGAGTCCGGCCGAATCCATGAAGCCGACGTCGGACAGATCGATCAAAGTGACGGCGGCCGGCGTGCCGTCGAGATAGCCGGTCGCCCAATCCTCGATGGCGCCGGCGGTGTGCAGGTCAAGGTCCCCGGCCGGATGCAGAACGACCGTTTCTCCTGCGGAGTTCGCCAGGAGCCGGAAAGTGTCCACTTTCACTGCTATCACTTCCCTTCTTGGTCCGCTCTCCCCTGCCCACCGGCCGACAAACCCCGTGACCTGCCCGCCGGGCGCAGCGCCGCTGCTCAATGCGGATTTTTTCGCGAAGCAATTAGCGATGCTCCGCGCGGCCATTCCGGATGCGAATGCGCGGCCATTTCTTCGACGCCGGACGCATGCCCATACATGAGTAAAGAAATGCTGGGCAGCGGCAATGAAACGTGATCGCCGACGTTCGAGGAGAGTGAGAACCATGGTCCTGCTCGGCCTGCTGCTCATGGTCGCCGGGTCGGCCGCCGTGGTCGTCCTGTTCACCCAGACGACGACCACCGCCACCGCCGCGCTGACGCTCATGGGCGTCACCTTCCGGGTAGGTGACCTGGAGCTGTTCGCCGCGGGGGCGGCCACCGCCGCCGCGTTCATCTTCGGCGCCTTCCTGATCGCCGCCGGGATCGGCCGCAGGCTGGCCCGCCGCCGCGAACTGCGCCGTCTGCTGGCCGAGCGGGCCGACGACCGGCCCGCCACGGACCAGGACGAGCGCCGCACGACGGACCAGCCCGCCGACCGCCTGGTGGCCACCACCGGGCCCACCACCGGGCCCACCACTGGGCGAACCAGTGGGCGCACCGCCGACCGGCAGCCCGACTCCGCCCCCGCCGCGCGTCACCGGACGCCGGCCGACCGCCTGGTCGCCGGCCGCCGCCGCCCGGCCACCGGCTGACCCCGCGACCGCCCGCCCGGCCCCGAACCGCCACGGGACCGGGCCGGGACCGGGCCGGGACCGGCCGGAACGGGGACGGTCAGGCGGGCAGGGCGTCGATCGTGGGGACCACCAGGCCGAACAGGTCGCCGATCGTCGTCAGGGCGGCCTCGTGCAGCACGTCGGCGGCCAGCGGCGCGCCGCCGGGGCCGGCCAGGGTGCGGGTGGCGCAGGCGTCGGCGACGACCGTGGGGCGGTAGCCCAGCCGGAAGGCCCCCTGGGCGGTGAAGGTGACGCACATGTGGGTCATGAACCCCGCCAGGACCAGGTCGGGCCCGGCCGCCAGGCCCTCCAGGACGTCCTGGAGCCCGGTCTGGTGGAAGGCGTCGGGGAACGTCTTGACCACCACCGGCTCCCCGTCGCGCGGCGCGACCGGCGCGCTGATCGCCCCGATCTCGGCGCGGACGTCGTACGGGCTGCCGGGGCCGCCGTCGTTGACGACGTGCACGACGCGGGCACCGGCGGCTCGGGCGCGCTCCAGCAGGCGGGCGCCGGCCGCGAGGGCCCGGTCGGCGTCCGGCAGGGCCATGACGCCGGTGCGGTAGGTGTTCTGGTAGTCGATCAGCACGAGGGTCGAGTCGGCCAGCCGGGCGGGCTCGGCCGGCAGGCCGACGACCTGGCGCAGGGTGGGCGAGACGGTGCTGCTCATGGCAGGGGTTTCCTTTCGGGCAGGTTCGCGCCGCCGCCCGGCTCGGACGGCGCACGCAGGCAGATGCGGGATCAGGCCACCGTGTGGAAACGGCGGCGGTAGGTGCCGGGGCCGGTGCCCAGACGGCGGCGGAAGGCGCGGTGCAGGGTCTCCACCGAGCCGAGCCCGCTGTCGGCGGCCACCCGGGGCAGCGGCAGGTCGGTGGTCTCCAGCAGCCGGCGCGCCACCTCGACACGCGCCGACTCGACGTACGCGGCCGGGGTGAAGCCGGTCTGCTGCCGGAACACCCGGGTGAACTGGCGCTGGCTCAGCCCCATCCGCGCCGCCAGCTCGACCGTCGTCAGCTCCTCGGCGAGGTGCTCGGCGATCCACAGGCGCAGGTCGTCGATGTCGCGGCGGCCCGAGGCGGCCCGGGTCAGCGGGACGCTGAACTGGCTCTGGCCGCCCTGGCGCTTGAGGTAGACGACCAGTTCGCGGGCCACCGCGAGGGCCGTCTCCTCGCCGTGGTCCTCGGCCACCAGCGCGAGGGTCAGGTCGAGGCAGGCGCTGATGCCCGCGCCCGTCCAGATCCGGCCGCTGGAGCGCAGGAAGATCGGATCGGGATCGACGGTGACCCGGGGGTGGTCGGCGGCCAGTTGCCCGGCGGTGGACCAGTGGGTGGTGGCGGTCAGGCCGTCCAGGAGGCCGGCCTCGGCCAGGATGTGCGCGCCGACGCACACCGAGGCCACCCGGCGGGCGCCCGGAGCGGTCCGCCGTACCCAGGCGACCACCTCGGCGTCCGTCAGGGCGCGGGGCCCGTCGGGCGTGACGGTCACCGCGCCGGGCACCACCAGGGTGTCCACCTGGTCGCCGACCTGGTCGAACGTCAGGTCGGCGACCAGCCGCACCCCGGCGGACGTGGTGACCTGGCCGCCCTGGGGCCCGGCCAGCCGCACGTCGTACAGGGCGCGACCGGGGACCCGGTTGGCCAGGGCGAACACCTCGGCCGGGCCGGTGACGTCGAGCAGGTCGACGTCCGGGAAGAGCGCGATGACGACGCGGTGAGCAGCGGGCATGACCCGATTCTCACCGAACTGGCGGAATGTCCGCAACGACAGTTATCTGTCATATCTGGCCATCGACCAGGCGGCCGGGCCGGTCAGCCGACGTGCAGGTCGGCCGGTTCGCCGAGCCGCAGGGCCAGCAGGGCGACGTCGTCGGTGAAGCCCTCGCCCCGGTGCACGAGCAGCAGCTCGCACATCTCCTCCAGGGGCAGGTGGCGCAGCCGGGAGGCGGTGCGGATCAGGCTCTCCATGCCCCGGTCGAGGCCGTGCGCGGGGTCCTCGACGAGCCCGTCGGTGTAGAGCAGCAGCGTGGACCCGGCCGGGATGACCTGCTCGTGGTCGGGCCGGGGCAGGTCGGGGGTGACGCCGAGGGGGTGGCCGCCCTCGGCCCGCAGGTAGCGGGCGGGGCCCTCGACGGGGAGCAGCAGCGGGGGCAGGTGCCCGGCGGTGGCCCACCTCAGCCGCCAGTCGGTGCCGCCGTACTCCTCCAGGCGGGCCAGCAGCACCGTCGCCATCGGGCCGCCGTGCAGGGCGTGCAGGATCTCGTCGAGGCGGCGCAGGATGTGGGACGGCGGCTCGCAGTGCTCGTAGGCGAGCACCCGCAACATGTTGCTGATCTGGCTCATGACGGTGGCCGAGCGCAGGTCGTGGCCCATCACGTCGCCGACCATCAGGCAGGGCACGCCGTCGGGCAGGACGATCGCGTCGTACCAGTCGCCGCCGATGCGCGGGACGGTGCTGGAGGGCAGGTAGCGGGCGCAGGCCCACAGGCCGTTCAGGTCGGGCAGCGACGGGAGCAGGCTGCTCTGGAACTCCTCGGTGTTGCGGCGGATGCGCTCGTAGAGGCGGGCGTTCTCGATGGCGACGCCGGCCGCGCTGGCCAGCGCCGCGACGATCCGCTCGTCGTCGCCGGTGAACGGCAGGCCCGACCGTTTGTCGGCGAAGTACAGGTTGCCGTACACGGTGCCGCGGACCAGGATCGGCGTGCCCAGCAGGGTGTGCATCACCGGATGGCCGGGAGGGTACTCGCGGAAGCCGGGATGGGCGAGCACGTCGTCCACGCGCAGCGGCCGCGGCCGGGCCATCAGCTCCTGGAGCAGGCCGTGGCTGGTCGGCAGGCGGCCGATGGCGTCGTGCACGTCCTCGGTGACGCCGTAGGTGAACAGGTCGGCGAACTCGCCCTCGTCGTTGAGCACGCCGAGGGCGCCGTACCGGGCGTCCACCAGGTCGGCCGAGACCTCCACGATCGTGCGGAGGGCCGCGTTCAGCTCCAGCTCGGAACTGATCGCGAGGACGGCCTCCAGCAGGCGCGCCATCCGGCCGTGCAGATCCTCGATCTGCGTCAGGCTCGCCTGCAGCCGCCGGAGCTTCTCGGCGCCGAACGGCCCCAGGTCTCCGCCGTACGCGCCGCCCTCCGGCCGCTGTCCGCCCACCCCACCCCCCGAGATGCCCTTGCCCAGGTCATGCCCCCGGTCACCGGCATGACACCTGGTCACGGGCACTGCGGGAGGGCGCTCAGAGCACCTTGGAGGAGGCAGCCGCCCAGGTGTTGCAGGAGCCCGGGTCTCCGGTGGCGAAGCCCTGCTTGATCCAGGAGCGGATGGTGGCGCTCTTGCCGTACCAGCTGTACCTGCCCTCGTTGTCGCCCAAGGGGAGGGCGACGAAGTAGTCCCAGTCCTTCTTGGACCGGCCCTGCAGAGGCCAGACGCTCTTGATGAACGCGCCGGACAGGCAGTCGGTCTGGAGGTTGCCGCGCCGGCCCTGCTCACGCCCCTCGGCCTTGCCGGAGTACGGGATCACGTCGATGGCGTCGGAGATCCCGACGAGGTTCTGCACGTGGTAGGCGTACATCGAGGCCGCCATGTGCAGCAGCCACAGGTCGCTCGGGTCGTCGGTCAAGCTCTTGCCGATCTGGAAGACGAGCGTGCGTGTCTTGTCGCAGTACCACGTCCGCGAGTCGTCGCTGCTCGCCGGGATGCCGCAGTAGTTCTTGGGGATGCGGTTCATGTGCCGGACCTTCACCGGCTCGTACGGCAGCCCCGCCGCGGTCAGGTGCTGCTGCCAGGTGGTCTCCAGGCAGGCGATGACGGCGTCCACGTAGGCGCGGGCCTGCTTGACGTTGTGGCGCTTGACCCGCGGCTCGGCGCAGGTGGTCGTGGGCAGCGGGCCCGCCTCGTAGAGGGGGTTGGCGATCAGCTTGGGGTGCTTGACCGGGTAGGCCGCACTCTCGGCGGCGGCCGTGCCGGCCAGGGAGGCCGTGAGCACGCCCGCCATCGTCAAGATCATGAGGGGTTTCACGAAGGGTGACAATAGGGCCAGAACCCCGCCGCCACAAGCTGGTCAGCCCGTCACGGTGGTGACGTTCAGTTGCGGGGCGGAGCGGATCTCGGCGTCGGTGAAGCGTTCCGTGACCCAGCCTCCCCGGGAGAACAGGGCGGTCTGGTCGGTGTGGTGGGGGGAGCTCGGGTCGGCGGACAGGGAGTAGGTCAGGACGGTGCGGGTGCGCGGCCCGTCCGGGGTGAGCTCGACGGCCATCATGAAGCTGGAGCCGGTGTTCACATCGGGGTAGCGGCCGTCCTTGCCGAGCGGGCCGGAGTTGCGGACGCGGTCGAAGCAGCCCTCCCCCTCGGTGCAGCCGGGGATCGGGACCGACGCGTAGTGCTGGGCCTGGCCGGTGGTCAGGGTCAGGGGCAGGCGGTTGTCGCGGAAGAACAGCACGGCGTCGGCCAGGGCGCGCCGCACGGCGGGGTCGTCCCGCTTGAGGCCGCGCGGCGTGGTGAGCGGGCGGGCGGGGTCGAACGGCACCCGCCACCAGCTCTGCGGCGGCTCTCCGGGCTTGACGGGGGCCTGCAGCCCGTCGAAGAACCGCCGCCATAACACGGCCCCCTCGCCGTCCAGGGTGGCGCGCCCGTCCCAGCGGGTCAGGGTCCGGCAGGCGTCCCGTACGTCGACCCGCTCCCCCGAGGAGGCCCGCAGCTCGCGACGGTCCCGGCACAACGCCTTCAGGTCCGTGCGCATGAGCTCGAAGCCGAGGTTGCGCTTGCTCCGCGCGGTGGCCTGGAGCGTCTCCAGGGTGAAGCCGGGCGCGCCGAGCCCGTCGGCGCCCTTGAGCCGCCGGTCGATCATGTCCAGGCTGACCCGGGGCCGCAGCTCCACGTCGGTCCGTACGGTGCCCCAGACCTGGTCGTAGCCGGTCAGCGGCGCGGCCGGGTTCGTCATCCACGGGCTGTTGTTGGAGTTGGCGACGTAGTCGGCGCGGGTCAGGCCGGGCTGGTTGCCGGGGCCGAAGATGCCCGGCACGACGGCGTCGGCGTCCTTGCCCCACAGGCACGCCGAGGTCGAGCCGTCCAGGACGAAGGCGTCGATCGACGGGTCGGGCGACGGCTTGGCGCACCGGCGGGCCTGGGCGTCGGTGACGTGCGGAACGACGGAGGCGTCGGCGAAGGACGCCGTCCCCCCGACGTCCGCGGCCAGCGTGTAGACGAACGGCAGGCCCTGGTGGGCGTCCTGGGCGGCGCGCAGCCCGCGCAGGTCGCCGGCCTTGGCCATCGCCAGCCACTCGTCGGCCGCCCGCAGGTTGGCGGCGTTGACGTCGGCCAGCGCGTACGCGTACTCCTCGCCGCGCCCGGCGGCCAGCACCGGGCCGTAGCGGGAGGTGAACAGGGTGCGGGAGACGAGGGTGCCGTCCTGGAGCGGGACCACGACCTCCTGGCGGCCCATCGGCTCTGGCCGGCCGTCGACCAGGTAGGTGGTGGGGTCGCCCTGCGCCAGTCGGAGCCGGTAGAGGGTGAACCGCTGGGCGTGGGAGACGGTGTGGGTCCAGGCGACGGTCCTGTTGTGGCCGATCTGCACGACGGGGGTGCCGTACAGGCTGCCGCCGGCGACGTCCAGCACGCCGGGGATGGTGAGCTGCACCTGGTAGAAACGGCGGACGCCGTTCCACGGGAAGTGCGGGTCGGCCAGCAGCATGCCGCGGCCGTCGCGGGTGGCCTCGCGGCCCAGCGCCCAGCCGTTGCTGCCGGGGGCGCGGCGCGGGCCGTCGTCCCCGCCGCCGCCGCCGACGATGGCCTCCTTGAGCGCCGAGCTGCCCGACATGCGGCCGAGGTCGAGGAGGTTGGCCCAGACGTCGTCGGCGGTGATCGGGCCGACCCACGACTTGCCGCGGCAGGTGGGGTCGGGCAGGTCGGCCACGCCGGTGTCGTCGAGGTAGCGGTTGTAGCCGGCCACGTACCCGTCGACCAGCTCGCGCAGCTCCGCGCTCGGCCCGATGGGGGCGGGCCTGGCCAGCAGCCGCCGGACGACGCCGGAGTCGGCGACGCTGCGGTGGTAGAGGTCGCTGGTGAGGTTGGCGACCGGGCGCACCGGGTCGTCGGACAGGGCCCGCGGGCCGAAGTGGCGGGATCGTTCGCCGCGCAACGTCACCACCCACGAGGCCAGCACGCACAGGTTGTCCTGGGCGAAGGCGTACCCGTAGCCGAAGCCGAGGCCGCCGTGGTCCTTGGCGGACACGTGCGGGATGCCGTACTCGGTGCGCCGGATCTCGGCCGAGTAGCGGCCGGCGGCGGCCGCGACCGGCGGGGCCGGCGGGGCCGTGAGCAGGCCGGCGAGCACGGCGAGCACGATCGCCGCGCAGGACGCTCGCAGCTTCATGGGGCTCCTATTCGAAACGCGCGTTGTCGGGCGAGGTCATGCGCCGCAGCAGCGGCAGGACGGTCGAGATCACCAGCAGGGAGGCCACCAGCCCGCCGCCGACGCCGGCGAAGTACGCGGGCCCCGGCATCGCCAGGGAGGCCCCCTTCATGGCGAGGGCGTCGATGAACGGCGCCGCCACCCCGAACCCGGCCCCGGCCGCCACGACGGCCGCCAGGACGAGCGGCAACGCCGACTCCAGCAGCACGACCGCGCCCAGGGTGCGGCCGGGGGTGCCGGCCAGCCGCAGCAGCGTGAACGGCTGGCGGCGTTCCACCAGCCCGCCGCCGACCGCCACCAGCAGGCTGCAGCCGCCGGCGAGCAGCGTCAGCGCGACCATGGCCAGCGCGACGTTCTCGGCCTGCGTGTAGAGCGCCGCCCGGACCTGGGCGACCTCGTCGAACGTCATCGGCGGGCCGGTGCTCTGCCCGGCCAGCAGGGTGCGGATCTCCTCCAGCGTCGCCGGGTCGGCCATGGTGACCAGCACGGAGGCCAGATTGAGCCCGTCGGCGGAGACCGGCTCGCTGCCGGGCCCGGCGAGGGGGATCAGCTTGTCGATGGTGAGCGGGTTGTCGGCCTCCACCACCCGGTCGAACCGTCCGGCGACCGCCCGCGCGCCCGGCGGGCACTGCCCGAGCGCCGGGAAGCGGGCCAGGTCGGCGCACTCGACGACCGCGCGGGGCGGCGGCGGCCGCTCGGGGTCGATCACCCGGTCCTCCGCCTCCTCCTTCGCGGCGTGGATCGGCAGCACGCCGACGCCCGGATACGCGCGCAGCCGGGCCACCAGCTCGGCCCCGGCCTGCGGCGACAACCCGCCGCCGCCGAGGTCGCCGAGCGGGGCGCGCAGCACGCCGGACAGCGTGCCGCCGGCCACCGCCCGCTGGCCGTCCACCACGGCGGGCACGATCCCGGCGATCGCCGTCCCGATGAACACCGCGAGGACGAGCCCGCTCACCGACCTGAAGGCGGCCTTCGGGTCGGCGGCCAGCCGCCGGGCGGCCAGCAGCGTCGCCGCTCCGCCGGTCAGCCGGGCGGCCAGGCGGGCGGCCAGCATCGTCAGCCAGGGGCCGGCCAGGATGAGCCCGATCATGATCAGCGCCAGGCCCGCCGAGGCCGGCCCGGCGTCCGGCTTGCGGTCGTCGGTCTGGAACATCGGCACCGCGAACAGCGCCAGCCCGGCCAGCAGCGGGATCGCCCGCCAGGCGCGCGGCGGCCGTGGGGCGCCCTTCCTGAGCGCGCCCAGCGGCGAGATCCGGACCCGGCGCAGCGACCACAGCGCGCTCACCCCGGCCAGCAGCGGGACGCCGGCGAGCACGGCCGCGTACTGCCAGGCGGCCGGGGTCACCGTGTCGGGGAAGAACCGGGAGCCGGTGACGCGGATGCCGGCGACGGCCGGACGTACCAGGAGGAAGAGCACGATCCCGGCGAGCGTGCCGGTCAGCGCGCCGAGCGCGGAGTCCACCGCGGCGAACAGGTTGACCTGCCGGGACGTGCCGCCCACCAGCCGGATCGCGGCGAAGCGCGCCTCGCGGCGGGCGGCGGCCAACCGGGTGGCGGTGTTGACCAGCACCAGCAGCGGCAGCAGCAGCCCGACGGCCGCGATCGCGAACCCGAAGTGGTAGACGTCGGCGTCGCCGTCGACGGCGGGCTCGTCGGCCGTCGTGTCGACCTGCCGGGTGCCGCGCAGGGCGGCGACCTGCTCGGGCGTGCGGCCGATCACGATGGTCAGGTCGTCGGGGCCGGTGAGCGCGGCGCGGCCGATCGTCCCTGCCCTCGTGCCGGGGAAGCGGTCGGCGAGCTGCGCGCGCGGCGCCGAGTCCAGCAGCCCGGCCAGCGCCGGGGAGACGTAGTACTGGCCCGGCGCGGGCATGCGCGACAGCCCGGGGACGACGGGAGCCTGACCGCCGAGCGCGGCGGCGTCGAGCCGCCTGATCGGGCGTCCGGCGTAGTAGTCCTCGTGGTAGTTCCACAGGGCGCCGGTGGCGGTGGCGTCGAGGGCCCAGCCGCTGGGGGCGGTGCCGCGGGTGCACTCCCAGCAGGTGCGCTCGCCGGCCGTCTGGAAGGCGTTGAACAGGGAGAGCGTGGCCAGCAGCACCGTCACGCCGACCGCCACGCCCGCGACGATCAGCGCGAGCCGGGCGGCCGCCTCCCTGCCTCCGGCCAGCGACAGCCGCAGGCCGAGGGCGATCACCGTACGACCTGACCGGCGAAGGGGTCGGTGAGCCGGCCGTCGCGGACGATGACCTCCCGGTCGGCGCAGGAGGCGACGCGGGCGTCGTGGGTCACCACGAGCACGGTCGTGCCCTCCTCGCGCGCCAGGCCGACCAGCAGTTCCATGACGTGCTCGCCGGTCAGCGAGTCGAGCGAGCCGGTCGGCTCGTCGGCGAACAACACCCGCGGCCCGGTCACCAGCGCCCTGGCGATCGCCACCCGCTGCGCCTGCCCGCCGGACAGCTCGCCGATGCGCCGCCCGCCCAGCTCGGCCAGCTCCAGCCGCTCCAGCCAGCCCGCCGCCCGCCGGTACGCCTCCTTGCGCCCGGTACGCGCGAGCAGCAGCGGCAGGGCGACGTTGTCGGCCGCGGTGAGCTCCGGCACGAGCTGCCCGAACTGGAACACGAAGCCGAACGCGGTGCGCCGCAGCCGGGTGCGCCGGTCGTCGCTCATGGTGTCCAGGCGGCTGCCGTCGAACCACACCTCGCCGCTGTCGGGGGTGAAGATCCCGGCCAGGCAGTGCAGCAACGTCGACTTGCCCGAGCCGCTCGGGCCCATGACCGCCACGATCTCGCCCGCCGCCACCTCCAGGCTCGCCTCCCGCAGCGCCGGGGTGCGGCCGAAGGAGCGGCTGATCCCGCGGGCCTCCAGGATCACGACGACCCCCGCACCAGCTCGGCCAGCGCGTCCAGCCGCGCCTGCGTGACGTCGATCCAGCGCAGGTCGGCTTCCAGGTGGAACATGCCGTGGTCGGCGAGCAGCGCGTCGGCGAGCGAGTCCCCTCGCTTGATCTGCGCGAACTCGCGCATGCGCCGCAGGTGGGTGGCGCGCTGGAGGTCGAGGTAGGCCGCCGCGTCGCGGCCCAGCATCAGCGCCAGCACGACCTTGGTGAACAGCACGGTCTGCAGGTACGGCTCGGCCGCGACCGGCTCGCTCAGCCACGCCTCGACCTCACGCGCGCCGACGGGGGTGATCGCGTAGCGCTTGCGCTCGGGGCCGTCGCCGGGCTCGCTCTCCCCAGCGGTGACCTTGCCGTCCCTAGCCAGCCGGCCGAGGGTGGAGTACACCTGGCCGAAGGGCAGGGACTTGCCGCGGCCGAAATAGGTGTCGTAGTCGCGCTTCAGGTCGTAGCCGTGGCTCGGCTCCCGCTCAAGGAGTCCGAGCAGCGCAAGAGGAACGCTCATGCTCCCGCACTATATACCGAGGGTATATACGGGGGGCATAATCGCGTCGAGCTCGGTCGGCGTCCCTCGGTCGGCGTCCCTCAGGAGGTGGCGCTGGGTGACGGCGTGGGGCGGTGGTCGCCGTGCCGGGGGCCGCCCTTGTCGCCGTGCCAGTCGCCGTTCCTGTCGCCGTTCCGGTCGTCCCAGCGGTCGTCGCCGTGGGGGTGCCGGCCGCGGCCGTCGCGGGCGGTCACGTCGTGGACGGTGACGGCGGTGGCCGTGCCGCCGGTGACCTTGGCGCTGACCATGACCTTCTGGCCGGTCTTGATCGCGTCGATACCCTGGTCGCGGTTGATCCGGGTGCCTGCGTCGACGACGTACTGCTTGGTGTAGCCGTCCGCGCTCTTGACCGTGACGGAGTTCTGGCCGACGGCGGTGACGTCGCCGTACTGGGTGGCCACCGTCACGTACGCGCCCTGCCCGTCGGGCACGACGAACTCGCCGTGGACGGGCGGGCCGCCGAACCCGCGCCCCCAGCCGCGTCCCTTGTCGGACGGCGAGCCCGGCGGGACGGCCGACGGGCTCGCCGCGGGCGGGGGCGTCCCGGTGGGCGACGGCGCCGGCGAGAGCGCCGAGGCGGCGGCCACGCCGGCGCCGGTGGCCAGGACGACCGCGGTGGTCGCGGCGAGCAGTACGGAGCGGGGGAATCGGCGCCTGGGCGGTTCGTGCTCCAGGGTCTCCGCCTTGCCGAATCCGTCAGGCCCAGAGGTCATGGTCTTTCCTCTCCATGGGATACAACACCACAACCCTGCCCCGAACCGCCTAAAACGGTCGTAAACGCCCATCGACCTGCGGCCCGCGTCCCCGCGCGCGGGCCGCGGCCGCGTCAGGAGGCCGAGACGCGCACGAGCGCGCGGTCCCCGTCACGCAGGACGGCGATCCGGGTGCCGGTGTCGGGCACCTTCACCCCGAGCTGCGGCAGATCGGGGTGCCAGTAGACGCCCCGGTGGTCGTCGAACACCGGAACGCCCGGACGCGCCGGGAACACGGCGGGAACGCCCGCCGAGTGCAGCCGCAGCCGGTCCGTGCGGGCATTGCCGAACGGCGCGTCGAACACCTGGAGCCGCGCCCCGGCCGCCGCCCCACTGGCCCAGCGCAGCGGCTCGGGCCGGGCGTCGACGGGCAGGATCATGCCCTCGCCGGGGTGGTCGCGGGTGGTGTTGTCGCCGTACCAGGCGTCCCAGAGCCAGATGAGCACGCCCTGCTGGTACGGGTAGTGCTCGACCCGCTGGCTGCCGGTCCACCCGAAGTTGTACGGCCCGGTCCGCAGGTAGGCGTTGTACCCGGTGTAACGCCGGTTCTCGGCGAGGTAGGCCCGGGAGAAGCGCTGCACGCCCACCTCGCCGCTGCGGGCGAAGCCCACCGCCGTCCACTCGTCCTCACCCTGCTCGACGTCGTCGGCGAACACGCCGGGCACCTGGACGTCGTCCAGCCGGAAGCCGGACTCGGAGGTGTTGGAGTCGGTCGAGTAGCGGAAGCGGAACCAGATCCTGCCGCCCGCGTACGGGCTCAGATCGTAGGCGATCTCCCGCCAGTCCGAGCTTCCGGTGAGCGGCTGCCCGACCGGCGTCCAGGCCGCGCCGTCGCGGGAGACCTCGGCGTACAGGAAGTCGTAGCCCTGCTCGATCGCGTAGGCCGCGTGCGCCCTGAGCGTCGGCTCCGTGGCCCGGGAGAGGTCGATCTGCCGGGTGAGCGTCTGCTCAAGGTTGTCGCCCTTGCCGCTCCACCACTGCCACTCCCCCTGGTACGGCCGGCCCAGCGGGGTGCTGATCTCGCGCGCCGGCAGGTCCACCACGAGCCCCTGCGGATCACGGGTGTTGTAGGAGCCGACGCCGAGGGTGTGCGTGGAGGGGGTGGCGGCGCGGGCCCGGTCGTAGGCCAGCCAGCCGAGCTGGAGCTTGCTCCAGGCGTCCAGGTCGCCGGCGTACTCGCCGAGCGGGCCGGTCCGCGAGCTCAGGTAGGAGCCGGACGACATCAGCGACCAGAAGTTGACCGAGTTGTCGCCGCCGCCCGCGTACAGGTCGGGCAGGCCGAGGTCGTGGCCGAACTCGTGGGCGGTCAGGCCGACGCCGCTGTTCTCGCCGACCGTCAGGTAGTCGCCGACCCAGATGCCGGTGTCGCCGATCTGGGTGCCGCCGTTGCGGTTGCCCTCGGGGCCGGCCTGGCCGCGCTCGGGCCAGTAGGCGAAGTAGCGGTGGGCCCAGACGGCGTCCGCGCCCTGCGCGCCGCCGCCCCAGGTCTCGTCCACGCCGGCGTGCACGACCTGGTAGTGGTCCAGGTAGCCGTCGGGCTCGTCGAAGTCGCCGTCGTTGTCGTGGTCGTAGCGGTCCCAGACGTCGTACTTGGCCAGTTCTGCGCGGATCTGCTCCACCGTCCTGCCCTTGGCCTTCTCGGCCTCGTACCAGGCGTTGGCCGAGTCGCGGACCAGGTCCCAGTTGTTCCAGCAGATGCCGCCCTCCTCGGGGGCGCACCGGTCGCTGCCGTAGCGGGCCTCGTTGTACGGCACGCGTACCCAGTCGCTGACGTAGCCGTCGAGGTCGTAGCGGCCGGAGGACTGGAGGCGGTAGTAGTCGCGCAGGGAGTTGCCGCCGGTGGCGAAGTAGGACTTCGCGTAGGAGGCGCGGTCGAAGTCGGGACGCCAGAGGGTGTGGTTGTCGTCGGTGCCGCGCGGGTCGGGGATCGCGTTGTGGCGGGGGCCGGGCTGACCGCCGTACTTGATCTGGCCGTCGATCTTCGTCTCGTTGTCCACCTTGTCGCCGAACTCGGCCAGGACGACGAAGACCTGGTCCTTGCGCTCCTGGGCGAGCTCGACGTAGCGGTGGCCGACCTTGACCGAGCGGCCGGGCCGCGCCTTGGCCGCCGCCGCGTCCGGGGATAAGACGCCTTCGACGGCCTGCCTGCGCAGCGCCGCCTGCTCGCGTTGCTGCGGGCTGAGCGGGGAGATCTCCCTGCTCACCTTCTTCGCGGGCGCCGCCGCGGGCTCCGCCGCGGCGGAGACGGAAGGGACGCCGAGCGCGGCGATCGCCAGGAGGGCGGCCGCCGCGGAGAGAGTGATTCGCATGGCATGTAACATGTCACACTTCAAGTCTCCCGTCTCTACCTCCGGCCGATCTTCCGGGGAGGCAGATTGCGTCACTCGACGATCAGGTTGACCGGGATGTTGCCGCGGGTGGCGTTGGAGTACGGGCAGACCAGGTGGGTGGCCTCGACCAGCTCGCGGGCGACCTCGGGGGCGATGTCGTCGGGCAGCTCGACGCGGAGCGTGGCGTCGAGCTGGAACCCGCCCGCACCGTTGGGCGACAGGCCGATCTCCGCCGTGACGGCGGCGTCGGAGACGTCGATCCGCTTCTGCCCGGCCACCAGCCGCATGGCCGAGGCGAAACAGGCGGCGTAGCCGGCGGCGAAGAGCTGCTCGGGGTTGGTGCCCTCGCCGTCGCCGCCCAGCTCCTTCTGCAGGGCCAGCTTGACGTCCAGCCTGCCGTCGGAGGAGACCGCGCGCCCGTCGCGGCCCGCCGAGGTGGCGATGGCGGTGTACATGCTCATGACCGGTTGCCCTTCGCTCTATCAGACAGACCTGTCTGTCTAGTTCGTTGAGCCTGAGACTAGACAGGTCTGTCTGGTAGCGTCAAGGGGTGAGCGCAGAGACGGTGAAGGAACCCCGCCCGAGCCCGGCCCGCACCCGGGTCCTGGAGACCGCGGCGCGGCTGTTCTACGCCGAGGGCGTGCACTCGGTGGGGATCGACCGGATCATCGCGGCGGCGGGCGTCGCGAAGGCGACCTTCTACCACCACTTCCCGAGCAAGGACGAGCTGGTCCGGGCGTACATCGCCGAGCAGGGCTCGATGCAGCGGGCCATGGTTGACACGCTGCGCGCTGACTCACCCCGGGAGACGCTGACGGCCGTCTTCGCGTTCATGTGCGAGTTCGGGTCCGGCCCGGGTTACCGCGGCTGCCCGTTCGTCAACACGGCGGCCGAGTACCCGGATCCGGCGCATCCCGTACGGAAGGCCATCGCCGAGCACCGGCGCTGGCACCGCGACCTGTACCGCGACCTCCTGGCCGCCGACGGCCACGCCGACGCCGAACGCACCGCCGACATCCTCCTCCTGGTCAGGGACGGCCTGGTAGTGGGCTTCGACCTGGACGACCCGGCCACCGTCCGCACCACCGTCCAGGAAACCCTGACCCGCATCCTCCCCCCTGACCCACCCCACCCCCGAGACGGCGACCACAGACGCGCAGCGAATTCGAGGCCAGAGCCGGAAGCCGAAGCCCGAGGTCGGACGCTAGAGCCAGGACCGGGCGCCTGAACCATGGGTCGAAGGCGGGGACCGAGGGCCGGGAAGCGCGCCGCGCCCTTCGCGAGCCCACCTTGACATTCCCACGCTCACATCCCTTCGCCTTCGGCGACCCTCGGCTTCTGCACCCTCCGCCTTCTGCGCCTCCCGCGCTCATCCGCCCGCCCCCTCAGCACCCTTGGCGCCCGCCGCGCCCTCCGCGTTCTCCGGGCCTTTCCCCCTCCATCCCCTTCGCTCTTCGCGCCCGAGGCTGCTGAGCTGCGGTGATGGGTGGGGTGGGTGTGGGAGGTTTTGTGCTTTGTGGGTAGTTTGTCTGGTATTAGTGGGCAGCGCCGTTGCTCTCCTACCACCGCTTACGAGGCAGTCATGTCGTTGTCCCGAAATATCAGGAGATGTGTGGCTGCGGCGGTGGCCGCCATCCTCGCTCTGCTCACCGCCTCCCCCACGCCCCCGGCGTCCGCCGACACCCCGCCGGCCCAGCCGAACATCATCTTCTTCCTGGTGGACGACCTGTCCGCCGACCTACTGCCCTACATGGACACGGTCCGCGGGCTCGCCGAGGGCGGCACCACGTTCACCGACTACTACGTGTCCGACTCGCTCTGCTGCCCCTCCCGCGCCTCGATGTTCACCGGCCTGTTCCCCCACAACACCGGCGTACGGACCAACCAGGGCTACGACCGCGGCGGCTACGAGGCGTTCGCCCGGCACGAGGGCCGCACCTACGCCGTCCCCCTCCACCAGGCCGGCTACCGCACGGGCTACCTGGGCAAGTACATCAACGAGTACCCGGCCCGCCCCGGCTACCAGGTGCCGGACGGCTGGGACGAATGGCACGTCTCCGCGGGCGGCGGCTACAACGAGTTCAGGTACCAGCTCACCCGCTACATCAGGGAGGAGTCGGGCGACCGGCGCCCGATCGCCCCCTCCAGGGGCGACTACCTGGTCGACGAGCTGGCCCAGCGGGCGACCGGCTTCATCGAGCGCTCCCGCGAGCACGCCCCCGGCAAGCCGTTCTTCCTCCAGGTCTCGCCCTTCTCCCCGCACAACCGGGTGGACGTCAGGCCCGGCGACACCGAACCGCGTTTCCCGCCCGCGCCGCGCGACCGTCCGAAGGACCGCTTCCCGGACGGCGAGTTCCCGCACGGCGACTGCGGCGGCCCCGACTGCGCCGGCATCGACGTGACCGCCCTGCCCTCCTTCGACGAGGACACCGCCGACAAACCCTCCTGGGTCCGCCGGGCCCCGATCGAGGCCAAACGCGCCGAGGAGCTGCGCGAGGACTTCCGTGACCGGATCCGCATGGTCCAGTCGGTCGACGACATGGTGGGACGGGTGTTGTCCACGCTCACCGAGCCCGAGCGCCGCAACACCTACGTCGTGTTCGCCAGCGACAACGGCTTCCACCTCGGCCAGCACCGGCTGGTCCGCGGCAAGTCCACCGCCTACGACCACGACGTACGGGTCCCGCTGCTGGTCAGGCGGCCGGTCACCGGAGAGCGCGACCGGCTGGTGAGCGGCGCCATCGCCCAGAACGTGGACCTGTTCGCGACCTTCCTCGACATGGCCGGCATCGCCCCGGCGATCCGCGACAGCCGGGACGGCCGCAGCCTGCTCCCCCTCATCCAGGGCCGGCAGGTCGCGGACTGGCGGCAGGCGGCGCTGGTCGAGCACGTCAAGCCCGACCCGCGCACGCCCGGCAGGCCCGACCCCGACGCCGACCGGCTGAGGCAGGGCAACGCGCAACCGCCCACCTACAACGCCGTACGAACCGCGGGCGAGCTGTACGTCGAGTACGAGAACGACCCGAAACCCGAGTACTACAACACCGTCACCGACCCCCGCCAGGAGTCCAACGACCCCGGCAACGCCCGGACGGCGTACCTGGCCGGAGTCCTGCGCGGGCTGACGACGTGCGGCAGATCGGGCACGCCCGACTGCTGGACGGCCGCGCACCTCCACTGAGGCGTACAGCAGAAGCTGAGCCGTACGGCAGAAGCTGGGAACGTACGGCAGAAGTTGACCTCCTTCGGTCCGGCGGTTGACGCGCCGGCCGCCGGTCCCCTCGTAAATTGGGGCGGTCGGGAGCCCGAACCGAAGGAGAGCGATGCGGTTCACGTCCGCCCTTGCCGGATTACTGATGTTCGCAGGCACGTTCGCAGGCACGGGGGTGGCGCAGGCGGCGCCCGCACCGGCGGCCACCCAGTCGGCCGGGTGCGCGGCCGTGCTGCCCCGGCCCGACGGCCATGGCATCACCTGCGTCGACGTACGACGTCGCCCGCAGAGCGACGGCTCGGAGCTGCGGGACGTCACGATGACCTCGACGGCGATCTTCCAGGCGTCCGGCGGCACCCCGGTCATCGACCCGCTGTCGCGCCCGATCAGCGTCCGCGTCTACCTGCCGAAGGACTACGACCCCTCGCGCGCCACCCCCTACCGGGCGCTCTACCTGCTCAACGGCGGCGGCGACAACTACGACTCGTGGACCACCAAGGCCGACCTGGTCTCCCTCGTCCGCAAGGCGGGCTCCTTCGACGGCATCGTGGTGATGCCGACCGGCGGGATGACCGGCTGGTACGCGGACTGGGCCGGCCGTACGGACGGATATTTCGCACCGAAGTGGGAGACGTACCACATCGACCAGCTCATCCCGTGGATCGACGCCAACTTCAACACCGTCGCCGACCGGTCAGGACGCGGCCTGGCGGGCCTGTCCATGGGCGGCTACGGCACGCTGCGGTACGCGGCCGCGCACCCCGACGTCTTCTCGGTGATCGGCGCGTTCTCGCCCGGCATCGACCTGCGCGCCAGGCCCGCCCAGCGCACGATCTCCGACTCCATGTGGCAGTCGGGCGCCGCGATCGAGCTGACCGACCTGGGCGAGTTCCGCGTCAACAAGTACGACAACGGCAGCCCGCTGCCCGTCCTCGACCAGGAGGTGCAGCGCCGCTACCGCCTGGACACGCTGTTCGGCCCGCACACCACCACGGTCTTCCACGGCCGCACGGTCGACGACTGGCCCGCCGCCAACCCCGCCGACCTGGTCACCCAGGGCAGGTACGCCCCCTATGACGGGCGGCTGGCCCTGTACGCCGGCGGCTGCGCGAGCCTCCCGCGCGTCCCGGACGGCACCGAGCCCGCCCCCGCCGCGTGCGGCTACGACACCAGGGCGAGCGACGACGCCGCAGGCGTCAGCGAGCCGATCCTCGGCGCGTACGCGAGCGAGTTCGACGCCACGCTGACCGGCCTCGGCGTCGGCCACCGCTACTGCTACAGCAGGGGCGGCCACGACTGGAACGCCTGGTCGGCCTACCTGGTCGACTTCCTCCGGTACGCCTACGGCGCCGCCCCCGCCCGCTGCCCCGCACTCTGACGCCTCAGCCCGCTTCCAAGTCGGCCACAAGTACCGGCCGGTAGTCCTGGACCGGTGACGAACCATCTTCCGACCCGCGTCCTGACCGCCCTGGGCGCCGCCGTCCTCACGCTGACCGCGCTGAGCACGGCGGCCGCCGCCGACACAGCCGCCGACACCGCCGCCGATCCCGCGAGCTGGAGGTGGGGCGCCCTGCACTCCACCGACGGCCTGGCGACCGCCCGGGGCAAGGTCGTGGCCGGCCAGTCGGGGCTGGCCGTGACCGGCACCCTCGACGACGACCGCGGCAAGGACTGCTCGTGGGTGCTGATCAGGTACCAGAGCGCGAGCAACGGCCGCTGGCGCACGCACGGCGTCTACAACTGCCTGCCGGGCACCGGCTCCTTCCGCAAGAACGTCGGCGGCGCGCTGCAGATCCGGGCGCAGGTGTGCCGCGGCAACGGCGCGCGGCCCGTCGGCCGGTGCTCACGATGGCGGACGATCTACACCCAGGGCGGCTGACGGCCGCCCCGCCGTCCCCCGGGCGTCAGTCGGCGCGCTTCTTGCTGGCGATGATGTAGAGCACCAGCTCGCCGCAGGCGCGGCAGACCGTCCTGTCCCCGTCGGCGCCCAGGTGGGCGGGCACGGCCCGCGCGCCGCAGAAGGCGCACGGCCGCTCCACCGGCTCCCGCTCGCCCCGCATCGCCCCGGCCGTCGCCAGCAGCGCGCAGCCCAGGCAGAGCGAGACCGACTTGCCGACGACGAGATCGGCGGGGTCGGGCGTCGAGCCGCAGAATCCGCACTGGAACACCGCCGTCACCCCGATCCAGTCGCTCGGGCGCGCGTGCTCGCCGGACAGGACCATTCGCAGGATGCGCAGGCAGCGGCCGGCGACCTCGTCCGTGACGCCCGCCCGCTCAAGTTCGGCCCGCAGCTCCGCGCGCGCGCCGGGGTCCTCGGGCGGGAGCGCCTTCAGCAGGCAGAGCAGCGCCTCGTCGAGCGCGCGCAGGGCCTCCGCGGCGGAGGCGACGAGATCACTCATGCCGCGCCGCCGGCGAGCGGCGGTCCCGGAATGCCAGGCGCTTCCTCGCGCCCGGTCCATTTGCCTGTGCGACTTATGCGTAATATCGCGACCGGCCTCCGTCGCGCGTTATCGCCGACCGCATGGGAAACGCTTCCCGGCGATGACCGTTCTAGAATTCCGCACCACCCCGAGTCAATGGACGGGACCTCCGGGCCGAAGGGCATGAATTCATGCGCCCGGAAATCGGCGGCGAACTCGGGGCGGCCGGCGCGAAGGAGCGCCGTGGCGCCGGGCGCTGGCCTCATCTGCTCAGCCCCTGCCACCACCCGCCAAGAACCCGCAGTTCACGGCCATGTTCCGGCGCTCGGCGGGCACGCCGGCAGGCGCCCCGGGGTGTCGAGTATTCGCATCCTTAAGCAGGGTCACGCATTCCCCCATTTCCGGCGGAGGCGCAAGCGCCCCTTTCGCGGCCATCATCGCCCCGGCCCAATAAAGCGTCAACGGGCGACGGCCCTACATTTTCCCTATATTGCGGCGTGGCGCCGTCTTGCGCGCCCCGGGTTGTCCCGGCACGCTGGCAGACGTGGCGGATAACCGTACTGGAAAGAGCCGCGCGCGAGCGGCGCGCAGATGGTCGGCCGCGCCGCGCAGCCAAATGTTCAGCCTTCCGGAAATCCTCGCCAAGATCGCCGACCCCGACGTCGAGGCGCCCGGCGACCCGGAGCTGCGTGACTTGTTCGAACGCGACCAGCACGACCGGCGCGACGGCGTGCCCGGCGACGGCGGCGAGCGCGGCCTGGCCCGGCGGGCACGCTGCATGGAGAAGTTCGCGGCCGGAGAGGTGCGCTCGCCGGGCGACTACTACCACCTGGCCGCGGTGATGCAGCACGGCGGGCTGGCCGAGCACTACCACCTGGCCTTCGAGCTGGCGCGGCGGGCGGCCGGCGCCGGTTGCCGGCCCGCCCGCAGGCTGGCCGCCTCGGCCCTCGACCGGTGGTTGCTGCAGATGGGCCTGCCCCAGCGGTACGGCACCCAGTACGTCGACATCGGCGGCCGCTGGTGCCTCTACCGCGTCGACCCCGTCACCACGGACGCCGAACGCACGGTCTGGGACGTCCCGCCCCTGGCCGAGGCGCTGGCCCGGGCGGAGGAGATGAACCACGCCGACGGCCTGGGCTGACGTCCGCACCTGAAGGGCGAACGGCCGCCCGCGCCGCCTCTCATCAGAAACCGGACACGACCTTTGCCACTGGTTTTCCCGGAATTCCCGGGCCGCGGCGGGCCGGCGGGCGAACCTGACCATGACATGTTCCCGTCCCGGTCGAAACAGGCAGGTTCCCATGGTCAGACGGGCTCTCGGGGCGCCGGTCCCGCTCGCTCTCTCGCTGGTCGCCGTTCTCGCGGTCGCGCCGCCGGCCCAGGCGGTGACGCTGGAGGAGAAGCTCGCCGCACTCTCGGGGTTCACGCAGCCCACCGCGTCCAGCGCCGAGGCCTGGCGGGACGCCTGGGCCGACCAGGGGTCGTGGGCCGACTTCGACTTCGACTGGTCGAGCGACGGCTGTACGAGCAGCCCCGACCAGCCGCTCGGCTTCGACTTCTCGATCCCGTGCCGGCGACACGACTTCGGCTACCGGAACTACCAGGCCGTCGGCGACTTCCCGGCGAACAAGGAGCACATCGACAAGGCGTTCTACTTCGACCTCAAGCAGGTGTGCACCCAGTACTCGCTCTTCCGTCAGCCGAGCTGCAACGCGCTGGCCAAGCTGTACCACCAGGCGGTCCGCCACTACGGCACCCCTCGCGGCACCGGCGGGGAGATCGTACGCGTGCCGGACAGGGACGCGCTAAGGCAGCAGGGCCCCGCTGAGCCCGCAGACGGCGGTGACAAGATGTTCGCCCAGAGCCCGCCAGGATTCTTCGACTGAACCGGCGGCGGCGTGGCCGGCCGCCAGGTCGGCCTCCAGCTCGGCGCTCATGTGCACGACGAGCAGCCGGATCATCGCCGCCTGCCGCTCGGACAGCTGGCGCTCCCGGTCGCGCATCGACGGCGGGCGCAGCAGCTCCAGCCGGCGGAACGAGGGCGTGCTCAACGTCACCCGCGCCGTGTACTCGCGCAGGGACGGCTCCACGACGGCCTGGGCGAGGAACCGCCCGTACCAGGACGGGGTGCCCAGCTCGATGTGGTGCTCGATGCTCGGCGCGATCGCGCACGTGATCCAGTCGCGCAGCGACACCTCGCCCGACGTCTCCAGCGCGGCCACCATCGGCAGGCGGTGCCGGTCGACGGCGGCCGCGTGACGGGACAGGATCGCGTGGATCAGCTCGTCACGGGTGCTGAAGTGGTATTGGACGGCGGACTTGTTCCGCTGGCCCGCGGCCTCGCGGATCATCCTGATCGACACGTGCGCGAAGCCGTGCTCGGCGTAGAGCCGCTCCGCGGTCTGCATGATCCTGTCCTTGGCCCGGATCGAGCGGGGAGACGGCGCGGCGACCGCCGTACTGACGTCCATGACCGGTCCTCGATCTCGTTTCCACCACCGTCCCCGAACGCTATCCCATGCCACCGGCCGAGGTCAGGGGGTCACCAGGTGACCCACACGTCCTGGAGGCCGCCGGACAGGCCGCCCGTGCGCAGCCGCAGCTCGGCGGGGTCGTCGCGGAGCCGCAGGCCGGGCAGCCGCCGCGCCAGCAGGCCCAGGACGACCTGCAGCTCCAGCCTGGCCAGCGGCTGGCCGAGGCAGTAGTGGCGGCCGGCGCCGAAGGTGAGGTGCTGGCTGCTGTTCTCCCGGCGCGGGTCGAACCGGTCGGGGTCGGCGAACTTGGCCGGGTCGCGGTTGGCGGCCGGGATGTTGGGGATCAGCGTGCTGCCGGCGGGCACGGTGATCTCGCTCAGCTCGACGTCCTCGGTGATGAACCGGGGCACGCCGCCGATGGCCGACAACGTGCTGTCCAGCCGCAGGACCTCCTCCACGGTGCCCGGGATCAGGTCGGGGTCGTCGATCACGGCCTCGTAGCGCTGCCGGTCGGACAGCAGCATCGCCGTCATGATGGCGATCATGTTGGACGTGGTCTCGTGCCCGGCCAGCAGCAGCCCGCGCACGGTGGCGATGAGCTCGTCCCGGCTGAGCCTGCCGTCCTCGGCGTCGGTGATCTGGGTCAGCTCGCTGAGCAGGTCGTCGCCGGGGTCGGCGCGGTTGCGGTCGATCAGGTCCGACACGTACGCGTTGAACTCCCGGTAGGCCGTGTCGACCTCCTCCTGCGTGTTGCGCGTCAGGGTCAGCATCGTGCGCGACCAGTGCGCGAACTTGTCCTGGTCCGAGCTCGGCGCGCCGACCAGCGCGCAGATGACCCGTACCGGCAGGGGCAGGGCCAGGCCGGACGACAGGTTGCCCGGGGAGCCCTTGGCCAGCATGGAGTCTAGGAGGTCCTCGGCCATGGCCTGGACGCGGGGGCGCCAGACCTCCATCTTCCTGGCCGTGAACCAGCGGCTCAGCAGGCGCCGCCAGCGCATGTGGCCCTCGCCCTCGCCGATGTCGCCGGCGCCGTCCTTGCGGCGGTTGAACAGGCCGCCGTCCTCGGTGGTGGACAGCCGGGCGGCGCCCTCGCGGGCGAGGTTGCGGCTGAAGCGGGGGTCGGCCATGACGGCGCGGGCGTCGTCGTACCGGGTCACCAGGGCCGCCACGTCGCCGCTGGGCAGGCGTACGTGGGCCACGGGGCACTTCTCCCGCAGGTCGGCGAGTTGTGGGGGCGGTTCCAGCGCCGTGGGGCGGTCGAAGGGGAAATCGGGGATCGCGTCAACGGTCATGCGTCCTCCAGCTTGAAAGCCCGACACATCGGAATATAAGGCGATCGACTTATTTGAGGCAATCGTCTTGACTGGATGGATTACTTCGGGTGCGGGAAATCTACCGAGGCGTTGCCTCCCCTTGAGGAGCCGCGTGGGCGCCGAGCTGGTACGCATCGGATTACCGCGATGCGTCGATGGCTCACTATGCTCGCATCCATGGCGGAGGCTCCACTTTTGACCGATTCAGAGCTGTCCGAGGCGTTGCGGGCGTTGGCGAACCCGACCCGGCTGCAATTGCTGTCGTGGTTGCGGGAGCCGGAGCGCCACTTCTCCCTGGAGGGGGCGATCGCCGACCCGGTGGAGGTCGGGGTGTGCGTGACGCACATCCAGGCCAGGGTCGGGCTCGCGCAGTCGACGGTGTCGGCGTACCTGAGCGAGCTGCAGCGCGCGGGGCTGGTACACGCCACCCGCGTGGGCAAGTGGACGCACTACAAGCGTGACGAGCGCCGCATCGCCCAGCTCGTCGCCACCCTCGGTCGCACCCTGTAGAAGCCGCTCCCCGCCGAGCCCCCCGGACGACAGAGGTCGGTTTTCATATATCGACATTTTGCGATATGTCTATGCTTCTGAGGATCGACACACGATGAGGGGATGTCCCATGGGCACCATCGACGGCCTGGATCTCGGCACGTTCGGGATCTACACGTTCGACTTCGAGCACGTGCCGGCCGCGCACATGCGCGAGTCGATCCAGGAGCTGGAGGAGCAGGGGTGGCGGGCGTTCTGGATGCCCGAGCTGCTCGGCCGCGAGGCGCTCACCCATGCCGGCTTCCTGCTGTCGTGCACGCGAAGGATGCACATCGTGAACGGCATCGCCCAGATCTGGGCCCGCGAGGCCAGGTGGACGTACGGCGCCGCCCTGCTGCTGGCCGACGCCTACCCCGACCGGCACGTGCTCGGCCTGGGTTTCGGCGGCGCCCCCCGCCCCGGGACGACCCCGCTGACGGCCATGCGGGCCTACCTCGACGAGCTGGACGAGCTGGAGACCGTCAACCCGGCTCCCAAGTCGGGCGTGCGCCGCCTGCTGGCCGCGTACGGGCCCAAGATGCTCGAACTGGCCCGCGACCGGGCGGCGGGCGCCCAGACCTACCACGTCAACGTCGCGCACACCGCCGAGTCACGGCAGCTCCTCGGGCCGGACGCGTTCCTGGCCGTCGAGCATCCGGTGCTGTTCGAGACCGACCCCGCCAAGGCCCGCGCCGCCGCCCGCGAGCACCTGCGCCCCTACCTGAGCACGCCGTACAACGTGGCGAAGTTCCGGCGGCTCGGGTACGCGGAGGACGAGATCACCGGCGGCGGCAGCGACCGCCTGGTGGACGACTTCGTCTTCTGGGGCGACCTGGACACCGTCGTCGGCAAGCTGCGGGCCCACGTGGACGCGGGCGCCGACCACGTGGCCGTGCAGGTGATCGGGATCGAGCCGGGCCGGACGGCGATGCCCCACTGGCGCGAGCTGGCCGGCGCCCTCTCCCCCGGCCGCGCCTGACCGCCGCCTTCGATATACAAACGATCGGTCGTTAATATAGTTTGGCGGCATGACGTCCGAGACCGGCCGGTGTGCCGCATGCTGACCTCACGCTGGATCCCCGGCCCCGAGAGCGACCGGCCGGGCCCGCTGGTCGCCGCCCTGACGGACTTCCGCCTGCGGCGGCTCCGGGACCTGCCCGGCATCGCCCGGCACGGCCGGTCGTTGAGCCGCCACTGGCCCGGCCTGCCGGGCGCGGTGGGCATGTGGCTCTGGGCGGATCTCGCCGGCCGCCGGGTCGGCTCGCTGTCGGTGTGGCGGAGCGAGGATGATCTGCGGGGGTTCGTCCGGTTGCCCGAACACGTCACGATCATGCGCGCCTACCGCGACCGGGGCACCCTGCGCTCCCGTACGTGGCCGGTCGACGCCCTCGACCGGAGCGCCCTGCTGCGGTCGTTGCGCTGACCCGCCGGTCGGTCCGGCCGGCGGGCCGGATCATGGCGGACCGTTCCGCGGGCACGCTAGTGTCGGGCGGGAACGGCAGCCGGAAGGCGGGGACGGATGGCGTGGGCAGCCCGGGTGGTCGCCGTCGTCCTGGCCGTGGTCTCGCCGGTGCTGGTGCTCGCGGCGGTCCTGCTGTACGCGGCGCTGCCGCCGGAGTGGCGGCTGCCGGAAATCTTCAGCCCGCTGGCCGCGGCGGGGGTCACCTTCCCGGCCTTCAGCGCGTTCCTCATCGTGCACCGGCCGCGGCTCAGGCTGGCGTGGCTGATGTGCGCGGGCGGCCTCGGCGGCGCGGTCAACACCTTCTGCCAGTCGGCGATGCTGGCCGCCGCGGCGGACGGGGATCTCGCGCTGGCGGGGATGCTGAGGTTCCCCGCGCAGGCCGGCTGGGCGGTGTCCGGGCTGCTGCTGGAGATGCTGCTGCCGCTGTACTCCCCCGACGGCAGGCTGCCGTCGCGGCGCTGGCGCCTGGTGGTGCTGCTCGGCGCGGTGTCGACCGCGGTGGAGCTGACCCACATGTTCCTGCGTCCCGACCCGCCGGCCGAGGGTTATCCGCTGCCCGCGGTCATCCCCAACCCGTCACAGGTTCCGGAGCTGGCGCCGATCTGGCCGGTGGTCACGGTGGTGGCCTGGACCGGCATCCTCTCGACGCTGCCGCTGGCGGCGTGGTCGATGGTGCTGCGCTTCCGCCGGGCCGACCCGGTCGTGCGGCGGCAGATCGGCTGGCCGCTGTTCTCCTTCGGCGGGTACATCGTCTTCATGCTCGCCGGCGTCGTCGTGCCGGAGCTGTACTGGTTGTCGATCGGGTGGGCGGCGGTCATCCCCGTGTCGATGGTGATCTCGGTGACCCGCTACCGGCTCTACGGCATCGACACCGTCGTCAGCCGGACGTTCGTCGCCGCCGGGCTGCTGGCCGTGGTCGGCGGGGTCTACTTCGGGGTGGCCACGCTGTCGAGCCTGCTGGTGTCGGGGTACCACCAGGTCGCCGGGCTCGCCTCCGCGCTGCTCACGGGCGCGTTCTTCCAGCCGTTGCGGCGGGCGCTGCAACGCGCGGTCGACCGCCTGCTCTACGGGCCGGTGGGCGATCCGCGCGTCCTGGCCGAGCGGCTGGCGCAGGAGGTGCGCCGGGGCGATCCGGCGCAGGCGCTGGCGGCGGTGGTCGGCGTGCTGCGCGAGGGCCTGGCGGTACGCGGCGTCGCCGTCGAGGTGACCAGCGGCGAGCCGGGCCACCCGGTCAGCGTGGCGAGCACCTCGCGCGGGCAGGTCGGCGACTCCCCGCGCGAGGTGCCGCTGATCTGGCACGGCGAGTGGGTGGGCCGGCTGCTGGTCGGCCCGCCCGCCGCGCGCCGCTTCGCCGCCGCGCACGACGAGCGGGTGCTGGACACGCTGGTCCCGTACGCGGCCGACGTGGCCCACGCGGTCCGCCTGGCCGCCGACCTGCAACGTTCGCGCGAACGCATGCTGGCCGCCCGCGAGGAGGAGCGCCGCCGGCTGCGCCGGGACCTGCACGACGGCCTCGGCCAGACGCTCAGCGGGCTGGCGATGACCGTCAACATGGCCCGGCTCAGCCTGAAGAGCTCGCCGGAGGCGGCCGACGGGCTGCTGCGCGAGCTGCGTACCGGCATGGACGCCGTCACGGGCGACCTGCGGCAGCTCGTCTACGGCCTGCGCCCGCCCGCCCTGGACGACCTGGGCCTGGCCGCCGCCGTGCGAGCGCTGGCCGCGCCGGACGGGCCGGCCGCGGAGGTGATCGCCGAGGGCGACCTGACCGGCCTGCCCGCCGCCGTCGAGGTGGCCGTCTACCGGATCGCGCAGGAGGCGCTGACGAACGTGCGGCGGCACGCGCGGGCCACCCGCGTCCGGGTCGAGCTGCGCCGCGAGCCCGGCGCGCTGCGCCTGCTGGTCGCCGACGACGGCCGTGGCCTGCCGCCCGAGCACCGGTCCGGCGTCGGCCTGACCTCGATGCGCGAGCGCACGGCCGAGCTGGGCGGCATCTGCCTGGTCAGCGGTGAGCCGGGGACGGGCACCACGGTGGAGGTCATGCTCCCTGTCCAGCCCTGACCGTGCGCCTTACCGGGCGGACACCCTCCTGTCACATAGAGTGCTGGACGATCACTTTCGGTAACTCCCATGGAGGTGTCCATGAAGCTCATGGGCCGTATCACCTGCGCCGTGGCCGGTGGCGCGCTGCTGGCCGTCGCGCTCACCACCCCGGCCACCGCCGACTCGCTGGCCGCCGGCGGGCCCGTCGGCGCGCTGCTCCAGCCGGTGCTGGACGTGCTCAACGCGGTCAACGACACGTCCACCCTCGGCGCCCTGCTGCCCGGCGGCATCATCACCGCCCGCTGACGCTCGCCCTCCCCCCGGGGCGACCGCGCACTGCCGCGCGGGCCCGGCCTGGGCGTACCGTGGTTCGCGGCGGTCACGGCGGAGGGCGGGGAGCAGCGTGCAGGGGTGGGAGCCGTCCACTGTCGTCAGTGACGAGCTGGTCGATCCGTCGCCGGTCGCCGCGCTCGCGGCCCTGTTCGACGACGGCGTGCCGGTCCCGGGGCCGGGCGCGGAGCTGCCGCCGCTGTGGCATTGGGCGGCGCTGGCGCGCTGGCCCGTCTCGTCCGTGCTGGGGGGCGACGGGCATCCCGTACGCGGCTCGTTCCTGCCGCCCGTCGGCCTGCCGCGGCGCATGTTCGCCGGGGGCGAGGTCGTGTTCCACGAGCCGCTGCGGGTCGGCGAGACCGTACGCAGGCAGAGCACGGTGGAGTCGGTCACCGAGAAGTCCGGGCGCTCGGGCCGGCTGGTCGTGGTGGTCGTACGCACCCGCCTGACCGGCCAGGACGGCGATCCCCGGCTGGAGGAGCGGCAGGACCTGATCTACCGGGAGGCCGGGGCGCCCACCGGCCCGGCGGCGGCGGCCGAGGAGGCCGTGGCGGCGCGGGCCGCCGGTTCCCCCTTCCGCAGGGCGGGCGCCTGGGAGTGGCACTTCGACACCGATCCGACCCTGCTCATGCGGTTCTCGGCGGCCACCGCCAACGCCCACCGCATCCACTACGACTGGCCGTACGCCACCCGCGTGGAGGGTTATCCCGGCCTGGTGGTGCACGGGCCGCTGATGACGCTCGCCCTGGCCGAGACGCTGCGGCTGGAGGGGCGTCCCGAGCGGGTGACCCGCATCGCGCACCGCAACATCCGGCCGCTGTTCTGCGGGCGACCGGCGCGGCTGCTCGGCCGCAGGACGGCCGACGGCTTCGCGCTCGACCTGGCCGGCCCCGAAGGCGCGACGACCGGCCCGCACACCACCCTGACCGTGACGGCCCGGTAAGCGCCGCCCCCGGCCCTGGGGCACCACCCTGACCGTGACGGCCCGGTAAGCGCCGCCCCCCGTCCTCGGGCACCGGCCTGACCGTGACGGCCCGCGCGGGCCCGTCAGGGGGTGATGACGTGTTCGGCGAGCTCGCGGGCGGCGGCGGCCGGGTTCGTGCCGGGGCGGGTCGCGCCGACGGCGAGGGTGCCGTCGATGAGGATGAGCAGCTGGTCGGCGGCACGGTCGGGCTGCGGGTGGCCGAGCGCGGCCAGCTCGCGCGCCAGCAGCCCGTGCACCTGCCGGCGGTAGTCGCGGGTGATCTCGTGCGCGGGGTGGCCGGGGTCGGTCAGCCCGAGGTCGGCGGCCAGGTAGCGGCAGCCGTGGAACCCGGGCATGGCGACGATCTCGCCGATCCGGTCGAAGACGGCCAGCAGGCGCTCGCGCGGGTCGTGGCCGGCGGCGTCCATGGTGCGGCGGTAGTCGGCGGCGTCGGCGTCGGCGGCCGACCTGAGCACCTCGACGATCAGGCCGTCCTTGCCGCCGAAGTGCTCGTACAGCGAGCGCCGGGCCACGTTCGCGGCCTTGAGCAGGGCGTCGACGCCGACGTTGACGCCCTGGCTGTAGATCAGCTGGTCGGCGGCCGTCAGCAGGCGCTCCCGGGGGCCCGGTCCCGTACGAACTGTCATGGATCCAGGTTGCCACGGGTTGACGAGTAGATCAACCGGTCGATATACATAGATAGACCGATCGATCTACCCCGCTTCCTTCTGGAGGAACCGTGTCCTTCCCATCCACCGCCGACGTCATGGAGCGCTTCAACCGGGCCTTCGTCGAGCGTGACCGCGGCCTGCTCGACGACCTGGTCGCCGAGGACTGCGTGATGGAGTCCGTGCAGCCGGCCCCCACCGGCGAACGCGTCACCGGCCGCCAGGCGTGCCTGGACTGGTGGGGCGCGCTCGTGGACGACCTGACCAGCGCGTTCGAGCCGCAGGAGGTCATCGTCGCCGGTGACCGCGCCACCATCCACTGGCACTACCGCTACGGCACCGGCCCGTCCGACTGGGTCAGCGGCGTGAACCTCATGCGCGTCCGCGACGGGCGGATCGTCGAGGCGCTCGGCTTCAGCAAGACCGCCGGCGAAGTTCCCCTGGCGACCGCCTGATGGACGTCATGCGCAGCTACCACGTCGACAGCGGAGCCGGCGTCGAGGGCCTGTCGATCAAGGAACACCCCGTCCCCACCCCTGGTCCTGGGCAGGTGGTGGTCGCGGTGCGGGCCACCTCCCTCAGCTTCCGCGAGCTGATGATCCTGCGCGGCGACTACGTGCTCCCGGTGAAACCGGACGTGGTGCCGGTCTCCGACGGCGCCGGCGACGTCGTCGCCACCGGCCCCGGCGTCGAGTCGGTCGGCGTCGGCGACCGGGTCACCGCCACCCTGTTCCCGAGCTGGCAGGACGGCCCGTTCGCGTTGCGGCACCTGCCGCAGCTCGGCGGCTCGCTGGACGGCATGCTCACCGAGTACGCGCTGCTCGACGAGCACGCCCTCGTGCCGATCCCGGCCCACCTGTCCTACGAGGAGGCCGCGACGCTGCCCTGCGCCGCGGTCACCGCCTGGAACGCCCTGACCGGCGAGGGCACCGGCCCGCTGCCCGGCCGGACCGTCGTCACCCAGGGCACCGGCGGGGTGTCGCTGTTCGCGCTGCAGTTCGCCAAGGCGCTGGGCGCCCGGGTGATCGCCACGACCAGCAGCGCGGCCAAGGCCGAACGCCTGTACGCGCTGGGCGCCGACGAGGTCGTCGACTACCGGGCCACCCCCGACTGGGCGGCCCGGGTGCGCGAGCTGACCGGGGGCGAGGGCGCGGAACACGTCATCGACGTCGCCGGTGACCTCGGGCAGTCGCTGTCGGCCACCGCGATCGGAGGCCAGGTCGCCAGCGTCGGGTTCGTCCTGGCCGACCCGCCGCCGCTCGACGCGCGGGCGGTCTTCCGGTCGGGAGCCACGCTGCGGGGCATCGCCGTCGGCAGCCGCGCGCAGTTCCTGGCCGTGATCCGGCTCATCGAGGCCCACCGGCTGCGCCCGGTCATCGACCGCGTCTTCCCTTTCGAGCAGGCTCCCGACGCCTACCGCCACTACATGTCGGGCGGGCCGTTCGGCAAGGTCGTGATCACCGTGTGAGCCGGCCGGACGCGGCGGGCGGGGCGTGCCTGCGCAACACCCCGCCGAGCGGCCCCCTAGCAGGGGGTCTCGTGGAACTCCGGGTACGAGCCGCGGGTGCCCACCCACGTCACGTCGCCCACGCAGTTCTCGTACTTGACGCCGACCACCGTAGTCCGGGTGGAGTCGCTGTAGTAGTACGTCTCGCAGTGGTAGTCGATCTGGCAGGCGCGGGCGTGGGCGGGCGAGCCGGCGACGGTGAGCGTGCCGACGGCGAGCAGGACGGCGAGCGATGCGCGACGAATCATGGAGATCCTCTCTGACGCGAGGAAGCGCTACTGCCCCTGATGATCGATCGCCGGAGCGAACAGTTCAATACGGTTCATCACAGTTCAATATGGTCGATGCCGGGTACCCCATCGCGAAGGCGAAATGATCCCCCCTGCCGCCGACATAGGATCTTTTCATCTGGTAGATGGCTGATTGTCGAAAGGCTTCCATGACCCACCCCCTCAGCCGCCGGTCCGCCCTGCTGGGGGCCGCGGCCGTGGCCGGAATCGCTCTGTGGGAGAGGCCGGCCGAGGCGGTCGGCGCCGCCGCGTTCGACGCGGCCCGGGAGCGATGGGTGAGCCTGCTGGCCGGCGCCACGTACGACCCGGCGTACCTGGACAAGACGCGGGCCGTCGAGGGTTCGGCCAACGCGGTGCTGCGCAAGATGGACCCCGCTCCCGGCCGGCCGAGCCTGTGGCCCGACCTGCCGCTCGACGACCCCCGTACGGGCAACTTCAACCGCGCCTACAACCGCATGCGCACGCTGGCGCTCGGCTGGGCCACGCCGGGCACCGACATGCACCGCGACGAGCGGGTCGCCGAGACCGCGGCCAGGGCCCTGGACTTCCTGTACGAGCACGCCTACCGCGAGGGCCTCGACCGCCGCGGCAGCAACTGGTACTGGTGGGAGATCGGCGTCCCGCGCGCGCTGACCGACACCTGCGCGCTGCTCTACGACGGCCTGCCCAAGGACGACCTGCGCCGCTGGCTGCGCCCGCTGCGCCACTGGTGCCCCGACCCCGAGCGCCGCGTCAGCCACCCCGGCGTGGTCGAGACCGGCGCCAACCGGGCCAGCAAGGCCATGGCGGTGGCGATGCGCGGGCTGCTCACCCACGACGCCCGCCTGCTCAAGCGGGCCAGGAAGGCCGTCTCCGACCTGCTGCGCCCCACCGGCGGGCCGGGCGACGGCTTCTACCGCGACGGCTCCTTCATCCAGCACGGCGTGTTCCCCTACAACGGCAGCTACGGCGTGGACTATCTGGAGAGCGTGGCCAAGCTGATCGCCATGCTGGCCAGGTCACCGTGGGAGATCCGCGACGTCGGGAACGTCTACGACTTCGTCGACCGCTCGTTCACGCCGTTCATCTTCGACGGGTTGATGATGGACTGCGTGCGCGGCCGGCAGATCTCGGTGCAGGGCCACCGCGACCACCATTCGGGGCAGAAGGCGGTCGAGGCCATCCTGACGCTGCTGGAGACGGCGCCCGAGCGCCACGCCCGGCGCTGGCGGCCGATGGTGAAGGGCTGGCTCACCCGCAACCAGGCCGTCCCGTACGCCGCGGTCGCCCCGCTGGCGAGCGTCGCGCGGGCGCAGGCCCTGCTGGCGGACGCGTCCGTGCCGGTCGGCCCCCGCACGACCGGCACGTACGTCTTCGCCGACATGGACCGGGTCGTGCACCGGCGTCCCACCTGGGCGTACGCCATCGCGATGAGCTCCGAGCGCATCGGCGCGGCCGAGGGCATGAACCAGGAGAACCTGCACGGCTGGTACACCGGCGACGGCATGACGTACCTCTACACCGACGACCTGACCCACTGGAACGACGACCTGTGGCCGACGATCGACCCGTACCGGCTGCCGGGCACCACGGTCGACACCCGCGGGCGCGCCGACCTCCCGCACGGCGCGCGCCGCCTGCCGCCCACCCCGTGGGCGGGCGGCGCGGCGCTCGACGGCGAGTACGGCGTGGCGGCGATGAGGCTGATCGCCGACGGCTCCTCGCTGCGGGCCAGGAAGGCGTGGTTCCTGCTCGACGACGGGGTGATCGCCTTAGGGACCGGCATCACCGCCTCCGACGGCCGCCGCGTCGAGACCGTCGTGGAGAACCGCAACACCCACGGCGCCCATCCCCCGCTGACCCGCGGCGACGGCTGGGTCCACCTGTCCGGCGTGGCCGGATACGCGCTGCTCGACGGCGCCGAGGCGAAGGTGATCCGCGAGCGGCGCACCGGCCGCTGGCGCGACATCGACACCGGCGCCACCACCGGCGGCGACACGACCCCCGTCACCAGGCACTACACGACGATCCTGGTCGACCACGGCGTCGATCCGCGCCGGGCCCGCTACGCCTACGCCGTGCTGCCCGCCGCCACCCCCGAGCAGACCGCGGCCTACCGCGGGCGGGTCGAGATCCTGGCCAACTCCCGCACGGTCCAGGCCGTCAGCCGGGACGACCTGATCGCCGCGGTGTTCTGGCGCGCGGGGGCCGTCGACACCCCGCACGGGCCGCTCGCCGCCGACGGGCCGTGCGTCGTGCTGCTCCGCCACGACCGTCACCGGGTCCGGCTGGCCGTCTCCGACCCGTCCAGGACCGCCGACGACGTGCGGATCAAGCTGCCGTGGCCGGTCAGGTCGGTCAAGGAGGGCGACCGGGGGGTGCGCCGGTCCAAGCGGGCGGTCAAGGTCGAGGTCGGCGGCAGCCGCGGGCACACCCGTCAGGCGGTCCTGCGCGTCTGAGCCGGGCCGCCGCCGTTCATGAGGCGCCGGTGGGGACGTGCGGCAGGAGCTCGGCCGCCGGGACGCCGGGGTCGGCCAGCCGGCGCGGATCGGCGGTGTGCCCGGCGGCGACCAGGGACCGCAGGTGGCCGGCGTCCTGGCTGTCCACGGTCAGCGCGGCCACCGGGACGCCGCGGTCGAGCCAGAAGGCGGCGAACCCGGGCTCCCCCGGCTCGCCCCTGGTGACGACGCGGTCGGACGTGGTGGGCAGGCCGACGTATTCGAGGGTGGACCCGTACTGCGTGGAGAAGAAGTACGGGACGTGGTCGATGGTGACCGGCTCGCCCAGCAGCGTGGCCGCGGCGGCGGTCCCGTGGACGACGGCGTTGTCCCAATGCTCGATCCGGACCGGTTTCAGGTAGCGCGGGTGCCGGTGGCGGGCGACGTCGCCGGCGGCCAGCGCGGCCGGGTGCGAGGTGCGCAGGCGGCCGTCGGTGACGATGCCGCCGTCGACGCGCAGCCCCGCCGCCTCGGCCAGCTCGGTGTTGGGGACGGCGCCCACGGCGACCACGACCAGGTCGGCCGGGACGCGCCGCCCGGCGACCGTGCGCACCGCCTCGACCGAGCGCGTCCCGAGCACCGCCTCGACGCCGTCGCCGGTGAGCAGCTCGACGCCGTGGTCGAGGTGCAGGCGGGCGACGGCGCCGCCGATCCGGTCGCCCAGCACGTGGTAGAGCGGCGTGGGCAGCGGGTCGACCACGGTCGTGGGCACGCCGAGCGCGCGGGCGGCGGCGGCGACCTCGCAGCCGAGCCAGCCGGCGCCGACCACGACGACGGCCGAGGCCGCGCGCAGGGCCGCGCCGAGCCGTTCGCTGTCCTCGCGGTCGCGCAGGTAGTGGACGCCGTCGAGGTCGGCGCCCGGCACCCGGAGGCGGCGCGGACGGGCGCCGGTCGCGATCAGCACCTGGCCGAACGGCAGCTCCACGTTGCGCCCCAGCTTCACCCGCCGGCCGTCGAGGTCGAGCAGGGTGGCGGGGGCGCCGAGGGCGAGGGCGACGTCCTGGGCGGCGTAGAACCGCGGGTCCAGGACGTCGAGCTCGGCGGCCTCGGTGGTGCCCAGCAGGTAGCCCTTCGACAGCGCGGGACGCTGGTAGGGCAGGGGGTGCTCGTCGCCGACGAGCGTGAGCGGCCCGTCGTAGCCGTGGTCGAGCCGCAGGGCCCGCGCGGCCTGGGCGCCGGCGAGGCTGGCGCCGATGATGACGATGCCGGGATCGGCGGGCATGGTGACGCTCCTTGTGAACGGTGCCGGGGTGCGCGGGGGGTGTCAGACGATCTGGGTGTCAGACGATCTGGAGGTTGGCCATCATGGCCATGTCCTCGTGCTCGGCGTTGTGGCAGTGGAAGAGGTAGCGGCCGCGGTAGCCGTCGAACCGGGTGATGATCTCCACCGACTCGCCCGGCCGCAGGGAGACGGTGTCCTTCAGCCCCGCGTCGTGCGGCAACGGCGGCCGGCCGCTGCGCGAGAGCACCCGGAAGCCGACCAGGTGCAGGTGGACGGGGTGGTGGACGTCGGCGACCATCCGCCACACCTCGACGTCGCCGAGGCCCACGGTGACGTCGGAGCGGGCGGGGTCGAACGGCAGCCCGCCGATCAGCCAGCCGCGGCCGTCGTGCATCCGGCCGGCGCGGAAGGACAACTCGCGCACCCGTACGGCGTCCGCCCGCCGCCACTCCGGCAGGTCGGTGGACAACACGGGGGGCACCCGGCTGTCGTCGGCCGCGGCGCGCGCGACCCGGAAGGCCATCACGTCCCGGGTGCGGCCCGAGCCGAGCCGGTTGACGATCCGGACGCGCCCGCCGACCGGGACGCGGGCGAAGTCCACGACCACGTCGTAGCGCTCGGCCGGCGCGATCGGCAGCACCCGGTGGGTGACGGGGGCCGCGAGCAGCCCCTGGTCGGCGCCGATCTGCACGAGGTCGAGCCGCCGCCCGTCGTCGAGCACGGCTTCGAGCTCGTAGTGGCGGGCGTTGGAGGCGTTCAGCAGGCGCAGCCGGTAGCGGGCCGCGTCCACCTCGTGGACGGGCCAGGGGGCGCCGTTGACCAGGATCACGTCGCCGAGCACGCCCGCTATGTACGGTTCGAGCACGCCTGGCCGCTCCCGCAGGGTGGGGTCGAGTGCGGGGTAGGCGAGCTCGCCCTCGGCGGTGAACGCCCGGTCGGCGATCATGAGCGGCAGCTCGCGCGGCCCCGCGGGCAGGCCCAGTGCCTGCTCGGCGTCGTCGCGGACGATCTGCAGCCCGGCCAGGCCGCGCCAGATCGCGGGGGCGGTGAAGTCCATCCGGTGGTCGTGGTACCACAGCAGCGTCGGACGCTGGTCCAGCGGGAAGGTGTAGTCCCTGGTCCGCCTGCTCAGCACGGCCCGCGGGTCGCGCATGCCGCCCATGCCGCCCATGCCGGAGCCGTGCGCCATGTGCATGGTGGGCTCCGTCCAGCCCTCGGGCAGCACGAGGTCGGTCGGGTAGCCGTCGGAGGCGGCCGGGGTGCGTCCGCCGTGCAGGTGGACGACGGTCGGCACGGGCAGGTCGTTGCGGTGCGTCACGGTGATCGGCCGGCCCCGGCGCGCCTCGATCGTCGGCCCGGGGAAGGTGCCCCCGTACGTCCAGGCCCTGGTCCGTACGCCGGGCAGGATCTCCAGGGTCGTCTCGCGCTGGACGATCTCGTAACGGTCGGCGCCGCCCGAGGCGCCGGACGGCGCCAGCACGGCGGGGATCGGCAGCGGCACCTGGAACGGCGGCGGCAGCGGCAGGTCGCTGCGCAGCTCGGCGCCGGTGATCGAGGGCCGCCGGGCCATCGCGGCCGAGGTGCCGAGCCCGGTGGCCGCCATCAGCCCGAGCGCGCCGCCGATGCCGAGCGCCTGCCGCCTGGTCACGCCGCGCGCCGGCCGGTCGAGCTCAGGCATCGCGGGCCGCCCGACGCGGGAAGGGCCGGCGCCACACGTCGATGAACTGCACCGTGAGCGCGGCGACGGTCGCCACTCCCAGCGGGATGTGCAGCCACAACGCGCCGTCGAGCCCGGCGAAGTACTGCGCCGTCTCGGCCGCCACCACCGCAGCCGTGGCCAGGAACGGCCCGCTGCGGCGCAGGCGCGCCCACACCACGATCGCCACGATCAGCTGGAGGTAGCCGACGGAGGTGACCACGTCGGCGCCGAAGGAGTGCCAGCGCAGGCTGTCGTAGTCGCCGGTCAGGTACACGCCGGCGAACACCGGCTGGCCGGCGATCGCCACCATGTGGGCGCTGACCGTCGCCCGCAACGTCCAGCCCACGGGTGCCGTGCGGCGCGTGGCATCGGCTCGCGGTCCGTCGACCACGCTGAGCATCGAGGGTCCTCCTCATGTCCGTCCTGATGGAACGCCTCCGACGCTATGGCTCCTGAGTTATCTTGTCCAAGATCTATATTGCTATGGTGTTATGCGTTGGGAGGCATGATGGATCTGAACGCCCTCCGCCAGTTCCTGGTGGTGGCCCGGCTCGAACACCTCAGCGCCGCCGCCGAGGAGCTGCGCGTCGCGCAGCCGTCCCTGAGCCGGACGATCGCCCGCCTGGAGAGCGAGCTGGGCACGCCGCTGTTCGACCGCGGCGGCCGGCTCCGCCTGAACGGCGCGGGCACCCTGTTCCGCGGCTTCGTCGAACGGGCGCTCGGCGAGCTCGACGCCGGACGGCGCGCCGTCGCCGAGGCCGCCGGCGAGGGGTTCGGCACCGTACGCCTGGCCTCGGAGACCTTCCTGACCCTCACCGGGCCGCTCGCGGCCTACAAGCGCGCCCATCCCGCCGCCGAGATCGAGCTCCACTGGGCCCCCGCCGACGACATGTCCCGCCGCCTGCGCGCCCAGGAGTTCGACCTGTGCGTCGCCTCCCAGCCGATCCACGCCGACGGGCTGGAGGCCGCCGAACTGCTGGACGAGCCGGTCGGGCTGGCCACCGCGCTCGACCACCCGCTGGCCGGCCGTACGTCGGTGACCATCGACGACCTCGCCGACCAGCCGTTCGTCACCGCCCGCAAGGGACACTGGCAACGCCGGCTGCTCGACCGGCTCTTCGCCGCCAGGGGCCGCACGCCGCGGATCGTCTGCGAAGGCGACGAGTCCAGCGCCATCGCCGACCTGATCAGCACGGGGCTCGGCATCGGGCTCGTCCCGTCCCTGGCCCGCCGCTCCACCACCCGCGCCCCGCTCGCCTGGGTGGACGTCGACGACCCCGACTGCCGCCGCACGCTCACCCTGTTCTGGGGCGCCGACAGCCACCTGTCCACCGCCGCCCGCCTGATGCGCACCACCATCACCAGCTGGGACTGGCTGGCCGGCGAACCCCACGAGAAACGCTGAGGGGTCGCGGTGTGCACCGGGTTCGCCGTCTTCAGCCTGACGCTCCCCGCGCACCCAGGGCGGGGCTCCGGCGCGGGGCAGAGGGACAGCGGCATGTCGAGGAACAGGGGGTCGATCATCGGGCGTGCCGCCCGGAGCCGAGCCGTGTCGAGCCGCGTCTCCCGCACGGCACGGGAGCGGAGCGACGGCCGGGCCAAGAGAACCCGGACACGCGGCGCGACCGTCCGTACACTTTCTGTCGCTGGTCTGCGGGGCCTTACGGCCCGGTCAAGAGAGGGCGGGGTGCGGAGCGATGAGCGAGGTCCACGGTGGCGGGCTGCCGCCGGGCGCCGCGGAGGCCACCGGGCCTGAGTCGGTGAGCCGTCACGAGGACCTGGTGCGGCTGCTGGCCGAGCAGTTCGCCCGGGCCGACGTGTCGCTGCGGGAGTTGCAGGCGCGGGCCGACAGGTCGGGCGGCGCCCGGTTGCCGCGCAGCACGTGCGCCGACATGCTGGCCGGCCGGCGCTTTCCCAAGAAGGCGGTCATGGTGGCGTTCCTGCGCGGGTGCCGGGTGCCCGACCACGAGCTTCCCGCCTGGGAGCGGGCCTGGGACCGGGTGCGGATCAGCCGGCTGCCCGCCGGGGCCTGGGACGATCGCGGCTCGCAGGCGTCCGACGGCCCCCCGCCGGCCGCGTCCGGTCCGGCGGGACCAGGTCTGCCGGGCGGGGCGGCATCGGTGCTGGGTGGCGGGCCGCGGCGGGCCGTCCTGTTCGCCGGGATCGCCGTGCCGGTGGCCGCCGCGCTGGCCCTGGCCGTCGTCGTCGCCGTACGGCTGACGGGACGGCCCGAGCCGCGGCCCGAAAGCACGTCCGGCCAAATCGTGGACGCCGGTCAGGCCGTGGACTCCGGTCAGGCCGTGGACTCCGGTCAGATCGTCACCGACGACGGCCGCGCGTTCCCCCGCGGCGGGTCGAGCCGGTTCACCGTGAGCGTCAGCCCGGCCAACACCGGCGTACGGCTGATCCGCCGGCTCGACGCCGGCGTCGGCCTGCAGGACGCGACCATCACCGTCGACGGCGTGCCCGCGGCGAGGTGGCGGCCGCTGCTGGAAGACGCCGTCCACAAGTGGCGGAACCAGATCGTCGACCTCCCGCCGGGGCTGACGGCGGGTCGGCGTGCGCTCACCGTCGTCAACACCTGCGTGTCCGGCTCGGGGTTCAACGAGTTCCTCTACACCGTGGAGCACCGGATCAACGGCGTCTGGTCGGTCGCCGACCGGGTCGACGTGGGCCCCGACCACCCCGCGAGCGAGGCCGCGCACGACTACCGCGTCGTGCGCGGCGACTGGGCCCACCGCCAGACCTTCGCCTACCCGCCGCGACGGGAGGACTGGGACGTTCGCTAACATAGCGAAGCACTTCATAATGAAGTACGTAAACAAAGGGATCCCATGGCCTCCATCCGGCACGAAGTCGTCATCGATGCCTCCCCCGACCACATCTGGGACGTCCTGCGTGACGTCGGGGCCGTGCACGAACGGCTGCTCCCGGGCCGCGTCCAGGACACCAGGCTGGACGGCGACCAGCGGTTCCTGACGTTCCCCGACGGGCACGTGATCCGCGAGCTGATCGTCGCGATCGACGACGACGCCCGCCGCCTGGCCTACGCGGTCGTGGAGGGCGCGAGGCCGCCGCTGGCCCACCATCACGCCTCCTTCGAGGTCCACCCGGAGGGCGAGGGGGCCGGCCGGCTGATCTGGATCACCGACGTGCTGCCCGACGCGCGAGCCGCCGAGGTCGGCCAGCGGATGCGGTACGGCGCGACGGAGATGAGACAGGCCATCGAAGCCACGTCCCCACCCCGCCCCTGACCGCCACGGGCCCACCGCTGCCCCCGCCGCCGCCCTGCCTCCCACTGGCCCGGCACCGGACTGGCGGAGGCCGGGGGCAGGGCCCGGCGCGGGGGCGGTGGCGGTGAGGTCACTAGGATGACCGGCGCCGGACGGCCCCCCGTCCCACCGGCCGGCTCCCCCGCACCACCTGAGAGGCGCACACCACGATGGCGGATCCCGACGCCACCCCGCTCGACGACCCGGTAGGCGCGTCACTGCGCGGCCGTCACGCGCACCTCGCACGGCGGCTCGGCGCGGCGGCCACGTACCGGGCCGAGGTGGCGACCTTCTCCTCGGTCCCGGCCGGGCCGGACGAGCGGGCGTGGGCCGACCTGGCCCGGCTGCTCGGGCCGGGCGAGCTCGCCGACCTGTTCAGCTCCCCGGCGACCCCACCGCCCGGCTGGGAGCCGGTGTTCGCCCTCGACGGCCGCCAGCTGATCTGGGACGGCGGCGACCGCGCCCCCGCCGTGCCCGGCGACGTCACCGAACTGGGCGCGTACGACGTCCCGCACATGCTGGACCTCGTCGCCAGGACGCGACCGGGGCCGTTCTGGGCGCGTACCCGCGAAATGGGCACCTACCTCGGCGTCTTCGACGGCGGGAAGCTGGTCGCGATGGCGGGCGAGCGGCTGCGGCCACCGGGCTGGACCGAGATCAGCGCCGTGTGCACCGCGCCCGAGGCGCGCGGCCGGGGCCACGCGGGCCGCCTGGTCGGCGCGCTCGTCTCGCGGATCGTGGCCCGCGGCGAGCGTCCGTTCCTGCACGTGGCCGAGGCGAACACCGGCGCGATCGCCCTCTACGAGCGGCTCGGCTTCCGAACCCGCAGACTTGTGACCTTCCGCGGCTTCCGCACCCCGTGACACCCCAGGTGGTCGCTGGGTCTCCGCACCCCGCGGCGGCCCGGGGCAGCCCGCGACGGCCCGCGGCGGCCCTGGTCTGCCCGGGCGGGCGCTTCGGGCCTGGGGAAAACGTGTTGCCCCGCCCCCCGGTGAAACGTATGGTTTTGCGCTCGTGGTCACAGTCGTGGAACGGGTCCTGCCGGCCCGGTTGGGGACAGGGTTCCGATGGTTGCTGGCGTCGAGCTGGCTGACGAATCTCGGTGACGGGATCGCGGCCGCCGCCGGCCCGCTGCTGATCGCGACGCTGACCCGCGACCCGCTGATGATCTCGCTGTCCGCCCTGGTCAGCTGGGCGCCGCCGCTGGCGTTCAGCCTGTACGCCGGCGTCCTGTCCGACCGGTACGACCGCCGCAGGATCGTGCTGGTCGCCAACGCCGTACGCGCCGTGGTGCTGGCGGCGCTCGTCGTGCTCATGGCGACCGGCACCGTGACCGTGGCGACGGCGCTGGCGGCGCTCACGCTCCGGTCCATCGCCGAGGTGTTCGCCGACAACGCGACGTCCACCCTGACGCCGATGATGGTCTCCAGGGACGACCTGATCGTCGCCAACGCCCGTCTCGGCACCGGGTTCATCACGCTCAACCAGCTCGCCGGGCCGCCGATCGGCGCGGCGCTGTTCGGGCTGGGCCTGACCTGGCCGTTCGCGAGCCAGCTGCTCCTGGTGCTGGCGGGGATGGTCCTGGTCTCCCGGATCGCGCTGCCGGCGCGGGTCCGGCCGGACGACGCGCCGCGCCCGAACACCGTGCGCGAGCTCGTCGCCGGGTTCAGCTGGACGGTGCGGCACCCGGCGGTCCGCACGCTGGCGCTCACCATCCTGATCTTCAACTTCACCTTCGGCGCGGCCTGGTCGGTGCTCGTCCTCTACACCCAGGAGCAGCTCGGCCTCGGCGCGATGGGGTTCGGCCTGATGACCACCATCGGCGGGATCGGCGGCCTGATCGGCACCGGCCTGTACGGGACCATCACCCGCAGGGTCAGCCTCGGCGCCCTGATGCGGATCGGGCTCATCATCGAGACGTTCACCCACCTGGGCCTGGCCCTGACCCGTTCGCCGTGGGTCGCCGGAGCCATCTTCCTGGTCTTCGGCGCGCACGCCTTCATCTGGGGCACCACCTCGGGCACCGTCCGCCAGCGCGCGGTCCCGCAGGAGCTCCAGGGGCGGGTGGGCAGCGTCAACACCGTCTGCGTCTACGCCGGCCTGGTGGTCGGCTCGTTGATCGGCGGCGTGCTGGCCACCCGGTTCGGCGTCGCGGCGCCCTTCTGGTTCGCCTTCGCCGGTTCGGCGGTGTTCGTGGTGCTGCTGTGGCGGCAGCTCATGCTCATCGCCCACGACGACTGAGCAGCCCGCCCGGCGGCGGCCTTCCGTCTCTGGAAAGCCGCCGGTGAGCGCAGGCGCCGCTCACTTGAGCGGGTCGTGCCCCCAGTTCATCAGCGAGTAGCGCCACCGGGTCTCCCGGACGTCACCGGACGGGCGCTGCGCCAGATGCCGGTGGATGTAGCCGATCACCTTGGCCATGTGCTCGTAGTCGTGGCCGGTCCAGGAGGATCTGCCCTTGCGGAGGAGCCGGACGATCTCGCGGCCGGAGGCGTGGCCGGTCGACTCGCCGCCGCCGTCCTGCTTCTGGCCGACCTGCTTCGACTCCTCGGTGTCCAGCCAGCGTTCCAGCTCGTGCGCGGTCATGTTGACGGCCTGGCCGAACTCGGCCGCCACGTCCCGGTCGCCGCTCACTTCGCGTCCTTGCCCTTGCCCTTGCCCTTGCGCAGCGCGGACGGCTTGTGCACGGCCTCGCGCCCGCTCTTGTCGCTGCGCACGACGTACTGCGGGTCGTCGGGCGAGGCAGCCACCGTACGGCCGGCCTCCTTGGTCCTCTTGGTGATCTTCTTCTCCACCTTGCCGCGGGCCGTGGACCCGTGGCTCTTCCAGGACACCTCGTCACCCACGGACGGATCGTCCTTGCGCTTGCCGGTCATAGGATGCGCGCTACCCCGCCCCCCTCCCGCACTCGGCCGGGCGGGCAAAACCTTCCTTTGCCGTCGCCGTCCCGGGGCCGACGCGGGCGTCCTCGGGGCGGGGCGGCTGCTGCTCACGAGTGGCCGAATCGTAAAGTGAGCACGATCGCACCAGTGATGTAGGGAGCCCTTGTTGCACGAGAAACTGTCGTCGACCTACGACAACGTCCTGCGCCGGAACCCCGGCGAGGTCGAGTTCCACCAGGCCGTGCGCGAGGTGCTCGAAAGCATCGGCCCAGTTCTCGGCAAGCATCCCGAGTACGCCGAATCGAAGATCATCGAGCGGATCTGCGAGCCCGAGCGGCAGATCATCTTCCGCGTGCCGTGGCTGGACGACCAGGGCGAGGTGCAGATCAACCGTGGCTTCCGGGTGGAGTTCAACAGCGCGCTCGGGCCGTACAAGGGCGGGCTGCGCTTCCATCCGTCGGTCTACCTGGGCATCGTCAAGTTCCTCGGGTTCGAGCAGATCTTCAAGAACGGCCTGACCGGCCTGCCCATCGGCGGCGGCAAGGGCGGCTCGGACTTCGATCCCAAGGGCCGCTCCGACCGCGAGGTGATGAGCTTCTGCCAGAGCTTCATGACCGAGCTCTACCGGCACATCGGCGAGTACACCGACGTCCCGGCCGGTGACATCGGCGTCGGCGGGCGCGAGATCGGCTACCTGTTCGGCCAGTACAAGCGCATCACCAACCGCTACGAATCCGGCGTGATCACCGGCAAGGGCCTGGTCTACGGCGGCGCCCAGGTACGCACCGAGGCCACCGGCTACGGCTGCACGTTCTTCGTGGAGGAGATGCTCAAGGCCCGCGGCACGTCGTTCGACGGCAAGCGGGTCGTCGTGTCGGGCTCCGGCAACGTGGCCGTCTACACGATCGAGAAGATCGAACAGCTCGGCGGCGTCGTGGTGGCCTGCTCCGACTCCTCCGGCTACGTGGTCGACGAGAAGGGCATCGACCTCGACCTGCTCAAGCAGGTCAAGCAGGTCGAGCGGGGGCGCCTGGAGACCTACGCCGAGCGCCGGGGCGAGCAGTCCGTCTTCGTCCCGGACCGCAGCGTGTGGGAGGTGCCCTGCGAGGTGGCGATGCCGTCCGCCACGCAGAACGAGATCACCGGCCGGGACGCCGCGTTCCTGGTGGACAACGGGTGCGTCGCGGTCGGCGAGGGGGCCAACATGCCGACCACGCCGGAGGGCATCAAGGTGTTCCTGGAGGCGGGCGTCGCGTTCGGGCCGGGCAAGGCGGCCAACGCGGGCGGGGTGGCCACCAGCGCGCTGGAGATGCAGCAGAACGCCAGCCGCGACTCCTGGACGTTCGAGTTCTCCGAGCGCCGTCTCCAGGAGATCATGCAGGACATCCACGGCCGCTGCCTGCAGACCGCCGACGAGTACGGCATGCCCGGCAACTACGTGGCCGGCGCCAACATCGACGGCTTCCGCCGGGTCGCCGACGCCATGCTCGCGCTGGGCCTCATCTGACCGCGCCGGCCCCCGGCCCGCCCTCACCGGCGCGGCGTGCGCGCGAGATCAGGCCGGGAGCCGGGAGGGCAGGCCGGGGGCCGGGGTCAGGACGGGGTGCCGGGAGGCAGTTGGTGGTCGGCCCAGACGTAGGTCTCGGGCAGCAGGTCGGTGACGGGGACCGTACGGAGGCGGTCGCCGTCGCCCACGATGACCTGCAGGGCCGGGAAGTAGTCCAGCAGGACCTGACGGCAACGGCCGCACGGCGGGACTACCCCGCGCTCCCGGTCCCCCACCGCGACGATCGTGTCCAGCTCGTACGCGCCCTGGGCGGCCGCCGCGCCGATGAGGACCAGCTCGGCGCAGGGGCCGCCGGTGAAGTGGTAGGCGTTCACCGCGGTGACGATCCGGCCGTCGCGGGCGCGCGCGGCGGCCGCCATGGTGTGGTTGTCACCCCGGCAACGAGTGCGGGCGACCTCCGCGGCGGCCTGGACGAGTTCGCGGTCGACGTGCCGGCTCACTGCCCCTCCTCGTGACCTGACGCCTCAGGCGCGGGTCTGCTCGCGCAGGAATTCGACGATCAGCTCGGTGACCTCGGCCGGCCGTTCCATGCTCGCCAGGTGGGCCGCCCAGGGCAGCTCGACGTTGCGGGCGGCGGGCAGGTCGGCCTCGGTGTGCCGGAAGTCGGCGACGTCGTGCGCGCCCGACACGGCCAGGCACGGCATCGTCACGGCCGCCGGGTCCACCTGGACCTTGACCGGGCCGACGACCCCCTCGGCGAGCTGGAGCTCGTAGGCGCGCAGCTGCATCTCGTGCACGGCCCGCCCGGCCTTCTCGTCGGCGTCGGGGCCCAGCCAGCGGTCGACCATCAGCTGCGCGGCGCCCGTCAGGTCGCCCGCCTCGACCAGCGCGTCCTCACGCTCGCCGACCGCGCGCAGCTCGGCGCTCGGCTCCCGCCAGGGCAGGGCGGCGGAGAGCAGGACCAGCGCCGCCACCCGCTCGGGGCTGCTCGCGGCGACCTCCAGCGCCACCTTCCCGCCGTAGGAGCTGCCGGCCAGGAAGAACCGGTCGATGCCCAGGCTGTCGAGCAGGCCCAGCACGTCGCCGGAGTTGCTGTACGGCTCGGTCGGCAGCGGGCTCTGCCCGAAGCCGCGCAGGTCGCACCGGACCACCCGGAAACCGGCGGCGATCAGCGGCTCCCACTGGGGGTCCCACATGCGCCGGTCGCAGACACCCGCGTGCAGGAGGAGCAGCGCCGGTCCGTCGCCTGCCACGTCATGAGAAATCGTCATCGCGCAGACGTTACCAGTCATTCACTGACCGGTTTGTCCCACGCGAGACGGCGCCGGGGCTTTTTCCGGCGACCCTGGCCATCCAGGCCGTCACGCCCAGCACCACGGCCGCGTAGGGCAGGGCGAATCGGAGCATGCCGCGACTCCGGGCGCGGGAGGCCGCGCGGCCTCCCGCGCCGGGAGCGCTACGGCAGTGCCACCGCACGGTCCAGGGCGGGCGGGGTCAGCGGGCCCTGCCGCAGGTAGGCGCGCATGGCCTCGTAGTCGCGGCTGCCGCGCACCGCGTCCGTGTACCCGGCGAAGGCGGTGTAGCCGTCGGCGCCGAGCAGCGTGTACGCCAGCGCCGCGAGCCGGTAGGTCCGGCCGGTGTCGAGCGGCCGGCCGTCGATGACCACGTCGGCGGGGTTGATCCGGTCGCCCACGGGCCGGTTCGGGGAGTAGGAGAAGCGCACATTCCTCGACACGGCCAGCGGCGCGAACTTCACGGTGCCGTCGGCCTGCGTCTGCCACTGCTGCTCCAGGGCCTGTTCGAGCTGCGAGCCCTTGACCGACACCGTGACCACCGGGTTGGCGTAACCCCAGGCGGCCCACGACTCGCCCATGAGCACCTTGCCGTCGGCGTCGGCGGCGTTGGCGCCCTTGGCGAACCTCAGGTCGCCGCGCAGCGAGTTCGAGCCCTTGGTCGGCGCCACGGCCACCATGGCCAGGTCGGCCTTGCCGCCCTCGGTCTGCTGGGAGTCGAAGTACTCCACGTCGGCCACGGTGTTGCCGAGCGTGCTCTGCCCGGTGGCGTCGCGGGTCCTGGTGAGGTCGCCGGTGATGGTCCCGTACGGCTTGGCGTAGGTCTCCTTCTGCATGGCGTTCCAGTGGTCGACCAGCTTCACCATGGCGGGGTCGGGGGTGATGTCGCGGGTCACCGGGTGGTTGGCCGCGGTGGTCGCGGTCCTGATGACGTCGCGGGTGCGGCGGTCGAGCCGGAGGTTGATCTCGCTGATGAGGCGGCCGTGGTTGGCGGCCTCGACGACCGGGCGGGGGTTGCCCGCGGGGTCGGGGATCGAGCAGTTGAAGAACCAGTGCCAGTGGCCCGTGACGATGGCGTCGATGTCGGGCGAGGCGTTCTTGGCGAAGTCCCAGATGGGCCCGGACTTCTGGTCCCCGCAGCCGCTGTAGTCCTCGCCGGCCTTGCCGCCCTCGTGCACGTTGGCGACGATGGCCTTGACGCCGCGGCGCTTGAGGATCTCGGCGTACTTGTTGGCCGTCTCCACCAGCGGCAGGTTGTCCAGCGACGGCTGGTAGGAGGTGGAGCCGTCCACGGTGGTGGGCGTGGTCAGGTTGATGAACCCGACGGGGATGCCCTGGAACCGCTTGATCACGTACGGCGGGAGCACCGGGCGGGTGTCGCCCTTCATGGTGATGTTGGCCGTGGAGATGTCGAAGTCGGCGCCGTGGAAGGGCTGCCCGTCGGAGTCGGTGAAGCAGCTGTCGAGGCCGACCTCGCCGAAGCACTCCCCCTTGCCCATGTGGTCGCGCAGGAACTCGAGCGACCGGTCCAGCTCGTGGTTCCCGACCGTGGTGAACTCCACCTTGATCTTGTTCAGGAACTCGATCGTGGGCTCGTCGGCGTGGTACGACACCTCGGTGGGCCAGCCGCTGAAGTTGTCGCCGCTGGAGAAGGTGACCGTGTTCTCGTGCCCCTGCCGGAGCCGGTCGAGATGCGCCGCCAGGTACGGCGCGCCGCCCACCACCAGGGTCTTCCCCTGCGGATCCTTGATCGTGCCGTCGGTGGCGTTGCTCTGCGGGGTGATGTAGCCGTGGAAGTCGGTGAGCGACAACAACTGCACGTCCACGGGCTTGGGCGCGGCCAGTGCCGGTGAGGCGGACGAGGCCAGAGCGACGCCTAAGGCGACAATAATCCACTTACGGAACGAGGACACGCATACTCCTAAATAAGGGGATATAGCGGGAGAAAAGACTTGCCGATCAGCCCTTCGAGCCGGTGAACGCGATCCCGGCGATCAGCTGCCGTTGCATGACCACGAAGAGAACGATCACCGGCAGCGAGGCCACGACGGACCCGGCGAAGAGGATGGGGTAGTTCGTCAGGTACTGGCCGCGCAGCGAGGCCAGCCCGGCGGAGAGCGTCATCATCTCCGGGTCGGTGTTGACCACCAGCGGCCAGAGCAGGCTGCTCCATGACCACATGACGGTCAGCAGCCCGAGCGCCAGCAGGCCGGGCCGGACCAGCGGCAACATGATCCACCAGTAGATCTGCAGCGGGTTGGCGCCGTCCAGCCGGGCCGCCTCGTCCAGCTCCTTGGGCAGGGTCTTGAAGAACTGCCGCAGCAGGAACGTGCCGAAGGCGCCGAAGACGCCGGGGGCGATGAGCGCCTGGAGGCTGTTGAGCCACCCGAGCCCCTGCATGATCTCGTACCGCGGCAGCAGGAACAGCTCCCCCGGCACCATCAGCACGGCCAGGAACAACATGAAGACCGGCCCGCGTCCGGGGAAGTCCAGCCGCGCGAAGGCGAAGGCCGCCAGCGAGCACAGCAGCAGCTGCCCGGCCGTCACCGCGGCCGTCACCACCACGGTGTTGAGGAACTGCCGCCCGAGCGGGACGGTCCGGAACACGTCGGCGAAGTTGTGCCACTGCCAGGACGGCACCGCCGTGGGCGGCACCCGCATCGACTCGGTCATGGTCTGCAGCGAGACCACGAGCTGCCAGACGAACGGCATGACCATGATCAGGCCGCCGGTGAGCAGGACCGCGTGCACGATCCAGCGCCTACTCATAGTGGACCCACCGCCTCTGCAGCCGGAACTGGACGGCGGTCAGCATGAGGATCAGGGCCAGCAGCACGACCGCGATGGCGGCGGCGTAGCCGCGGCTGTTCTGCACGAAGCCCTGCTCGTAGAAGAGGTAGACGATCGTGCGGCTCCCCGCCAGCGCCGGGCTCTTGGTGTCGATCATGAGGTAGACCAGGTCGAAGACCTGCAGCGTGTTGATCAGCGTGATCACCACGACGAAGAACGTGGTGGGCGTGAGCAGCGGCAGCGTGATGCGGAAGAACTGCCGCACCCGGCCCGCGCCGTCGATCGAGGCGGCCTCGTAGTAGTGCCTGGGGATGCCCTGCAACCCGGCCAGGAACAACACCGCGTTGTACCCGAGCGAGGTCCAGATCCCGACCACCGCGACCGCGTAGATCGCGAACTCGGGGTCGGACACCCAGTACGGCCCGTCGATCCCGACCAGGCCGAGCAGGTAGTTGATCGGCCCGAAGTCGCCGTTGTAGAGGTAGCGCCAGGTCAGGCCGACGGCCGCGGGCATGGTGACCACCGGCAGGAAGTACAGCGTGCGGTAGAAGCCGAGCCCGCGCAGCCCCGGCACGTTCAGCAGCGCCGCGATCACGATCGACAGCGGCACCCCCACCAGCACGAGCACGGAGTAGAGCAGCGTGTTGCGCAGCGCGCCGGCCATCTCCTCGTCGCCGAGGAGGGCGGCGAAGTTGTCCAGGCCCACCCACGTCTGCCCGCCGAACACGCCCGACTCGGTGAAGCTGAGGTAGAGCGTCTGGACGATCGGCCACAGGTAGAACACGGCCAGCCCGAGGGCCATGGGCGCGATCAGCCCGTAACCCCACAGCCAGTCGCGCCGCGACCGCCGCCCCGGCGGGGCCGCCGCCTTGACGGCGGCCCGTTCCTCGGTCAGCACCATCGGCTACTCCTTGGCCAGGATCTCGTTCATCTGCGCGGCGATCTCCTTGGCCGCCTCCGCGGTCGGCCGCGTGCCCGCCCACGCCTCGGCCAGGAGCTTGTTCTGCACGTCCTGCCACTTGGCGGTGTTGAGCGAGACGGGGTACGGCACGCCGTTCGGGATGGAGGCGGCGAACGTCTCCTTCAGGTGGTAGTCCGGGAAGGCGGCGAACCAGCCGTCCTGGGTGCCGGCCCGCGAGGAGACCGAGGCGCCGCCGGAGTCGCTGAGGATCTTCTCGGCCTCGTCGGAGGACAGGAACGTGGCGAACTGCGCGGCCTCGGCCGGGTGCTCGCTCTTGGCCGAGACGGAGTTGGCCAGGCCGAGCAGGATGACGGCCTCCTGCGCGGGCCCCTTGGGCAGCGGCGCCACGTCGACCTTGCCGCCGCGCTCGGTGTTGGCCTTGAACGTGCTGGCCAGCCACGAGCCGCCGTAGTACATGGCGTACTTGCCGGTCATGAACAGCTGCACGGGGCTGGTGTCGGTGGTCGCCTGGAGGGGCGGGGCCACCTTGTCCTTGTTGATCATGTCGGTCCAGAACTCCAGGCCCTGGATGGAGCCGGGCTTGTCGAAGCCCGACTTCTTGCCGTCGGCGGAGATGACGTGGCCGCCGGCCTGGATCATCGTGGGGTAGAAGCCGCCCTGGTCCCACAGGGGGGCCAGCAGGCCGTACTGCTTCTTGGCCGGGTCGGTCAGCTTCTTGGCGGCGGCCTTGAGGTCGTCCCAGGTCCAGTCGGCGGTCGGGTACGCGACGCCGCCCTTGTCGAACAGCTCCTTGTCGTACCAGAGCACGGGGACGCCGACGTCGCGCGGCATGCCGTACAGCTTGCCGTCGTAGCGGTAGCCGTCCACGATGGCCTGCGGGAAGGCGCTGACGTCGGCGTTCTCGAAGGGGGCGATGACGCCGCCCTTGGCGTACATGCGCACGTTGAGGCTGTTCATCCAGAAGACGTCGGGGGCCGCGCCGCCGGTGGCCGCGGTCTGGAGCTTGGTCCAGTACTGGTCCCACGGGGTGATCTCAAGCTTGACGGTGACGTCGGGGTGCTGCTTCTGGAAGGCGTCGATGATCTTCTGGGTGCTGGGCTGGTCGTTCTTCTCCCAGATCGCGTAGCTGATCGTGACTTTTCCTGGCTTGGTGGCGGTGGTGTCGGAGCCGGAGCCACAACCGGCCAGTGTCATCGCCAGGGCGGCGGCGAGTGCCATACGCAGGCGCACGGGCAGTTCCTTTTCTCTAGAAGGCGTCGGGGGGATGATGATCAGGGTCTGGATCTCGGCGGGGCGGGGGCTCAGAGTCCGGTGTTCGTGAAGCCGGTCCTGGCCACGACGTCGCCGTATCCGTTGGCGTCGAAGTCCTCGACGTAGAAGAGGTGGAACCCGCTGCCGTCGGCGGCGACGGCGGTGCCCGACTGGTCGCCGGCGGTGTTGGGGTTCATGCGCTCGCAGGGGAAGCGGCCGGTCGTCGTCCCGTCGGCGTTGAACCCGCGGGCGTACACCTCGTGGGAGCGGCCGGCGTTCCACAGGTCGGACTCGGTCCAGCCGACCACGAACCGCCCGGTGTCCTCGACGGCCACGGACGGCGATCCCTGGACGGCGCACCGGTAGGTCTGGTCCACCTTCCCGCAGAGCGGCGGGTACTCCTTGCCGCCGTCGGAGGGCGTGTTCGGCGCGTACCTGCCGAACGCGACGGGGGTCTCCGCGAACCTCTGTCCCAGGGCGGGCGTCAGGCCGCGCGCCCGCACCCGCCAGACGGTCGTCACGTCGCCGCCGGTGACCGCCACGTTGTCGCTCCAGACCACGACGCTGTCGCCGCCGGGGGTCGTCGCCACGGCGGGGGCCAGGTGCTGGGTGGCGGCGTTGGTGTTGATCCGGGTGGCGGCGGCGACGGTCGCGCCGGTCGCCGAGATCCGCCTGCCGTACACGTCGGGCGCCTGCTGCCAGACCACGGTCGCGGTGCCCGCGCCGTCGACGGCCACGTCGGGCCGGTCCCCCGCGCCCACCTGGAGCGGCGCGAAGGAACGGGCGGTCAGCGAGGCGTAGCCGGCCGCGCGGACGGTGTGGGTGGGCCCGTCCTCCCAGGTCACCGTGAACCCACCGGCGCCGCGGACCGCGATCCTCGGCCGGGTCTGGTCGCCGCTCCACTGCGGGTCGTTGGCCCAGATCGTCGCGCTCAGCGTGCCCGACGGCGAGAGCCTGCGCACCGCGATGTTGTGCTCGCCCCGGCAGTCGCCGTCCTCGGCCCAGGCGACGTAGGCGTTGCCCGCGTCGTCGACGCCGGCCGACGGCTGCACGTGGTTCCAGCCGGCGGCGCAGCCGACGCCGCCCATCGAGACCTTGACGGGGCCGGTCACCGGCTGCCCGTCGCGGTAGATGCGCGCGTAGACCTCTGCGCCGTCCACCGAGGCGCGGTCGCGGTCGTCCTCCCAGGCCACGGCCGTGTAGCCGGACCGCACGGCGGCGGCCCTGGGCGCGCGCTGGTCGTCGGGGCCGTTGGCGGTCATCTGGAGCCCGGCCCCGGGGTAGGCCCTGGGGACGATCTTGACGACCTCGTCCTTCATGGCGGTGAAGTCGGCGTCGTAGGCCGCGTAGACGGCCGGGTCGTCGACGCGGACGAAGGAGTCGTCCGAGGCGGTCAGCGAGCCGCCGTTGAGGTTGTGGGAGCCGGTGTAGACGTAGCTGCGCCGCGCGCCGCCCGCCGCCGCCGACGGCCCGTCCACCAGGATGATCTTGGAGTGGATGTTGTCCGGCGCGCAGGTGTCGCCGGCCGGGTAGTGGCAGCCGCCGGGCCGGAAGGTGTGCACCACGATCCCGCCCTTGGCGAGCTCGGCGGCGGTCGCGGCCGTCTGGTTGCCCTCGGCCACGAGCACCTGGACGTCGCAGCCCTGCTGCTTCTTGGCCTTGAGCTCGGCGATGACCAGCGGCCGGTCCGTGGCGAACTGCGACTGCACGACGCGGATCGAGCCGGGGCAGCCCACGTCCCGGATCATGGCCGCGACCAGGTCGGCGCTGCCGTAGGCGCTCTGGTCGTAGGCGGTGTCGCGGGGCTCCATCCAGACCGTGACCCTGCCGCTGGTGGCGGTGAACGGCGCCCGCCAGGAGGTGCGCACCTGGGAGACCAGCGTGTCGAACACCTGCCGGTAGCCGTCGGCCAGCGCGGCGTCGTCCGAGCTGATCAGCATGTTCTGGTGCAGGCCGGTGTCGGGGGCGAGATTCTGCGAGCTCTGCACGACCACGTCGGTCCTGCCGTCCGTGAGCCGGCTGAACACGAGGAACTTGTGGTGGCTGATGTCGGTGTCCGGCCCGTTGCAACCCCTGTCGCAGAGCGTGACGGGCACGCCCGCCGCGGCCAGCTCGTCCAGGAGCGCGTTGTGCCCCGATCCCTCGGACACCACCCGTACGTCGACCCGCCGGTCGTGCGCCGCCACCAGCGCGTCCTTGACGGCCTTGATCTCCAGCACGAAGGTCGCCACGCGCAGCGTGGAGTCCGGGGCGGCCAGCCCGATCAGCTCCAGCACCTTCGCGGGCAGCGGATCGGCGAGCGTGCCGTCCACGCTCGGCCTGCTGAAGTACGCCGACAGCTCAGGAGCCGCCGCCCGGGCCGGGGTGACCAGGCCGAGCAGGCAGGACAGGCCGACGAGGACGGCGGACAGAGGCTTGATCATGCTCGCTTCCCTTCGCTGAGGTTCCGCCGCAGGCCGCGGGTCCAGGCCGCCACCTCGGCCTCGGTCTCCGCCCGCTCCCGGGGCCGGCCGCGGACGTCCGGCCGGGTCTGCCACGGCTCGGGGCCGGTCTCCTTGCGGTACTCCACGCCCAGCGCGGCGAGCCGGCGCTCGTGGTGGCGCAGCCGCGTCAGGAAGTCGTCGAAGTCGCCGCCGGCGGGGCTCCACACGACCTCGGCGAAGGCCGACAGCCGCGGGAAGGCCATGTAGTCGAGCCCGCGGGGCGAGTCGATGTGCTCGGTCCAGAGGTTGGCCTGCGCGCCGAGGACCCGGGCGGCCTCGGCCTCGGTCAGCTCCGGCGGCACCGGCTCGAAGCCGTGGACGTCGCGCAGCGAGATCACGTTGCCGATCGGGACCGGCTCGTCGGGCCGGTCGGACTGCCGGAAGTCCAGGTAGAGCTCGGTGAAGGGGCAGGTGACCACGTCGTGCCCGGCCCGCGCCGCCACGACCGCGCCGTACGTCCCGCGCCAGGACGCCACGGTCGCCCCCGGCGGCAGGCCGCCCTCGATGATCTCGTCCCAGCCGAGCAGGCGCCGGCCGCGCGCCGCCAGGTGGTCGGCGAACTGGCGGACGAACCAGCTCTGCAGCTCCTCCTCGTCGCGCAGGCCGAGCTCGGCCATGCGGCGCTGGGCCGACGGGCTCTGCCGCCACTGCTCCTTGGGGCACTCGTCGCCGCCCACGCAGACGTACTCGCCGGGGAAGATCTCCATGACCTGGTCGAGCACGTCCCGGTAGAAGGCGAGCGTGGTGTCCTCGACGTTGAGCACGTTCGGCGAGACGCCCCACCCGGTGGCGACCTCCAGCCGTTCGTCGAGGTTGCCCAGCTCCGGATAGGCCGCGATGGCCGCCTGGGAGTGGCCGGGCAGCTCGATCTCCGGCACCACGGTGACGAACCGGTCGGCCGCGTACGAGACGATCTCGCGCAGGTCGTCCTGGGTGTAGAAGCCGCCGTGCGGGCGGCCGTCGAACACGCCGTGCCGGCGGTCGCCGAGCGGGCTCTCCCTGCGCCAGGCGCCGACCTCGGTGAGCTTGGGATACCCCTTGACCTCCAGCCGCCAGCCCTGGTCGTCGGTGAGGTGCAGGTGCAGCACGTTGAGCTTGTGCGCGGCCAGCAGGTCGATGTACCGCAGCAGGTCGGGCTTCGGCAGGAAGTGCCGGGCCACGTCGATCAGGCAGCCGCGCCACCGGAAGCGCGGCCGGTCGGCGACGGTGACCGGGGCGAGCAGCCAGTCCCGTTCGCCGACCGCGCCCCTGCGGAAGGCCGCGGGCGGGAGGAGCTGGCGCAGGGTCTGCGCGCCGTAGAACGCCCCGGCCGCGTCGCCCGCCTCGACGCGCACCCCGTCGGGACGCACGGTCAGGCGGTAGCCCTCCGGGCCGAGCCCGGCGGTCAGGACGAACTCGATCGCCCCCGGCCCCGGCGCTCCGGCGGGCAGCGGCAGGCCGGTCGCGGGCGACAACGCGGCCCGCAGCCAGCCCTCCACCCGCGACAGGCCGGGAGGGGCGGCGATCACTGTGGTCGCGGTGAGGGCGAAGGGTTCCCCGCCGTCTGGGGTCACATGGACGGGTCGTGGCAGCAGCAAGACAGGTCCCTGGGGGGTTCGGGGGGCGGGATCGTCGGTCGGTGACAGGGCGGGCGGCGGGTCGTAGCATGGCGCTCGGCTTCCGGTCGCCGCGAGCCGCCCGCGGCCATGCCCGTGATCTGGCCTCTTTTTTCTGGGTGAGCGCCTCGATCAGGATTTATGATGGAGCTCACCATTAAGATTCGTCAAGAAGGGTCATCAGTGACGCTCTCCGTGACCGGCGGCGACCTTCAGCGGCTCCGGCGGCTCAACGCCCTCGCCGCGCTCTCGGCCCTGCGCGCCGGCGGGCCGGCGACGCTGACCCAGCTCGCCGAGCGCGCCGACCTGGCCAGGGCCACCATCAAGGTGGTGGTCAAGGACCTGATGGAGCTGGGCTGGGTGGTCCAGATGGATCCGAGCGGCGGCGAGAAGGGCAGGCCCGCGCGCCGCTACCGGTTCCACGCGGAGACGGGCCGGGTGCTCGGGCTCGACATAGGGGCGCACAAGGTGCTCGTGGTCGTGGCCGACCTCGACGGCAACGTCCTGCACACCACCCGCGAGCCGGTCACCCCCGAGCAGCCGCGCGCCGAGCGGCTGGCCGCCGTCGACCGGGCCGTCGACGCCTGCCTGACCGGCTCGGGCACCGCCGCCTCCGACGTCTGGCTCGCGGTCGCGGGCAGCACGGGCTATGTCGACCTGCAGGGGCGCGTCGTGCTCTCGCGGGCCATCCAGGACTGGTCGGACGTGCCGCTGGCCGACCACCTCGGCGACCGGCTGCGCTGCCCCGTCCTGGTGGAGAACGACAGCAGGCTCGCCGCGCTGGCCGAGTGCCGCAGGGGCATCGCCCGCGACGCGCGGAACCTGATCTTCCTGCACGTCGGCCGCCGGGCCGGCGCCGCCGTCGTGCTCGACGGGGTGCCCCTGCGCGGCAGCGGCGGCGCCGCCGGGGAGATCGGCGTGCATCCGCTGTTCAACCTCGGTCACGTGGGCGAGCTTTTGCAGGCCGTCCCCTCGGTCGAGCCCGGCACGCCGCCTGAGGCGGTCGCGGGGGCCGTGTTCGAGGCCGCCAGGCAGGGTGACGTCGAGGCCCGCCGGGCCGTCCTGCGCTACGTCAAGGTGCTCGCGCTGGCCACCACCGCGATGGCCCTCACCGTCGATCCCGACCTGGTGGTGCTCGGCGGGGGGTTCTCGCGCTCGGCCGACGTGCTCATGGAGCCGCTGCGGGTCGAGCTGGAGACGATGTGCCTGCGCACGCCCGAGCTGCGGGCCTCCGTGCTCGGCGACGAGTGCGTGGCCATCGGGGCCGTGTGCCACGGCGTCGAGCACCTGGCCAAGGTGCTCTTCGACCCGGAGATCGACCTGTCGGTAGCGGCGCCGCCGTCCTCATTAATGGTGTAGCTCACCGAATGTAGCGCATTTATATCGAAGTTCGATATAAGTGAGGCGTGGCGTCCTCTCAGGCGGATCCCGGTCCCGCCCTCGACCTCGACGCGCTGGTCGGCGCGATCGAGGACTTCAACGCGTACTTCATCCGGCTGCCCTCGGTCAGGCGGCTCAACTTCTCGACCCTGTCCGTGCTGCACACCCTGGCGGGCAAGGGGCCCATGCGGCTCACCGACCTGACGGCCACGGAACAGCTCAAGCAGCCCGCGCTCACCAGCCTGGTCGCCAAGCTCGAACGGGACGGGCTGGTCTCGCGCCGCCCCGACCCGCGCGACGGCCGCGCCGTCCTGCTGACCCTCACCGAGGAGGGCAGGGACATCGTCCGCTCCCGGCGCGCCGACCGGGTGGCGCGGGTCGCCCGCCTGGTGGCGCACCTGAGCGACGACGAGCGCGCGGACCTGGCCCGGTACGCGGGCGTCCTCGGCCGCCTGACCGAGATCGCCACGCGGGTCGAAGACCAGGAGGACCGTTCCCTTGACGCATGACCCCTTCCCGTTGCGCCCCGAGCCGCTGCACGTACCGGACGAGGTGCTCGACGACCTGCGCCGCAGGCTCACCATGACCCGATGGGCGCCGTCCGCCGGGAACGACGACGGCTTCTACGGCGTGCGCGGCGAGTACCTGCGTGAGCTGGTCGCCTACTGGGCCGACGGCTTCGACTGGCGGACGGCCGAGCGGGCGATCAACGCCTACGAGCACTACCGGGTGGACGTCGGCGGCGTGCCGGTGCACTTCATGCGCAAGCCCGGCGTCGGCCCCGCCCCCGTGCCGCTGATCCTCAGCCACGGCTGGCCCTGGACGTTCTGGCACTGGTCGAAGGTCATCGACCCGCTCGCCGACCCCGGCGCCCACGGCGGGGTTCCGGCGGAGGCGTTCGACGTGATCGTGCCCTCGCTGCCGGGTTTCGGCTTCTCGGCCCCGCTGGACGGCCGTCCGGACATGAACTTCTGGAAGATCGCCGACGTGTGGCACGAGCTGATGACCGGCGTCCTCGGCCACGACCGGTACGCCGCCGCCGGATGCGACGTCGGGGCGCTGGTCACCGGGCAGCTCGGCCACAAGTACGCCGGCGAGCTGTACGCCATCCACATCGGCTCGGCGCAGAAGCTCACCCTCTTCAACGGCGACCGCGCCTGGGACCTGAGCGGCGGCCTGCCCATCCCGGACGGCCTGCCCGCCGACGTGCACGCCCGGTTCGTCGAGCTGGACCGGCGGTTCGCGGTGCATCTGGCGGCGCACATGCTGGCGCCGGCCACGCTCGGCCACGGCCTGGCCGACTCCCCCGCCGGCATGCTGGCCTGGATCCTGGAACGCTGGACGAAGTGGTCCGACAACCACGGCGACGTCGAGACCGTCTTCACCAAGGACGACCTGCTCACCCACGCGACGATCTTCTGGGCGGGCAACACGATCGACAGCTCGATCCGCACCTACGCCAACAACAACCGCTACCCCTGGACGCCGTCGCACGACCGGTGGCCGGTCGTCGAGGCGCCCACGGGCATCACGTTCGTCGGCTTCGAGAACCCGCCCGGCGTGACCACCGGCGAGCAGCGGATCCGCAGCTTCCTCGACGGCGACCGGGCCGCCTGGTACAACCACGCCGGCATCACCTGCCACGATCGCGGCGGGCACTTCATCCCGTGGGAGATCCCCGACGAGTGGGTCGCAGACCTCCGCCGCACCTTCCGCCCCCACCGCTGACGCCCCCTTCCGGCGCGGCCGGGCCGGGCGGCGTCGCGGCGGGTGCGATCAGAGCTTTCCGGGCAGCACCGGTCTAGCCGGCGAGGGCCTCGGTGATCTGGCGGGTGGTCTGCGCGGCGACCCTCGGGCTGACGGCGGCGTATGTGGTGTAGGCGTTGAGGCCGGTGGCCAGGGCCCAGCCGCGGCCCCTGGTCCAGGTGGCCTCGTCCACGCCGAGCGCGGCGCGGAAGGCGGCCCGGCTGCCGGCCGACATCAGGGTGAAGGCGATCATCAGGTCGGCGGCCGGATCGCCGATGCCGAGCCCGCCGAAGTCGATGACCGCGCTGACGCGGCCCTCGACGGTCAGCACGTTGCCGGTGTGGAAGTCGCCGTGGAACCAGACCGGGGCGCGGTCCCAGCCGGGGGCGCTCATGGCCGCGTCCCACAGCCTGGTCATGGCGGCGCCGTCGAACACGCCGCCGAGCGCCGCGATGGCGGCCCGCGTCGCGCGATCCCGGCCCGCGAGCGGCTGCCCGGCGAGGTCGTACCGGTCCTTCAGCGACGGGACGCACTCGGGCGCGAACCGCTGCAGGGCGACCAGGAACTCCGCCAGCCCCTCGGCGGCCACGGACGAGCCGGCCAGCGCCTCGACGGTGGCCACCTCCCCCTCCAGCCAGCGGGACACCGCCCACCGCCAGGGGTAGCCGAAGCCCGGCTCCCCCACTTCCACCGGCACCGGTACGGCCAGGGTCAACCGCGGCGCGAGCCTGGGCAGCCACTCGTGTTCCTTGTCGGCCTGCCCGACGGCGTCGGCATGGCGGGGCAGCCGGACGGACAGCTCCTCGCCCAGCCGGTAGATCACGTGGTCGGAGCCCGCCGGGTCGAGCAGCCGCAGCGGCAACGCGGCCCACTGCGGGAACTGCGTGTCGACCAGCCTCCTGACCAGGGCGGCGTCGATCGTGGGGCGGACGGGCGCGATTCCCGGGACTGCCAAGGACGACTCCAGCGACGGGCCCGCTCCGTGCGGCGGGCGGCCGGACCATCACAGTGCACCGCGAGCCCGCCTGTCGACCCGATTATCGAAGGCGCGCCACCCGGCGCGAGACTGCGACCCGGCACGGCCGTGGGGCAGGGGCCCTGCCCCACGGGTGTCGCCCGCGTCCTGCACGCGTTCCCGGAGAGGAGACGCCGGGGTCAGCCGGGGCGGTTGCCGGTCGGAATCACGATCTTGGTCTGCGCGCCCTTGGTCAGGTAGAAGGTGGTCCACTTCTTGATCATCTCGTCGAGCAGCCAGGCCGCGGCCGGCACCAGCGGCAGCCCGATCACCCCCTCCCTGAACGCCACCAGCAGCGGCCAGGCGGTCTTGACGACCGGGTCCCACAGCGGCTCGCGCGGGATGCCGTTCCAGTCGGCCGCCTGGTTGCCGGTGAGGTACCTGGAGAACGCGTTGACGAGCGGCTTGTCGATGCTGCCGGGGCTGGTCAGCTCCGCGAGCATGTCGCGCAGGATGTCGTTCAGCTCCAGGCCCTCCGGCGTCGGCCCCATGTTCCTGGGCAGGACGATGTCCGACTGGGCGTAGGAGGTGTCCCAGGTGGCGGGGATGAACTCGTCCCTGATGCCGAGCATGTGCGCCAGCAGCTGCAACGAGTGCAGGTACGCCGCGGACTCGGCGGCGGAGATGCGCACCTTCCACTCGCGCATCCCGCGCATGGAGTAGGTGGCCAGGGTGTGCCACGTGACGAGCATGTCCTCCTGGCTGATCGGGATGGGCCCCGGCCAGTGGGGGGACGACTTGAGCAGGTGCCGCACGGCCGCGTGCACCAGCCGGGTCTTGACGGCCTCGACCACGGCCGTGCCGCCGGGCCCCCAGGCGTTCTGGGGCCTGACCGCGTACGCCAGGACGTTCGTCTTGGCGACCCGGTCCTTCAGGTCGGCGCCGCCCGCGGAGTAGTAGACCGCGCGGGCCTCCTTGGGGATGGCGGTGGCCAGCATGCCGGCCCCGACGATGGTGAGCACGACGATGTAGTTGCCCTTGAGCGCGTGGAACCGCGACGCGGCGTCCAGCTTGGCCTGGTCGGCCCAGGACGGGAGCTGACGCGCCTGCTCGATGAAGGCCCGCAGGTCGGCCGGCAGCCCGGCGGGCAGCGGCTGGTCGTTGCGGTTCCAGTCGTAGAGGAGCCGGTTGACCTCGGGGATGACCCCGCGGTCGAACAGCGAGGCGAGGAGCGGGTCGGCGACGTCGTCCCACACCCAGCGGGGGTCGGCGCCGCTGCCGGAGCCCGCGACCGAGCCGCCGGCCGGCCACTCCCAGCCGTCGGCGAGCGTCTTGGCCTGGGCCGGGGAGGTGATCCCCAGCGCGCCGAGGGCTCCGAGGGCGGTGCCCGAGATCAGGATCTCGCGCCTGCTCAGCTCTGCCATGCTCTGCACTCCTTCGAGATGGGGGTCCCGCTCAGGGCAGTCTCGATCGGCTCGCCGGAGATCCACCGAACAGGGAGCGCGTGCCGTCGCCGTCGCCGGAATCACGCCTGCTGAGTTCTCCCACGCCGCTTCCTCCTTCTCGTCCGGAGCCGAGAAGTGGGTGATACTGAGAAACAAACCATGAGTCTGTGTATCATCATGAGAGCACGTTGTGATGGACATCACAAGACCCGCCCCTGAGGCAGAATCGATCCAGGAGGTGAGCGTGGAATCCGTGCTGTCCGGCTTCATGGCGCCGTCGGGCTCGGCGTCGTTGCTGGAGCGCGCCTTCGTCGACGCCGTCGAACGCGTCGGCGACCCCGACGAGCTGCGGGCGCGCATCCTCGACGCGGCCTACGAGCAGTTCTGCCGGATGGGCATCAGGCGCTCCACCATGGAAGACGTCGCGCGTCTGGCGAAGGTGTCGCGGATCACCGTCTACCGGCGCTTCGACAGCAAGGACACGCTGGTCGAGCATGTGGTGCGCCGGGAGTTCCGCCGTTACTTCGACCAGTTCCTCATCGACATCGAGCAGGCCCGCACGCCGGCCGACCGGGTGGTCCTCGGCTTCGTCAGCTCGTTGCGGGCCATCCGCGGCAACCCGCTGATCGGCGGTCTCATCGCCACCGAGCCCGACCTGCTCGTGCCGTCCCTGATGACCGACGGCGGCCAGACCCTCGCCACGGTGCGGCAGTTCGTCGCCGGCCAGCTCCGCCGGGAGCAACGCGCGGGCAACGTGTCCGACGGCCTCGACGCCGACCTCGTGGCGGAGATGATGGTGCGCATCTCCACCTCCTTCCTGGCCATCCCCAGCGCCGTCATCGACCTCGACGACGACGGGCAGCTCGCCGAGGTGGCCAGGCGCTTCCTCGTGCCCATGCTCCAGCCGCCCGCCTGACGCGCGGGCCCGGGCCTCACTTCCCGCCGGGGAAGGCGGCGCGCAGCGCGGCGCCGCGGGTGACGAAGGCGACGCCGGCCAGGGCCAGTGCCGACAGGCCCTGGAGCACGGCGTACCAGGCCGGGCAGAGGCCGGGGATCAGGTCCACGCCGATGATCGCGATCGGCACGACGGTGGACAGGGTGCGCACCCGGTCGAACGCCTTGTACGACCCCTCCGCGGCGCGGACGGTCATCCGGTGGAGCAGCGGAGCCATCGCGACCAGCACGACCCCCCGGACCCACATGAAGGAGGACGCCTCGCCGCCGGTGAACGCCATCACCGCGACCACGCCGAGCACGATGACACCGACGACCCCGAAGAGCATGACGCACTTCCTCACCGTGGCGAGGGCCTCCTGGGCACGGGCGTCGCCGAGGGCCGTCGTCGCGGGCGTCAGGTCGCCGGGGTTCGTCATGGTCTGTCTCCTCCGTGTCGTTGTGGCAGCGAGCTTAGGAAGCACCCACCGGGCCGGAACATGGGGCTGGCCGTACGGGTGGGTGGGGCTGGCCCCACTTCTGCCGGCGATCCCGTCCCGCCCGTCCCTCTTGACTTATTCTTTTGACCGACATATCTACTTTCCTGAAGGCATATTCCAGCCACGCAATGTTGGCCGATCAGATGAACTCCGAGGCGATCAGACAATTCGTCTGGGACCATGAATCGCGCGTCGTCACGTTCAGCCTTTCGCCGACCACCTGAACAGTGGAATGGAAATTCGCGATGTCTCACGCCCCCGTTCACTCCGACGTCTCCGCCGCCCCGTCCGGATCGAGGTCAGGGCCGTCCCGGCGGGCCGTCCTGGCGGGTGGCGGCGCCGCGCTCGCCGCCGCGCTGGCCCCGGCGGCGCCGGCGCGGGCCCGCGTGGCGCGGGACGCCGGCCGGACGGCCGTCACCTCCGGCACCGACTTCGCCGTCGCGCCCTCGCCCGACGGCCGCCTGCTCGCCCTCGACCTGCTCGGCGTCCTGTGGGTCTGCTCGGCCTCCGGCGGCGCCGCCCGCAGGCTCACCAGCGACCTGTACGACATCGCCCAGCCCGACTGGTCCCCCGACGGCAGGACGATCGTGTTCCAGTCGTACCGCGACGGCGTCTTCGACCTGTGGACGATCCGGCCCGACGGATCCGGGATCAGGAAGCTGACCACCGGCCCGTACGACCACCGCGAGCCCCGCTACAGCCCCGACGGCCGCACCATCGCCTACTCCTCCGACGCGGGCGGCAGCTACGGCATCCACCTGCTCGACGTCGCCACCGGAGCGAGCCGCGTGCTGACCGACGGCTCCGCCGAGGAGTACGAGCCGGCCTGGTCGCCCGACGGAAGCAAGATCGCCTTCGTCGTCGCCGACACCAGGATCGACGTCGTCGAGGTCGCCACCGGCAGGCGCGACACCGCGGTCACGGTGCCCGCCGGGCAGGTCGTCCACCAGCCGTCCTGGTTGCCGAACGGCGTCGACCTCGCCTACCACCACTTCCACTCGGGCGCCAACGACCTGGCCGGCACCGCGGGCGCGCTCGTCACCGGCGAGGAGGTGTTCCCGTTCCGCGCCCGCTTCGCCGCGGACGGACGCTATTACTACACCTCCGCGGGCGCCATCAAGGTCCGCCGCCTCGGCTCCTCCTCTGCCGGCACGGTCGGATTCACCGCCGCGCTGACGACGACCACTCCGAAGTACCGGAAAAAAGCCCGGGTATTCGACGAGCCGGGCTCATTCCCGGTCGTCGGAATCGGCAGCCCGGCCGTTTCACCGGACGGCTCCGCCATCGCCTTCCGAGCGCTCAACGACATCTATCTGATGCGCGCCGGCGGCACCCCAGAACCGCTTTTCCGGGACCGCTGGTGGAAAGCCGACCCGGATTTCTCCCCCGACGGGCGGCGGCTGGCATTCGTCACCGACCGCACCGGCACGCTCAACGTCTGGGTGCGTGAGCTGGACACCGGCGCCGACCGGCAGGTGACCCGGCTGACCGACTCCGCCGCCCTGTCGGTCCGCTGGTCACCGGACGGCAGCGAGATCGCCTACCTGGACCAGGACGGCGCCCTGTGGGTCGTGGAGGTCTCCACCGGCGACCGCCAGAAGATCTACGACGCGACCTTCGAGCCGGGCCGCCCGACCTGGTCCCCCGACGGCAGGACGCTGGCGATGGCCGCGGTGGTGCCGTACTCGCGGCGCTACCGGGAGGGGCTGTCCAAGATCCTGCTCGTGGACCGCGCCACCGGCGCCGGCACGTACGTCGACCCCGCGCCCCACCGGTCCCTGCAGACGCGTGGCGACGACGGCCCCGTCTGGTCGCCCGACGGCACGATGCTCGCCTTCGCCATGGAGTCGCTCCTGTGGGTGCTGCCCGTCGCCCCGTCCGGACGGCCCACCGGCGCGGCCCGTCAGGTCACCCGCGAGGTGTCCGACGCCCCCGTCTGGGCCGGCGACTCGGCCACCCTGCTCTACCTGAACGAGGGCCGGCTGAAGCGGGCGAGCCTCGACGGGAAGCCCGCCCGGCCGGTCCCGGTGCGGCTGACCTGGCGCAACGACCCCGGCCCCGACCAGGTCGTCATCCACGCGGGCCGCATGTGGGACGGCGTCTCCGGCCACGTCGTCCGTGACGTCGACATCGTCGTGCGGGGCCAGCGCATCGCCGCGATCGAGCCGCACCGGGACGGACGGCCCGGCGACCTGATCGACGCCCGCGACAGGCTCGTCATGCCCGGCCTGATCGACATCCACCACCACCGCGAGATGCAGGGCTACGCCTACGGGTCGCGGCAGGGTCCGCTGTGGCTGGCCCTGGGCGTCACCACCACCCGCTCGCCGGGCTCGCCCGCGTACCACATGGTCGAGGAGCGGGAGTCGGTGCAGTCGGGCGCCCGGCTCGCGCCGCGCTACCTGGGCACCGGCGAGGCCATCGACGGGGCGCGCATCTACTACAACTTCATGCGCCCGACGTACTCGCACGAGCAGCTGCGGCTCGAACTGCGGCGGGCCGCCGCCCTCGACTACGACCTGCTCAAGTGTTACGTGCGGCTGCCGGTCGTCTGGCACCGGGAGGTCATCGACTGGGCTCACCGCCAGGGCAAACCGGTCAGCTCGCACTACCACTACCCGGCGATCGCCATGGGCGGCGACCAGACCGAGCACGTCGGCGCCACCAACCGGTTCGGCTACTCGCGCACCGTCACGAACGTCGGCTCGGGCTACTCCGACGTCATCTCCATGTTCAACGCCTCGAAGATGGCCAGGACCCCCACCCTGTTCAACTCCTCGTCCCTGTACCGGGAGGACACCTCGCTGGTCACCGACGAACGGGTGCGCCGGCTCTACCCGAACTGGCGGACGGCCGCGCTCCGGGCGACGGTCACCGCGGCGCAGACCGCCGACCCGGCGACGGTCCAGGTGGTCCGGACGAACCTCGCCAACCAGGTCGCGCAGCTCAAGGCGATGATCCGCGGCGGCGGCGTGGTCACCGCCGGCACCGACGCGCCGATCGACCACCTCGGGGTCAGCCTGCACATGAACCTGCGGGCCATGGTCCGGTACGGCCTGACCCCGCGCGAGACGCTCACCTCCGCGACCAGCACGTCCGGGGCCTACCTGGGCCTCCCGCTGGGCCGGATCGCCGAGGGCATGTACGCCGACCTCGCCATCGTCGACGGCGACCCGCTGTCCCGCATCGAGGACGCGGCCAACGTCACCGCCGTCGTCGTCGGCGGCAGGCACCACACCGTCGAGCAGCTGCTCGCGCCCTACCCGTCCGCCACGACCACTACCGCCACCGCTGCCGCCGGCCAGGCGGCGCCCGCCGGCCGGGTCAAGGCCCGCGTCCCCGTCCATCCGAGCACGGCGGCCCACTGGTGGAACGACCCCGCCCACCTCGACGAAGCCCGCACCGCCTGCTGCGACGGCCACTGACCGAGCCCCGCGCGCGGCGGCCCGGCGCGGGTGTCGCGGGAGAGGCGTACCTGCTGCGGGCCAGGCCGTCCGGGTCAGGACGCCGGAATGTCCGTACGGCCGATCCCGGTCGGCCGTTCGGCCGATCAAGATCAATCGCACGACCCCCTAGCGTCGGTGCCGACATCATCAGAAAAGGGGGCCTTCTGTGCGTGCACGAAAGATCGTCACAGCCGTCGCCGCGAGCGCGACCCTGCTGGCGGGGATGGCGGTCACCGGACAGGCGTCGGCGGACGTCAGGCGCGGCAACGGGACCGACGCCCTGGCGAGGTTCCACCGTCAGGCGCTCGCCTGGCACCGCTGCGCGACCGGTCCTGGCGACGACGCCGGCGCGGCTCTGGACGCGGCGGGCGCCCAGTGCGCCGAGGTGACCGTCCCGCTGGACTACCGCAGGCCCCGGGGGCGGACCGTGTCGGTGGCGATCTCACGGATCAAGGCGGCCGATCCCGGCGCGCGCCGGGGCGTCCTGCTGATCAATCCCGGCGGGCCGGGCGGAAGCGGGCTGCAACGGCCGCTGCTCGGCAGGCTCATGCCCGCCGTCGCGGCCCGCTACGACCTGGTCGGGATGGATCCGCGCTTCGTCGGCCGCAGCACGCCGATCCGCTGCCGGTGGACGACCGACACCCCCACCAGGTCGGCCGGCCCGACCCGCCGCACGTTCGGCGAGAGCGCCACGCTCATGCAGGAGCTGGCCGCCGGATGCGTCCAGGGCAACCGTGACCTGCTGCCGCACGCCTCCACCCGCAACACCGCCCGCGACATGGACGTCATCCGCGCCGCGCTCGGCGAGCCCGGATTGTCCTACCTCGGCTACTCCTACGGCACCTACCTGGGCGCCGTCTACACGCAGCTGTTCGGCGGCCGCGCCGACCGGTTCGTGCTGGACAGCGCGGTGGACCCGGACGTCTACGGCCCCGACCTGCTGTCCGCGAACGGCCCGGCGATCGACGCCGCGCTGAGGCACTGGGCCTCCTGGGCCGCCGCCCGCGACTCCGAGTACGGCCTGGGCGCCACCGAGGCCGACGTCCTGGCCACCGTGGAGCGGGTGAACCGGGCCGCGTCCCGTCGTCCGCTGCGCGTCGGCGGGTACCGGATCGACGCCCACCACGTCCCCTACCTGCTGTTCGTCCGCCTCTACGACGACAGCGCCAAGGCGTACGCCGGCTTCGCCGCGGAGGTGCGGACGCTGGCCGGCGCCGCCCGCGGCGAGGCGGTCACCGTCCCGGCGTCGCTGAAGGAGACGCTCGACGGCCTGTTCACCGGGTCCGGGCCGGCCGAGGACCGGGCGGGCACCCCGATCCTCTGCGCGGACCGGGCCGCCTCCCGCGACCTGGAGTCGTACTACCGCGACATCCAGGCCCACCGCGCGGACGAGCCGCTGTTCGGGCCGATGACCCGCAACCTCGGCCCCTGCTCGTTCTGGCCGACAGCGCCGGTGGAGGCGCCCACCGGGCTCGGCAACGACGTCCCGCTGCTGGTCGTCGGGGCCGACGGCGACCCCGTCACGCCCTTCGCCGGCCAGCGGTCCATGCACCGGGCGCTGAGCGGCTCGCGCATGGTCACCCTGCGCGGCGCCTTCCGCCACGGCGCCTACCTCGCCGCGGGCGACGCCTGCGTGGACGCCACCGTCACCCGGTACCTGGTGGACGGCGTCCTGCCCGGCGAGGACACCACCTGCGACAGGACCGGCCGGGGGTGACCCCGGCCGCGCATCGATCGGCGGGCTGACCCCGACGGGGGTCAGCCGGCGCGGGTCAGCCGGAGCGGGTCAGCCGGAGCGGGTCAGCCGGAGCGGGCGCGCCGGCAGCGGGCCAGCTCGGCGCGCAGGTCGCGGCGGAGCGCCCGGTCCAGGCCGGGCTGGGCGAGCGCGTCGGTGAAGTCGCGGGCCGCCTCCTCCCAGCGGCCGAGCCGGGCCAGCGCGGTGCCCCGGTTGTAGCGCGGCTCGGGCGCGGCCGACAGGGCCACCGCCCGGTCCAGGTCGGCCACGGCGGCGGTCACCTCACCGCGTTCGAAGCGGACGGCGGCGCGGTTGGTCCACGCCTCGACCAGCGTCTCGTCGCCCTCCAGAGCCTGGGTGAACAGGTCTTCGGCCGGTTCGCCGCGCTCGGAGCGGATCAGGCCGAGCGTGCACAGCAGCGCGGGATCCTTGGGGGCCAGCGCGAGGCCGGCCAGCGCCTCCCGTTCGGCGGCGTCGAGCGCGCCGCGCCCCAGGTGGGCGTTGACCAGGGCGATCCGGGCGTCCAGGTGGCCGGGGTCGATGGCGAGCGCGTGCTCCAGGTCCTCGCGGGCCCGGTCGTCGCGGCCGCGTTCCAGGTGCAGCACGGCGCGGTTGTAGTAGGCCTCGGGCAGGTGCGGCCCCAGGCTGATGGCGGTGCCGTAGTCCTTGATCGCTGCCTGGACGCGACCGGCCGCCCGGTGCAGGGCGGCCCGGTCCACGTAGTACTCGCTGTTGTCCGGATCGTGGGCGATCACACTGTCCAGGTCGGCCAGCGCCCGCTCCGGGTCGCCGAGCGCCAGGTGCACCTGGGCGCGGTTGTGCCGCAGGCGGGCCAGGTGCTGCGGGTGCTCGCCCGGCGCGAGCACCGCGGTCAGCCTGGCCAGGCCGTCGTCGACCAGCCGCAGCGCCTGGCCGGGTGCGCCCGCCCTGGCGTCCAGCAACGCCAGGCCCTGCTCGTAGAAGACGGTGGAGATCACCTGGTGGCGCGGGTCGTCCACGCGCCGCGCCAGGTCGAGCGCCTGTTCCAGCCAGTGCCGCGCCTGCGCGGGGTCCTGGCGGACGGCCGGGAGGTGGCGGGCGTACAACATGGCGGTGGCGTACGCGGCGGACATGTTGATCTTCGGGTCGTCGGTGGCGGCACGGGCCTCGTCGTAGAGAGCGAGCGCCTCCTCGGCGCGCTCCAGCGCCGCCAGGGCGGTGGCCAGGCCGGTGGTGCAGGCCCACCACTGCCGCAGGTCGCCGTCCGGGGTGACGAGGGTGCGTCCGTGGGCGGCGACGCGGGCCGCGTGGTGGTAGAAGCCGCGGGCCAGCCCGTCGCCGAGTGCGGCGCGGACGGCGTCCGGGGCCGTGGGGAGCGGCGGCGGCTCGGCTGGGCCGTCGGCACGCAGGTCCAGGTGAAGCGGGGTGGCGGCGGTCCGCGGGACCAGGGTGTCCAGCAGTTCGGCGGTGGTCTCGTCGGCGTTCGCGACGTGGTCGAAGGTGACGGTGACCGGGCGGCGGAGGGTGCCGGCCCAGGCGGCGGCGAACTCGGCGGCGCCGTACGCCAGGCAGGCGGTGCGGCGGGCGGGGTGGAACCTGATCGGCTCCTCCTCGACGGCCGGCCGCGCCGTGCGGTCGAGCCAGGGGGCGATCGCGTACAGCTCGACCCGATGGCGGGCGGCCAGGCGGGGACGGTCGGCGGCGATCGTGGCGAGGAATCCGGCGACCCCGGCGTAGGGCCCGTGGCCGCGATGGCAGTCGTAGCGGTTCACGGCCGCACCGGGAACCGCAGGGGCGGGCACCCGAGAGCGCCCGCCGTCTCGGCACCTACCAGCACCACTCGATCCAGAGCCGGCGGGCCCCGGACATCAGGCGCTGCGTGCTCTTGCGGCGGATGGTCATCTTCTTCATGGGCGCCTCCTGGGGAGTGATCCACTTCGAGATGCCCAGAGCATAAACCGGCTTGTCCGAAATGAGTAGACCATCCGGAATCAAACATGATCTGGCCTCAAAACCGGCGGAACGCGTAGCGGCGATCTTGTCGGTGGCGCGATCTATCGTCCCGGCCATGACTTCAGCGACGCAGGCGTACACGTACGCCGCGCCCTCCTCCCTCATCGACGGTCGCCTCGGGCTCGCGACCTCCGGCGGCCGTGCCTTGTCCGGCCCCGCCGTGGCCCCCCGCTTCTTCAGCGGCGTGGTGACCCAGGCCGCCCCCGCCGCGGCGGCCCTGCTCGGCGTCGCCGACGTGGCGCTGGCCCGCTACCACCAGCCGCAGGAGCGGCCCGGCTGGGTGCGCGACCCGGTGGTGACGTGCAACGGCGACCGCCTGCGCTTCGAGTCGTTCTCGGCCTGCGGCGGCGTGTACGCCCGGCTCGACCTGCTGCAGGGCGCGCTCGACGGCGAGGTCTTCGACCGGGGCACCACCAACGTCGACGTGAACGCCCCGCTGCGGGAGGCGCTGGCGCGCATCGGCGCACGCGACGCGCTGCACCTGGGAGTGGGCCTCGACGAGCTGGTGGTGACCACGACGGACGGCGCGGTGGTGGAGAAGAAGGTGCCGCTGCCCGAGCGCTGGCTGCGCGGCTTCGCCGAGGTGCAGGTCATCGCCTCGGGCATGGACCAGCGCGGCGAGCTGGCCGGCATGGCGGCGGTGCGCTTCGTGCGCGGGCTGCCCAGGAGGGGCACGGTGTGGGTGGCGCAGGCGGGGCGCGACCTGAAGGTCTCCGACCGCCCGGCTCCCGGGTCCGTCCAGCTCGCCGGCCCCAACCGGCTGGCCACCCTGCTGCCGCTGCTCCGCTTCGCCAAGGCCCTGCGGGTGTACGGCCCGTCCGACGCCGCCTCCAGCGCCTGGGAGCTGGAGCTGCCGGGCATGCGCTACACGCTCACCCTCTCCCCCGAGCGCTGGCGCGGCTTCTCCGGCGAGGGCGCGGTGCTCGACGACCTGGCCACCGACGCGGCCGAGAACGACGCCGACCTGGTCGGCATGCTGCTCAACTTCGAGCCCGAGGTCGAGATCGGCCTGCTGGCCGACCGCGCCGGCATCCCCGCCGACCGGGTGCGGGCCGCGCTGACGCAGCTCGGCGTCGCCGGCCGGGTCGGCTACGACCTGGCCGAGGCCGCCCACTTCCACCGCGAGCTGCCCTACGACAAGGACAACGTGACCGTGCTCAACCCGCGGCTGGCCAAGGCGCGCAGGCTCGTCGAGGCGGGCGCCGTGCGGCTCGACGGCGAGTCGGCCACCGTCCGCACCTCGGGCGGCACGCGTCAGGTCTCGCTGGCCGACGGCTCCTGCACCTGCGAGTGGTGGTGGGACCACCGCGGCTCCCGCGGCCCGTGCAAGCACGTGCTGGCCGCCCGGATCGTCGCCCGAGCCGCCGTGGAGGTCTCCCGATGACCACCTGGACGGAGATCCGCGACCTCGTCGTCCGCAACGAGTCCGGCCGCCTGGCCGACCGGCTGGTCACGCTCACCGAGCGGGAGCGCGCCGAGCTGGCCGGGCAGCTGCCCGGCCTGGTCAAGGAGCTGCGCCGGGTCCGCACCGAGCAGGTGCGCGCCGAGCACCCCGACGACTTCGGGGAGATGGTCTCCTGGGAGGTCGAGAAGCTGTTCACCGGCATCGCCAGGGCGCTGCTGGTGGCCGGGGTCGGGCTCATCACCGGCCCGGCCGCCGCGGTGACGTGGATGACCGGCCGCGACGTCAACCGCCGCTGGGGGCCGGCCATCAGGGTCGACCAGGTGTGCCGGGTGGCGGCCGCCCGTCCGCCGGAATGGCGCCGGGACGTCGCGGTGCGGCTGGCCCGGCGGGTGCGCCGTCCCGCCGACCGCATCGCGCCGCTGGCCCTGGAGCTGCTGCGCCGGTCCGGCGCGGTGCCGCCCGACCACGACCCGCTGGTGGCCGCCTGGCTGTTCCTGCCGACCGTGCCCGACGACCCGCTGGCCCCCGTGCTGCTGCCCCGGATCTTCGACGCCGACGGCGCCGGCCGCGTCCTGCGGGAGGAGTCGCTGCAGCCCCGGCCCTCCCGCTGGCTGGCCGCCGTCGCCCGCAAGACACCCAGGGAGCAGGCCCTAGACGGTTGCGTGAGCCGGTTCCTGCGTGGCGGCGAGCAGCAGGACCTGCGGTTCTTCGTCCGGCTGCACACGCTGCTCGATCCCACGCCCGCGGAGTCGGCGGCCCGTCTGCGCGACTACCTGCGGTTGTTGCCGTCGGCGCCCGGCACGGTCGCCGAGTCGGCCGCCGCGCGGGTGCGCGCCGCGATGCCGCTCGACCACGCCGACCTGGTCGAGGCGGTCGACGCGCTCACCTTCCGGGCCGAGGCCAAGCTCGCCGCCACCGGGCTGCGCTGGCTCGACCAGGCGATCCGGGCCACGCCGGAGACCGCCGCCGACTTCGTCACCGCGCTGACCACGGCGTACGGGCACACGTCCTTCGACGTGCGCAACCGCGCGGTCGAGCTGACCCTCAAACACGCCGGCCTGCTCACCGAGCACGCCGAGGCGATCCTCGACGCCGTCCGCGAGCTCCCCGCCGACCTGGGCGCGAAGCTGGCCGGGCGGTTCGGCGGGCAGACCCCGGTCGAGGAACTGCTGGAGCCCAAGGAGTTCCCGCCGCTGCCCGAGCCCGCGCAGGCGCTGCCCTTCCCCGAGCCGTCGATCTTCCCGGACGGGCACGAGCCCTGGATCGACGAGGAGCGCTGGCTGGCGGCCTTCGTCACCGGCGTCGCCGACGACCGGGCTGAGCTGCGCCGCAGGCTCGCGCCCCACGTCGAGCAGGCCCACGTCGCGCAGGCCGGCGGCCACTGGCGGCTCAGGGACGTGTGCCTCGACCCCGGCGACTGGCGGACGGCGCTGGCCGCCGAGCTCGTCACCCCCGGCAGCGTGCCGGAGCTCCCGCCGATCCAGCCGGAGAGGTTCTGGGACCGCGCCGCCCACTCCGTGCGGGTGCGCGCCGTCACCCGCGGGCAGGAGCCCGACCAGGAGCCGTCGCCCAGGCGGATCACACTGGGCGCCCATCGGCCCGGCCGATTCCTCGACGACGACGCCCCGCTGCGCGTCTTCTCCATCACCTGGACCAGCGACGAAGGTCCCGCCAAGGCGGTGGCCCGGGAGGGCGACCGGGAGATCCCCTTTGCCGGAGGCCGGATCAGGCTGAACGAACCCGATGAGCGTCCGGTGCGGAAGAGGCCCGGCGTCCGGTACGACGACTCCGTGGAGGTCATGCCGTACCACCTCCTCGACCGCGCCTACGACGAGATGGCCGCGCTCGGCGTGGATCCCGTCCGGATCGCGGCGATGCGGCTGGGGGAACCGGTGCCCCCGCCGGGCCCGGACGAGCCGCTCGCGCAGGTGACCGTCGTGTTCGTGCCGCCGCGGCGGCGTTCGTACCTGCCGCAGGCGCTGTCCGAGCAGGACGAGTGGCGGCGGCGCAACCGCCTGCCCCGCCTCGGCCGGGTCGCCCCGCTCCACGACTTCCTGCTGCACCGCTACGCGGAGCTGGCCGCGGCCCTGCGCGCCGGCGCCCTCCCGCCGGTGCTGCTGGCCACCCCGACCTGGACGAGCGGCCACCTCGACCCCGACGTGCTGGTCGGCCGGCTGGAGACGTGCGCCGCCGCCGGGGTGGAGCCGCTCCCCGCCGACCTGGCGCAGGCGCTGCTGCGGCTGCCGCGGGGCCGCCATCCGGCGGCGGCCGAGCGGGCCGCCAAGGTCGAGTCGGAGGCGGCGCGGTCGGCCGCCCGCTGGCTCGCCGGTGACGGCATGGCCGACCCCGAGTGCGGCCACGTGTGGCGGCACATGGTCGGCGCGTCCATGGTCGAGTTCGGCGACGGCGAGCCGGAGCACTTCACCGAGGTCAGGCTGCGGCCCGTGCTGCGGGTGACGGCCCCGACCGGCCTTCGGCTGATCGACGAGGTGGTGCTGCGCGAGCCGGTCGAGCGGGCGGGCGGCGAGTCCGGCCACACGCTGGGGGCGTGGCCCGCCGTCCTGCCCTCGCACCGCGAGGTGGTGGCCGTCAACTTCCTGCCCTACCTGCTGCACGGCCACCACTGGGGCGCCTGGACCGCTCCGGCCGAGATCACCCGCCTGGAGCTCGCCCAGGGGCCGATGGGCGAGTCCACGGCGCTGATCCTCGCCTTCCTCCTGGCCGGCGGCGTGCCCGGCATGATCCCGCTGGCCCTGCGCCTGGCCGCCAGGGGCGAGCTGCCCGCCGAGGAGATCGGCCGCCGGCTCGCGCTGGTGCTGCGCCGCACCTGGCAGGAGACCACCCCCGCCATCGCGGCCCTGACCCGGCTGGCCGAGGCCGGCGGCCACCACGAGGTGTGGCGCGTCATGCGGGCCCTGCTGCCCGTGATGTTGCCCGGCGAGGGGCGGCGGGTCACCGTGAGCCACACCCGGCTCGTCGCCTTCGCCACCGACGTGGCGCTCTGGACCGGCGCGCGCGGGGAGATCCCGGTCGTCGCCGAGTTCGCGGGCAGCCGCCGGACGACTCGCTTCGCCCACGCCTGCCGCCGCCTCCACGCCCAGCTGACCGGAGCCACGTCATGACCGCCGACGACGTCCGCGCCGAGATCAGGCGCCTCGTGCTCGCCTGTGACGCCGATCGGCTGGCGGCGCGGTTGCCGGACCTCACCGGCGCCGAGCGGGCCGCCGTCGCCGCCGAGCTGCCGGGCCTGCTCGCCGAGCTGCGCCCGCGGCTGCTCGCCGCCCGCTGGGACGCCTTCGACCAGCTCACCGGTCCCGCCGAGGCGCTGATGATGGTGGGCGCGGCGACCGTTCCCGGCCCGGCCGGCGCGGCCACCTGGCTGATGAAGCGCGACCTCGATCCGGGAACGTCCGGCGTGCCGAGCCCGCACCGGCTGGTCAGAGCGGTCTCCGGCCGGCCGGCGGCCTGGCGGGCCGAGCTGGCGGCCCGGCTCGCGCGCCGCGTCCGCCGTCCCGACGACCGGGCCGTGCCGCTGGCCCTGGCGCTGCTGCGCGACGGCTCGGTCCCCCCGCCCGACCACGAGCCGCTGGTGGCGGCCTGGTTGTCGGCGCCGGTCGTGGCCGACGACCCGCTGACGCCCCACCTGCTTCCGCGGATCTTCGAGGCGGCCGGCGCGGGCCGGGCGCTGGCCGACGAGAAGCTCACCCCCGAGCCGTCCCACTGGCTGGCCCTGGCCGGCCGCGCGCTGCCGCGCGAGCAGGTCATCGCGGGCTGCGTGCGCCGTTTCCTGCTCGGTGGCGACACGCGTGACCTGCGGTTCTTCGTCCGGCTGCACACGCTCGTGGCGCCCACGCCGGCGGAGTCGGCCGGACGGCTGCGCGACTACCTGCGGCTGCTGGCCACCGCGCCGGGCCCGGTGGCCGAGCTGGCCTGGCGGCAGGTGCGCGGGGCCGGGCTCGACCCAGCGGACGTCGCCGAGGCCGTCGAGTCGATGACCTTCCGCCCGGAGGCCGGGCTCGCGGTGAAGGGCCTGACCTGGCTCGACCGCGCCCTCGGCCCCCACCCGGAACGGGTCAACGACCACGTCACTGCGCTGAGCAACGCGTACGGGCACGCCTCCCACGAGGTGCGCGACCGCGCGGTCGCCCTCACCCTCAAGTACGCCGGTCACCTCACCGACCCCGCAGCGCTCCTGGAGGGGGCCGAGCTGCTGCCCCCGGCCTCGGCCCGGCGGCTGCACGAGCGCTTCGGCGCGGGCCGGACCGGCGACTTCACCCCTGGCCTGCTGCCCGAGGCCACCGTGCTGGGCCCGTTCCCGGTCTGCGGCCCGGAGGCCGGTCCGCCGGCGGAGGTGGACTGGGTCGCCGTCGAGGCGTGGCTGGCGGCGGTCGTCCGGGAGGCCCACGCGAACCCCGGTTCCCTGCGGGAGACGCTGGCCCGGCGGTTCGGCGAGGAGCTGCGGCCGGTGCTCTACGACATGCCGGTGTGGGAGTCGCCGCGCGACTGGTGCACCGCGCTGGCCAGGGAGCTGGTCAACCCGGGCGAGGATCCGGGGCCGCCCGGCTCGCGTCCGCCGCGGGAGTGGACGCCGTACCGGAGCACGCCCGGCGACGTCGGGCAGGCCCTGTACGACGGCATGGTGAACCTCGCGGCCACGGCCTTCCGCCTGCTCCCCGGCCTGCGCACGATGCTCCCGCTGCACGATCTGCCCGACGACGTGCAGGAGAAGCTGCTGCGGACGGACGACGTCGAGACCGATCTCTACGACCCCGGCGCCCGGCCGGCGCCCGCCGAGTGGGACCGGCTCCCCCGCCCGGAGGTATGCGCCGGCCCCCACGCCTTCCTGCTGTCCCGCCTCGACGAGCTGCTGCGCGCCGCGAAGGCCGGAGCCCTGCCCCCGGTCCTGCTGGCCACGCCCACCCGCGCCGACGGCCACCTCGACCCCGAGGCGCTGCTCACCCGCCTGGCCGGGTGCGCGCGCTCCGGTCGCGAACCGCTGCCGTTCGACCTGGCCCAGGCCCTGCTGCGGCTGCCGCCCGAGCCTGCCCCCGAGCTGGCCGGACGGGCGCAGGGCATCGGCTCGCAGGCCGCCGCCGCGGTGGCCCGCCGGCTCGGGCGCGGCGCGCCGCCGCCCCCGCGGGTCGAGGTGACCTGGAGCCCCGAGCTCGGCTCGGCGTCCCACGAGCAGGTCCTCGACCGGCGCGGGGTCGCCGCCGTGAGCTGGCCGCCTGCCCAGCCCACCGGCCTCGCCCGCGTCGACGCCCTGCTGGCCGCGCCCTCCGGGAGGGGCCACTTCCGGCGCGGTTCACGTGACTTCTGGCCGCGCATGACGCCGCACCACCGGGAGCTCGCGGCGGCCCATCTGGCGCTCTGTCTGCTCGACTACGCGGTCCCGCCCGGCGTCGACGACCTGCGCGGCCTGGCGCTGGCCGGAGGCGAGTCCGGCCCGGCCACGGCCCTGGTCCTGGCCTTCCTGCTCACCGCGGAGGGCGACGACGCGGTGCCCCCGCTGCTCGAACTGGCGGCCAAGGGCGCGCTGCCCGCCGCCGAGACGGGTCGTGCGCTGGGCATGCTGAGCCGCCGCGGCGGCGTGCGGGCCGACCTCGCCCTGCCGTCACTGGAACTGGCCGCCCGGCAGGGCGCGCACGCCGAGGCGTGGACGATCCTGCGCCACTTCCTGGCCGTCTTCCTCCCGCGCGGGGGCGAGCGTGCCCGGCGTGCGCACACCGACGCCGTCGTGCTGGCCACGGACGTCGCCATGTGGGCCGGCGCGCGCGGCGCGATCCCGGAGGTGGCCGCCCACGCGGACAGACGCGGCTCGACCTCGCTCACCCGGGCCTGCCGGGGCCTGCACCAGGCGCTGACCCGGGAGCCCTGAGCCGGCCCTGCGCCGGTCCCGCCGCCCGAGCCGAACCGGCGGCGGGATCAGCCCCGGACAGGCCGAAGCGGCGCCGGGGTCGGCCCGGCGCCGCTTCGGTGGTCCCGCCTGCTCAGCCGGCCACCAGCTCGTAGCCCGCCTCTTCGACGACGTCCCTGATCTTCGCGTCGTCGAGGGCGTCGGTGGAGGTGACGGTCACCTGCCCCGTGGCCAGCTCGACGTCGACCGAGGAGACCCCGGCGACCTTGCCGATCTCGGTCTTGACGGTGCCCGCGCAGCCGCCGCAGGTCATTCCGGACACCGTGTAGGTCTTCGTGCTCATCGCCTCGCTCCTCTCGTGATACCCCGGCCGGGTATGTCGGAGAACGTACGCCCGATCTTCGGGAAAGGCAAGCCATACGGCGGAGGGGTATGTGAGACGCGCGTCACATTGCCTCTGCTATACCCCCTACCGGTATCGTTGCCCTGCATGAGAACTCTTGACAAGATCGTTGTGATCGGCGCCTCGCTGGCGGGGCTGCGGGCCGTCCAGACCCTGCGCCGGGAGGGCTTCGACGGCGAGCTCACGCTGGTCGGCGCCGAGGCGCACGCGCCGTACAACCGGCCGCCGCTGTCCAAGAGCGTCCTGCGCGGCGACGAGGACGTCACGCTCCCCGGCGCGGAGGAGCTCGGCGACGACTGGCTGCGCGGCAGGCAGGCGGTACGCCTGGACGCCAGGAGCCGCACGGTCGTCCTCGACGACGGCGCCGAGCTCGGCTACGACGGCCTGGTCGTCGCGAGCGGCGCCCGTCCCAGGCGGCTCGACGGCGTGCACACCCTGCGCACCCTTGAGGACGCCCTGGCCCTGCGCGCCGAGCTGGACTCCGGCCACGAGCACGTGCTGGTCATCGGCGGCGGGTTCATCGGCGGCGAGGTGGCGACCACGGCCAGGCAGCTCGGCCGCAAGGTCACCCTGGTCGACTCCGGCCCGCACCCCATGCACGCGGGCCTCGGCGCGGCGGCGGCGCGCTGGCTGGCCGGGCACCACGAGCGCAACGGCGTCGAACTCGTCACCGGTGTCCGCGTCACCGAGGTGACCGGCGGGCAGGTGCGGCTCGGCGACGGCCGCGTCCTGTCCGCCGGCCTGGTCGTGGGCGGCATGGGCGTGACGCCCAACACCGAATGGCTGGCGGGCAGCGGCCTGGCCGTGGACGACGGCGTGCTGTGCGAGCCGACGCTGTACGCCACCGGCTCGGTGAACGTCGTCGCGGCGGGCGACGTGGCCCGCTGGCCGCACCGCCTGTACGGCGACGCCCTGATCCGCGTCGAGCACTGGTCCAACGCCAACGAGCAGGGCGCGGTGGCCGCCCGCAACCTGCTGGCCGGGCCCGACGAGGCGCAGCCGTTCGCGGACGTGCCCAACTTCGCCACCCACGTGCACGGCGCCCGCATCCAGACGGCCGGGCTGCCCCACCTGGCCGACGAGGCGCGCGTCGTCGCCGGCCACCCGGACGAGGACCGCTTCGCCGTGGCCTTCGCCCGCGACGGCGTGCTGGTCGGCGCGGTCGCCGTCAACGCGCCGAAGGACCTGATCAGGCTCAAGCGGTCCATCGCCGCGGGCGAGGCGCTCTGACTACGACCGCGGGTAGCATGACCGGCATGATGCGTGGCCTTGGCGAGCTCGAATCCACGATCATGGATTGGATGTGGGCCAGGCGGCGTCCCGCCTCGGTCCGCGACGTCTTCGAAGACCTCAAGCAGCGGCGGACCATCGCCTACACCACGGTGATGACCGTGATGGACAAGCTGCACACCAAGGGCATGCTCCGGCGGGCGGCCGTCGGCCGCGCCTACGTCTACGAACCGGTCGCCTCCAAGGAGGCCTACACCGCCGACCTGATGCGCCGCGCGCTCGCGGGCAGCGGCAACCAGGCCGCCACCCTCGTGCATTTCCTGGAACGGCTCACCCCCGAGGAGGCCGCGGCGCTGGAGGCGGCCCTTCAGGTCTACCCGCAGCGGGGCCGTCCCGCATGATCGCCGCCGTCGTGCTGGCCTGTTACACCGTGGTGGCGGCCGTCTGGCTGCCCGTGCCGGGGCAGCGGGCCGCGAAGTGGGCCGACCGGGCGCCGCGGCTGGCGATCGCGCTGTGGCAGGCGGGGGCGGCGTCCGTGGTCGCCTCGGCGGTGCTCGCCGCGCTGGCCTTCGCCGTGCCGGCCGAGATCGTGGGCCACGGGCTGGCGGGGTTGTTCGAGGCGTGCGCCGACATGCTGGGCGACGGCTCCAGCGTGTCGCGGGTGGGGTTCGCGGCCATGCTCGCGGCCGGCGCGGTGCTCGCCAGGGTGCTCTGGTGCGGCGGGACGGTGCTGGTGCGGGCCGCCGTGGAGCGTCGCCGGCACGCCGCCATGTTGCGGCTGCTCGGGCGGCGCGACGCCGAGCTGGGCGTGGTGGTGATCGACTACGACGAACGGCTGGCGTACTGCGTGCCGGGCCGGCGGGCGCAGACCGTCATCACCACGAGCGCGTTGCGGGCCCTGACGCCGGAGCAGATCGCCGCCGTGCTGGAGCACGAGCGGGCGCACCTGCGCGGCCGTCATCATCTGGTGCTGGCGGGGGCCGAGGCCCTGGTGCGGGCGTTTCCCGGGGTGCCGCTGTTCGAGCGGGCCAGGACCGAGATCGCCCGGCTGGTCGAGCTGCTCGCCGACGACGTCGCGGCCCGCCGTCACCCGCGCGCCCAGATCGCCGCGGCGCTGGTGAGCCTGGCCACCGGGCGCGCGCCGGCGTTCACGCTCGGGGCGGGCGGGGAGACGGCGCTCAGCCGCGTACGCCGGCTGCTCGGCCCCGAGCAGCCGCTCGGCCGCCGCGAACGGCTGACCGGGCTGCTGGCGGTCAGCGCGCTGCTGGGCGGGCCCGCGGCGGTGGCGCTGGCGCCGGGGGTCGGCTCGTTCCTGGCCCACCACTGCCACTCGCTGCTGTCGCTCTGACCTACTACTGTCGCTAGTATCTAGCTGGCCGGACGGCCTCAGGGGACGCCCCAGCACGTCCAGTGCCGCACGGCCGCCGCGACCAGTTCGCCGTGTCCCCGCCTGTTCATGCCCGCCCGGACGGGGCGGCGGCCGGGCTGTTCCCGAGGTGGACGGACGGCATGGGGGCACGCCTTTGTCTACTATACGTCGTAGTAGCCTGGTCGCTCGCGGGAAGCCGGTCCTCGGACCCTCTCTTCGCCCACGTGCCGCCGACAAGAGGCCCACCTCCCTCTTACCGGCATACCCCATACCCCTAAAATCGGTCACCCCTCCTAAGGAGTATCACCATGGACCATAGTGGACATCACCCTCCCTCCTCCTCGCCGGAACCCCATCACGCCGCTCCGCCCGCCGCCACGTGGGCCATGGCCGCGCAGGCGACCCTGCACTGCCTGACCGGGTGCGCGATCGGCGAAGTGCTCGGCATGGTGATCGGCACCGCGCTCGGCCTGTCCAACCTCGCCACCGTGATCATCTCGGTGGCGCTGGCCTTCGTGTTCGGCTACGCGCTGACCATGCGCGGCGTCCTGCGCGCCGGGGTGGACTTCAAGGCGGCGCTGAAGGTGGCGCTGGCCGCCGACACCATCTCGATCGCGGTGATGGAGGTGCTGGACAACACCGTGATGGTGACCGTGCCGGGCGCCATGGACGCCGGGCTGGGCAACTGGCTGTTCTGGGTGGCGCTGGCCGGGTCGCTGCTGGTGGCGTTCCTGCTGACGACGCCGGTGAACAAGTGGCTCATCTCCCGCGGCAAGGGCCACGCCGTGATCCACCAGTACCACCAGGGCCACGGCGGCCACCAGGGCAGCGACGACCACCAGGGCCACGAGGGCCATCACGGCCATCACGGCCACTGACCGGACGCCGCCCCAGGCACGACATGAGCCGACCCGCCCGCCTTCCGTGATCGCCCACGAATCCCGGACGCGAGGCGGGCCCGCTCGCAGCCCCCGTCCCGCCCTCATGAGCGGGCCTCTCCGACCACCGCACATCCCGGCTCCCGACGCCGACCCCGGAGCGCCCGACGCCTCCGACACGACACCCGGCGCACCTCCACGAGCGGCATGACCCTGACGCCATCGCGGGCCCGCCCCCGAGCCAGGAGGGCACGTCCACCCCGGCATGCCCACGGCTCACCGCCATGAGCAGGCACGTCCTGGCGCCACCATGAGCCGCCCAACGTGCGGCCCGTGCCTCCGGCGGCCCGGCCCGCAAGGCCCGCACACCCCGCGCCGCCGACGCGCACCGCATACCCCTCCCCCGCACAGCCTCGCGCGATACCCCACCCCCCATGCCACGCCCTATCCCGCACCTCCACCCCCGCAGCTCCGGCACACCCCGCCACCCGGACAAGTGCTGCACATCGCAACCCCGTGCACGCGTCAAATGCGCGCCCTTGCCCCCGTGACGCCTCCCGGACGCCTTGAGGCAGAGGCCGCTCGAGCTGCGGAAATGCTGCCGCCGGCCAGGCGTCGTGCCGCCTCGGCGACGTACGTGGGCCCGCCGTCCCGGTGCACTGCCGGAGTGATCTCCGGAGCGCGGACTTGACAGATACCCCCCCGGTGTATGTATGTTCATCGCCAGATACCCCCTACCCGTATTTCAGAGGAACCCAAAAGACCCGCCCGCATCCCCCACCGGGGTACGGCGTAGTGCTGGAGAATGCTCATGTCCGTACCATCCCCCCGGCGATGGACCGCCCTGGCCCTGATCGCCACGGCCCAGTTCATCGTCATCATGGACACGTCGATCATCGGCGTGGCCCTCCCCCGCATCCAGGAAGACCTCGGCTTCTCGCAGGAGAACCTGTCGTGGGTCTTCAACGCCTACGTCGTCGCCTTCGGCGGGCTCCTGCTGCTCGGCGGCCGGCTCTCGGACCTGTTCGGCGCACGCAAGCTGTTCGGCGCCGGCTGGCTCATCCTGCTGGCCGGCTCGCTCGTCGCCGGCATCGCCCCCGAGGTGTGGGTCGAGCTCACCGGACGTGCCGTCCAGGGCGTCGGCGCGGCCCTGATCGCTCCGTCCGCGCTGACCCTGCTGATGATGCTGTTCGGCCACGACCCCAAGGAGCTCACCAAGGCCCTCGCCCTGTACGGCGCGGCCGCCCCGGCGGGCGGCACCGCGGGCGTGTTCCTCGGCGGCGTCATCACCGAGTACCTGAGCTGGCCCTGGGTCTTCTACATCAACATCCCGATCGCGCTCGTCGCGCTCTTCGCCACCCGTCCGCTGATGCCCGCCGGTCAGTCCCAGCGCGGCTCCATCGACATCCTCGGCGCGCTGACCGTCACCGCCGGGCTGGGCGCGGCCGTCTACGCCATCGTCCGGGCGCCCGAGGTCGGCTGGGGCTCCGCCCAGACCTGGGGCGTGCTGGCCGCCGCGATCGCGCTGCTCGTCGCCTTCCTCGCGATCCAGGCCCGCCGCCGCGAGCCGCTGATGAGGCTGTCGATCTTCCGTACGCCGAACCTGGCCGCCGCCAACCTGACCCAGCTCCTGCTCGGCGGCGCCTGGATCCCGATGTGGTTCTTCCTGAACCTGTACCTGCAGCAGGTCCTCGGCTACAGCGCCTTCCCCAGCGGCGCGGCCCTGGTGCCGATGACCGTCCTCATCATGCTCGGCATGATCGTCCTGGCGCCGCGCGCCATCAACCGGTTCGGCCCCAAGGCCGTCACGGTGGCGGGCCTGGTCCTGCTCGCCGTCGGGATGGGCTGGCTGTCGCTGATCAGCCCCGAGGGCAGCTTCGCGGTCGACGTCCTGCCCGCCAGCCTGGTGGCCGCGCTCGGCATGTCGCTGGCCTTCATCCCCTCGCTCGGCACCGCCATCTCCTCGGCCCGTCCCGAGGAGGGCGGCCTGGCCTCCGGCATCGTCAACACCAGCTACCAGGTCGGCTCGGCCCTCGGGCTGGCCGCCATGACGGCCGTCGCCGCCGCCAACGGCGCCGCCCAGCTCGGGAACCTGCCCGCGCTGACCGACGGCTTCTCCTCGGCCTTCGTGGGAGCCGCCGGGATCGCGGTCGCCGGCGCCCTGATCGCCGCGCTGACGCTCCGCTCGCGGGGCGCCGCACCCGCCGAAGCCGCCGACACCGCCGAGACCACCGCCGCCACCCGCGGCTGACCTCGACGCTCACAGCTCCGAAGGAGATCCCCATGTCCATCCTCATCGCCTACGACGGTTCACCCGACGCCCGCCACGCCGTCGAGGAGGCCGCCCGGCTGTTCGCCGGCGCGTCCGCGGTGGTGCTGTACGCCCGTCAGCCCCTGGAGAGCCTGGCCGCCCACCTCGAAGGGCATCCCGCCCTGGAGGCCCTGCGGGACATCGACGCCAGGACCATGGACGCCTCGGAACGGCTGGCCGCCGAGGGCGCCGACCTGGCCCGCTCGCTCGGGCTGCGGGCCGAGCCGCGGGTCGCCTCGGTCCCGGAGGAGGTCGTCGCCGCCGCCATCGTCGACGCCGCCGAGGAGGCCGACGCCTCGCTGATCGTCCTGGGCTCGCGCGGGCGGCAGGGGTTGCGGGCGCTGCTGTCGGGCAGCACGTCCACCCACGTCATGCACGCCACCGCGCGTCCCACGCTGATCGTCCCGTCCAAGCCGCTGGCCGACGCCCGTCGCGCCGCCGAGCACCGCGCGGCCCGCTGAGGTCGTCGGGAAACGCCCGGCTCCTATCGGAGCCGGGCGTTTCGGCGTTCCGGTGAACGCGCCGGACGTGGCGTGCGTATCCCCACACGAGCCGGAACGACGGCCTGTTACGCGGGATAGTACCGGCGAAATGCCAACAAGCAGGGCGTATTTCGGTACTATTCCGGCTCAGGCGTGGAGGCGTACGAGGAGGCATCGTAGTGGTCGTGGCGACGAGGCTGGGGCGAGCGGCAGTGGCCGTGACACTTGCGGCGGTCGCGGCGGTCTCCATCCCAGGCGTCGCCTCGGCCGATCCGTCGCCCGCCAAGGCCAGGGCCAGGCTGGTGAAGCTGAACGAGCGGGCCGACGAGGTGGTCGAGCAGTACAACCAGGCGACCGAGGCGCACAAGAAGGCCAAGCAGAAGTACGACGCGCTCAACGCCGAGGTCGCGCGCAAGAACGCCCAGGCGGACGGGTTACGCAAAGACCTCGTCTCGGCGGTGGTCAGCGACTACCAGTCGGGCCCGCTCACGACCTGGGGCCGCTTCGTCGCCGACGGCACCCCCGACGAGGTGCTGAGCGGCATGGCCGCCCTGGAGCAGATCTCCCGGGCCAGGGCGGCGAAACTGGCGGCGTTCCAGGCGACGACCAAGGACCTGCGCGCCCGGCGCGACGAGGCCCGGGCCGTCCTGGCCGAGGCCGACGCGGCGCGCGACAAGGTGCGGGCGGAGAAGGCGAAGGTCGACACGCTGGTCAAGGCGCAGACGAAGCTCCTGCGCAGGCTGGGCGCCTTCCGCGCGGGCGATCCCAACAGCGCCGGCATCAGGTACACCGGCTCGGCCTCGGGAAACGCCCGCCAGGCGTTGCAGTTCGCCTTCGCCCAGGTCGGCAAGCCCTACCAGTACGGCGCCGAGGGCCCGAACTCCTACGACTGCTCCGGCCTCACCCAGGCCGCCTGGCGCACCGCGGGCGTCGAGCTGCCCCGCACCACCTGGACGCAATGGGCCTGGGGCGCGAGCAGACGCGTCTCGCTCGACGCGTTGCAGCCCGGCGACCTGCTCTTCAGCAAGGGACTCGGCCACATGGGCATGTACGCCGGCAACGGGAAGATGGTCCACGCGCCCCAGACCGGCGACGTCGTCAAGGTGGTCGACCTCGACGACTACTGGCGCACCCGGCTGCTCGGCGCCGTCCGCCCCTGACCGGCGACGGCTGTGCACGGGCCGGGGACGCGAAAGGGGCTCCGGGCGTCGCGCCCAGAGCCCTCTTCACTGGAGGCCGTCGTTCACTTGAAGCGGCGCAGCCGCAGGCTGTTGCTGACCACGAACACGCTGGAGAAGGCCATCGCGGCCCCCGCGATCATCGGGTTGAGCAGGCCGAGCGCGGCCAGCGGCAGGGCGGCCACGTTGTAGGCGAAGGCCCAGAACAGGTTGCCCTTGATCGTGCCGAGCGTCCGGCGGGAGAGCCTGATCGCGTCGGCCGCCACCCTCAGGTCACCGCGGACGAGGGTCAGGTCGGACGCCTCGATGGCGGCGTCCGTGCCGGTGCCCATGGCCAGGCCCAGGTCGGCCTGGGCGAGCGCGGCCGCGTCGTTGACGCCGTCGCCGACCATGGCCACGACCTTGCCCTCGCCCTGGAGCTCCTTGACGACGTCGACCTTGTCGGCGGGCAGCACCTCGGCGATCACCTCGTCGATGCCGACCTCGGCGGCCACCGTCCTGGCCACGGCCTCGTTGTCGCCGGTCAGCAGGACCGGGGTGAGACCGAGCGCCCTGAGCTGCTGGATGGCCTCCTTGCTGGTGGGCTTGATCACGTCGGCGACCACCAGCACCGCGCGGGCCTTGCCGTCCCAGCCGACCGCCACGGCGGTCCTGCCGCCCGCCTGGGCGGCGTGCAGAGCGCGTTCCAGGTCGGACGGCAGGTGCTGGGACCACTCCTCCAGCAGCCTCGGCCGGCCGACCAGGACCGCGTGCCCGTCCACGACGCCCTGGACGCCGAGGCCCTCGACGTTTGCGAAGTCCTCGGGGGTGGGCAGGTCGCCGACCCGGGCGGCGGCGCCCTTGGCGATGGCCTGCGCGATCGGGTGCTCGGAGGCGTGCTCCAGAGCGCCCGCCAGGCGCAGCACCTCGGCCTCGTCCTCGCCCTCGGCCAGGTGCACGCCGGTGAGCGTCATCCGGCCCTCGGTGACGGTGCCCGTCTTGTCGAGCACCACCGTGTCGATGCGGCGGGTGGACTCCAGCACTTCGGGGCCCTTGATCAGGATGCCGAGCTGCGCGCCCCTGCCGGTGCCGACCAGCAGCGCCGTCGGGGTGGCCAGGCCGAGCGCGCACGGGCAGGCGATGATCAGCACGGCCACCGCGGCGGTGAACGCCGCGCCGACGCCGTCGCCGGTGCCGAGCCAGAAACCCAGCGTGCCCAGGGCCAGCGCGATCACGATAGGCACGAAGATGCCCGACACGCGGTCGGCCAGCCGCTGCACCTGCGCCTTGCCCGTCTGGGCGTCCTCGACCAGCTTGGCCATCTGGGCGAGCTGCGTGTCCGCGCCGACCCGGGTGGCCCGCACCACCAGCCGGCCGCCCGCGTTCACCGTCGCGCCGGTGACGGCGTCGCCCGGACGCACCTCGACGGGCACCGACTCGCCGGTCAGCATCGAGGCGTCGACCGCGGAGGTGCCCTCCTCGATCACGCCGTCCGTGGCGATCTTCTCGCCGGGCCGCACGACGAACCGGTCGCCCACGGCCAGCCGGTCGCTGGGGATGCGGGTCTCGACGCCGTCGCGCAGCACCGCGACGTCCTTGGCGCCCAGTTCGAGCAGGGCGCGCAGGGCGGCGCCCGCCCGGCGCTTGGAGCGGGCCTCGAAGTAGCGGCCGGCCAGGATGAACGCGGTCACCCCCGCCGCGGCCTCCAGGTAGATGTTGCCCGACCCGTCGGTGCGCTCGATCGTGAACGCGAACGGGTGGGTCATGCCCGGGGTGCCCGCCGTGCCGAAGAACAGCGCCCACAACGACCAGCCGAGCGCGGCGATGGTGCCGACCGAGATCAGCGTGTCCATCGTGGCGGCGCCGTGGCGCAGGTTCGTCCAGGCGGCCTTGTGGAAGGGCCAGCCGGCGTAGACGACGACCGGCGCGGTGAGCACCAGCGACATCCACTGCCAGTTGGTGAACTGCAACGGCGGGATCATCGCCATCGCGATCACCGGCACCGCCAGCACCACCGAAGTGATCAACCGGCTGCGCAGCGGCCGCAGCTCGTCCTCCGGCTCCCGCTCGCCCGGCTCGCCCTCGGAGCGGGGCGGCGCGGGCAGCGCGGCGGTGTAGCCGGCCGCCTCCACCTGGGCGATCAGCTGCTGCGGATCGACGCCTTCGGGGAAGGTGACCTTCGCCTTCTCGGTGGCGTAGTTGACCGTGGCGGTCACGCCGTCCATCTTGTTGAGCTTGCGCTCGATGCGGTTGGCGCACGAGGCGCAGGTCATGCCGCCGATCGAGAGTTCGACCGCGTTCTGCCGGTCATCGGTGACAGAGGTCATCACCGTTCCCCTTTCCCAGTGGCTTTCTCAGTGGCTGTGGTTGCCGTGCCCGGCGGGGGTCGCCGACGCGTCGGGGGTGGCGGGCCGCGGCCCGGCCGCGAGCGTGAAGTCGGCGGTACGGACCTCGCCCTCGTGCTGGAAGTCCAGGAACAGGCGGTAGTCGCCGCCGCTCGGCACCTCGGCGTAGAAGACGATCTCGGGCCCCGGCTGCGTCTTGCCGTCGCCCGGCTCGCCGTCGGGGTGAACGTGCAGGTAGGCCAGGTCGCGGGCGCGGAGGGCGACGAGGTGGCCGAAGGCGCCGAGGTAGGGCTGCAGGTCGATGACCGGCTTGCCGTCCTTGCTGACCTTGAGGGTGAGCTTGCTGGCCTGGCCCGGCGTCAGGTCGCCGTCGAGGGTGACCTCGTAGCCGTCGACCTTCGAGCTGCGGCCGGTCTCCGGCAGCGGCCTGGGCTGGTAGTCGCCCGCCACGGCCAGGTCGGCGCCCAGCGTCAGGGCCTGGCCGCCGGTCGGCGCGAAGTCGGCGAAGGCCCGGTAGCCGCCCGCCTCGGGGAAGGTGACCTTGACCGACCAGATGCCGTCGGCCGACATCTCCGGATGCACGTGCTGGAAGCTGCCCAGGTCGCGGGAGACCACGATGAAGTGCAGCTTCTTGTCGTGCTGGACCTGGTAGTCGGTGACCGGGCGGCCGTCGGGGCCGGTCACGGAGAAGCGGAAGTCGGCGGGCTCGCCTGGCTTGAGCGACGTGGTGAGCGGGTTGAGGGTGTAACCGTTCTCGGACACTTGGAGCCCCCCGGGGGTATCGTTCTTCTTCGTCGTCGTCTGCTGGGCTGTGTGCTGGTTGTGGCCCGCGCTCTGCGCGGTCTCCGGGGTGGCCGTCATGGCGCTGTGGTCGGCGGCGGGAACGGCCCCGACCGGGCCGACGGCCTTGCCGGCGCCCAGGGCGCCGCCGAAGACGACGGCCAGCCCCAGGGCGTAGGAGCCGAGCTTGGCTGCGGTGTTCACGACTGGTTCGCCACTTCGTACCCGGCCTCCTCGACGGCGGCGACGATCTTCGCCGCGTCGATCGGGCTGTCACTCTCGACGGTCAGCAGGCCGGAGGCCAGATCGACCTCGACTCCGGTCACCCCGGCGACCTCGCCGACCTCTTCCTTGACCGAACTGACGCAGTGGCCGCAGGTCATGCCCTGGACGGTGTAGGTGGTGGTGCTCATATCGGTCTCTCCTTCAATCCGGTCAGGAACGAACAAGTCTGGCGATGGCGTCGGAGGCTTCCTTGACCTTGGCCTCGGCCTCCGGGCCGCCCTTCGCGGTGGCCTCGGCGACGCAGTGGGCCAGGTGGTCCTCCAGCAACGACAGGGAGAACGACTTCAGGGCGCTGGTGGCGGCCGACACCTGGGTCAGGATGTCGATGCAGTACTTGTCGTCCTCGACCATGCGCTGCAGGCCGCGGACCTGCCCCTCGATGCGGCGCAACCGCATCCCTTGGTCCTGCTTGTTACTGCCGTGTCCAGCCATGTCAGCCCTCCCTCGGCTCGTTGCCGTTGAGCACACTATACCCCCCTATGGTATCCAGAAGGCAAGTGGCGGCCCCCGCGACGAGCTCCGGCGGCCGGATGAAAGGCTGAGGGCATGTTCCCGGAGACTCCCGCCGCCGCCGCGGCGCTGTCGGTGGCCGGCCGCTACTGCTCGCCCGCGCTGCTCAACCACTGCGTGCGCGCCTACCTGTGGGGGGCGATGTACGGCGCGGCCCACGGCATCGCCTTCGACGACGAGCTCTACTACGTCTCGGCGCTGCTGCACGACATGGGGCTGACCGAGCCCTTCGACAGCCACCGGCTGCCGTTCGAGGAGGCGGGCGGGCAGCTCGCCTGGGTGTTCGGCGCGGCGGCCGGCTGGCCGGCGGAGCGGGCCGAGCGGGCCGCGGAGATCATCAGGCTGCACATGCGCGCCGACGTGTCCGCCGCCGACGACCCCGAGTCCCACCTGCTGCAGGTCGCCACGAGCTGGGACGTGGTCGGGCGGCGGCCCGAGGAGTTCGCGCCGGACGCCAGGGCGGAGCTGCTCGCCCGCTACCCCAGGCTGGGCTTCGGCGCCGAGTTCCTGGCCTGCTTCGAGGACCAGGCCAGGCGCAAGCCGGACAGCGCCGCCGCCGCGTCGGTCCGGAACGACGTCGCCGGGCGGATCGCCGCCAACCCGCTGGACGGCGGCTGACCCGAGCCCCTGCTCCAAGCCCGGCGACGCCGCAGGTCAGGAACCGGGCCGCAACGAGTTCCGGTACGGCGTCATGAACCGCGTCCTCGGCATCTGGTCGGCCAGCACGCCGCCGTCCACGACCAGGGTGGAGCCGGTGACGTAGCGGGCCGACTCCGAGGCCAGGTACGCCACCGCGCCGGCCACGTCGTCCGGCCTGCCGTACCCGCCGCGCAACGGGATGCGCTCCTCCCACGCCGCCTCGAAGGCCGCGCGGTCGAAGGGGAAGTCGCCGTCGATCGGGGTGGCGATCATGCCGGGCGCCACGGCGTTGACGGTGATGCCATGGGCGCCCAGCTCGGCGGCGAGCGAGCGGGTGATCAGCTCCAGGGCGCCCTTGGAGGCGTTGTAGTGGGCCAGCCCGGCCTCGGCCATGAGGCCGTTCTTGGAGGAGACGTTGACGATCCGCCCCCGCACGCCGTCCGCGATCATGTGCTCGGCCACCCGCTGCGCCAGGAAGAACGGCGCGTCGCAGTTGACCCGCATGACGGCCTGCCAGCCGGCCACGGTGATCTCGTTGAAGTGTTCGAGCCGGGCCACCCCGGCGTTGTTGACCAACACGTGGATCGGCCCGTGGTCGCGGCGGACCGCGTCGGCCAGCCCGGCCAGGCCCTCGGTGTCGGCCAGGTCGAAGCCGTAGGCGCAGCCCGCGCCCGGCCGGTCGACGGTGATCACCCGGTAGCCGTCGGCCGTCAGGCGCGCGGCGATGGCCTGGCCGAGGCCCCTGGCGGCCCCGGTGACCACGGCCAGTTCGGTCATGACAGCCCCAGCAGGTCGAGCGACGGGCGGTGGATCAGCTTCTCGATCTCCTCCCGGTCGAGAGGCGGCAGACCGGGGATGCCGGGGACGGCGCCGACCGCCCGCAGCCCCTCCACCGAGGCGTCCACCGTGGTGAAGGGGTAGTCGCTGCCGAACAGCAGCTTGCCCCACACCCCGTAGTCCTGGGCCAGGCGCAGGCTGTGCCAGAGCTGGAAGGGGCGGTAGTGCAGGGCGGAGACGTCGGCGTAGACGTGGCGGTGCTTGCGGATCACCGCGATGCACTCGCCCTCGTACGGGTGGCCGAGGTGGGCCAGGACCATGCGCAGCTCCGGATGCCTGATGGCGACCTCGTCCAGGTGCACCGGCAGCGCGTAGCGCAGGGGCGCGGCCGAGACGAACGTGGTCCCGGTGTGCACGAGCAGCGGCAGGCCGTGGCGGGCGGCGTAGGCGTACAGGTCGTCCAGCTCGGGTGCGGCCGGGTCGAAACCGGCGTACATCGGCATGAGCTTGATGCCGCGCAGCCCCAGGTCGCGGTGGCCGTGTTCCAGCTCGTCGCGCCAGCCGGGCTGGGTGGGGTCGAGCGACAGGTAGCCGATGAGCCGGTCGGGGTGCTCGGCGGCGTAGGCGGCCACGGCGGCGTCGTCCACCCACAGGCCCGACCGCCTGGCCTTGCCGCCCACCACGACGGTACGGGTGCCGGCCGGCGAGGTGGCGGCGTAGTCCGCCCAGCGCACGGTCAGGTCGACGTGACCGCCGTGCGCGCGGGCGGACTCGGCCGCGAACGGGTCGCCGACGTCGTCCGGGCAGCTGAACAGATGGGAGTGGACGTCAACGATCACGCTTCTCCCAGCCCTCCTTGAACATGTTCCAGAACCGGTGGGACGGCGGGTGCTCGGCGAAGACCTCGTCGGCCAGCTCGACGCCGAGGCCGGGCCGCTCCGGCAGGCCGACGTGGCCGTCGACCACGGGCAGGACGCCCTTCAGCGCGTCGAAGACGTACGGCTCCAGCATGCCGTCGAACGTCTCCAGGACGAGCAGGTTCGGCATGCCGAGCACGGCGTGCACGGAGGCCGTGGTGCACAGCGGGGAGTTGGAGTTGTGCGGGGCGACGAGCATGGCGTGCACGTCGGCCTGCGCGGCCAGCTTCCTGATCTCGGTGAACCCGCCGGCCATCGACAGGTCGGGCTGGATGATGTCGACCGCGCCGGTGGCGAACAGCCGGGCGTACTCGTAGCGGTTGTGGAAGTGCTCGCCGCCGGAGATGGGCATGGCGGCGCGGGCGCGCAGCTCGGCGTAGCGCTCGATGTGCGTCCACGGCAGCGGCTCCTCGAACCAGCCGAGGTCGAACGGCTCCAGCTCGCGCACGAGCCGGACGGCGGTCGGCATCGCGAACCGGGCGTGCCCCTCGACGAACAGGTCGAGGTCGGGCACGGCCTCGCGGACCGCCGCGACGATGTCCACCGAGAGCCGCAGCTCGGCCCGGGACAACTCGCCCAGCCCTGCGCCGAACGGGTCGAACTTCAGCCCGGTGTAGCCGCGGGCGGCGACTTCCTTGGCCTTGGCCGCGAACACCTGCGGATCGCGCTCGCCGGTGTACCAGCCGTTGGCGTAGACCCGCACCCGGTCGCGGCAGGCGCCGCCGGTCAGCCGGTAGGCGGGCACGCCCAGCGCCTTGCCCATGATGTCGTAGAGCGCCTGGTCGACGCCGGAGACGACGATGCCGCCGACGTCGCCGCCGCGCAGGAAGTCGCCCTGGTACATCCGCAGCCAGATCTCCTCGACGTCGAAGGGATCGGCGCCGATCAGGTGGCGCTGCGCCATGGCCTCGGTCAGCGAGCAGGTCTCCCGGCCCCGGTAGGGGTGGGTGATCTCGCCGATGCCGCTCAGCCCTTCGTCGGTGTGGATGCGCACGTAGGAGAAGTCGCGCCAGGCGGTGCCCAGCGAGAGGGTCTCGACGCGGCTGATCCGGCCGGCGGGCCCGGCCGGGCGGCTGGTGTCAACGGTGAGCATCGGCACCGCCCATGGTGCTGGCGTCGGTCAGGTCGAGCACGTCGCCGCGGGCGTGCCGGGCCGCGATGGCGGCCGCCTCCAGCAGGTGGTCGGCGTCGGCGTCGGTGTGGGCGTAGGAGACGTGGCTGCGCTTGAGGTTCAGCGGCAGCTCGAAGACGCCGTGCTCCAGCAGCCGGCGGCGGTACCCGATGAACATGTTGGCATCATTGCGCAGCAGGTCGTCGTAGCTGCGGGCGGGTCCGGTCATGAAATATCCGACGAAGACCGAGCCGTACCCGCTGACCAGCGCCGGGATGTCCAGCGAGGCGAACACCTCGGCCAGCCCGGTCCTGATCCGCTCGCCGAGGCGGAAGACGTGCTCGTGCACCGGCTCCTCGCGCAGCTTGCGCAGCGTGGCCAGGGCGGCCGCCACGACGGCGGGGTGGCCGTTGTAGGTGCCGGCGAAGAAGGCCGGGCCGCCGGGCCGCGAGCTGAACAGCTCCATGAGATCGGCGCGGCCTCCGAGCGCGCCCACCGGGTAGCCGTTCGCGATCGCCTTGCCCATGGTGGTCAGGTCGGGGGTGATCCCGCAGATCGCCTGCCAGCCGCCCAGGTGGTGACGGAAGCCGGTGATGACCTCGTCGAAGATCAGCACGCTGCCCGCCCTGGTGCACTCGGCGCGCAGCGTCTGGAGGAACTCCTGCTCGGGCAGCAGGCAGCCGACGTTGTGCGGCACCGGCTCCAGGATGACGGCGGCGATGTCGTCGCCGTGCTCGGCGAACGCCCGGCGTACCGCCTCGGGGTCGTTGAACGGCAGGATCAGCGTGGCCTGCAGCACCTCGGGCAGGATGCCGGTCGAGATGGGGTCGTGGCTGCCGACCTTCTCCGGCGTGGAGATCACGTTGAGGCTGACCGCGTCGTGCCAGCCGTGGTAGCAACCCTGGAACTTCACCACGAGCCGGCGGCCGGTCGCGGCCCTGGCCACGCGCAGGGCGTGGAAGGTGGCCTCGCTGCCGGTGCTGGTCAGGAGCACCTTCTCCACGCTCGGCACGAGCTCTGCGAGCGTCTCGGCGAGCTCCACCTCGCCGGCGGTGACGCCCACGCCGCACAGGTCCACCGTACGGCCGGCCTCGGCGACGGCCGCGGCGACGTCGGGGTCGTTGTGGCCGAGCAGCGGCGGGCCGAAGGCCGCGTGGTAGTCGACGAACTCCCGTCCTTGCGAGTCGCGGAAGCGGGCGCCGGCGGCATGGGTGATCACCAGGTCGGTGAGCCCGGGGATGCTGCGCTGCCCGCTGTTCACGCCGCCCGGGATGACCTGGCGTGCGCGCTCGGCTAGGTGCTTCAAATCTCTCTCCTCCGACGCGCCTCCCGGCCCGGCCCGGCCTGGGAAGCGCTGATCGTCCGCCACAAATTCCGAACAGTGTTTGGCAATACCGAACAGGTGAGGGAGATTGAAACACGAGAATGGGTGGGGGTCAACGATGAATTCCGCTAAGCTGTTCGGCTGTGACGAACACTGCTGCTGAGGAATCGCGATATTGGGTCCGCAGCGTCGCCCGCGCCGCCGAGGTGCTGGAGGTCCTGTCCCGCGTGGGGCCGGGTGGCGGCATGAGCGTGACCGAGGTCGCCGCGGCCTGCGGGCTGAGCAAGAGCGCCGCCTTCGCCACCCTCTACACGCTGCGCGGCTACAGCCTGGTCGCCGACGACGGCGAGGGCATGAACCGCCGCTACCGGCTGGGCATGGCCCTGTCCAGGCTGGGCGCCAGGGCCCAGGAGCAGCTCTCGCTGCGCGACGTGGCCCGCCCCGCGCTGGTCGCGCTCACCGAACGCACCGGCATGAACTCCAGGCTCGCGGTGCCCGAGGCCGGCCAGGCGGTCGTCGTCGACCAGGTGAGCAACGGCGAGCGCATCCAGGTCGACCTGCGGATGGGCACCAGGGAGCTGCCCCACTGCACCGGGCTGGGCAAGGCGCTGCTGGCCGAGATGGGCGACGAGGAGGTCGCCAGGGTCGTCGGCCACGTCGGCCTGCCGCGCCGCACCGGCAACACGATCACCGAGCTGCCGGTGCTGCTGGCCCACCTGAAGACGGTCAGGGAGCTCGGCTACGCGGTCGACGACGAGGAGGACGCCGACGGCATCTTCTGCATCGGCAGCGCGCTGCGCGACCACACCGGCGCCTGCGTCGGCGCGATCAGCATCACCTCGCTCAAGCGCGACCTGCCCGCCTGGCGCTACCAGGAGCTCGGCCGGGAGGTGAGAGAGACGGCGGCGATGATCTCCCAGCATCTCGGGCATGCCCCGTGACGGCTTGACAGATCCGTTCCCACTGTCTAGCGTCCTCGCCAATCGTTTCGGGCGAAGATCCGACTCCGAGCGCCGCGGCCCCCGGCGCCGGACGTCTGGGCCGCAGCACCGCCGCCTGCCCGCCTTCGCACGTCGCCCGGCCTTCCCATCACCCCGTTCCCCGAAGGCCTCCCCCCATGAACCATGTAGCCGACGTCGCGCGCCTGCTCGCGCTCGACGCCTCCCGACTCGCCGACGGCACGCTGCTGCGTGTCGCGGGCTACCACCGCGCCGGTGACGGCGGCGGCAAGCTCGTCCGCTGGGACGCCGCCGCCACCACCCCCGCCAACGGCGGCACCGTGCTCGGCTCCGCGCCCCAGGGCCGCTGGATCCAGCTGCACGACGGCTGCCTCGACTTCCGCGCCTTCGGCGTCCTCGACGACAGGACCCCCGCCGACGACGCATTGGAGGCCATGGTCAACGACCCGGCCGTCTCCAGGATCGAGGCCCGCACCGATCTCAACTTCGTCAGGCGCCACACCTTCCGGCGCTCCGGCCTGGTGCTCGACTTCGGCGGCCACACCATGACCACTGCCGGCATCGAGAAGAACTCCCACGACAACCCCTTCGGCGCGGTCCTGTTCTTCCAGGGCGAGCGGACCGGGACGACGGTCACCGGCACGCTCACGGCCACGCTCCCCGACCTGGCCGACGTCTTCGAGGTCGACTCCCGGCAGTTCCGGGTCGGCCAGTGGTGGGCCGTGGAGGTCAACGCCCTGGCCGGCACGTACGAGCGCGAGCTCCAGCGCCTGGTCCAGATCACCCAGATCGTCGACGGCCGGCACGTCCGGGTCAACTACAAGAACGGCTGGGAGCTGGCCGCCGGCCGCACGCTGACCTGGACGCTGATCAACCCGGTCGAGCGCGTGCACGTGCGCGACCTGCGCTTCGAGGCGGCCCCGGGCGGCGACGAGTACACCGGCTCGCACCCGGTCGCCTACGAGTACGCCGTCCACTGCGACGTCGAGGACGTGCACGCCACCGGCAGCTTCTGGCCGGTGATCATGCGACGCTGGTGCACCCACTTCCGCACCGAGCGCTGCAGCCTGAAGAACCCCCCGACCGTCATGTACGGCGGAGCCGGCTACCTGACCCAGCAGATCTACTGCCTGTACGGCCACGTCGCCGACTGCACCACCTCCAACGTCCGCCATCTCAACGACTTCACCGCCAGCGCCTACTGCACGGTCGAGAACTGCCACGGCGACGGCGACGACGAGGGCGGCAACCCCTTCACCACCCACGGCCAGTACGAGCATGACCTGGTCTTCACCGGCAACTCCGGCCTGATGGACATCGCCAACAGCGGCGCCCTCTGGGGCACCAGCGCCAAGCGCATCACCGTGCGCAAGCACCTGTGCTCGTGGTTCGTCGCCGGAACCAAGATCACCGACCTGACGCTGGAGGACGTCCGGGTGATCCCGCGCTCGACGTTCGACCCGGCGGGAACGCTCCAGGTGAACGCCGACGGCCTGCACATGCGCGGCTGCTCGGCCAAAACCGTCGCGATCGGCCAGCGGTCCAACCGCTCCGGCCGGCCCAACGTCATCGAGGGCTGCTCCTTCGACCTGCCGAAGGACCAGGTGCTGGTGCAGACGCCGGTGAGCAACGCGCTGCACTTCAAGGAGTGCGCCGTCACCGGTCTCGACGGCGCCACCCTGCGCGGCTCCGGCCCGCTACGCTTCACCGGCTGCGTCCTGAGCGGATCGGGCACGGTCTCGGTGGGCTCGGCCGACGTCGTGATCAGCGGCGGCCGGCTCGACGGCGTGCGCGTCGAGCTGAGCGCCGTCCGCGACCAGCGGCTGCGCCTGGAGGGCGTCACGCTGGAGAACGCCACGCTCGGCCGGGCCGCCGGTCCGGGCGTCCTGACCTGGGAACTGGCCGCCTGCACGGCCACCGGCACCCGCGTCGAGCCGACCACCGGTGACAACCGCTGGCGCGCCACCGGCTCCCGGTTCACCGGCGGCCGCCTCGACCTGACCGCCGCCACCGTCCTGGTGCACACCGGCTGCACCGAGGAGGGCGTCGAGCGCGCCTTCCCGCCCGCCGGCCCCCGCGTCCTCATCGCCGACACCCTCGCACTGTAAGGAACCACCCCATGGAACGTCGTGACATCCTGCGCGTCACCGGTTTAGCGGCTGTCGGCACCGTCCTGATGGCCAGGCCCGCGCTCGCCGAGCCGGACAAGAAGCCCAAGGACGAGGTGCACGCGGTCGCCACCGTGGCCGAGCTGCTCGCCTTCGAGGCCGCCAAACTGGCGGACGGCACGCTGGCGCAGGTCGCGGGCTATCTCAAGCCGGGCGACGGCGGCGGCAAGCTCGTCCGCTGGGACGCCGCCGCCACCACGCCCGCCAACGGCGGCACCGTGCTCGGCTCCGCGCCCCAGGGCCGCTGGATCCAGCTGCACGACGGCTGCCTCGACTTCCGCGCCTTCGGCGTCTTCGACGACAGGACCCCCGCCGACGCCGCGCTGGAGGCCATGGTCAACGACCCCGCCGTCTCCAGGATCGAGGCCCACAGCGACCTCAACTTCGTCAAGCGTCACAAGTTCCAGCGCTCCGGCCTGGTGCTCGACTTCGGCGGCCACACGATGCGCACCGTCGGCATCGAGAAGGCGGGCCAGGACGACCCGTTCGCGGCGGTGATGTTCTTCCGCGGCAAGGTCACCAACACCACGGTCAGCCACAAGCTGAGCGCCCCGGTGCCCGACCTGTCGGACGTCTTCGAGGTGGCCGACTCCGCCGCCTTCAAGGTCGGGCAGTGGTGGAGCGCCGAGGTCAACGCGCTGTCCGGCCGCTGGGAGCGCGAGCTGCAGAAGCTGGTCGAGGTCACCCAGATCGTCGACGGCACGCACATCCGGGTCAACTACAAGAACGGCTGGGAGCTGGCCGCCGGCCGCACGATCACCTGGACCCTGGTCGAGCCGGTCGAGCGCGTGCACGTGCGCAACCTGCGCTTCGAGGGCGTCGCGGACGGCGACCAGTACACCGGCTCGCACCCGCTGGCCTACGAGTACGCCGTCCACTGCGACGTCGAGGGCGTCCACGGCACGGGCACGTTCTGGCCGCTGATCATGCGGCGCTGGGCCACCCACTTCCGCACCGAGCGCTGCACGCTGAAGAACCCCGCCAGCGTGACCTGGGGTGGGGCGGGCTACCTGACCCAGCAGATCTACTGCCTGTACGGCCACGTCCGCGACTGCCACACGGCCAACGCCCGGCACCTGAACGACTTCACCGCCAGCGCCTACTGCTACGTGGAGAACTGCCACGGCGACGGCGACGACCAGGGCCCGTTCGTCACCCACGGCCAGTACGAGCACGACCTGACCTACACCGGCAACTCCGGCCTGATGACCTTCGCCAACTCCGGCGCGGCCTGGGGCTCGGCGGCCAAGCGCATCACGGTGCGCAAGCACGTCTGCTCGTGGTTCGTGGCCCGGGTGAAGGTCACCGACCTGACGCTGGAGGACCTCCAGGTCATCGGCAAGCCGTCGCTGGAGGGCTCGGGCATGATCTGGGTCAACGCCGACGGCGTGCAGATGCGCGGCTGCTCGGCCAGCCACACGCTGATCGTCTCCCAGCAGTCGAAGCTGTCGCGGCGGCCCAACCTGATCGAGGGCTGCGTCTTCACCGTCCCGGCCAAGAGCGAGATCGTCCAGGCGAACGTGACCGCGCCGCTGCACGTCAGCCGCACCACGTTCCACGGCCTGAACGGCAACGCCTTCAACGGCGCCGACCTGCGCCTGTCCGGCTCGACGCTGAACGGCGCCGAGGGCGCGGCCCCGCTGGTGCTGGCCGGTTCCGTGTCGCTGACCGGCTGCACGGTGAAGAACGTGGGCCTGGCCGCCGCCGGCAAGGCCGACCAGCGCATCCGCCTCGACGGCGGCACCGAGCTGGCCGAGGCCGGGCTGTCGCGGGTGGAGGCCGCCGGGCTCGTCTCCTGGCAGCTGGCCGGGGTGCGCAGCCAGAACGCCGGAGCCCACGTCCAGCTCGACGCCGGCCGGAACCGCTACATGGCGACCGGCTGCCAGTTCGGCGGTGGCCGTCTGTCGATCAAGGCGTTCGAGGTGGTCCAGCACACGGGCAACGTCGAGGAGGGCGTCGCCAGGGAGCTGCCGGCCGACGGCCCGAAGGTCCTCACATCAGGAAATCTGGTGATTTAGGTGCGAAAAATAACGCTGGCGGTCGCGGGAGCGGGCAACCGGGGGCAGACCTACGCCTCCTGGATCGCCGCGCACCCCGATCGCGCGGAGCTGGTCGCCGTGGCCGACCCCGACCCCGCCCGCCGGACCAGGCTGGCCGGCCCCGGCGTGCGCGAGTTCGGCGACTGGCGCGACCTGCTGCGCGAGCAGGTGGCCGACGCCGTCGTCCTGGCCACCCAGGACCGCCTGCACGTCGAGCCCGCCATCGCCCTGGCGCGGGCGGGCTACGCGCTGCTCGTCGAGAAGCCCATGGCGCCGACCGAGGAGGAGTGCCGCGAGATCGTCTCGGCCGTCGGCGAGACCGGCGTGCTGCTCGCCGTCTGCCACGTGCTGCGCTACACGCCCTACACCGCGCTGGTGAAGCAGACCGTGGACAGCGGCGTGCTCGGCGAGGTCATGAGCGTCGAGCACCTGGAACCGGTCGGCTGGTGGCACCAGGCGCACTCCTACGTGCGCGGCCCCTGGCGCAGCGAGCGCCTGGCCAGCCCGATGCTGCTGGCCAAGTCCTCCCACGACCTCGACTGGCTGACCTACGTCACCGGGCTCAGGATCGAGCAGGTCGCCAGCTTCGGCTCGCTCGGCCACTTCAGGCCCGAGCGGCGCCCGGAGCAGGCCGCCGACCGCTGCCTCGACTGCGTCCTGGAGCCCCGATGCCCGTACTCGGCTCCCCGCCTGTACCTGAACCGCGGCTACGACTGGCCGACCAGCGTCCTCGGCGAGAACGAGGAGCAGGTCATGGACGCCCTGCGCACCGGCCCGTACGGCAGGTGCGTCTACGCCTGCGACAACGACGTGGTCGACCACCAGGTGCTCGCCATGCAGCTGACCGGCGGCGCGACCGCGACCTTCACCATGACCGCCTTCACCGAGCAGACCCACCGCCAGACCAGGATCTTCGGCACCCACGGGCGGCTGATCGGCGACGGCGAGTCGGTCGAGGTGCTCGACTTCCGCGACGGCCGCAGCAGCCGGCGCAGCGTCGCCGAGACCGGCTCGAACGCCGGCGACGGCCACGGCGGCGGCGACGACGGCGTGATGGACGCCTTCGTCACCGCGCTGGCCACCGGCGACCCCGCACACGTGCGCTCGGGCCCCACCGAGTCGCTCCACAGCCACCTCGCGGTCTTCGCCGCCGAGAAGGCCCGGCACAGCGGCACGGTCGTCACCGTGCCCGCATTCTAGGAAGGAACCATCATGCGACTGCGCGCGCTGGCCGCCGCTGCGGCCGCCCTCGGCACGCTGACCGCCTGCGGCGGCGGCTCCGGAGGCGACGAGAAGCAGACCGTGACCATGTGGATCTACCCGAACATCGCCGACCAGCCCAAGCACCAGGCGTTCTGGGACGAGCAGACCAAGGCGTTCGAGGCGGCCAACCCGAACATCGACGTCAAGGTCGAGATCTACCCGTGGGCCAAGCGCGACGAGGCGCTGTCCACGGCGATCGCCGGCAACAAGGCGCCGGACGTGGTCTACCTCATCCCCGACCAGCTCCCCAAGTACGCCAGGACGCTGGAGCCGGTGGACGCCTACCTCGCCGACAAGGCCGACTACCGGGACAACGCCCTGAAGTCGGTCACCATCGACGGCAAGGTCATGGGCGCGCCGATCCTCATGTCGGCCAACCCGCTGGTCTGCAACCAGAAGGCGTTCGACGCCGCCGGCGTCACCGAGTTCCCCAAGACCTGGGACGACGTGCTCGCCCTGGCCCCGAAGTTCAAGGCCAAGGACATCGACGTCACCAACTACTGGGCCGACCCCGCCGCCACCCTCAACCAGTCGTTCTACCCGCTGCTGTGGCAGGCCGGCGGCGACGTGTTCAGCCCCGACGGCAAGGCGGCGGCCTTCGGCGGCGCCGAGGGCGTCAAGGCGCTGACCTTCCTGAAGAAGCTGGCCGACGGCGGCTACGTGGAGAAGGACCTGCTGACCGGGCTGCCCAAGTTCGAGCAGACCAGGACCGCGCAGAACAAGGTGGCCTGCACCTGGCAGCAGCTGCCCGCCGACGTCGAGTCGTTCTGGGGCAAGGAGAACATCAAGGTCCTGCCGCCGCTGACCGACGCCAAGCAGGTCGCCTACGGCACGGTCGGCTCGCTGTCCCTGCTCAAGGCGTCCGACCACAAGGAGGCGGCGGGCAAGTGGATCGGCTTCGCCACCGGCGCCGCCCCGAGCAAGGCCTACGACCTGGCCTCGGGCTACTTCTCCCCGCGCAAGTCCACCGGCTCGCTGTACGCGGCCGACCCGGTGCAGTCCGAGGTGGAGAAGGCGCTGGACCTGACCACGGCCGGGCCGCTGCACGAGAAGGCGCGTGACGTGATGGGCGTCCTGGCTCCCGAGATCCAGGCCGCGCTGATCGGCAAGAAGACGCCCGAGCAGGCGCTCGCCGACGCGGCCAAGGCCGCGGACGCGCTGCTGGGTGGCTGATGGCGGCGATCGACGTCAGGCGGTGGGAGGCGCGGACCGGACTGCTGTTCGTCCTGCCGTGCCTCCTGCTGTTCCTGCTGTTCCGGTTCGGCCCGTCCGTCGCCGGGGTGCTGCTGGGGTTCTTCGACTCCTCCATCGGCGCCAGCCCGGAGTGGACCGGCGTGGACAACTACCGGCGGATGGCCGCCGACCCCGTCTTCTGGGAGTCGCTGCGCATCACGCTGATCTACACGATCCTGTACGTGCCGGCGTCGATGGCCGCCTCGGTGGGCATGGCGCTGCTGGTGCGCCGCGCCTTCCGCGGGGCGGCCTTCTTCCGCTCGGTCTTCTTCCTGCCCGTCGTCACCAGCCTGGTCCTGGCCGGGACGGTCTTCACCTGGCTGTTCTCCTCCGAGGGGCCGATCACCAAGCTCACCGGGCAGTCGTGGCTGGCCTCCACCACGCTGGTCATCCCGGCCCTGGTGATCGTCTCGGTCTGGTCCAGGTTCGGGTACGGCATGCTCATCGTCCTGGCCCGGCTGCAGGACCTGCCGCGGGAGCTGGAGGAGGCCGCGCTCACCGACGGCGCCTCCACCTGGCAGCGCTTCCGCTACATCGTGGCCCCGCAGCTGCGCCCCGCGCTGTTCTTCGTCGCCGTCATCGAGACGACGAACTCCTTCCAGGTGTTCGACCTGGTCTACGTGATGACCGGCGGCGGCCCGGCGCACGGCAGCTTCACGCTGGTCATGGCCCTGTACGAGCAGGCGTTCAAGAACTTCGACTTCGGCTACGCCAGCGCCATCGGCGTCGCGCTGTTCGTCATGACCCTCGTGGTCGCGCTGATCCAGCGCCTGATGATCGGGAGGTCGAAGTGACGACATACCGCCCGTACAAGGCGCTGGAGCCGACCAGGGGCGGCAAGGTGGCCAGGTTCGTCCTGCTGGCCGTCGCCACGCCGGTCACGCTGTTCCCGTTCTACGCGATGGTCGTGCTGTCGCTGAAGCCGGGCACGGCCGTGACGTTCCCGGAGAGCATGCTGCCCTGGCCGGTCGACTTCAGCGCCTACGGCGAGGTGCTGGGCGGCCGCGACCTGATCACCTGGACGGTCAACACGCTGATCTACTCCGTGGTCAGCGTGGTGGCCGTGCTGCTGCTGGCCTCGCTGGCCGGATACGCCTTCGCCAAGAAACGCTTTCCCGGCCGCGAGCCCATGTTCTGGTCGTTCCTGGCCATGGTCATGGTGCCCTACCACGTGACGCTCATCCCGACCTTCATGCTCATCGCCGAGCTGGGCGGGGTGGACACGTACTGGGGGCTGATCCTGCCGACGCTGGCCAACGCGCAGGCGGTCTTCCTCATGCGGCAGTTCATCATGGGCCTGCCGGACGAGCTGTTCGAGGCGGCCCGGCTCGACGGCGCCTCCGAATGGCGGATCTTCATCAGGATCGTCCTGCCGCTGTGCAAGCCGATCCTGGCCACGCTGGGCGTCTTCGTCTTCCTGTGGCACTGGAACGACCTGCTCTGGCCGCTCATCATCGGCGGCGGCGCCGACATGCGCACCCTGACCGTGGGCATCGCCTCCCTGCAGACGGAGAACGTGCCGCTCAGCGTCGTGCTGGCCGGGGCCACGGTCGCGTTCGTACCGATCTTCGCCGCCTACCTGGTCGGCCAGCGTTATTTCACCGAAGGAGTCACGATGTCGGGGATCAAGGGCTGATGTTCACCTCCGTCGACGATCTGGAAGAACACCTCACCCGCCCGTCCGAGTCGCTCGTCGCCGACCTCGCCGCCGGCTCCGGCGACCTGGTCGTGCTGGGCGCCGGGGGCAAGATGGGGCCCACGTTGTGCCGCCTGGCCCGGCGCGGCCTGGACGCGGCCGGGCGCGGCGCCGACCGCGTCTTCGCCGTCTCCCGGTGGTCCGACCGCGCGGCGGCCGGCGCGCTGGCCGCGCACGGCGTGGACGTCGTCCCCTTCGACCTGCTCGACGGCGACCTGGGCACGCTGCCCGACGCCGCGGACGTGGTCTTCATGGTCGGGGCGAAGTTCGGCACGTCCGCCGCGCCGTACCTGGCCTGGGTCGTCAACGCGGCCCTGCCCGCCCGCGTCGCCGAACGGTACGGCGGCGCCCGCGTCGCGGCGCTGTCCACGGGCAACGTCTACCCGCTGGTGCCCCTGTCGTCCGGCGGGAGCGTCGAGGGCGACCCGGTCGGGCCGGTGGGCGAGTACGCGATGAGCTGCCTCGGCCGCGAGCGCGTCTTCGAGCACGCGGCCGCCACCCGCGGCACGGCCGTGACGATCGTCCGCCTCAACTACGCCGTGGACCTGCGGTACGGCGTGCTGGCCGACATCGGGCAGCGGGTGCTGGCCGGCGCTCCGGTGGACGTGACGACCGGGCACGTCAACGTGGTCTGGCAGGGCTACGCCAACGAGGTCGTGCTGCGCTCGCTGGCCCACGCGACGGCGGGCACGCCGTTCACGCTGAACCTGACCGGCCCCGAGACCGCCTCGGTGCGCCGGGTGGCCGCCGCCTTCGGCGCGCGCCTCGGCAGGCCGGTGTCGTTCGAGGGGTCGGAGGCCGCGACGGCGCTGCTGAACGACGCCACGCTCTGCCACCGCCTGTTCGGCTACCCGCCCGTGCCGCTGGGCACGCTGGTCGACTGGCAGGCCGACTGGCTGGCCGCCGGGCTGCCGACGTCCGGCAAGCCCACCAAGTTCGCCGTACGAGACGGGAGATTCTGATGCCCACGCCGAATCCCGCCCTGCCGAATCCCGCCCTGCCGAATCCCGCCCTGCCGAATCCCGCCCTGCCGAATCCCGCCCTGCCGAATCCCGCGCTCTCGCGCCTGCGGGCGGGGACCGTCATCCCCGCCCACCCGCTGGCGCTCACCGCGGACCGGACGCTGGACGAGCGCCGCCAGGCCGCGCTCACCCGGTACTACCTGGCGGCGGGGGCGGGCGGCCTGGCCGTGGGCGTGCACACGACCCAGTTCGAGATCCGCGGGGCCGGGCTGCTGGAGCCGGTCCTGCGGCTGGCCGCCGACGTCGCTCATGAGTCGGCCCGTGAGTCCGCGCGGGAGCGGCCGGTGCTGGTCGCCGGGGCGTGCGGGCCGACCGCGCAGGCGGTGGCCGAGGCCGAGCTGGCCGCCTCGCTCGGGTACGACGCCGTGCTGCTCTCGCCGGTCGTGCCGGGCGCCTCCGAGGACGACCTGCTGGCGCGGGCGCGGGCCGTGGGCGAGGTGCTGCCGGTGGTCGGCTTCTACCTCCAGGCGGCGATCGGCGGGCCGGTGTTGTCGCGCGGCTTCTGGCGGGCCCTGGCCGACCAGCCCTCCACGGTCGCGGTGAAGGTGGCGGCGTTCGACCGCTACCGCTCGCTGGACGTGGCGCACGGCGTGGCCGCCTCCGACCGGGCCGACCAGGTCGCCCTCTACACGGGCAACGACGACCACATCATCGGCGACCTGCTGGCCGAGCTGCCCGGCGGCCTGCGCTTCGCCGGCGGCCTGCTGGGCCAGTGGGCGGTGTGGACCCGGGCGGCCGTGGAGATGGTCGACGGCCTGCGCGAGGACCCGGCGCGGTGGTGGGGCCGGGCCACGGCGCTCACCGACGCCAACGCCGCCGTCTTCGACAGCGCCAACGCCTTCGCCGGCTGCATCGCCGGCGTGCACGAGGTGCTGCGCAGGCAGGGCCTGCTGGCCGGCACCTGGTGCCTGGACCCGGACGAGGGCCTCTCCCCCGGCCAGGCCGAGGAGCTGACCCGGGTCAGCGCCGCCTACCCGTGGCTGACCGACGACGACTTCGTGGCGGAGCACCGCGATGCCTGGCTCGGCTGACTCCGCCGTGCGCGTCCTGGTCAGCGTTCCGCCGTCGCTGCGCGCGCAGTTCTTCCCCGACCCCGCGGCCCTGCTGGCGCTGGGGGACGTGCGGCTGCTCGACGACCACCGCGCGCTGCCCGAGGCGCTGCCCGGCACCGAGGTGCTGGTGACGTCGTGGGGGGTGCCGCCGCTGACCGCCGACCTGCTCGACCGGGCGCCGGAGCTGCGGCTGGTCGCGCACACCGGGGCGACGGTCAAGCCGTTCGTCACCGGCGAGCTGTGGGCGCGGGGCGTCCGGGTGACGCAGGCGGGCGCGGCCATGGCCCGGTCGGTGGCGGAGGTGGCGCTGACGTTCACGCTGGCGCTGCTGCACCAGGTGCACCGCTTCGACCACGCCCTGCGCGGCGGCGTGCCGTGGGAGGCGGCCGAGCGGGCGCCGGCCAGGCGGGAGATCCTCGGCTGCCCGATCGGCGTCATCGGCGCCTCCAGGACCGGCCGGGCCTACCTCGACCTCGTCCGCGCGCTCGGCGCCGAGGTCACCGTCGCCGACCCGTACCACGAGGGCGCGGTGGAGCTGGACGAGCTGCTGTCCACCAGCCGGATCGTGGCCGTGCACGCCCCGGCGCTGCCGGAGACGCGCCACCTGCTCGGGGCGCGGGAGCTGGCGCTGATGCCCGACGGCGCCGGGCTGGTCAACACCGCCAGGTCCTGGCTGGTGGATGAGGCCGCCCTGCTGGCCGAGCTGCGTGCGGGACGGCTGGACGCGGCGATCGACGTCTTCGACGAGGAGCCGCTGCCGGTCGGGCACCCGTTCCGCGCGCTGCCGAACGTGCTGCTCACCCCGCACCAGGCGGCCGGCACCGATTCGGGGCGGGCCCGTCAGGGCCGGGTGGTGGTCGAGGAGATCGCCCGGTACGCCGGCGGCGTGCCGCTGGCGCACGAGGTGACGCCGGAGCTGCTGGGGAGGATGGGATGACGTCCCTGCGCACCGCCAGTCCGGGCGACCGGGAGGCGCTCTACGCGCTGTGGGCCGCCTGCTTCGACGCCCCGCACGTGGTGCCCCTGTACGAGACCGACCCCGGCCGGTACGGCAGGACGTTCGTGACGGGTGACGTGTCGGCCTGCGTGTACTACCTGCCGCGCCGGCTCCACGACGGCCTGGGCGGCGAGGTGCGGGCAGGTGGCGTGGCCAACGTCGCCGCCCATCCGTCGGTCCGCGGGCGCGGGCACGTCCGGCGGCTGCTGGCGCTGGCCGCCGAGGCGATGGCGGCCGACGGCTGCGCGTGGTCGTTGCTGTTCACCGGCACGCCGGGGGTCTACAAGGAGTGGACCGGCTTCGAGCTGCGGACCGTGTCCGGCCCGTTGCGCCGTACCGGCCCGGCCGGGCGGGGGCTGCGCCGGATCCCGGCGGGCGAGGCGGCGGTGCTGCGGGAGGTGTACGAGCGGCACAACGCGCGGCGTCCGCTGACCGCCGTGCGCGACGAGGCGCACTGGCGGGACCGGCTGCCGATCTGGTACGGCGACCCGGTCGAGCTGCTGGCCGGGGACGCCGGGTACGCCGCCGTGCGGTGGGACGGCGGCGTCCTCGACGTGCTGGAGGTGGCCGGGGACCTGGCCGGGGTGCTCTCCGCGCTGGCCGCCGAGGCGTCGGCCCGAGGCGTCCGTGCCGGCCGGGCCAGGCTGACCTGGGACGAGCCGGCTCTGCCGCACCTGTTCGCGAGCGTCGTCCGGGAGCGGGACCGCACGGGGATGGCCCGCGCGATCCTGGGCGATCCGGGGCCCGTGGTGGGCGCGGAGAACGCGGCCCACTGGCCGGCGGACTACTTCTGACAGCCGCTTTTCTCCAGCAGACATCGGATGAATCTTCGTACAGCTCTTGCCGAGGGAACGGAGATCGGGCTACCTTTCCTCCAATCTCTTCCCCGCTTTGGAGTGGACATGGCCTGCTTACGTCGACTTCTCGCCGTCTCCATGCTCAGTGTCATCGGATGTCTTCCCGCTCCCGCTCAGGCCGCCACGGATGGCCCCTACGAGCCCACCGTCGAATCCCTGAACAGTCACCCGACCCCTAAGTGGTTCAACAACGACAAGTTCGGCATCTTCCTCCATTGGGGGGCGTACTCCGTCCCGGCCTGGGGTCCGCGCGGCAGTTACGCCGAGTGGTACTGGTACTACATGAACTCCCCCGGGAACGCGACCAACAGCTACCACCGGGACACCTACGGGCCGGACTTCGCCTACGACCGCTTCGCCGAGAAGTGGAAGGCCGAGAAGTTCGACCCCGCTGACTGGGTCAAGCTCTTCAACGACGCCGGGGCCAAGTACTTCGTCCTCACCTCCAAGCACCACGAGGGCGTCGCCCTGTGGGACAGCAAGGTGAGCGAGCGCGACACCATGGCGCTGGGCCCGAAGCGGGACCTGGCCAAGGAGCTGTTCACCGCGGCCCGCGCCGACGGCAAGCTGCGCGCGGGCTTCTACTACTCGCTCATGGAGTGGTACAACCCGCTGTTCACCGGCCACCCGGCGACCAACCCGTACACCGGGCAGCCGGTGCCCTACACCGGGGCCCCGCAGCAGGGCGACTACGTCAAGGACTACATGCTCCCGCAGATGCGCGAGCTGATCGACGGCTACGACCCCGACATCCTGTGGTGCGACGGCCAGTGGGACCGCTCGGCCGCCCAGTGGCAGACCGCCGGGGTGATCGCCGACTACTACAACAAGGCGGCCAAGAAGGGCAAGGAGGTGGCGGTCGCCAACCGGTGCAAGATCGAGAGCGGCGCGCTGGAGAGCCACGAGCTGGACTTCCAGACGCCCGAGTACTCCGTCAAGCCGGACATCGACCCCGTCAAGTGGGAGGCCAGCCGCGGCATCGCGCACTCCTACGGCTACAACCAGAACGAGCCCGTCGAGGACTACCTGACCTCCGACCAGCTCGTGGACTCCTTCGTGGACATCGTCAGCAAGAACGGCAACCTGCTGCTGGACGTGGGCCCGAAGGCCGACGGCACCATCCCCGACGTGCAGCGCGAACGGCTGCTGGACATGGGCTCCTGGCTGAAGGTCAACGGCGAGGCCATGTACGGCACCACGTACTGGACGCGCGCCGAGGAGAAGGGCGGCCCCGACGACGTCCGGTACACCGTCAAGGACGGCGTCCTGTACGCGACCGCGCTGAAGTGGCCGGGCGAGCAGCTGACGCTGGGCGCGGACGTGCCGGCGGGCCCCGGGACGCGGATCACGCTGCTCGGCTCCGACGCCGGCCCGCTGCCGTGGCAGCGCGACGAGCAGGGCCGGGTGGTCGTCACCACGCCCGCCGAGACCGGGCAGTACGCCTACTCGTTCAAGATCGAGACGCCCGGCGTGACGGCCCTGCCGCGCTTCGGCACCGACCTGCCCGAGCACGTGCAGGCCGGTGAGAGCGTCACCGGCAAGGTGACCGTCACCAACCCCGGCTCCACGCCGCTGCGCGCGGCCACGCTGACCCTCGCCGCGCCCGACGGGTGGACGGTCACCCCGGCGAGCACCCGGCTCGGCCACCTGGCGGCCGGGGCGAGCACCGAGGTGCCCGTCACCGTGACCGTGCCGCCCGGAGCCCAGCCCGCCGCGCTCGGCATCCAGGCGACGCTCAAGTCCGGACGGCTGCGCGCGGCGTACCGGATCCCCGTCTCGGTGGTGCTGCCGAACCTGGCCCAGGGCAAGCCGGCCACCCAGCAGAGCACCGGCTACGACGCCCCGGCCGCGCGGGCCGTGGACGGCAACACCGACGGCGGCTTCTGGAACGGCTCGGTCACCCACACCCAGGAACCGGCCAGGGAAGCCTGGTGGCAGGTCGACCTGGGTGCCTCGGCCGCCCTGGACAGCGTCGAGATCTGGAACCGCACCGACTGCTGCGCCGAACGGTTGCGGGACTACTGGGTGATGTCCTCCGAGCAGCCGATCACCGCCGACGGCCTGGAGGCGGCCCGCACGACGCCGGGCGTGACCGCCGTGCACGTGCAGGAACAGGCCGGCCGGCCCAGCACGGTCAAGCTGCCCGCCGGCACCACCGGCCGGCACGTGCGCATCCAGCTCTCCTCCGGCACCGACCCGCTCGCCCTGGCCGAGGTACGGGTGAGAGGCCGCTGACGCAGGCGGCGGACCACCAGCCCCTGACCGGCCTGCCCATCGGCGGGGCGGTCAGGGGCGGCAGGTCTGGTCGGCGGCGGGGAGTGCGCCGGTGGCCAGGTAGGCGTTGACCTTGGCGTCCACGCAGGCGTTGCCGTACTCGCCGTAGATCCCGTGGGCGATGGCGCCGCGCAGGGTGAGCAGGCGGGAGCCGGTCAGCGCCCGGTGCATGGCCTTGCTGCCCTCGTAGGTGGTGGCGGTGTCCCCGGTGGCGGACACGATCAGCGCGGGGGTGGGGTTGGCGACGTGCGTCAGCCGCTCGCGCGGCGGGGCGGGCCAGAAGGCGCAGGGCCAGATGTTGTTCCTGACCGGGCCGAAGAGCGGGTGCCGCGCCCGGCTGCGCTGGACGTCGTCCCAGTAGACGTCGGGGTCGCCCGGCGCGGCCCGGTCGCCGCAGGTGATCGCGGCGGCCGGGCTCGCCAGCGGCGAACCGGCGCTGGTCAGGACGAACGCGAGGAACCCGGCCAGCTCGGCGCCGGGTTCGGCCGGGCGGCCGTGCGCGGCCTCGTTCAGGGTCCGGACGGTGGCGGCGAACTCGGCGCGGGCCTCGGGACGGTCGTTCGCGGAGCCGACGGACAGCAGGTACGGGACCGCCTGGTCGTCCACCTCGTACGCGCCGACGCGCAGCGGACGCTCCGCCGCGGCGACGACGATCGCGTCCACGGTGGCGAGCACCCGGGCGGGGGTCGCGCCGAGCCCGTAGGCGCCGTCGCGTCCGGCGGCCCAGGACGCCCAGGCGCGCAGCGCGCGGTCCGCCTCGTCCTCGGTGCCCCGCATGGCCCTCGGGCCCCACTTGTCCGGGTCGCCCGCGCTGTCCAGGACCACCCGGTCGGTGCGGCCGGGGAACATCTGGGTGTAGACCGCGCCCAGGTAGCTGCCGTAGGAGTAGCCGAGGAAGGAGATCCGGCGCTCCCCCAGGGCGCGGCGCACGAGGTCGATGTCGCGGGCCGTGTCGCGGGTGTTGACGTACGGGAGCACGTCGGCGTGCCGCCGGGCGCAGCGTTCGGCCAGGTCGCGCTGCACCGCCACCTGGTGGTCGAACCGGGCGCGGGTCGAGCCGGCCGAGCGCAGCCACAGGCCGATGGGCCAGCCGCAGTCGAGCGGCGTGCTGCGCCCGACGAAACGCGGGTCCAGGCCGATGACGTCGTACCGGGCGGCGAGGTCCTTCATGGCCGCGCGCGTCCGCAGGGGCATGCCGAGCGTGCTCTCGCCGGGGCCGCCGCTGTTGAGCACCAGCGTGCCGATGCGATGGGCGCGGTCGCTCGCGGGGATGCGGGACAGCGCGAGCTTGATGCTGCGGCCGCCCGGCCTGGAGTGGTCGAGCGGGACGGCGAGCTCCGCGCAGCGCCCGCCCGCCTGGTCGAGCTGCCTGCCGACGGCGTCGTCCGGGCCCTGGGAGCAGCGTCTCCAGTCGAGCGCCGGAGGTTTCCGGCCGGTCGCCGCGGGCGCTCCGGCGGCGGCTGCGGCCGGGGGCGCGACGGCGGCGGACAGGGCGATCGGGGCGATCAGGGCGACGGCCCGGACCAGACGGCCGAGCGGCCGCACACGGGTCGGTTTCATGGCCGGGGACGCTATTCCGGCCGGCCGCCCGGCACGATACAGCCGGCCGCACGCCCTTGGTACAGCCCGCTGTAGTGTCCGGCCGCGAACGGTGACGGGATACTGGTGCCCCGGTGTACGCAGGTCAGGAGGAGGTGCGCATGCGTGACCGCGCCTTCCCCGGTTCGAGGTCCTGGCCGTCGTCCGGCTCGCTCGCCCGGCCGGCGTCCGGCTCGGCCTACCTGCTGGGCACGCTGGCCACCGCCGTGGCCACGGCGCTCGCGCTCCCGGTGCTGCTCGCGCCGGCGGCGGGGCGGGGCTGGGCGGCCTGGCACCGCCGGCGGGCCGGCCGGCTGCTCGGCGTCCCGGCCGGCGGGGCGCCGGGCGGGCGGCGGGATCTCGCCTGGGCGCTCGCGCACGTCGCCACCGGGTTCCCGCTCGGGCTGGCCGCCCTGCTGTGCCTGGGCAACATCGTGGTCGCCGCCGTGGCGATGGTCGCGTGGCAGGCGTTCCCGGCGGACGCGCGTCCCACGCTGTTCTCGTTCTTCGACGTCCCCGTCGACGATTGGGCGACCGCGCTGGCCGGAGGGTCGGCCCAGATCGTCGTCCTCGGCGCGGCGGCCTGGTGGGGGCTGCCCGCGCTGGCCCGGCTGCACGCGCGGCTGTCCCTGGCGCTGCTGGCGCCGTCGGCCCGCGAGCGGCTCACCGAGCGGGTCGACGTGCTGACCAGAAGCCGGGTCGGCGTGGTCGACGCCCACGGCGCCGAGCTCCAGCGCATCGAACGCGACCTGCACGACGGGACGCAGGCCCGCCTGGTCACCATCGCCATGCACCTGGGCCTGGCCCGCGAGTCGCTCGCCGACGACCCGGACACGGTCGCCCTGCTGCTCCAGGAGGCGCACGAGACGACGGAGGAGGCGATGGCCGAGCTGCGCGCGGTGCTCCAGACGATCTACCCGCCGATCCTGGCCGACCGCGGGCTCGACGGCGCGCTGACGGCGCTGGCCGCCCGGTCGAGCGTGCCGGTGCACATCGAGCTCGCCGACCTGGGGGCGCTGCCGCCGTCCATGGAGACGGTGGCCTACTACGTGATCGCCGAGGCGCTGACGAACGTGACCAAGCACGCCGCCGCCACGCGGGCGTCCCTGCGGATCGAGCGGGCCGGCGACGTGCTGTCCATCGAGGTCGCCGACGACGGCAGGGGCGGCGCCGACGAGACGCGCGGCACCGGGATCCCCGGGATCCGCCGGCGGGTCGCCGCCCTCGACGGCACGCTGCGCCTCGACAGCCCGCCGGGCGGCCCGACCACGCTCGCCGTCCGGATGCCGTGCGCGCCGTGACCGTCGAAGGAGGTCCCTTGCGGGTCGTGATCGCCGAGGACAACGTCCTGCTGGCCGGCGGGCTGAAGCTGCTGCTGGCGGCCAGGGGCTGCGAGGTCGTCGCGGTCGTCGGCGACGGCGAGGCGTTCCTGCTCGCCGTCGCCGAGCACCACCCCGACATCGCCATCGTCGACGTGCGGCTGCCGCCGTCGTTCCGCGACGAGGGCATCCACGCCGCGCTGCGGGCCCGCCGCGAGCACGGCGCGCTGCCGATCCTGGTGCTCTCGCAGTACGTCGAGCGCGAGTACGCCGGCGAACTGCTCGCCGACGGCCGCGGCGGCATCGGCTACCTGCTGAAGGACCGCATCGGCCGGGTGGCCGAGTTCGTCGACGCCCTGCGGCGGGTCGCGGCGGGCGGCACCGCGATGGACCCCGAAGTCGTCGCCCAGCTCTTCGCCCGCCGCGCCGACGACCCCCTCGCCGCCCTGACCGCCCGCGAGCGGGAGTCCCTGGCCCTCATGGCGCAGGGGCACGACAACGCCACCATCGCCGAGCGCATGCGCATCTCCGACAACGCCGTCCACAAGCACATCGGCAACGTCTTCGCCAAGCTCGGCCTGTCCCCGGACGACTCCGGCCACCGCCGCGTCCGCGCCGTGCTCGCCTACCTGGACGGCACGCCGCGCCCGCCCGAGCAGCCCCCCGTCCGCGGAAAGCCGCGCTGACCCGGCCTTTCCGGCACCCGGGGACGTCAGAGCAGCGCGGCGAGCTCGGCCGGGCGCGAGAACATCGGCCAGTGCCCGGTCGGCAGCTCGGCGAACGTCCACTCGGGCGTGCCGAGCGCGGCGAACGCCGGGTTCCCCGAGTCGATCAGCTCGCGGATCATCGCCATCGGCATCGTCGAGGCGACCAGGGTCTTCGGCGTCGTCGGGATCCGCTCCGGCCGCTGCGCCGGTTGCACGGCCGCGCCCCACGGCTGGGGCGTCGCCTTCGCGCGGATCTGCTCCCATCGTTCCTCGGTCAGGCCCGCGAACTTGCCCGCCCCCTGCTCGTAGGCGGGCACGTCGAGCGCGTGGCCGTCCCCGACCTGGGCGCGCCAGGCCTTCTGGGTGTCCTCGTCGTTGAAGTCGATCACCGCCGCCCCGGACGGCAGCGGCCCGGCGTCCACGTAGACGACCCGGCTGAGCCGCTCGGGATGCCGGTCGGCGACCGCGGTCACCGGGACGTTCGCCCCGCTGTGCCCGACCAGGACGACCTCGTCCCAGCCGTCCATCGCCGCCAGGATGTCGGCGACGTGCGTCTCCACGCCGACCTCCGGCGACAGCTCGCCGGCCCGCTCCGCCACCCCCGTCAGGGTGACCGCCCGCACCTGGTGCCCGGCGGCGCGCAGTTCGTGCGCCACCTCGTCCCAGGCCCAGGCCCCGAGCCAGAATCCGGGCACCAGCACGTAGTTCGCCATCTCGTCGTCCTTCCAAGTGAGCCGATGTCGCTACGCTAAAGCCGAAAGCGGACAGAACCCGCCCGGATTGAGAGGGTGACCTGTGTCATATCCGGCGACCCGGATGCTGGCGATGCTCGAACTGCTCCAGGCGCACCACGTGCTGGGCGGCCGCGACCTCGCCCAGCGGCTCGGCGTGGACGAACGGACCGTCCGCCGTTACGCCGTCCGGCTCGCCGACCTGGGCATCCCGGTCGCCGCCGAGCGCGGCAGGTACGGCGGCTACCGGCTGATGCCCGGCTACAAGCTGCCGCCGCTGATGCTCACCGACGATGAGGCCACCGCCGTGGTCCTCGGCCTGCTCGCCGGACGCCGCCTGGGCCTGGCCGCCGAAGCCACCGAGGCCGCCCTGGCCAAGATCCGCCGGGTGCTGCCGGCCACGCTGCGGCAGCAGGCCGGCGCGCTGGAGGAGACCCTCGACTTCACCCTCGCCGCCCGCGCGGCGCGGACGCCCGCGAGCCGGGCCGTGCTGACGCTGGCCGCCGCGATCCGCGACCGCCGCCGGGTCACGCTGGGCTACCGCTCCTGGAAGGGCTCCACCACCGAACGCGAACTGGACGGCCACGGCCTGGTCTTCCACTCCGGCCGCTGGTACGTGACCGGCCTCGACCACCTGTCCGGCGAGCTGCGCACCTTCCGCCTCGACCGGATCTCCTCCGTCGTCCCGGGGACGGCCTCCTACGAGATCCCGCAGGAGTCCGACCCGGTGCGGCAGGTCACCGCGTCGCTGGCCCGGGTGCCGTACGCGCATCCCGTCGAGGTCGTCCTGGGCGTGCCCCTCGCCGAGGCGGCCCGTCGCGTCCCGCCGTCGGTGGCCACGCTCACCGAGACGCCGGACGGCGTCCTGCTGCGGATGCGCGCCGAGTCCCTGGACGGCATGGCCACCATGCTCGCCGGGCTCGGCTTCCCGTTCACGATCCTGTCGCCGCCGGAACTGCGCACAGCCGTCCGCCGCCTGGCCCAGAGCCTGCTGGACCAGACCCCCGAATGAGGGGGGCCGGCGAAGGCGCCAGCCGGGTCCGTCCGGGTCCGTCCCTGATCGCCACGTCGGCCCGTCCCGCCTTCGTCGGTGGTCAGCCGATGGGGGCGGGGAGGACGCCGGTGCGGTGGAGGTGGCGGCGGGCCGCCGCGATGGCCTCCGGGGTCGAGGCGAACACCTGGCCGGCCTCGTCCAGGCGGGCGATCGCGCCCAGGGCGCGCAGCGGCCGGTGGTGGCCGTCGCGGATGCCGGAGACGTACACGGTGATGCCGCGTCGTTCCAGGCGGGCGACGGCGTCGCCGAGCACCAGGGCGCCGCTGGCGTCGATCGTGGTGATGCGGGACATGCGCAGGATCACCACCGAGACGTCGGCGACCTCCGACAGCTCCAGCAGGAAGCGGTGCGCCGCGGCGAAGAACAGCGGCCCGTCCAGCCGGTAGGCGACGATGTGCTCGGCCAGCAGCTCGTGCTCCTCGGCGGCGTGGTCGCCGGGCAGGTCGGCGTGCAGGGGGACGGTGTCCAGGCGCACGTTCCCGGCGATGGCGCGCAGCGCGAGGGCCCCGGCGACGATCAGGCCGAGGATGACCGCGGTGACCAGGTCGAGGACGAGGGTGGCGACCGCGGTCGAGGCCAGGACGACGGCGTCGGCCCGGGTGGAGCGCAGCATCGACGTCACCGAGCCGACCTCGACCATCCGCGCCGCGGTGGCCAGCAGCACCCCCGCCAGGGCCGCCAGCGGGATGCGGGCGACCAGGCCGGAGGCGGTGAACACGATGACGCCGAGGATCGCGGCGTGCGCGAGCGCGGCCAGCCGTGAGGACGCGCCCGCGCGCACGTTGACGGCGGTGCGGGCGATCGCGCCGGTGGCCGGGACGCCGCCGAACAGCGGGGCGACCAGGTTGGCGACGCCCTGGCCGAACAGCTCGCGGTCGGGGTCGTGCCGGTGGTTGACGCTCATGCCGTCGGCGACGGCGGCCGACAACAACGATTCCAGCGCGGCGAGCGCGGCCACGGCGAACGCGGGGGCGACGAGCGAGCTCAGCGCGGCGACGTCCAGGAACTCCAGGGACGGGGCGGGCAGCCCCGCGGGCAGGGCGCCGATGCGCGTCACCGGCAACCCCGCCAGCTCCGCGACGAGCGTGGCGGCGGCGACGGCGAGCAGCGAGAACGGCACAGCGGGCCGCCGGCGTCCGCCGACCAGGATCAGCGCCGTGACCGCCGCGGCCATGGCGAGGGCGGCCCAGTGCGGACGGGCGGCGAAGTCGCGCACCGCCTGCCAGGCCACGGCCAGCACCTTGTCACCCTCAGGCGTGGGCACGCCGAGCGCGGCGGGCACCTGCTGCATGCCGATCACACAGGCGATGCCCAGGGTGAACCCCTCCACCACCGGCGCGGGCACCAGCATCATGAACCGGCCCGCCCGTGCCAGGGCCAGGCCGAGCAGCAGCAGCCCGGCCAGCAGCCCCACCGTCAGCACGCCGGTGGCGCCGTGCGCGTGCATGATCGGGACGAGCACCACCGTCATCGCGCCGGTCGGCCCGGACACCTGCAGGGCCGAGCCGCCGAAGACCGCCGCCAGCGCGCCGGCCACCACCGCGGTGGCCAGCCCCGCCTGCGCGCCCAGCCCGCTGGAGATGCCGAAGCCGAGCGCCAGCGGCAGCGCCACGATGGCCACCGTCAGCCCGGCCAGCAGGTCGCGGCGCGGATGACGGCCGAAGGCGGCCAGATCGGCCCGGCCGGGCAGGACGGGGCGCAGACGGGCCCAGCCCGCCCGGAGCACTGAGGTCACCGTTCGCCGGCCTCCGACTCGAGCAGCTCGTTCAGCAGCGCGTGCCGGCCGGAGAGCTTGGCCTGCAGCAGGTGGCGGGCGGCGCGCAGCAGCTCCGCCACGTCGCCGCCGGACAGCGCGTACACGACGGTCGATCCGTCGCGGCGGGCGGTGACCAGCTCGGAGCGGCGCAGCACGGCCAGATGCTGCGACAGACCGGTCGGCTCCACCTCGATCTCGGCCAGCAGGTCGCGCACCGGCATCGGGCCGTCCTGGAGCAGCTCCAGCACGCGGATCCGCACCGGATGTCCGAGCAGCCGGAACAGCTCGGCCTTGGCCTCGTACAGGGGGACGGACATCAGCGCGCCTCCCGTCCCTCGCGGGCCGAGGCGGGGTCTGCGCCGGGGTCTGCGCCGGGATTTTCGTCCGTGTCCACGCCGTGGGCGCGGGCCATCCGCAGCACCTCGTCCAGCCCGCCGGCGGCGGACAGCGCGGCGTCGGCGTCGCCGTCCTGTTCGGCCGCGCGCAGCGCGCCGGCCGCCTCATCCACCCGGCGCCGGATCGCCGCAGCGAACGCCTCGCTCACACTGTCCCCCGCCTTCATGCCTGTCTTGACGAGATAAGTGTTAAACGAATTGCGAAAATTCGCAACTCCTATACCTCAGAGCCGAAACTTGCCCATTTGTTATCTATCCAGATAACGTTATCTCCATGGATAACAGCGAACGCCCGCCAGGCCCTCACCAGGCGGCGACCGCGGCCCGCAGGAAGCAGATCATCCGGGCCGCGATCACCCTGCTCGGCGAGCGCGGTTACCAGGCGACCACGTTCGACGCCATCTGCAAGGAGGCCGGGCTCAGCAGCAGCCGGCTGATCACCTACCACTTCTCCAGCAAGGACGAGCTGTTCGCGGCCGTCGCCGACCAGATCGCCGCCGACGCCGACGCCCACGTGCGTCCCGCCGTGGAGGCCGCGACCGGCGCCCGCGAACTGCTCGCCACCGCCATCCGGGCGAACGTGGCGTTCATCGCCGCCCACTCCGCGCAGGTCCGGGCGCTCCAGCAGATCCTGCTCAACAGCGGTCAAGACGTCTGGGAACGGCACCACACCGAGTCGCTGAACCGGCTGGCCGGCCTGTTCACGGACGGGCAGCGCGCCGGCGTCTTCCGCCCCTTCGACCCGCGGGTCATGGCGGCGGCGCTGCGGGCGTCGATCGACGGCGTCGTCCCGCTGCTCGCCGCCGGGCTCGAACCCGGCCGCTGCGCGGACGAACTGGTCGAGCTCTTCGACCGCAGTACGAGCCAGAGGTCCTGAGACCGGTGCGGAAGGGAAACACGATGTCAGCTGAAGGGATCGCCGGGCGGAGGTACGTCGTCACCGGTTCGGCGTCGGGCATCGGCGCCGCGACCGCCGCCCTGCTCCGCGCCCGCGGCGCCACGGTCATCGGCTGCGACCTCGACGACGCCGACGTGCAGGCCGACCTGTCCACGCCCGAGGGCCGGCGGTCGCTGGTCGAGCAGGTGAGCGCGGCCGGGGCCGTCGACGCGGTGCTCGCCGTCGCCGGGGGCGGCAGGACGGGGCTGCTCGCGACGAACTACTTCGGGGCGGTGGCGACGCTCGAAGGTCTGCGTCCGCTGCTGGCGCGGAGTCAGGCTCCCCGGGCCGTGGTCGTGTCGTCGACCTCGTCGCTGGCCCCTGCCGACGAGCGCGTCATGCGGGCCTGCCTGGACGGCGACGAAGCCGCCGCCGTCGCCCTCGTCGAGGCGGACCCGTCCGGCGGCGGCCCGGCCGGCGCCTACGGGATCGCCAAGCGCGCGTTGAACCGATGGGTGCGCAGGGCCGCCCCGACGCCGGAGTGGGCGGGCGCCGGCATCGCGCTCAACGCCGTCGCGTCCGGGGTCGTGGACACGCCGGCGGCCGCCTGGATCTTCGCGAGCGAGGAGGTGCGGGCCGCGGTGGAGGCGGCGGCGCCGCAGCCGTTCGGCGGCTTCCCCGGGCGGCCGGAGTGGGTCGCCGAGCTCCTGTGCTGGCTCACCGGCGCGGACAACCGCTTCGTCACCGGCCAGATAATCTTCGCCGACGGCGGCGCGGAGGCGTCACTGATCGGCGACCTCCATTGGCGCTGACGGCGCAGACGCGCTTGGGGCCGCCGATCGGCCCTGCTTGCGGCGGCGTGACCTGATCTCGTAGGCGAGCAGCGTGCCGCCGACGGCCACGGCGACCGCCCCGACCACCGGCAGCGCCTCGGCGGAGGAGGCCACGGCGGCGAACGCCAGCACCAGCAGCGCCACCACCACCCGGCTCAGCCAGGGAAAGCCCCACATGCGCAGCCGCAGCAGTTCGGGCGACTCGGCCTCCATACGCCGCCGCAGCCGGAGCTGGCTGAGCGCCACGAAGACGTAGAGCAGCAGCACCAGCAGCCCGGCGGTGTTGATCAGCAGGTCGAAGGCGTCGTCCCCGACCGCGAACGCACCGGCCATCAGGGCCAGCGCGAGCGCGCCGCCGCCGAGCAGCGCGGGCGCGGGCACCCCGGACGCCCGCACCCGCACCGCCGCGGCGGGAGCGTCGCCGCGGGCGGCCATCGCGCACAGGACGCGCGAGGCGGCGTACAGCGCGGCGTTCATCACCGACACGACCGCGACCAGGATCACCCACGTCATCAGGGTCGCCGCGCCGGGGACGCCGAGCTCGGCGATGGCGGCGGCGAACGGGCTGTCCGCGCCGCCCGCCGGGACGCGGTCCCACGGCACGACAGCCACGATGACCAGCACCGAGCCGACGTAGAAGATCAGCACCCGCCAGACCACCCGCAGGGTGGCCCGCGCGACCTCCTTGGCCGGTTCGGCCGACTCGGCCGCCGCGATGGTGACGATCTCCGCCCCGAAGTAGGAGAACAGCACGGTGACGAGCGCGGTGAGGACCGCCCCCCAGCCCTTGGGGGCGAACCCGCCGTGCCCAGTCAGCGCGGTCAGGCCGGCGCCCCCGCCGGACGGCCACAGGCCCAGGACGTACAGCGCCCCGGCGGCGAGGAACGCCACGATCACCACGACCTTGACCGAGGCCAGCCAGAACTCGGTCTCGCCGAACAGCCGTACCGAGACCAGGTTGGCCGCGGTGAGCGCCGCCAGCAGCGCGACGGCCGTCGGCAGCACGGGGACGGCGCCGGACATGGAGTGCAGCAGCTTGGCCCCCGCCACGCCCTCGAACGCGACGGCGACGATCGCGAACAGCCAGTAGCACCAGCCCACCAGGAACCCGGCGCGCGGCCCGAGCGCGGTACGGGCGTAGTCGGCGAACGAGCCCGCCGAGGGCCGGGCGGCGGCCATCTCGCCGAGCATCCGCATCACCAGGACGACGATCAGGCCGCCCAGGGCGTAGGCGACCAGCGCCGCCGGGCCGGTGTCGGCGATCACCTTGCCGCTGCTGACGAACAGGCCGGCGCTGATGACGCCGCCGAGCCCGATCATGGTCATGTGGCGTCGTTTGAGTCCGCGGTGGAGCGATCCCCCGCTGTCGTGCCCGGTCATGGCGTTCGGCTCCCTGCTGTTCTCGGATAGGGGAGGTCGGACCCCGGCCCATGCACGGGCCGGGGTCTGGTTGATCGCGGGGGCGGTACGGGCGGCGCCGGTCAGTGGCCGCGGTCAGTGGCCGCGGTCAGTGGCCGCGGTAGACGGCGGGGCGCCGTTCGACGAAGGAGCGGACGCCTTCGAGCACGTCCTGGCCGCGCAGGCAGGCCAGCAGCCCTTCGGTCTCCAGGTCGAGCACCTCTTCCAGGTCCAGCTCCCAGACCTGCCGCATGGCCTGCTTGATCAGGCGTACCGGGGTGGGCGCCGCGGCGGCGACGCGTTCGGCCAGCTCCAGCGCCGTGTCGAGCAGGTCGGCGTCGGGGACCAGCCTGCTGACCAGCCCGGCGCGGTACGCCTCGGCGGCGCCGACGGTCTCGCCGGACAGCAGCAGGTCCACCGCGCGGCCGTGGCCGATCAGGCGGGGCAGCGAGTACAGCACGCCGTTGCTCGGGAACAGGCCGCGGTGCACCTCCTTGAAGGCGAACGAGGCGGCGTGGCCGGCCAGCCGCAGGTCGCTGGCGATGGCCAGCTCCACGCCGACGCCGACCGCGATCCCGTTGACCGCCGAGATGATCACCTTGGGGTGGGTGGTGAAGCGGCGGGTGAGGTCCTGGAGGGCGGCGATCCGTTCGACCAGGTCGGCGTCCGACCTGGCGGCGAGCTGCGCGCCGGCCTCCTTCAGGTCGGTCCCGGCCGAGAAGGCCCGGCCGGTGCCGGTGAGCACGAGCGCGCCCACCGTGTCGTCGCGGGCGGCCTCGTCCAGGACGGCGACCAGCTCGCCGTAGGTGCGCTGCCGGAAGGCGTTCAGCACCTCGGGCCGGTCGAAGGCGACCACCAGGGCCGAGCCGGCGCGGCGCACCCGCAGATCGGTGCTCATCGGTTTCCCTCCCGGGCGTCGTAGGCGCCGTCCCGTCCGGGCGGCAGCAGGTGCTTGGCGATGCGTTCGGACGGCGTCATCGGGAACGCCTCGACGAACTCCACGAACCGCGGCGTCTTGAAGTCGGCCAGCCGCGCCCGGACGTAGGCCACCAGCTCGTTCGGCTCGACGGGCTCGGCGACCTGCACCAACGCCTTGACCTCCTCGCCGTACAGCTCGTCGGGCACCGGGATCACGGCGGCGGCGCGCACGGCCGGGTGGCCGGCCAGGACCGCCTCCACCTCGGCGGCGGCGATGTTCTCGCTGCCGCGCCGGATCATCTCCTTCAGCCGCCCGACCAGGTGGTAGTGGCCGCGGGCATCCCGGTGGCCGAGGTCGCCCATGGGGTACCAGCCGTCGCGCAGCAGCGGCTCGTCCCGGTTCCAGTAGCCGGTCAGCATCGGCCGGCCGCGGACCATGATCTCGCCGACCTCGCCGTCCGGGGCGTCGGATCCGTCCTCCAATACGATCTTGACCTCCTTGCCGGGCACGGGCCGTCCCATGGCGCCGGTGCCGACGCACGCGGTGTCCTCCGGCCGGACGGCCAGCACGACCCCGGCCTCGGTGCTGCCGTACGCCTCCCGCCAGGGCGCGCCCCAGCGCGCCTCGATCGCGGCATGCAGGGCGGGCGCGATGCCCGAGCACAGGACGAGCCGGACGCGGTGGGCCCGATCCCGTTCGGGGTCGGGCGGCTGCTTGAGCAGCAGCAGCGGCATCGTGCCGAGGACGTAGAAGAAGGTGGCGCCGTGCTCGCGCACCGACGGCCAGAAGCCGGAGGCGGAGAAACGCGGCAGGATCACCAGCGGGATGCCGGTCAGCAGGCACAGCACCGTGTTCCACTGCGGGTCCATGTAGTGGAACGGCTGGGCGGTGAGGTCCACGTCGTCCGAGGTGACGGCGGCGACGTCGGCCGCCAGCTCGGCCAGGTGGAGCCAGTAGCGGTGGGTGAGCATGCAGCCCTTGGGGAACCCGGTGGTGCCCGAGGTGTACTGGAGGTTGAGCAGGTCGTCCCAGCCGACGCCGGGCAGGTCGGGGGCGCCGGGCGCGGCGGCGGTCTCGGCCCCCGCGTCGAAGGCGCCCGCGGGGACGGGTTCGGGCGCGGGCCCGGCGTCGGCGGGGTCGAGCAGCCCGACCTCGCCCAGGCCCAGCGCCAGCAGCGCCCCGGCCGCGGCGGCCGAGCCGGCCAGGGCCAGCACCGGCGCCGAGTCCTTGACGACGTGGGCCAGGTCGGCGCTGCGGTACCCGGGGTTCAGCGGGACGATCACCGCGCCCAGCTTGGCGATCGCCAGCCAGGCGACCGGGAAGCCGACGCCGTTGGCGAGCATCACCGCGACCCGGTCGCCGCGGCGGACGCCGTGCGCGGCCAGCACCTCCGCCAGCCGGTCGGTCCGCTGATCCACCTGCGCGACGGTGGTCTCGACACCGTCGAAGCGGAACAGCACCCGGTCGCCGTGGGCGGCGGCCCGGTCCCGGAGCAACCCGCCGAGGCCCCCGGGGATCCGCCGGGCCGCTCCCCCGCCGGGGCCGCCCGCGATCGGCCCGGCCGCTCCCCCGCCGGGCGGCGGCGCGGCCGTCACGCCCGCCGCCGGGTGGCCATGTCGAACATCATCACCAGCTCGGCGGCGCAGTCGGGCAGGTCGACGGCCTCCTCGTCGAAGACCCACTGGAGCATGACGCCGTCGATCGCCCCCTGGACGGTGGCGGCCAGCGTGCGCGGCGAGAAGTCGCGGAAGTCGCCGCTGTCCTGGCCGCGCCGCAGGATGCCCTCCAGGTGGTGGCGGCACGGGTCGTACATGTCGGCGTTGAAGCGGCGCTTGGCCTCGGGCGATCCGAAGCTGCCCCAGATGTCCACCAGCGCGACGAAGTTGGCGCGGTTGGCCGCCATGAACTCGAAGCTCGCCTCGATGAAGGCGCGCAGCCGGTGCGGGGCGTCCGGCGCCCGATCCACCCGGGCCTTGATGAACCGGTTGGTCTCGGTGAACAGGGCGTTGACGACCTGCTGGATCAGTTCGTCCCGGCCGGCGAAGTGGTAGGAGATCACGCCCCTGCTGACGCCGACGTCCTGGGCGATCCGGGCCAGCGACGCCTGAGGCAGCCCGGCGGTGGCGATGGTGGAGATGGCGCCCTCCACGATCTGCCGCCGCCGGGCCTCCTCGATGAACGAGGCCTTCTTCTGGCCGTCCTGATCGATTCTTGACCGCATGGCCAGGATTCAAGCCCGGCGGGCGGCGTGCGGCAAGCCCCGTTCACCGACTGTGCGGTTTCCCCCACCCCTCGCCCGGCCGTTTCCCGGGCCGTCTCCCGGGCCGGCCGGTCGCCGCGAGGTAGTGCAGCACCGCCAGCACCCGGCGGTTGCCGGCCGCCGACGCGGGCAGGCCGAGTTTGGCGAACACCGCGGTGACGTGCTTCTCCACCGCGCTCAGCGACACGTACAGCTGGTCGGCGATGCCGGTGTTGGACCAGCCCTCGGCCATCAGGGCGAGCACTTCGCGCTCCCGGGGCAGCAGGGACTCGTCCCAGCCGGGGTCGGGCATGGCGGCACCTCCTCGGTGCGGGAAACCGCAAGATCCGGGTGAACCTCTTGTCTCACTCATACCATCTGGATTAAATCCTGGCCATGCGGTCAAAAAATCATCACCATGCCCAGAAAACCTGCGTGCTCGGCGCCGTCCTGGCCGGCGTGGTGCTCGGCGGCGGCCTCGCCGTCCCGGCCCACGCCCGGACGGCGCACGCTCCCGCCACCGCGGCCCGGAGCGCCACGAACGCCACCGACGCCACCGACGCCACCGACGAGCAGCTGCGCTGCCTGCTGGACGGCGTCGTCAAGCCGCCCGTGCCCGGCGCGATCCTCACCGTGACCGGCCCCGGCCGGGCCTTCGACGGCGCGGCCGGCGTGTACGAGCTGGGCGGACGCGCCCTGCGCAGCTCCGACGCCTTCCGCGCGGCCAGCGTCACCAAGACGATGACCGCGGCCGTCGCGCTCCGCCTCGCCGAACGCGGCGACCTGCGCCTGGACGCTCACATCAGCGAGTACCTGGACCGGAAGCTGGTCGCGCGCATCCCGTACGGGTCGCGGATCACCGTCCGGCAGCTCCTCGACCACACCGCCGGTCTGTACGACTACGTGGGGGACGAGAAGTGGTTCCAGTACGTGCTCGACCATCCGGACAAGACCTGGAAACCGCTGGAGCTGGTGGACTGGGCGCTTCGGTCGGGCAAGCCCTACTTCGCTCCCGCCAAGGGCTACCACTACTCCGACACGGGCTACGTCCTGGCCGGGATGGTCATCGAGAAGGCCGGCCGCGAGCCGCTGCACCGGTTGTACCGGTCGTTGCTGCTCCAGCCGCTGAAGATGGACCGCACGTACCTGGAGTGGTGGGAGCCGCACCGCGGCCCGCGCGCCCACAACTACCTCGGCGAGCGCGACACCTACGACTACAACCCGACCTTCGACACGTTCGGCGGCGGCGGCCTGGTCTCCACCGGGGCCGACCTCAACCGGTTCATGCGCGGCCTGTTCGAGGGCAAGGTCTTCAAGAACCCGGCGACGCTGCGGACGATGCTGCGCAGCACCCCGCAGAGCGTCAAGGCCGGCTCGCCGTACGGGCTGGGCATCGCCCGGCTGACCGCGACGGGCGAAGCCGTCTACGGGCACAGCGGCTTCTTCGGCGCGTTCCAGGTCTACCTGCCGAAGCAGCGGCTCGCGATGACCGGCACCCTCACCCAGGCGGAGACGGTGTCCAAGAAGCAGAACAGCGAGTTCATCGAGAACGCCCTGCGGGTGAGCCTCGGCAAGGCGCCCACCGGCCCCTGCGCGCGCCCGTAGCTCAGGCCACGCAGGAGTCGGCCAGCTTCCCCGACGACGCCATCGCCGTCCTGGTGGGCGTGCCGGACGGCCGGGTGGACGGCGAGAGGGTCGGCCGGGCGGACGGCGTGCCCGCGGCGACAGTGGCGGGCGCGCGGTGCGAGCGGACGATGGCCTTGCGGACGTCGGCCCGGATGCGCGGGAAGTCCGGATAGGCCGGGTTGTAGCGCGGTGGGACGATCGACAACGTCCCCACCCGGGCGCCCTTCACCTTGTCGGCCAGCGGCACCAGGTCCTGCAGCAGCCCGCGCGGGATGTCGGTCCGGAACGTCTGCCGGGCCGCCCCGGCCAGCTGCTTGAACTTCAGCAGCACGTTGGCCGGGTCGAGCTGGTCGAGCATGGCGGAGATGACGCAGTGCTGGCGGCGCATCCGGGTGTGGTTGTCGCCTCCGGCGCAGTTGGAGCCGTCGTGGTCGCGGGCCCGGCCGTACCAGAGCGCGTCGTTGCCGTTCAGCCGCCGGGTGCCTGCCTTGATCACGCCGCCGTCGCTGCGGCCCACGCCGTAGCAGATGTCCTGCTCGACGTGGATGCGCACGCCGCCGAGCGCGTCGATCAGCCGGGCCACGCCCCACATGTTGACGAGCACGTAGTAGTCGATCTTGAGGCCGAGGATCTCGCCGACCGCGCCCTTGACGGCGTCGGGGGCCCGGGTGGGCGAGTTGCGGAACAGCGCGGGGTGGGTGTCGGCGTAGGCCCAGACGCCGTTCAGCAGGTCCTCCGACTCCCGCCCGGCCCCGGCGATGTAGAAGCCCTTGGGCGGCGGGAACAGCCGGCCCATCACGCTCCCCCTGGGGAAGGGCGCGTTCTCCATCTCCCTGGGCAGCGCGAACAGCACGGTGTCGCCGGTCCTGACGTCGATGCTGGCGACGTTGACGCTGTCGGTGCGGATGCTCGTCCCGTTGCGGCCGCGCGCGCCGTCGCCGCCGAGCAGCAGGATGTTCACCCTCGTGCGGCCGGCCCACGGGTCGGCGTGGTTGATGGGCGTGGGCTCGGGCGCGTTGAACACGTCGGTCAGCGTGGCGTCGACCTCCGACACCGTCTGCGAGGCCACCACGAACGGCGACACGACGGCCGCGACCAGCAGCAGCGCCACGCCGTCCGACCAGACCAGCCGCCGCCGCGGCCGCAGCACGGTGTAGGAGGCGACCACCAGCAGCCCCCACGCGACGCCGACGCCGATGGCGCCACCGCTGATCGCCGAGGCCCAGGTGGCCTGGGTCGCCATGGCCACCCCACCCGCCGAGGCCACGACGAGCGCCACCGCCACGCCCGCGGCCAGGAACAGCCCCAGCAGCCCGAACCCGAGCAGGCGGTACCCGGCCCGCAGATGGGCCGCGCCCGGAATGACGATCGACAGCGCTGCCCAGCCGATGGCTGCCCCCGCGCCCCGTTTGGTGCCCATCCGCCCTCATGATCTCTATGTGGTACGTCCCCCGAGATCATAGGTTCGGGGCTGATTGCCCATGTACGCAACTTATCCGGCGGAATATGCGGAAGAAGGGCGTCAGTCCACGTACGCCCACAGGTCGTAGGTGGTGGAGCCCGGATAGTTCTGCGGGTAGTGCGTGCTGCACCACCAGGTCTGCCAGCGCCCGTTCTGCTGGCCCGACCGGCCGAAGGAGACGCAGACGTCGTACGGCAGGCTGGTGTAGACGACCTGGAGCGTGGACGTGGCGTCCGCCGGCGTGCTCATGGCCAGGACGGGCGCCAGGGCGCTGACCGCGGCAAGCGCCAGGGCGGTGATTGCGCGACGCATCGGCTCTCCCCTCATCAAGGGTCGGATGGTGTGAAGCGATCACCGTGAATTGCACGACAGGGCTTGTCCGCACCGCAAGGACGACCCTCGCGCGGTCGCGGCGACCAGCGCGAACGTCCCGCAGGCGATGAAAGGTTCATTCCGCCGCGCCTGACGGCGTCAGAAGGCGGCCGCGCCGTGTCAGCACGGCGTCCGCGCGGTGTCAGCGCCGCCCGCGAAGGTGAACGCCATGAACATCTGGACGATCACAGCTATTCGGTGTTGCTAGGTACCAGTACTTCGTGACACTATATAGCCGGTAGTCAGCACCACCGAGTAGTTGCGGCCGCCGACGGCGAGACCCCCCGGAAGAGAAGACAGGGCCAAGTGATGACGACACAACAAGCTCCGGCGATCCAGGTGCACGGCCTGGAGAAGTCGTACAAGGAACTGCACGTGCTGCGCGGCGTGGACTTCGAGGTGACGCGGGGCAGCATCTTCGCCCTGCTCGGCTCGAACGGCGCGGGCAAGACCACGCTGGTGAAGATCCTGGCCACGCTGCTCAAGGCCGACGCCGGCACGGCCATGGTCAACGGCCTCGACGTCGCCGGGCAGGCCGCCCAGGTACGCGAGTCCATCAGCCTCACCGGCCAGTTCGCCGCCGTGGACGAGATCCTCAGCGGGCGGGAGAACCTCGTGCTGGTCGCCCGGCTGCGCCACCTGAAGAACCCCGGCAAGATCGCCGACGACCTGCTCGAACGGTTCTCGCTGACCGACGCGGGCGGCCGGAAGGCGGCGACGTACTCGGGCGGCATGCGCCGCCGTCTCGACATCGCGATGAGCCTCATCGGCGACCCGCCGGTCATCTTCCTCGACGAGCCGACCACCGGCCTCGACCCCCAGGCGCGCATCGAGGTGTGGCAGGCCGTCAAGGAGCTCGCCGCCCAGGGCACCACCGTACTGCTCACCACCCAGTACCTGGACGAGGCCGAGCAGCTCGCGGACCGGATCGCGATCCTGCACGAGGGCCGGATCATCGTCAACGGCACCCTCGCCGAGCTCAAGCAACTCCTCCCGCCCGCCAAGGTCGAGTACGTCGAGAAGCAACCGACCCTGGAGGACGTCTTCCTCACCCTCGTCGGCACGAAAGCCTAAGGACCACCACCATGAGCAAGCACTTCTTCGGTGACACCACCGTCCTGCTGGGACGGTCCCTGCGCCACATCTCCCGCAGCCCGGACACCATCGTCACGACCGCGATCATGCCGATCGCCATGATGCTGATGTTCGTCTACGTGTTCGGCGGCGCGATCAGGACGGGGTCGGACTCGTACGTGAACTACATGCTGCCCGGCATCCTGCTCATCACGGTCGCCTCCGGCATCGCCTACACCGCCTACCGGCTGTTCATGGACATGAAGGGCGGCATCTTCGAACGGTTCCAGTCCATGCCGACCGCGCGCTCGGCGGTGTTGTGGGCGCACGTGCTGACCTCGCTGGTCGCCAACCTGGTCTCGCTGGTGGTCGTGATGCTCGTCGCCCTGCTCATGGGCTTCCGCTCCAGCGCGGGCCTGTCGGCCTGGCTGTCGGTCGCGGGCATCCTGATCCTGTTCACCCTGGCGCTGACCTGGATCGCCGTCATCCCCGGCCTGTCGGCCAAGACCATGGAAGGCGCGAGCGCGTTCTCCTACCCGCTCATCTTCCTGCCGTTCCTCAGCTCGGCGTTCGTGCCCACCGACACCATGCCCACCGTGGTGCGCGTCTTCGCCGAGAACCAGCCGGTGACCTCCATCGTCAACGCCGTCCGCGCCCTGTTCGCCGAGCAGCCCGTGGGCAACGACATCTGGATCGCCCTCGCCTGGTGCGTCGGCATCCTGGTCGTCGCCTACGTCTTCGCCATGAACACCTACCGCCGCAAGATCTCCTGAAAGGACGACCATGACCGACTCCCTCCACACCGTCACGCCGATGCCCGCCGAACGCCGTCCCGGCTGCCCGTTCGACCCGCCGAAGGAGCTCGTCGAGGCCCGCGAGCACGGCCCCATCAGCCGCTTCCCCTTCGCCGACGGACACCAGGGCTGGCTGGTCACCGGCTACGACCTGGCCCGCTCGATCCTGGCCGACCCCCGCTTCAGCTCCCGCAAGGAGCTCATGAGCCACCACCCGACCATCGACTACGGCGACATCGAGGTGCCCCCGGCCCCGCCCGGCGAGTTCCTGCTCATGGACGAGCCGCAGCACAGCCGCTACCGCAAGCCGCTCGTCGGCAAGTTCACCGTCCGCCGGATGCGGCTGCTCACCGAGCGCGTCGAGCAGATCACCGCCGAACACCTGGACGCCATGGAGCAGGCCGGCCCCACCGCCGACCTGGTGACCGCGTTCGCCAAGCCCATCCCCGCCATCGTCATCTGCGAACTGCTGGGCGTGCCGTACGAGGACCGGGGCCGCTTCCAGGAGAACATCGACAAGTTCCTCGGCGGCGAGGCCAGCGACGAGGAACTGATCGCCGCCTACCTCGCCACCCAGCAGTACCTGGGCGAACTCGTGGCCGCCAAGCGCGCCCACCCGACCGACGACGTGCTCAGCGACCTGCTCGACAGCGACCTGACCGACGAGGAGCTGCAGGGCATGGCCCTGATCCTGCTGTCGGCCGGGTTCGACACCACCGCCAACATGCTCGCCCTCGGCACCTTCGCCCTGCTGCAGAACCCGGACCAGCTCGCCGCGCTGCGCGCCGACCCCACGCTCACCGACCAGGCCGTCGAAGAGCTGCTGCGGTACCTGTCGGTCGCCAAGCAGTTCTACCGGGTCGCCCTGGAGGACGTCGAGCTGGCCGGCCAGACCGTCAAGGCCGGCACGATGGTCATCCTGTCCCTCAACACCGCCAACCGCGACCCCGGCCGTTTCCCCGACCCCCACACCCTCGACCTGCGCCGGCAGGACGGCGGCCATCTGGCCTTCGGCCACGGCATCCACCAGTGCCTGGGCCAGCAGCTCGCCCGCGTCGAGATGCGCGTCGCGTTCCCCGCGCTGCTCAACCGCTTCCCCACCCTGCGCCTGGCCGTACCGGCCGACCAGGTCGCCCTGCGGCCGGAGATCGCCGACATCTACGGAGTCAAGAGCCTCCCCGTCACCTGGGACGCCTGACCTCCGTACCAGGTGTTACCGTACAGCAGTACTCGGTGGCACCGAGTAGCACAGGAGGGGCGGACGAAGAGCCACCATGGAGAATCTGACGGAGATGCTGAAAGGCACGCTTGAAGGCTGCGTGCTCGAGATCATCGGCAGCGAGGAGACCTACGGGTACGCCATCACCCGCCGGCTGAACGACCTCGGCTTCGCCGACGTCGTCGAGGGGACGGTTTACACGATCCTGCTGCGGCTGGAGAAGAACGGGCTCGTCCAGGTGACGAAACGACCGTCCGAACAGGGCCCGCCGCGCAAGTTCTACGCGCTCAACGACGCGGGACGCGCGGAGCTCGCGACGTTCTGGGCGAAATGGGCGTACATCACGTCCCGGATCGACAAGCTCAAGGAGGGCGGGAAATGAGCTTCTGGGAGACCATCACCGGCAGCGATCTCACCAGGGACTACAAGGCGTTCGAAGCCCGGGCCGCGGCCCTGCCGGCCGACCACCGGGCGGCATGGGACCAGATCAAAGGACATCTCTTCCACTACTCGGACTTCACCGGCCGGAACCTGATGCCTATCTTCGACGGCGTTCTGGGCCTGCTGGAGGAGACCGCGGCCGACGGGCAGGGCATCCACGAGGTGCTGGGCGACGACATCCCGGGATTCTGCGCGGCCCTGGCCGGCGAGACCGGGGGCCGCAGCTTCCGCGACCGGTGGCGCGAGCAGCTGAACAGGAACGTCGCGAAGAAGCTGGGCCGGCTGGGAGGCTGACGTGGGCATCCAGGACATCATCGAGGGCAAGAAGCAGTGGCGGGCGCACATGGCGCGGGTCAAGGCCCTGCCGCCCGACTACCAGATCGTCTACATGGAGATGCAGCGGTACTTCTTCAAGGTCGGGCCGGTCGGGCTGACCGACGGGCCCCTGCTGCCGGGGATCGTCGACTTCTTCGAGGAGGGCGTCGCGGCCGGCAAGGGAGTCCTGGAGCTCATCGGCGAGGACGTCGCCGCCTTCGCCGATGAGCTGATCAAGGACTCGCGCACCTACGCGGACCTCTATCAGGAGTCCGTCAGCCGGAAGCTCGGCGGCACCGGCAAACCTCACCGGTCGTAGAGCCGGCGGGCCCACAGGTACCCGCCCAGCGCGATGGCCGCGCTCCAGAGTGCCGCCGCCGCGAGGCTGGGCCCCGCCGGCCGCCCGGCCAGCAGCGCGCGCAGGGTCTCGATGACCGGCGTGAACGGCTGGTGTTCGGCGAACCAGCGCAACGGGCCCGGCATCGACTCCGGCGGGACCACGCCGCTGCCCAGGAACGGCAGCAACATCAGCGGCATCGGCAGGTTGCTGGCCGTGGCCACGTTCTTGGTGACCATGCCCAGCGCCGCCGACAGCCAGGTGACGGCGAAGGTGAACATCGCCAGCACGCCCACCCCCCCGAGCCAGTCCAGCGCCGAGGCGGCGGGGCGGAAGCCGATCAGCAGGGCCGTCAGCGTCACGGCCGCGATCGCGGTGAAGTTCTGCACGAGCGCGCCGAGCACGTGCCCGGTCAGGACCGAGACGCGGGCGATCGCCATGGTCTTGAACCTGGCGACGATGCCCTCGGTCATGTCCATCGCCACCGCGATCGCGGTCCCCTGCGCGGCGCTCGCGATCGTCATGATCAGGATGCCGGGGGTGATGTAGGCGACGTAGGCGGCGCGGTCGCCGCCGATCCCGGCCCCCATGATGCCGCCGAGGACGTAGACGAACAGCAGCAGGAACACCACCGGTACGCCCGCGTAGGTGAGGATCAGCGTGGGGTACCGCCACATGTGCCTGATCTGGCGGCGCAACATCGTCGCCGAGTCGGTGGCTGAGCAGCGCGATGCGGTCGGCGAGCTCGTCGGCCTCCTCCAGGTACTGGGTGGTCAGGAAGATGGTCACGCCGTCCTGCCGGACGAGGTCCCGGACGAACTGCCACATCGTGCGGCGGCTGCGCGGGTCCAGTCCCGTGGTGGGCTCGTCGAGGAAGATGAGCCTGGGCGTGCCGACCATGGTCATGGCCAGGTCGAGCCGGCGGCGCATGCCGCCCGAGTAGGCGGCCGCGGGCGTGCGCGCGGCGCCGGTGAGGTCGAAGCGCTCCAGCAGTTCGCCGGCTCGGCGGCGGCCCTCGGCGCGGCCGAGGTGCAGCAGGTCGGCCATGAGCCGCAGGTTCTCCTCGCCGGTCAGCAGGCCGTCGACCGCGGAGAACTGGCCGGTGACGCCGATCGCGGCCCGCACCTTGTCGGGCTCCCTGGACAGGTCGTGCCCGGCGACCCGGATCTCGCCGGCGTCGGCCTTGATCAGGGTGGACAGGATCTGCACCGTGGTGGTCTTGCCCGCGCCGTTGGGGCCGAGCAGCGAGAAGACGGTGCCCTGGGGGATGGACAGGTCGATGCCGTCGAGGACGCGGTGGGGACCGTAGGACTTGCGCAGCCCCGCCACCGACACGAAGGCGCGCGACCCGTCGCGATAGTACGTGTTCATCACGATTGAAAGCTACGTTGCTTTCAGAAAATGTGCCAATCAACGGAAACATATAATCCCAGCTCACACGGGATAAACCGATACGTTGACGCTGAAGCTGAATGCAATGAAACGTTGCATTGTGTGGAGCCGAACGCAATAGTGAGGTCGTGGCACAAGGAAGGTTGACCCTGCACGACCGCCGGCGCATCGCGACCGGTCTCGCCGAAGGCCGCTCCTACGCCGAGATCGCCAGGCGGCTCGACCGGCCGACCTCGACGATCAGCCGCGAGGTGAGCCGCAACGGCGGCCCCGGCGACTACCGTCCCGAGCGGGCGCACCAGGCGACGGCGCGGCGGGCGCGGCGCGGCGCCCCGGCGCGTCCGGCCGAGCCCCGGGACCGCGAGGTCTTCGAGGCGGAAGAGGGGGCCGTCGAGATGGCGGTCGCGATGGGCCTGCCCAAGATGGTGGCGCGCGTGCTCATCGGCCTGTGGCTGAGCGAGGACGGCCGGCTCACCGCGGCCGAGCTGGCGCGCGGGCTGAAGGTGAGCCCCGCCTCGATCTCCACGGCGGTGGGCTACCTGACCCAGCAGGGCCTGATCAGGCGCGAACGCGATCCGCAACGACGGCGCGACGTCTACGTGGTCGACGACGACGCCTGGTACCACTCGACCGTGATCAGCGCGCGGCAGACGCTCGCGGCGGCGGAGGTCGCCAAGGCGGCGGGGCGGACGCTCGGGCTCGACACGCCCGCGGGCCGGCGTCTGGCCAGGGGCGGCGCGTTCCTGGAGCGGATCAGCCTGGACGCCCTGGCGTCGGCGGAACGCTGGCGCGACCTCCTGCCGTGACCGAAGCGCGGCCCGTACTGCGCAATCCCCCCGAACCCGGACCGCGCGATCCTCCCGAACCCGGACCGTGCACGATCCTCCCGACCCCGGACCGGGCCGCGTAGGGAGGCCGTCAAGATTCGGCCGACGGCCGTATGGAAACCGTCAAGAACGACAAAACACCCCATTTTCCGGCGTTTGCTGGACCTGCGGCCGCCCGTCGAGGGGCGGCGGCGATCTCATCATCGAGCTGAGGAGTGGGGATGGCCGACGTCGTCTTCGTCGCCCTGACGATCGCGATCTTCGTGGTCTTCGGGCTGGTCGTGCAGGCGGTGGAGCGGCTGTGAGCGCCGTCAACGCCGCCGGTCTCGTCGTGGTCGCCGGCCTGGTGATCTTCATGATCGCGGCCCTGCTGTTCCCGGAGCGGTTCTGATGAGCACGACCCTGGCCGGAATGATCTTCATCGTCTCCCTGATCGCGGCGCTGGCCCTGGTCTGGAAGCCGTTCGGCGACCACATGCACCGCGTCTACTCCACGACGAAGCACAACGTCGTCGAGCGCGGCGTCTACCGCCTGCTGGGAGTGCGGGCCGACGCCGAGCAGAGCTGGCCCGTCTACGCCCGCAGCCTGCTGGCCTTCTCGGTGGTCTCGGTCCTGGTCGTGTACGGCCTCCAGCGCCTGCAGGACAAGCTGCCGCTGAGCCTCGGCATGGAGCCGGTCACCGATCACATCGCCTGGAACACCGCGATCAGCTTCGTCACCAACACCAACTGGCAGGCGTACTCGGGCGAGTCCACGATGGGCCACCTGACCCAGATGTCCGCCCTGGCCGTGCAGAACTTCGTCTCGGCGGCCGTCGGCATGGCGGTCGCGGTGGCCCTGGTCCGCGGGTTCGCCCGCCGCAGGTCGGGCACGATCGGCAACTTCTGGGTGGACCTGGTCCGCGGCACCCTGCGCATCCTGCTGCCGATCGCCTTCGTCGGCGCGCTGGTGCTGGTGGCGGGCGGCCTGGTGCAGAACTTCTCGGGCGTGCACGAGGTGACCACGCTGACCGGCGGCACGCAGGGCGTCACCGGCGGCCCGGTCGCCTCCCAGGAGGTCATCAAGGAACTGGGCACCAACGGCGGCGGCTTCTACAACGCCAACTCGGCCCACCCGTTCGAGAACGCCACGAGCTGGACGAACTGGTTCGAAATCTTCCTGATCCTGGTGATCCCGTTCTCGCTCACCCGCACCTTCGGCCGGCTGGTCGGCCAGGTCCGGCAGGGGTACGCGATCCTCGCGGTGATGGGCGCGCTGGCGCTGGCGAGCGTCCTGCTCACCAACGTCTTCGAGCTGTCCGGGAACGCCACCGTGCCGCACGCGGCGGGGGCGGCGCTGGAGGGCAAGGAGCTGCGCTTCGGCGTCTCGAACTCGGCCACCTTCGCCGCCGCCACCACCCTCACGAGCACCGGGGCGGTGAACTCCTTCCACGACTCCTACACGCCGTTCGGCGGCATGATGACGCTGGTCAACATGATGCTCGGCGAGGTCGCGCCCGGCGGCGTCGGCTCGGGCCTGTACGGCATGCTGATCCTCGCCGTGATCACGGTGTTCGTGGCGGGCCTGATGGTCGGCCGCACGCCCGAGTACCTGGGCAAGCGCATCGGCGCCCGGGAGATCAAGCTCGCCTCCCTGTACTTCCTGGTCACCCCGGCCCTGGTGCTGGTCGGCACGGCCTGCGCGATGGGCTCGGCGGAGCGGCGCGCGAGCATGCTGAACGGCGGCCCGCACGGCCTGTCGGAGGTCCTGTACGCCTTCACCAGCGCCTCCAACAACAACGGCTCCGCCTTCGCCGGCCTCACCGTCAACACCCCGTGGTACGACGTGGCGCTCGGCCTGTGCATGGCCCTCGGCCGGTTCCTGCCGATCATCCTGGTGCTGGCCCTGGCCGGTTCGCTGGCGGCGCAGTCGCCCGTCCCCGAAGGCGCCGGCACGCTGCCCACGCACCGGCCGCAGTTCGTCGGCCTGGTCGTCGGCGTGACGGTCGTCCTCGTCGCCCTCACCTTCCTCCCGGCACTCGCGCTCGGCCCGATCGCAGAAGGACTGTCCTGACATGTCAACCCCCGTACTGGAAAAACCCTCCCCCGCGCGGCGGGACGGCCGCGTGGGCGGCGGCCTGCTGGATCCCCGGCAGCTCGTCAGGTCCCTTCCCGACGCGGTCAGGAAGCTGAACCCGGCCACGCTGTGGCGCAACCCCGTCATGCTGATCGTCGAGGTCGGCGCGGTGTTCACCACCGTCCTGGCGATCGTCGAGCCGTCGTTCTTCGCCTGGGCGACCGTCGTGTGGCTGTGGCTGACTGTGATCTTCGCCAACCTGGCCGAGGCCGTCGCGGAAGGGCGCGGCAAGGCGCAGGCCGCGACGCTGCGCAGGGCCAAGACCGACACCCGGGCCCGCCGCCTGCGCGGCGACGCCGAGGGCGGATGGGACACGGTCGGCGCGCCCGAGCTGCGGCAGGGCGACCTGGTGGTGGTCGAGGCCGGCGAGATCATCCCCGGCGACGGCGACGTGGTCGAGGGCATCGCCTCGGTGGACGAGTCGGCCATCACCGGCGAGTCCGCACCCGTCATCCGCGAGTCGGGCGGCGACCGCTCGGCGGTGACCGGCGGCACGAAGGTGCTCTCCGACCGGATCGTCGTCAGGATCACCCAGAAGCCCGGCGAGAGCTTCGTCGACCGCATGATCGCCCTGGTCGAGGGCGCCAACCGGCAGAAGACGCCCAACGAGATCGCGCTCAACATCCTGCTGGCCGCCCTGACGATCGTCTTCCTGGTCGCCACCGTCACCATGCAGCCGCTGGCCGTCTACTCCAAGCAGATCAACCCCGGCGTGCCGGACTCGATCGCGCTCGACGCGAACGGCGTCACCGGCATCGTGCTGGTCTCGCTGCTGGTCTGCCTGATCCCCACCACGATCGGGGCGCTGCTGTCGGCCATCGGCATCGCCGGCATGGACCGTCTGGTGCAGCGCAACGTCCTGGCCATGTCCGGCCGCGCGGTGGAGGCGGCCGGCGACGTGTCCACGCTGCTGCTGGACAAGACCGGCACGATCACGCTGGGCAACCGGCAGGCGGCCGAGTTCGTCCCCGTGGCCGGGGTCGGCGAGCGGGAGCTCGCCGAGGCCGCCCAGCTCTCCAGCCTCGCCGACGAGACGCCCGAGGGCCGCTCGGTCGTGGTGTTCGCCAAGGAGCGGTACGGCCTGCGCGAGCGCGAGATCCACGGCGCCGAATGGGTGCAGTTCACCGCCCAGACCCGCATGTCCGGCGTGAACCTGGACGGCCGCGAGGTCCGCAAGGGCGCGGCCACCGCGGTCATGAAGTGGGTGCGCGACAACGGCGGCCACCCCACCGACGACGTCGGCCACATCGTGGACGGCATCTCCGCCTCCGGCGGCACCCCGCTGGTCGTGGCCGAGCGGGGCCGCGTGCTCGGCGTCATCCACCTCAAGGACGTCGTCAAGCAGGGCATACGGGAACGCTTCGACGAGATGCGCCGCATGGGCATCCGCACCGTCATGATCACCGGCGACAACCCGCTCACCGCCAAGGCCATCGCCGACGAGGCCGGCGTGGACGACTTCCTGGCCGAGGCCACCCCCGAGGACAAGCTCGCGCTGATCAGGAAGGAGCAGGAGGGCGGCCGGCTGGTCGCGATGACCGGCGACGGCACCAACGACGCCCCCGCCCTGGCCCAGTCGGACGTCGGCGTGGCCATGAACACCGGCACCTCGGCCGCCAAGGAGGCCGGGAACATGGTCGACCTGGACAGCAACCCGACCAAGCTCATCGAGATCGTCGAGATCGGCAAGCAGCTGCTGATCACGCGGGGCGCGCTGACCACGTTCTCGATCGCCAACGACATCGCGAAGTACTTCGCGATCATCCCGGCCATGTTCGCGGCCGTCTACCCGGGCCTGGACGCGCTCAACGTCATGCGCCTGTCCAGCCCCCAGTCCGCGGTCCTGGCCGCGGTGATCTTCAACGCGCTGGTCATCGTCGCGCTGATCCCGCTGGCGCTCAGAGGCGTCCGGTACCGGCCGTCCAGCGCGTCCAAGCTGCTCTCGCGCAACCTGTACGTCTACGGCCTGGGCGGCATCGTCGCCCCCTTCATCGGCATCAAGCTCATCGACCTGCTGATCCAGTTCCTTCCGGGGATGTCATAAATGGAACGCCTGCCAAGCCGGCTCCGCCGGCACCTCGCCGCCCTGCGCGCCGTCGCCGTCCTGACCGCGCTGCTCGGCATCGTCTACCCGCTGGTCACCACCGGGGTCGCCCAGGCCCTGTTCAACGGGCACGCCAACGGCTCGATCGTGGAGAAGGGCGGCAGGGCCGTGGGCAGCGCGCTCATCGGCCAGTCCTTCACCGACGCCGACGGCAGGCCGGTCAGGAAGTACTTCCAGTCCCGCCCGTCGGCGGCGGGCGACGGCTACGACCCGATCGCGTCCGGCGCGAGCAACCTGGGCCCGCAGGACGTCGTGGACACGCTGCCGGTCGCGGGTGAGGAGGGCCGGCAGTCGCTGCTCACCCGGGTCTGCGCCCGGTCCAAGGCGGCCGGCGAGCTGGAGGGCGTCAGCGGCGCCCGCCCGTACTGCACCCCGGACGGGGTCGGCGCGGTGCTCAAGGTCTTCCCCGACCGGGCCGTCAGCGTCAACCAGCCGTGCCCGGCCACCCCGTTCGTGGCCGCCTACCAGCGGCTGAGGGTGGAGTGCGCGAAGCCGGGCGAGGACTACGCGGCCGGGCGGACCGTCCCCGTCCGGGGGAACGCCACGGCGGTCGTCCCCGCCGACGCGGTGACCGCAAGCGGCTCGGGGCTCGACCCGCACATCTCCGTCGCCTACGCCGAGCTGCAGGCCCCCCGCGTCGCCGAGGAGCGCGGCCTGGACCGGGCCGAGGTCGAACGGCTCATCCAGCGGCACACCACCGGCCGGGCGCTCGGCTTCATGGGCGAACCGGTGGTCAACGTGCTCGACCTCAACCTCGCCCTCGACGGGCAGTGACATGAGGGGGCGGTTGCGGGTCTACCTCGGGGCGGCGCCCGGGGTCGGCAAGACGTACGCGATGCTCGGCGAGGGCCGCCGCGCGCGGGAACGCGGCCGGGACGTGGTCGTGGGCCTGGTCGAGACCCACGGCCGTCCCCGCACCGCCGCCCTCCTGGAGGGCATGGAGATCATCCCGCGGCGGACCGTCGTCCACCGCGGCGCCACCTTCACCGAGCTCGACGTGGACGCGGTCATCGCGCGCCGGCCCAAGGTGGCGCTGATCGACGAGCTGGCCCACACCAACGTGCCCGGCTCGAAGAACGTCAAGCGCTGGCAGGACGTCGACGAGATCCTGGACGCCGGCATCGACGTCGTCTCCACGGTGAACATCCAGCACCTGGAGTCGGTCAACGACGTCGTCCAGGAGATCACCGGCGTGCCGCAGCGCGAGACCGTGCCCGACGAGGTGGTGCGCCGCGCCGACCAGATCGAGCTGGTGGACATGTCGCCGGAGGCGCTGCGCCGCCGCATGGCGCACGGCAACGTGTACGCGCCGGAGAAGGTCAGCGCCGCCATGTCCAACTACTTCCGCGTCGGCAACCTCACCGCGCTGCGCGAACTCGCGCTGCTGTGGGTGGCCGGCAAGGTGGACGACCAGCTCGACCGCTACCGCGCCGACCACGGCATCGCCACCACCTGGGAGACCCGCGAGCGGGTGGTGGTCGCCCTGACCGGCGGGCCCGAGGGCGACACACTGGTCCGGCGGGCCGCCCGCATCGCCGCCCGCACCAAGGGCGCCGACCTGCTGGCGGTGCACGTCACCAGCGCCGACGGGCTGGCCGGCGCCGACCCGGCCAGCCTGGCCCGCCAGCGCACGCTGGTGGAGGACATGGGCGGCAGCTATCACCAGGTCGTCGGCGACGACGTCCCGCGGGCGCTGCTGGACTTCGCGCGCGGCGTCAACGCCACCCAGCTCGTCCTCGGCGCCTCGCGCAGGGGGCGGTTCGCGCAGATCTTCTCCCGGGGCGTCGGCGTGGAGACCACCGCCCGGTCCGGCTCGATCGACGTGCACATGATCACGCACGAGGAGGCCAAGCGCGGACGCCGCCGGCCCGCCCGCACGCGCGCCGCGCTCACCCGCACCCGGCGGGCGAGCGGCTGGGCGCTGGCGGTGGCCGGGATGCCGCTGCTGACGGCCGCGCTGGCGCCGTTCCGCGACCTGTTGTCGCTGCCCAGCGAGATCCTGTTCTTCCTGTGCCTGACCGTCGGGGTGGCCCTGGTGGGCGGCATGTGGCCGGCCATCACCGCGGCCGTCGGCGGCTCGCTGCTGCTCAACTGGTTCTTCACCGCGCCGGTCGGCCGGTTCACCATCGCCGCCCCGGAGAACCTGTTCGCGCTGGTCGTGTTCGTGCTGGTGGCGGCGGCGGTGAGCACCATCGTGGACATCGCGGCCCGCCGGACGAGGGAGGCCGCGCGGGCCGGCGCCGACGCCGAGCTGCTGTCCACCATGGCCGGTCACGTGCTGCGCGGCGAGGCCGCGGTGTCCTCGCTGCTGGAACGCATGCGCGAGACCTTCGGCCTGACCTCCGTCACCCTGCTGGAACGGCGGCCCGAGGCCGCGCGTGTGCCCGACCAGCAGTCCGACCCGGACGCCTGGCGGATCGTCGCCACCTCCGGCGGCGCCCCCGCCACCTGCCCGGGGCGGTCCGACACCGACGTCGTCATCGACGAGGAACTGGTCCTGGCCGCCAGGGGCGAGCCGCTGGAGGCCGCCGACCGCACGGTGCTGGAGGCGTTCGCCGCCGAGACCGCCGTCGCGCTGCGCCAGGAACGTCTGCGGCAGGAGGCCGAGCTCGCCCGCCCGCTGGCCGAGGCCGACCGGATGCGCACCGCGCTGCTGGCCGCCGTCAGCCACGACCTGCGCACGCCGCTCGCCTCCGCCAAGGCCGCCGTCGAGAGCCTGTGCAGCACCGACGTCGCCTGGTCGGAACGGGACCGGTCCGAGCTGCTCGCCACCGCGAAGGAGTCGCTGGACAAGCTGGACCGGCTGGTGGCGAACCTGCTGGACATGAGCCGACTGCAGGCCGGCGTGCTCGGGGTGAGCGCGCAGCCGCTGGCGCTCGAAGAGGTCGTGCCGCGTGCCATCGACGATCTCGGCCCGCTGCGGGACCGCGTCGAAGGCGACGTCTCCGTCGAACTGCCCGACGTGCTGGCCGACCCCGCGCTGCTGGAACGCGTCCTGGTCAACCTCATGTCCAACGCCGTGCGCTTCAGCCCGCCGGGCCGGACCGTGCTGGTCACCGCGAGCGGGCACGGCGACCACGTCGAGATCCGGGTGATGGATCGTGGCCCCGGCATCCCGCCGGAGGCGCATGACCGCGTCTTCCAGCCGTTCCAGCGGCTCGGCGACCGCGACAACCACTCCGGCGTCGGGCTCGGGCTCGCCCTGTCCCGCGGGCTCGCCGAGGCCATGGGCGGCACGCTCGTGCCCGACGAGACCCCCGGGGGCGGCCTCACCATGATCCTCACCCTGCCCGTCGCCACTCCACGACGGTGAGCGTCGCTCGGCGACCCGTCCCAACTGCTGTCACACGACGGCCGGTACGGCGGGCTCGGCCACGCGGTGGCGGCCGTCGGCCGCACGGGACGCGCGCGACACCCGGGCCATCGCCAGGAAGGAGACCAGCAGGCAGGCGGCGCCCAGCGGCATGAGGTCCTTCTCCACGAACGGCACCAGGACGTCGGCGACCACCAGGACGGGCGTCCACGCCTTGACGCGGCGCTGGACGGCGAGCTGGAGGACGAGGCCGATCTGGGCGACGAAGAACAACATCGGCCCGAAGTCGTAGACCACCTGCTGCACCCCGGGAACCGACTGGACCTGGTCGAAGAGCACGCCCATCGCGGCGTGGTCGGCCGAGCGGAATCCCACGACGATGTCGATGGAGAACTGGGCGATCAGCGTGGCGATGCCGACATGCCCGGCGACGGCCAGCCCGGTCGCCAGGCGGCCACGACCGGCCAGCCGGCGCATCTCGTGGAAGGCCACGGCGAAGAACGCCAGGGCGCCGATGAAGGCCAGGTGCCCGGCCGTCCAGGCGAGGCCGGGGCCGCGGCTGCCGTCCAGGCCGTCCAGGATGCGGAGGACGCCGTAGGTGAAGGTGAGCACGGGGGCGGCGACGAAGGCGATGCGGGGGTTCATCTCGTTGACTCCTTAGCGGTGACGATCTCCCCCATCCTGGTTTTCGGCGGCCTTGCGGACATCGCCGGGGCGGGCGAAGTCCCGTCTCGCTCTTGAGCGGGATACGGGACCTCGCCTCCCTCCTGAGAGTGATCATTCCCCGGCCGGGCCGACCAGGCCGAGCTCGTAGGCGAGCACCGCCGCCTGGGTGCGGTCGCGGGCGCCGAGCTTGTCCAGGAGGTTGCCGACGTGCGTCTTGACCGTCTCCCTGGTGACGTGCAGCGCGGCGGCGATCTCCGCGTTGTTCCGCCCGAGCGCGATGTGCCGCAGGACGTCCAGCTCGCGCGGCGTCGGCTCGACGGGCAGGCGCTGCCGGGCGCTGCCGACGTGCGGCGCGGCGATGCGGCGCAGCGCGTCGGGGAAGAGCACCGCGTCGCGCCGGTGCACCAGGCGGATCGCCTCCACCAGCTCGCCGGCGGGCGAACGTTTGAGCACGTAGCCGGCGGCCCCCGCGCGCAGCGCCCCCCAGACGAGCTGGTCGCTCTCGAACGTGGTCACCATGACGACGCGCGTCTTCGGCGAGCGGCGGGCCAGCTCCCGGGTCGCGGCCAGGCCGTCCAGGACCGGCATGCGGATGTCCATCAGCACGACGTCCGCGCCGGCGCCGGCCGTGACCGCCGCACGGCCGTCGGCGGCCTCGGCCGTCACCTCGATGTCGTCGTGCAGGGAGAGCATGGTCGCCCAGCCCGAGCGGATGAGCTGCTCGTCGTCGGCCAGGACGACCCGGATCACAGCGGCAGGCTCGCCCGGACGCGCCACGTTCCGCCCACCTCCTCCCAGGTGCACGTCCCGCCGGCGAGCCGGGCCCGCATGCGCATGCCGGTCAGGCCGCGCCCCGGCTCCCCCGGCGTGCTGAGGGTCGCGTTGTCCATGGTCAGGGTCAGTCGTTCGGCGGCGGCGACGGCGAGCGTCACCGGGCCGTGGCCGTGCCGCAGGGCGTTGGTGAGCGCCTCCCTGGCGATCGCGAAGGCGGCCCGCGAGGTCGCGGGCGACACCTTGCCGAGGTGGCCGACGCTGACCCGGACGTCGAGGCCGCGGGTGAGCGTGCCGAGCGCCTCCAGGGTGGGCGTCCGGCCGGCCGCGCCGTCGTCGAGCACGCCGAGCAGCACGTCGAGCTCCTGCTGAGCGTTGCGGGCGGTGGTCGTCAGGTGGCCGAGCGACTGGGCGGCGAGCTCGGGGGCGGCGCGGCGCAGCGCCGCCTCGGCCGCCATGGCCTGCACCAGGACGACGCTGAGGGCGTGGCCGACGGAGTCGTGCAGTTCCAGGGCGAGCGACTGGCGGCGGCCCAGCTCGTCGATCAGCCGGGACGGCTCGGAACGCAGCAGCCGCCGCGCGACCCAGCGCTGGCCGAGCCCGGCGGCGACCATCGCGGCCAGCACGACGGCGATGAGCAGCAGCACCTCGGCCACCTGGCCGGGCGCCGCCTGCCAGGCCCGCGGCAGCAGCCCGGGGGACAACGCCAGGACGGCCGCGCTGAGCGTCCCGCCGACGAACAGGTGCAGGCTGGTCAGGGCCACCAGGTAGAGGCGGTCACCGCGTTCGGGCACGTCCACGTCGAGCAGGTCCGACAGCGCGATCACCTCCAGACGGCGGGTCAGCGGCAGCAGCGCGAGCAGCACCGAGGCGGGCAGGCACGCCGCCCACAGCACCAGCAGGCGGCCCGGCGTCAGCTCGGTCAGGATCGGCAGGCCGAGCCCGGCGGCGACCGGAGCCAGCAGCGCGGCGCCCAGGAGCTGGTAGACCCCGGCCCGCACGGCCTGGGTGAGAGGGCGTTTCACGTGGACCGACGTTAGCCGACGCCTCCGCGGCCGCACTCCCCCGCCGGGGGGAGGCAGGGCGGCCCGGTCGTTCCTAGCGTGAGCGCCATGACGAGAACTGATCGTTCGCGCGGCGCCGCGGCGCCGCTCCCCGTGGCCGCCGCTACCGCGGGATCGCCGGTGACCGGCGGACGGCTGCGCACGGCGTGGCGGGCCGCCCACGCGCCGGTGGCCGGGGTGCCCCGCTGGGCGCGGATCGCCGCCTACGCCGTGCCGTTCACCGTGCTGCCGTCCAGCCTGTGGCGGTTGCCCGCGGCGTTCGACCGCGGGATCGGGCTCGGTGAACGGCTGTACGTCGTGTTCCTGTCGATCCTGTCGGAGCTGGCGGCGTTCACCGCCGTCGGGCTGGTGGCCGCGTGGGGTGAGCGGTTCCCCCGCTGGGTCCCCGGGTTGCGTGGCCGCAGGGTGCCGACGCCGGCCGCCGTCGTTCCGGCGGCGGCGGGCGCCGTGCTGCTGACGGCCTTGTGGACCGCGGCCTTCGTGACCCAGCTCGCCGGGGTGACCATGCGCGGCGAGCCCATCCCGCCGGACTTCCCCAGCCGGGCGGGCGGCTGGGAGGCCGCGATCTTCGCCGTCTGCTACCTTCCGCTCCTGCTGTGGGGGCCGCTGCTCGCCGCCGTCGCCTACGCCTATCACCGGCGCCGGAGCCCGCGGCCCGGCGTGCCGGCGCTCAGTGGGCGAGGGCGGCGGTGAGGCGGTTGCTGAAGCGGGCGAGCAACCCGCTCTGGGACGTCTCGGAGACCATCCGGCCGACGAACGGCGGGATGCGCCAGTTGGCCGGGCTGCGCCGGGCCAGCCTGGACACCAGGTTGACGTGCGGGTAGCGGGCCCGCTCGTAGGCGCGCAGCCGCTGCGCCGGGTCGCCGCCCTCGGCCAGCTCGCGGCCGAGCACCCACACGTCCTCCAGGGTCTGGTTGGCGCCCTGTCCGAGGGTGGGCGGCATGAGGTGGGCGGCGTCGCCGAGCAGGGTGACGCGGCCCTTGCCCCATTCCCGGCGCACCTTCTGCCAGTGATGGCCGAAGAAGTCGAGATCGGCCTCCGACGCCTGGGCGAGCAGCTCGGGGACGGGCGACGCCCAGTGGCCGAAGCGGCGCCGCAGCTCGGCCAGGGGCTCGGCCGGACGCGGCTCGCCCGGGGACCAGCGCACGTCGAACCACCACTGGAGCTTGCCGTCACCGGCGGGGATGATCCCGCAGGCGCCCTCCTTACCGGTGATCATGAGGTGCAGGTGGGTGCGGGCGAGGTCGATGTCGATCCGGCTCAGGGCCTGCCAGGTGCCGAACGTGGCCGTCCGGATGGGGACGTCGCCCCACAACTGGCGCCGGACGACCGAGTGGTGGCCGTCGGCGCCGATCAGCAGGTCGCCCGTGGCCGTCGAGCCGTCGTCGAAGGTCGCGGTCACCCGGTCGGCGTCCTGGGTCACGGTCCGGCAGGCCGTGCCGTAGCGGATCAGGTCGCCGGGCACCCCGTCGGCCAGCCGGTCCAGCAGGAGACGGCGGGAGACCGACTTGTTCGGGAAACCGTAGAGCGCGGCCGCGTGGGCCATGTCGGAGGTGAGCCGCAGCCGGCCGTCGGCGGTCAGCGCGTCGATCCGGTCGAACCGGCCGCCGACGCCGTCAAGGGTGACACCGAGATCGTGCAGCACCGCGGCGCCGTTGCTGAAGATGCTCAACCCGGCGCCGCCCGTGCGCATCGCGGGGGCCTGTTCGTAGATCCGCACCTGGTGGCCGGCGGCGAGCAGGCTGCGCGCGACGGCCAGGCCGCCCACGCCCGCGCCGATGACGACAACGTCCATTTTATCTCCAAAACGAAGTTACTTCGATTCAAAGATACATCGCTGTGAAGTACATTGGGGCGAGTGACCGACAACCACCCAGAAGCGGACGTCTACCGCGAGTTCCTGATCGCGGTCATGCTGCACATCGAGGCCATCGCCGACCGGCTCGGCGTGCACCATGTGGACGTGGCCGCGCTCATCCTGCTGGAGATGCGCGGCCCCCTCCCGGTGGGCGCGATCTCCGAGGAACTGGGGCTCCCGTCCGCGTCCGCGACCCGGCTCATCGACCGTCTGGAGAAGGCCGGCTACGTGCGGCGGGTACGCGGCGAGCGCGACCGGCGCATGGTCACGGTGGAGCTGCTGGAGGGTGGCATGGCCGAGTACCACGCCACCCGCGTCACCTCCGAGCGGCACCTGGAGCAGATTCGGGGGCAGTTCACGCAGGAGCAGGTGCCGCTGATGCTGGGCATGCTCGGCGGCGTCGCCCGCGCCTACCGCTCGGCCACCAGGGAGATCCGCGAGCAGTCCGGCTGAGCAGCCCCGGCTCGTGGCGTCAGGGCGTGTCGCCGGCGGTGTCGCCTGCGCGGTCGACCTCGTCGGCGAAGGCGAGGACCCGGGTGTTGACGCGGTCGGGGAACTCGCCGTTGAGGGCGTGGGAGGCGTCCGGCCACAACTCGACGACGCCCCGGGCGAGCAGGCGGCGGGCCCGCAGGGCGGCCTTGCGCGGGTTGTGGATGATGCTGCGCCCGGCGATCAGCGCGAGCACCGGCACGTCGAGCCCGGCGACCTGGTCGTCCGTGGGGTACGCAGGCGGCGGCAGGAACGCGGTGAAGTCCCGCATCCCGGCCGAGATCAGGTTGGCGACGGGCTCGTCGGCGGAGGCGTCGGCCCCGCCGGAGATCCAGCTCAGCAGCTTCCTGCGCCACGACTCGGGAAAGAACGGCACCACCGAGCCCAGCGAGAAGACGACGACCTTCCAGGTGATCCGGCCGAACAGGTTGGCGGGATCGAGCACGCTCACCGAGGCGATCCGCTCCGGCACGCGCAGGGCCAGGTGGAAGGCGCTCCACCCGCCGATGGACACCCCGACGAGGTGCACCCGGTCGAGGCCGAGCCGGTCCAGCAGCTCGGCCAGCCAGGCCGCCTGGTCCGCCGCGCCCGTGAACGGTCGGGTCTGCACCGACAGGCCGGGCTCGCCGAGCAGGTCGACGGTGTAGACCGGCCGCCGGGCGACGAGGCCGGCCAGGTTCGCCTCCCACATCGGGGTGGCCGAGGTGCGCCCCGGCAGCAGGAGCAACGGCACGCCGTCGCCGCCGCCGAACCGGTAGACCCGGACGGATCCGAACTCGGTCACCACGTCGTGGGTCTGGCCGGGTTCGGGGAGCCTGGCCATGGCGTCGTCGTAGGCGTCGCGGTAGCGCGCGAAGGCGGGGGCGTCGCGGAAGTGGCCGAGCCGCCGCGCGCGGAACGCGGCTCCGATGTTGGGTTCGACAAGGTCGTTCACGTGCGGGATCCTTCGTTCGCCCTTCGCGATACGATCGTATCGCAACAACGTCACGATACACTCGTACCGCAAAGAGAGGGGGGCCGTGCCGAAACAGGTGGACCACGCGGCGCGGCGGGCCGAGATCGCCCATGCCGCGCTCAGGCTGTGCGCGCGCGACGGCCTGGCCGGCGTGAGCATCGGAGGCGTCGCCCAGGAGGCCGGCGTCTCCAAGGGGCTCGTGCAGCACTATTTCGGGGCGAAGGCCGATCTCATGCGGGCGAGCGCGCGGCTGCTCAGGCAGGAGATCGAAGGCCATGTCCGGGCGGCCCTGCGGGAGGCCGCCGGACCGGCCGACACGCTGCGGCGCACGCTGCTGGCCGTCGTCGAGCTGGGCTCGCGCGCTCCCGTGCTGCTGCTGGCCGGGCACGCGTTCCTGGCCAGGGCCGTCGCCGATCCCGACGTACGCGAGCTGTACCGCGCGGGCGGCGACGCGGTGCACCGCGAGATCGCCGCGCTCGTGGCCGCCACCGCCGCGGACCCCGGCGTCGAGGCGGGCGCCGAGGCCCACGTGCTGCTCGCGCTCGCGCGCGGGCTGGCCGACGGCGTGCTGGTCGGGGACCTGGACATCGCCGAGGCGACCGCGGTCCTCGACCACCAGCTCCGCCGGCTCGGCCGGCCGGCGGGCTCCTGACGGCACGCCGCGGACGGCCCGGGGAGCTCCTCCGCCGGGCCGCCCGCGGCGCTCTCACCCGCCGATCGCGGGCATGCCCTCCGGTACGGCCTCCGCCGCCGCCTCCGGCCCGGCCGCCACGAGCAGCTCCACCAGCCGGTCCGCGATCGCGGAGATGGTGGGCTGCTGCCACAGCAGGGTCGCGGGCAGCCGGCAGCCGAAGCGCTTGTCCAGACGCCGCCGCACCATGACCGTCATCACCGAGTCCAGCCCCTGCTCCACCAGGGGACGGCGGACCGCCAGGCCCTCGGGGGCCAGCCGCATCACGGCCGCGATCTCCGCCCGCACCTCGGGCAGGACGCGCTCGCGCAGGTCCTCCGCCGTCAGCCCGGCGAACGACCCCGCGGGCCCGCGCAGCTCCTCCTCCGCCGGGACGGGCGCGTCGATCACCGGGTAACGCAGCCCCGTGAGGTGACCCACCACCCGGCCGTCCGGGTCGGCCAGCAACACTCGCACGGTGTCGTCGGCGGCCGGGTCCACGGCCGCGTCGACGACCACCGTCGCGGGTGGGGCGCCGGTCAGCACGACCTCGTCGATGTGCACGACCATGCGCAGCACCGGGTCGCCGGGGAACACGCAGGGCGCGACGGACATCGCCGCGTCCAGCGCCGGGGCCCAGCTCTCGGCGTCCCCGGTGCGGACGGTGGCGCGCAGCGCGCCGTCGCCGCCCAGCAGCGTCTCGATCGTCCAGTCGAAGCCCGTCGAGGGCACGCCGACGGCGGCCAGCCGCCGCTGCACGAACCCGGGATCGATCGCGGTCAGAGCGCCGGCGCCGGGCAGCACGTCGGGCTTGACCTGGCCAGGAGCGGCCACCTCCGCGGTGACGTGCACCAGCCAGGCCGGTTCCGGCTCGCCGGGGCCGGCCGGCGTACGGGCCGCGAGCCGTACCGCCGGAGGCTCGTGCACGACCTGGACCTGCCGGCGTTCCGCGGTCATCAGCGGATGCGTCATCTCCACGCCGGTGAGCGTGACGTCCTCGTCCTCGGCCGCGTGCAGGAACGTGTTGACCAGCACGGCGGCGGGCACGATCTCGATCCCGTTGAGGGTGTGACTGCCCGGGTAGGGCCGGTTGGCGTCCTCCAGGCTGGTCCGCCACACGCGGGTCCGGCTGCCGGCCAGGCTGGTCCCGGCGCCGAGCAGGGTGTGGGAGCGCACGTCGTGCCCGCGGTTGTCGTCGTCGCCGGAGTCCTCGCGCCAGTGGCGGCGGTGCTGCCAGGCGTACGGCGGCAGGTCGGCGAGGCCGCCGTACGGCTGCAGCCGGTTCCAGTCCACCTCGACGCCGTGACAGTGGGCCGTGCCGACCGCGGCGAGGAAGGCCGGCAGCTCCGGCTGGTTCCGGCGCAGCGTGGTGCCGACGAACACGTCCTCGAACCCGTTCTCCGACAGCGTCTCGGTGACGGAGTGCGCGACCACCGGGTGGGGGGAGACCTCCAGGAACACGCGGTGGCCGTCCTCGGCCGCGGCCGTCGTCGCCGCGGTCAGCCGCACGGGGTCACGGAGGTTCGCCGCCCAGTACGCGCCGTCCAGCACCGGCGTCGCCCGGGGGTCGGCCAGCGCGGTCGTGTACATGGGGATGCGCGGCGGGCCGAACGACAGGCCGGCGACGGCGGCGGCCAGCTCGACGGCCAGCGGTTCCATCTGCGGGCTGTGGAAGGCGACGTCCGAGGCCACCCGCCGCACCACGATGCCCTCGGCCGGCCAGTCCTCGACCACGGCCTCGACCGCGGCGACGTCGCCGGACAACACGGTGGAGCCGGGCGACGACGAGATCGCGGCCACCAGGTCGGTCCGCCCGGCCAGCCGCTCGGCCGCCTCCTCGAAGGACAGGCCGACCATCACCATGGCCCCCTTGCCCTCGGCCTGCCGCAGCAGCCGCGAGCGGCGGCAGATCAGGCGGGCGCCGTCGGCGACGCTCATCGCGCCGGCCGTCACCGCCGCCGCGATCTCGCCGACGGAGTGGCCGATGACGGCCCGCGGCGCGACCCCGTACGCGTTCCAGAGCCGGGCGAGGCCCAGCTGCATCACGAAGATCATGGTCTGCACGCGGTCGATCGTGTCCAGATCGCCGTCGGCCAGGACCTGCCGCGGGGAGAAGCCGATCTCCTCGGCGAAGATCGGCTCGACCTCGTCGACCAGGGACGCGAAGTCCGGCACGGCGAGCAGCTCCCGCCCCATCCCCGGCCACTGGCAGCCCTGCCCCGAGAACACCCAGACCGGGCCGGGGCCGAGGTCGGGCAGCACGTCCCCGGTGAGGACCGCCTCGGCCGGCACGTCGTCGGCCAGCCTGCGCAGGTGGGCCGCCAGCTCGTCGCCGTCCGTCCCGATCACGACGGCGCGGCGGGCCAGATGGGTGCGCCGCAGCGCCAAGGTGTGCCCCGCCGACGCCGGGTCGAGGCCCGTGCCGAGGCGCTCGGCGAGCCGGCCCGCGTACTGCCGGAGGGCCTGCTCCGACGCCGCCGACAGCGGGAACAGCCGCTCCGCGCGGGGAGGCGGCTCCTCCTCCGTGGCCGCGTGCCGGGCCGGCGGGGCCTGTTCGAGCACGATGTGCGCGACCGTGCCCCCGTACCCGAAGCTGGAGACGCCCGCCCGGCGCGGGTGGTCGCGCTCCGGCCAGGACGATCGCCGCGTCACCACGCGCAGGCCCGAGGACTCCCACGGGACGGCCGGGTTGAGCGAGGACAGCACGCTCGGCGGGATCTCCCCGCGGTCGAGGGCGAGCACCGCCTTGATGACGCCGGCGATGCCGGCGGCGCCTTCCAGGTGGCCGATGTTGGACTTGACCGAGCCGATCAGGCACGGGTCGCCGGCCGGCCGCCCCGCGCCGTACACCGAGGACAGCGCGCCCGCCTCCAGCGGGTCGCCGAGCCGGGTGCCGGTGCCGTGCGCCTCGACGTAGTCCACGGTGGACGGCGCGACGCCCGCCTGCCGGCACGCCCGGGCCATCACGTGCTCCTGGGCCTCGCCGCACGGCGCCATGATGCCGTTGGTGTGCCCGTCCTGGTTCACGGCGCTGCCGATGACCAGCGCGAGCACGCGGTCGCCGTCGCGCTGCGCGTCGGACAGGCGCTTGAGCACGACCACGCCGCAGCCCTCGCCGCGGCCGTAGCCGTCGGCCGCCGCGTCGAACGACTTCGACCGCCCGTCGGGCGCCAGGGCACCGGCGGTGCCCAGCGTGAGGGTCTGGCCGGGGGTGACCAGCAGGTTGACGCCGCCGGCGAGGGCGACGTCGCTCTCGCCGAGCCGCAGGCTCTGCGCGGCCAGGTGCAGCGCGACCAGCGACGCCGAGCAGGCGGTGTCGATCGCCATGCTGGGGCCGCGCAGGTCGAGGGAGTAGGAGATGCGGTTGGCCACGGCGCAGGTCGCGGCGCCGATCCCGGTCCACGCCTCGATCTGGGGCAGGTCCTCCAGCAGCCGGCCGCCGTAGTCGGCCGTGCAGACGCCGACGAACACCCCGGCGTCGGTCCCGGCCAGCTCGTGCGGCGGCAGGCCGGCGTGCTCCAGGGCCTCCCACGCGGTCTCCATGAGGATGCGCTGCTGCGGGTCCATCAGCTCGGCCTCGCGGGGCGACAGGCCGAAGAACTCCGCGTCGAAGCCCTCGATGTCGCTCAGGAAGCTGCCGTGCCGTACGGCGTCGCGCAGTGCGGCGGCGTGCTCGGGGCTCCGGGTCTCGTAGCCGCGCCAGCGTTCGGCGGGCAGCGGCCCGGTCGTGTTGCGGCCGGCGCACAGCAGGTCCCAGAACTCGTCCGGCGAGTGGACGTCGCCGGGAAGACGGCATCCGATCCCGACCACCGCGACTGGTTCCACCCGGGCTCCGCGCGGAGTGTCGACCATCTGCGTTCGTTTCCCTTCGATGTCAGGCCCAATGAGGAGTTTCGAGGATTTCGAGCACGGCCCCGGAGACGGTCACCCCGGGCCCGGTGCCGAGCATGAGCAGGTGGTCGCCGGGGCCCAGCTGCCCGGTCGTGAGCAGGTGGTCGAGGGAGAGGACCTGGTCGCTCGCCCCGCAGTGGCCGATGGTGCGGCCGTAGTCCCAGGTGGAGCGGGACATGGGCAGGTCGACCACGGCCATGCACCGCTGTTCGACGATCTCCTCGGAGTAGTTCATGAACGCCACGCGGGTCAGGTCGCGGGCCTCGATCCCGCTCTCGTCCAGCACACGCTCGACGATCTCCATCAGCGCCCGCTGGATGTTGAACAACGCCGCGGTGGCCTCGCCCTTGGGCATGACCTGCTGCCGGAACTGCTCGTTGCGGGCCGCGAAGCTCATCCGGCGCCCGACCGTGACGCCCGGCGGGAACAGCGGTTCGCTGCCCCGGTGCAGTTCCTCGGCCCCGGCCACCGTCGTCGTGCAGACCGAGGCCAGGCGGGCGAACCCGCGGTCCTTGGTGAGCACGAGCGCGGCGGCGGCGTCCCCGCCGATGTAGCCGGGGCCCATCCGCCACCGGTCCATCAGCGGGGTGCCGTAGTTGTCGGCGGCGACCAGCAGGGCGGCCTGCCTGCCGGGCGCGGCGGCCAGGTGACCGGCCGCCAGTTCCAGGGCGATGAACATGCCGTTGCAGCCCTGCCGGATCTCGGTGGCCAGGACGTCCCCGCCGACGAGATGACGTTGCAGGTGGGAGTGCGGAGGCCAGCCGTCCGGGCCCTGGTGCCAGGTCGAGGCGTACAGGAGGAGATCGAGGTCGCCCGGCGCCCGGCCGCTGCGCTTGATCGCGCTGCGCGCCGCGTGCAGGGCCATCTCGGGAGCCGGCACGTCGCCGGCGACCACCGTCCCCGCCAGGTTGTGCAGCTCGGCGTCCTCCGCCGGGTACCAGCCCTTGGCGACGGCCTTCTCGACGCTGACGACGGTCCTGGGCAGGTAGGTTCCCACGCCGCCGATGTAGGTGTCCGCGTACCGCATGGCTTCCGTCCTCGTCCCGGCTAAGCGGATCGGAGTTCTCTGACCATCGTCACGATGGTCGCGACGTCCCTGAAGTTCTCGGGGTCGAGCATGGCGGCGGTGACCCGGACGCCGACGTCCTTCCTGAGGAAGTTCAGCAGCCGCGCCGTGCGCAGGGAGTCCAGGAGGCCCGACACGAGGAGCGGGGTGGTCTCGTCCACCTTGACGTCGTCGCCGTCCAGGACGAGGTTGTCCTGGACGAAGTCGACCAGCCGCCGGGTGAGGTCGTCGCTCACGCGCGTGCTCCTCTCGTGACGGGCGTGGTGGACAGGACCCGGAACGCCGCCGCGGCGACCGACGTGCCGGAGCCGAAGCCGACCATGAGCAGGTGGTCGCCGGGCACGAGCCCGCCGGTGGCGATCAGGTGCTCGAAGGCGATGAACTGGTCGACCGCGCCGCAGTGGCCGACGCGCCGGCCGTAGTCCCAGGTCGTCTGGTCCTCGTCGATGCCCAGCCAGGACATCTGCCCGTCCAGGTCCTCGCGGCGGCCGTGCGGGAAGGCCACCCGGGTGATGTCGCCGAAGCCGATCCCGGCCTCGTCCACGGTCTGCTCGACCTGCTGCATCATCGTCTTCTGGATCGTCAGGTGGATGCCGGTGCCCTGCGCCTTGAGCAGCCGCTGGCGGAACTCCTCGTGCCGGTCGCCGAAGCTCAGCCCCCTGCCGACGGTGGCGTCCGGGGGGAAGAGCGGGTAGGCGCCGTCGTTGACCGCGTCGGCCTCGGGGATCACCGTCATGTTCACCGACAGCAGCTCGGCCATGCCGTAGTCCTTGCCGAGGACGAGCGCGGCCGCGGCGTCGCCGATCAGCGCCCCGGGGGTCATCCGCCAGCGGTCCACCAGCGGAGTGCCGTGGTTGTCGGCGGAGACCACCATGGCCGTCCGCCGGTCGGCGTCGGCCTGGAGGTAGCTCGCCGCCAGCTCCAGCGAGCTGATCATCCCGACGCAGCCGCTGCGGATCTCGTGCGCCGGCACGCCGCCGCCGAGGAGGTGCATCTGCAGGTAGTGCTGGGGCTGCCAGCCGTTGGGGCCCTGGTGCCAGACCGACGGGTAGAGCAGCAGGTCCAGATCGCGCGGGGAGGACTCGCCCCATCGCTCGTACGCGTCCAGGACCGCGAGCCGCGCCATCTCCGGCGCCGGCATGTCGCCGGCCACCGCCGCGCCGATCTGCCGGTATTTCTCGGCGTCCGCGGCCGGGTACCAGCCCTCGCGGACGGCCTGTTCGACGCTCACGCTGTCAGGCACGTAAACGCCCAGGCTCCTGACGAACATGTTGGGTGTACGCACACGCCCCCTAACTCATCGACGAATCCCGGACAACGGCCCGCGCCAGGGAAAAGCGCTTATCCGATTTATTTCCGGCCAGGAGTCACGTGGCCCCCGGCCGGTCGGTGAATACGACGGTAAATGAGCCGGCGGGCCGTCCCGGGTAAGGATAGGGGCGGCCCGCCGAATAACGCAATAAGGTGATCCGCGACCTTCCGTGACCGAGGTTCGACGGAACGTGGCGCAATAAGGGAAAGCCGCTATTCAGCTCCCCGCCCGCGGATTTCGCCGAATAAAATTCGGGAATCCACGGCGGCGGAACCCGGGTCGGCTCAGGGCACTCTCGTGCAGACGATGTTGTTGAGCTTGAACTGGGCGGGAATGTCGTTCGTCCCGGTGACGGACGCCGAGAAGCCGAGGCTCTGGCTGGAGCCCGGGCCGATGTAGGTGTTGGTGCCGGCGTCGCGGGCGGTCACCTGCGTGCCGGTCTGGGTCACCGTGGCGTTCCAGGCGTTGGTGATCAGCTGGTTGCCCGACCAGGCCCACGTGACGGTCCAGCCGTAGATGGGGGTCGTGCCGGTGTTCCTGATGGTCAGGCTGCCGTTGAACGCGCCGTTCCAGACCTCGGTGGCGTAGCTGACCTCGCAGGAGGTGCCCATCTTGAGCCCGCCGCGCAGGAAGGTCGTGAAGTTGGGCCAGGTGGGGTCGAGGGTGCCGGTGCCGACGGTCTCGCCGCAGTTCTTGGTGGTGCGGACGGTCTGCGTGCCGTAATGGGCGGGGTCCATGACCTGGGGCATCATGTGGTCGGCGCCGGGCACCGAGACGAAGGTGGCCGACCCGCACTGAGCCTTGATCTTGTTGTAGAGCAGGACGCTCTGCCCGTGCGGCACCAGGAAGTCGGCCTGGCCGTGCAGGAACATCAGCGGCGGGTCGTTGGCGTCGACGTACGTCATCGGATTGGCCTGGGCCACCGTGGCCGGGCAGGTCTGGATGGGACAGCCGACCAGCAGGGACTCCGGCGAGGCGGGAGAGTTGTGGTCCAGCCCGCCGGTCGGCAGGTTCTGCGCGTTCATCTGCAGGAAGTCGGTCGGGCTGTAGAAGGCGAGCCCCGTCTGCACGGCGCTGGAGACGCCGGTCGTGCCGATGGCGCCCTCCAGCGCCGACACGCCGCCGGACAGCGTGGCCATCTCCGTCAGCCAGCCGCCCGAGGAGTCGCCCATGATCGCGAATCGGTTGGGGTCGAGCTGGTACGTGGCCGCGTTCGCGCGCAGCCAGCGGATCGCCGCCTTGATGTCGTGCACCTGGGCCGGGAAGATCGCCTGGGCGCTGGAGCGCACGCTGACGCCGGCCACCGCGAAGCCCAGAGGGTTGAAGATGGCGGCGATGGCGTCCGCGCCGGCTTTGCCGTCGTCGCTGCTCCACGCCGAGCCGGTGTGCCAGATGATCAGGGGGCGGGGCGTGATGCCGGTGGCGGGCAGGTAGAGATCCAGCAGATGCCCTCTGCTGCCGGCCGGTTGCGCGGGCGCGTAGGCGATGTCGGTGATCGTCTGCGTCGCGTGTGCCGGCGGCGCGAAGGCCGCCGGCACACCGACGGCGGCCAGCACGGTCATCGCCAAGCCGACGGCGGCCGTGCGGATTCGAGCTTGCATGGTGCGACTCCGGTTGGGTCGGATGGTCGCCGCTTCCCCGGGTGGCCGTCCGTGTCTCGGTCGATGGCAGGGCGGCCGTGATGAGCACGCCGGCCTGTCGCGCCTGTGAGAACAACGTCCTGTTCGAGTGTCGCGGCTCACATCGATATGGGCGGGGCGACGATATGCCACCAACGCGACGATGGTCAAAGTTTTCGAAGTTTCGTTTCCCTTAGAACGGGAAAGCGGCATAAATCGTACTTTGGGGCTGTAAGGCGCGGAGACGATCCCAGATCATCCATGGCGTGCACAGGCGGTCGGATACACCCCCACGGCGTCTTTCACGCCAATGAAAGTTTCATGACCCGGCGGCCCAGGATTCCTACGCGACAATCCCGCCGGAGCGGTGAGTGATAATGTCCACCGACATGATCTCCCCAGTCGCAGGAGGACGAATGCGAAAGGCACGCGCTGTTCTCGTCTCGGCCGTCATGGTCCTTGGAGTGTCGCTGACGATCGGCGCCGCCCCGGCGAACGCCGAGAAACTGGCGGGCGTCTTCAGGGAGCACGCGGAGTGCGAGCGGATCGGCACCCAGGGCGTCGACCAGAACTGGTGGGACGACTATTCATGCCAGTGGGAGAGCAAGTACAGCTACTACTTCCTCTACGCCTGACCCCGTGCGGCGCACGCCCCCCGGGCCCGCGGATCGAACCGGGGGCGCGTGCGCCCGCCGCGATCGGCGGGAGCCGGACGGCCGTCTCAGCGAAGGGCGGTCAAGGTGGTGAGGGGGTTGTCCAGGAGACCGGCGAAGGCGAGTTCGGCGGCTCCGGCGAGCGTGGTGTCGTCGCCCAGGGCCGTCACGGCCAGGCGGACGCGTTCCCGCGACACCGGCAGCACGTGCGCGTCGATCCGGGCGCGGACGCGTGGCTCGGCGCCGGGGTAGACGTCGCGCAACATCCCGCCGAAGACCACGAGCGCCGGGTTGAACAGGTTGATGAGGTTGACGACGCCGACGCCGAGCCAGTCGCCGACGCGGTCGAGGGCGTCCCGCGCCCTGGCGTCACCGGCGCGGGCGAGGGCGACGACGGACCGGATGCCGTCGCGGCCGACCAGGTCGCCGGACCGTCCCGCGTAGTCGAGCAGCGCCTCCTCCCCCACCTCGGCCTCCAGGCAGCCGCGCGACCCGCACAGGCAGGGCCGGCCGTCGAAGGGGTTGACCAGCATGTGCCCGAGTTCGCAGCCGTAGCCCGTGTCGCCGTTCAGGAGTTCGCCGCCGACGATGATCCCGCCGCCGACGCCGACGTCCCCGTGCAGGTAGACGAGGTTGTCGACGTCTCGTCCCGCGCCGCGCACGTGCTCGGCGATCGCCCCCAGGTGGGCCTCGTTGCCCACCTCGACGGGCAGCCCGAGGCCGAGCCCGGCGCCGAGTTCCGCGCCGAACGCCTGGTCCACCCAGCCGAGGTGCGGCCCGTACCGCACGGCGCCGTCGGTGCGTCTGATCAGCCCGCAGTACGAGGCGCCGACCCCCACGCACAACGCGTCCGGCCCGGCCCCGGCGACCAGCTCGCGGCCGAAGGCGGCCAGCACCCCGACGACGTCCTCCAGGTCGACCCCGGCGCGGGCGCGCACGGCCTCCCTGCGGTCGAGGACCCGGCCGCCCAGCCCGACGCGGGCCGCGACCAGCCGGTCCACGGCGACGTCGAACGCCAGCCCGTACACCGTGCCCTGCTCGGGCATGACGACGATGGACGGCCGCCCCGCCCGCCCCCGCCCGGCGGGCACGCCCTCGCGGACGAGCCCGGCCGCGGCCAGCTCGGCGGTCAGGTCCATGATGGTGCTGCGGTTGAGCCCCATCAGGCGGCCGAGCGCCGCGCGCGACACCGCCCCTTCGTGGTGGACGCGCCGCAGCACCTCGCTCAGGTTCCGCTGCCGCACCTGCTCCTGCGTCCGCACGACCACCGCCGATCCCGCCATACCGTCACCCTAGGACCCGTCCTCACAGGATCACGGTCGTGCCGGAAGGCGCAAGGTGAAGGTGGTGCGCACGCCCGGGGTGCTGGCGGCCGTGGCGGTGCCGCCGTGCGCCTCGGCCAGGTCGCGGACGATGGCGAGGCCCAGGCCGCTGCCGCCGGTGCGGCGGTTGCGGGACTTCTCCGCCCGCCAGAACCGGTCGAAGACGTGCGGAAGGTGCTCGGCGCGGATGCCGATCCCCGTGTCGGTCACCTCGATGACCACGTGGTCGCCGTCCCGGCGGGCGCCCAGCGTGATGCGGCCGCCGGCCGGCGTGTAGCGCAGGGAGTTGGTGACGAGGTTGCCGACGGCCTGGCGGAGCCGTACGGGGTCGGCGGTCAGGGCGGGGGCGCCGATGACGCCGGTGGTCAGGGTGAGGCCGGCGGCCTCGGCGCGGCCTCGGTGGGCGGTGGCCACCTGGTCGAGGAGGTCGCCGAGGTGCACGGGTTCGAGGTGCAGGCGCAGTTTGCCCGCGTCGGCGAGGGCGAGGTCCTGGAGGTCGTCCACGATGTGCTGCAGCAGCAGGAGCTCCTCGACCAGGGAGGCGATCAGCGCGGGGTCCAGCTCGGCGACGCCGTCCTGCGCCGCCTCCAGCCAGCCCCTCAGGTTGCTCAGCGGGGTGCGCAGCTCGTGGGAGACGTCGCTGACCATGGCCTTGCGCTGCTCCTCCATGCGCTGGAGGTGCTCGGACATCTCGTTGAACGCCGTGGCCAGCTCGCTGATCTCGCCGGTCGTCCTGACCTGGACGCGGGCGGAGCTGTCCCCGTCGCGCATCCGCCGGGCGGCGTGGGTGAGCGCGTTGACCGGGCCGACCAGGCGCCTGGCCGCCATGACGCTGACGCCGACGGTCAGCACGAGCACGAGGAGAGCGGCGCCGGCGATCGAGGGCAGCGGGATGCGCGGGCCGGTGGCCTCGGCGGGGGAACCGATGTACAGGTAGGCGGCGGGGGCGACGTAGGGGTCGAGCTGTTCCTTGCGGGCCGCGACGATGCAGGAGGAGATCGTCTGGCCGGGTTCGGCGACCGCCGGACCCGGCCGTTTCTCCTTGGGAACCCAGGTGAAGTCGAGGCCGACCGAGCCGCGTTCCGCGCCCTTGCCCTTCAGACAGCTGCCGACCAGGAGGTTGAGCTGCTTCAACGCGGCCTTCTCGGTGCGCGTCGGCGTGTTGAAGGTGACGGCGTCGCAGGGGGCCTTCACCGCGGGGACCGGGCTCGGCTCCTGCGGGATCCCTTCGCCGGTCGTCGTCACGGACGGCCTGCCGGTGCGGGAGACGGTCGTCCGGACGGCCTGCCCGGTACGTCTCATGCAGGCGGCGTAGGCGTCGGCCGCCTTCCCCAGCCGGACCCGGTCACGGTCGGGCAGCAGGAAGGGGCCCACCGCGCGCGGATCGATGCGGTCCTCGGCCGCCCCCGGCACCAGCGTCACGTCCACGGCCAGCGGATCGACGACGGCCGACACCCTGGCGGGCAGCGGGGTCCCGGCGGCCGCCGAGTCCGCGATGAGGGCGCCCTTCTCGGTGGTCAGCGCGACGCGGCGGTTGTTGGCGGCGGCGAGGTCGCGGACGGTGGCGGCGACGCCGGACCAGTCGGGATGGCGGGCGGCGTAACCGAGCAGGCTGTTGTTGATCTGGGCGTCGCTGGCCAGCGTCTGGCCCTGCTCGCGCTGGATCGCGCCGGAGGTGCTGCTCGCGGCCAGCCACGCCGTCGCCGTGATCGAGCAGACCGCCACGACGGCCGAGCTGGTGAGCAGCCTGACGAACAGCGACCTCATGCCTGGGTCAGCTTGTAGCCGACGCCGTACACGGTCAGCAGCCGGGACGGGCGGCGCGGGTCGGGCTCGATCTTCTTGCGCAGGTTCATCACGTGCACGTCGACCGTGCGTTCGGTGATGAAGCGGTCGAAGCCGTGGACGCGCTCCAGCAGCTGCTTCCTGGTGAACACCCGTTCCGGCTCGGCGGCCAGCGTCTCGATGATCCGGAACTCGGCGAGCGTGCAGTCGACCGGCGTGCCCGCCACGGTGACGGTGTGTCTGACCGGGTCGACGACCAGGTCACCGGCCCGGAACAGCCGGCCGGCCTCCGGCGACCTGCCGGCGCGGCGCAGCAGCGTGCGCACGCGGGCCATCAGCTCGCGCGGGCTGTACGGCTTGGTCATGTAGTCGTCGGCGCCGAGGTCGAGCCCGAGCAGCAGGTCGTCCTCGGTGGACCTGGCGGTCAGCATCAGGATCGGCAGGTCGGACTCGGCGCGCAGCACCCGGCAGACGTCCAGCCCGTCGACCTTCGGCATCATCACGTCGAGCAGCACGAGGCCGGGGTCCCCCTGCCGGGCCTCGTCGATCGCCGAACGTCCGTCGTGCACGACGCGGACCTCGTGGCCCTCCCGCTCCAGGTAGCGCCTGAGCAGTTCGGCCTGCTTGGGGTCGTCCTCGGCGACCAGTACGTACGCGCACATGGCCCGAGGTTATGCGCACTCCGCGAGTGCATACGGGATCCGCATGACAGGCAAACAGGTTCCACACATTCTGCCGCCAGGCTGCGCCGGGTGAGAACCAACCTGCTTCGTACGGCCGCGGCGACGGCACTCGCCCTCCTGACTGCGGGCTGCGCGGGCAGCGCGGACAGCGCCGTACGGCCCGCGGGCGCCACGGCGGCCACCCCGGCGAGCACCACGGCGAGCAGCGCCGCGCGCACCGAGCCGGCGGGCGGCGCCGGAGCGAAGATCGCGGGCGTCAGGGGAGCCCGGATCACGATCTACCGCGACAAGAAGGGCGCGCCCCAGAGGACGATCACCAGTCCCAACGACTACGGCGCGACGCGCGTCTTCCTGGTGGACCGCGACGAGGGCGACTGGCTCCGGGTGCTGCTGCCGATCCGGCCCAACGGCAGCAAGGGCTGGATCAAGGCCGCCGACGTGACGCTCGCGGAGACCTCCCACCGCGTGGAGATCGACCGCGGGGCGTTCCGCTTCACGGTCTACGACGGCGACCGGCCCGTCAGGACGGGCAGGGTCGCGACCGGCGAGGCCGGGACGCCGACGCCGCCGGGCCGCTACTTCTTCACCGAGCTGGTGAGGCCCACCGGTGACGGCGGGGCCTACGGCGCCTACGCGTTCGGGCTGAGCGGCTTCTCGCCGGTGCTGAAGAGCTTCGCCGGCGGCCCCGGCCAGCTGGCGATCCACGGGACTAACAAGCCTTCCGCCATCGGCACGCGGGCCAGCCACGGCTGCGTCCGGGTCAGCAATGACGACATCACCTGGATGGCGAAGAACCTGGCGATCGGCACTCCGGTCGTCGTCAAGGGCTGAGGCCCTGCTCGAAGGATGAGAGGAACCCTATGAAGATCAGAACCATGCTCGTCGGCGGCGTCGCGGCGCTGGCCCTCGCGGCGGGTCTCGCCGGGCTGTCGGGGACGGCCTCGGCCGAGCCCAAGAAGCCCGCCGCGGTGCCCGCCGCAGTGCCCGCCGCTGTGCCCGCCGCTGTGCCCGCCGCTGTGCCCGCAGCCGTGCCCGCCGGGGGCCCCTCCGCGGCGCCCTCCCCGGTGCCCGCCGAAGGCCGGCCCACGGTGGAGCAGACGGCGGGGCCGAAGGAGCCGGTCGCCGTCAAGCCGCGTTACACCGGCTGATCACGACACGTCGCAGCACGACACGTCCCAGCACGACACGTCGCAGCCGCGTGACGTCCCTCCGCTCCTGCCCGTCGGCCGCGTCCGCGGCCTGGCCATCACGGGCGGGAGCAGGGCCCGGACGCCGCGGCGCCACGTGCGGGCGGCGAGCGGGACGGCCACGCCGTCCCTGACCACGCACATCACGGCGTCCGTGACACCGCGGTCTCGCGTGCGGCGGCCGCGCCGTCCCTGACCGCGCGCACCACGGCGTCCGTGACGCCGCCCCTCCCCCGCCGGGGTCTGCCCCCGGCGGGGGCTTTCCTTTCAAGCCCTCTCGTGCGCCGACGCCCCGAGGGCCGGGCCTTTCCCGTCGCGCTCCCCACCTCACCGTCCCGTGAGGTCGCGCGACGGATGTGCTTGCCCGTCCACGGTTTTCGCGCCTTTCAACCCCGATTGCGGGACCGCCCCGGCGAAGAGGATCATGTCGGTGTGGCGTTCCGGAGCAGTGGCGAGAAGGCCGCACTCCTCGCCCACGTCCGGAGCCCGGGGTTTGCCTGTCGCCGGTCCAGGAGGTTCGCGCGCTCCGGCCGACGCCGGGCGCCGGGACGTCGCTGACCGCCTGCCGAGCCGTCCGGCCGCCACCGGCCGATGACGCCCCTCCTGCAAGCAAGATCATGGCAGGTTCCAAGTCAGCGGCAAGCCGGGTCACCGATCCTGTTGCGCGGACGACCATGGGCGAAAGGAGCACGTAACCGCAGACCCCGACATTTGCCGCGAAAGCCCCCCGCCACCCCCGCGACCGCGCGACACTGAACCGCCCGCACGAACCCGCACGACCCCACGCGCCCAGCGACGACCTCGCCCGGGCTCGCGTGCGTCCCCGAGGAACGGGCTGTTCCGGACCGCCCACCCGGGCACGTTTGATCTTTGCTGGAAAGAGGACACATGACTACGGATGTGACGGGCGCGAACCGCCCTCCCACCGACTCGCCGGGACGCCTCCACGAGGCCCTGGAGGCGCAGTGCCGGCGGACACCCGATCGCCTCGCCGTCGTCGCGGGCACGAGCCGGATGACCTACGCCGAGCTCGACCGCAGGGCCAACGGGATCGCCAACGCCCTGGCCGCGCGGGGTGTGGCACGCGGCGACCTGGTGGGCATCTGCCTCGACCGCGACGAGTGGCTGGTGCCCGCGCTGATCGGGGTGCTCAAGGCGGGCGCGGCCTACGTGCCGCTGGACCCGGCCTACCCGGCCGAGCGCTTACGTTTCATGGCCGAGGACGCCGCCATGACCGCGGTGGTCACCTCGGCGGCGCGGCGCGAGACCGCGGCGCCGACCGGCGCGGACACCGTGCTCGTCGACGACGTGACGCCCGCCGCGCACGGGCCGCGGGTGCCCGGCGAACCGGGCGACGCCGCGTACGTCATCTACACCTCCGGTTCCACCGGCCGTCCCAAGGGCGTGGTCGTGGAGCACCGCAACACCCTCAACCTGGTGCGCTGGGAGGCGTCCGCCTACACCGCCGAGGAGCTGAGCGGCATGCTCGCCGGCTCCTCCATCTGCTTCGACGCCTCGATCACCCAGATCTTCACGCCGCTGTTCGCGGGCGGGACCGTGATCATGGCGGACAACGTGCTGGCGCTGCCCACGCTGCCCGCCCGCGACGAGGTGCGCACGGTCTTCGGCGTCCCGTCCGCGCTGTCGGTGCTGCTGCGCGAGCCGCTGCCGGACGGCGTGCGCATGGTGCTGTCCGGCGGCGAGCGGCTGACCGCCGCGCTGGTCGCGCGCGTGTACGCCAACCCCGGCGTGCGCCGCGTGCTCAACATGTACGGCCCCACCGAGTGCACCACCGGCTCCACCCTGTTCGAGGTGAGCCGCGACCACCAGGGCGACCCGCCGCTGGGCGGGCCGATGGCGGGCGCGCTGCTCAGCGTGCGCGACGCCGACGGCAGGCCGGTCCCCGACGGCGAGGTCGGCGAGTTGTGGATCGGCGGGCCGAACGTGACCCGCGGCTACCTGGGCCACGACTCGCAGGCGTTCGGCACCGACCCGGACGGCACCCGCGTCTACCGCACCGGCGACCTGGTCCGATGGGTGGACGGCGAGCTGCGCTACGTGGGCCGCGCCGACGACCAGGTCAAGATCCGCGGCTACCGGGTGGAGCTGGGCGAGGTCGAGTCCGCGCTGGACCGCCATCCCGCGGTGCGCCGCGCCGTCGTCCTGGCGCACACCGACGACGACGGCATCGCCTACCTCGTCGCGCACGTGGCCGCCTCCGGCGTGAGCGAGCCCGAGCTGCGCGACTGGCTGCGTGACCGGCTGCCCGACCACCTGGTCCCGGCCAGGATCGGCGTGACCGGCGACCTGCCGATCGCCCCCACCGGCAAGGTGGACCGCGCGGCCCTGCCCAAGCTGGGCGCCGCCCGGACGGGGACCGCGGCGCCGGTCGCGCCCCGGACGGACGACGAGCGCCAGGTGGCCGAGGTGATCGCGAACGTGCTGGGCCTGCCGGAGGTGGGGGTGCACGACCGGTTCGCCGACCTGGGCGGGCACTCGCTGGCCGCCGCCCGGGTGGTGACCGAGCTGTCCCGGCGGCTCGGGCACACCGTGCCGCTGGCGACGTTCCTGACCGAGCCGACCGCGGCCGGGCTGGCGGCGCGCCTGCGCGAGCCGGGATCGGCGCCGGTGCGGCGGACCGGCCGGACCCGGCACCCGCTCACCGCCGCGCAACGCGAGTTCTGGACGTTGCGCCAGCTCCACCCGCACAGCCCGGTCACCACCGTGTCGATCCGGCTGCGCGTGCGCGGCCTGAGCGGGAGCGCGCCGCTGCGCCGGGCGCTGGACGCGGTCCTGCGCCGGCACGAGGCCCTGCGCAGCACGGTCTCCGTCGGCGAGGACGGCGTCCCGTACGCGGTCGTGCACCCGCCCGTCGCCGTCCCCCTGGTCGAGCATCCGGCGGGCGCGGACCCGGTGAAGGTGGCCCGGGCCGCGGTGGAGCACGTGTTCGACGTGACGACCGAGGTGCCGTTGCTGCGCGCGAGCCTGTGCCCCGTCGGAGAGGGCGTGGCCGAGCTGGTGCTCGTGACGGACCACATCGCCTTCGACGGCGGTTCGACCGGCGTGCTGATGGACGAGCTGGCCGCCGAGCTGGCGGGCGAGCCCGTCCCCGAGCCGGCGGTGCAGCTCGGCGACGTGGCGGTGCGCGAGCAGGAGGACCGGCCCGACCTCGCGCGGCTGCGGGAGTTCTGGCGCGGCGAGCTGGCGGGGGCGCCGGTGGCGGGGCCGCCGCCCGGCGACCTGACGACGTGCCGGGTGATCAGGCCGCTCACCGAGGAGTTCACGGACGGCGTGGCCGCGCTGGCCCGCGCGTGCGGCGCGACGCCGTACGCGGTCTACCTGGCCGCGCTCGCCCTGGTCGCCGGGGAGCCGGACACGCTGGTCGGCATGGTCGCGGCGCGGCGCGCCCGGCCGGAGCTGGCCCGGGTCGTCGGGCCGCTGATCGACACCGTGCCGGTGCGGCTGCGGCCGGACGCCGCGCCGACCTTCCGCGACCTGGTCCGGCAGGCCGGGCAGGCCGCCACGCGGGCGCTGGTCCACCAGGAGGTCCCGCCCGCCGACGTGCCCCGCGCCCCGGTGCTGCTGGCCATGCAGCACGCCGAGGTGCCGGTGCGCGCCGGCTGCCTCGAACTGCTGACCGAGATCGGTCCGGGCGCGGCGGTCCACGAGTTCAGCGTGCTCGTCAACCGCACGGCCGCCGGCGCCGAGCTGCACCTGGAGTACGCGGTCGCGCTGCTCGGCCGGGAGGCGGCCGGGGCGTACCTGGACCGGCTGCTGTGGCTGCTGCGCCGCGTGGTGGCCGAGCCGGACCTGGCGATCGCCACGTTCGAGCCGGTCACCCCGGACGAACGCGCCGCGCTGCTGGCCCGCGCGGCCGGCCCGCTGCTGCCGGACGACCTGCCGCCGGTGCCGCTGTCGCTCGCCGCACACGCCACCGGCACAGCGGGCGGGGCGGGCAGGGCGGTGGTCGGCCCGGACGGCGTCACCCTGAGCCACGCCGAGCTGAACGACCGCGCCGACCGGATCGCGGCCGGGCTGCTGGCGCACGGCGTGTCGCGCGGCGACGTGGTCGGCGTCCACGTGCCGCGGGACGAGATGTTGCCCGCGGCGCTGCTGGGCGTGTGGCGGGCGGGTGCGGCGTACCTGCCGCTGGACCCGGAACACCCGGCCGAGCGGCTGCGCCTGCTGGCCGCGGACGCGGGCGCCCGCGTGGTCCTCACCCGCGGCCAGACGCCCCTGGAGACGGCGCCCGGCGAGGACGGGCCGGTGCCTCTCGACGCGGACCGGCTCGCGGCCGGCCCCCGCGCGGACCTTCCCGAGGTGCGCGCCGAGGACCTGGCGTACGTCACCTACACCTCCGGCTCCACCGGCACGCCCAAGGGGGTCGAGGTCACCCACGGCGCCCTGGCCGCCCTCGTGGCCGGCATGATCTCGACGCTCCGCCTCGGCCCGGCCGACGTGCAGCCCGCGGTCGCGCCGCTGAGCTTCGACGTCTCCGCCTCCGAGCTGTGGAGCGTCCTGGCCGCCGGCGGCACGTCCGTGGTGGTGGACAGGGCCACGGCCACCGACGGGCACGCGCTGGCGGAGCTGATCGCCACCAGCGCGGCCACGGTGGTCGACCTGGTGCCGACCGCGTACCGGATGCTGATCGCGGCCGGCTGGGCGGGTGACCCCGCGCTGCGCGCCGTCGCCGGCGGGGAGGCGCTGGACCCGGCGCTGGCCGAGCAGGTCCTGCTGCGCGTCGGCGAGTTGTGGAACGCCTACGGGCCCACCGAGACCACCGTCACCTCCCTGCTGCACCGGGTGCGCGCGCACGAGGGCGACCGGGTGCCGATCGGGTCGCCGATGCCGGGCGAGCGGGCGTACGTGGTCGACGCGCGGCTGCGGCTGGTGCCGCCGGGCGCGGTCGGCGAGCTGCTGCTAGGCGGCGCCGGGGTGGCCCGCGGTTACCGGGACCGTCCGGACCTGACCGCGGCCGCCTTCGTCGCCGACCCGTTCGCGCCGGACGGCCGCTGCTACCGCACCGGCGACCTGGCTCGCTGGCGGCCGGACGGCACGCTGGAGTTCCACGGCCGCCGCGACCACCAGGTGAAGGTCCGCGGCTACCGGATCGAGCTGGGCGAGGTCGAGGCCGTGCTGCGCGAGGTCGCCGAGGCCGCGGTGACCGTGGCGGGCACGGACGCGCAGGCCCACCTGGTCGGCTACGTCGCGCCGGAGACGGCGGACCTGGCCGCGGTCGAGCGGCACGCCCGGTCCCGGCTGCCCGGCCACATGGTGCCGCGCCGCTGGGTCGTGCTGCCGGCCCTGCCCACGCTGCCGAGCGGCAAGGTCGACCGCCACGCGCTGCCCGAGCCGGACACCGGCCCGGCCCCGGCGCGGGTCGAACCCGCCACCGAGGCCGAGCTCCTGGTGGCCGCCGTCTGGGCCGAGGTGCTCGAACGGCCCGAGGTGTGGGCCGGCGACGACTTCTTCGCCCTCGGCGGAGCCTCCTTCGCCGCGACCAGGGTGGCCGCCCGCCTGCGCGAGATGTTGCAGCTCACCGTGCCCGTGCGGTTGGTGTTCGACCGGCCGGTGCTGGCCGACTTCGCCGCCGCGCTGGAGGAACTGCTGGCCGCCGACCTGATGGAGGGGAACGAGGGATGACCGAGGTACGTGAGGACCGGATCGCCGAACTTGTCCGGTCCAGGCTCGCCGCCGCCCTGAAGCAGAAGGAGCAGGCCGCCGTCCCCCGGATCCCGGCGACGTCGGCCGCGGACATGCCGCTGTCGCCGGCGCAGGAGCGGCTGTGGTTCCTGGCCCAGCTCGAACCCGGCACACCCGCCTACAACGTGCCGCTGACGCTGCGGCTGCGCGGCCCGGTGGACGTCGCCGCCCTCACCGGCGCGGTGGCCGACCTGGCCGAGCGGCACTGGATCCTGCGCGGCGTCATCGAGGACGGACGCGTGCGGCCCGTCGCCGCCGTGCCGGTGCCCGTGGTCGACCTGTCGGACGCGGGCCCGGCGGAGCTCGAACGGAAGCTGGCCGAACACGCCTGGCGGCCGTTCCGGCTGGACGCCGAGCCGCCCCTGCGGGCCACGCTCTACCGGCTCGGCGACGAGGAGTGCGTGCTCGCGCTCACCCTGCACCACATCGCCACCGACGCCTGGTCGGAACGCGTGCTGCTGGACGATCTCGCCCACCTGTACGCCGCCCGCCTCGGCCTGGAGCCGCCCCCCGCTCCCCCGGCCCTGCAGTACGCGGACGTCGCCGCGTGGGAGGCCGGGCGGCCCGACGCCGACCTCGACTGGTGGGCCGCTCGCCTGGCGGGCCTGCCGCCGGTGCTCGACCTGCCGCTCGCCCGCCCGCGCCCGGCCGTCCCCACCTGGGAGGGGGCGGCGGTCGCGGTGGAGGTGCCCGAGGCGTTGTCGGCGAAGGTGCGCGCGGTGGCCGGGACGTCGCCGTTCATGGTGTTCCTGGCCGGGCTGCAGGCGCTGCTGAGCCGCCTGTCCGGCGTGGACGACATCGCCGTCGGCGTGCCGCACGCGGGCCGCCACCACCCCGACGCCGAGCGGGTCGTCGGCTGTTTCATCAACACGCTGGTGGTGCGCGGCGACACCTCGGGCGACCCGACCGGCGCCGAGCTGCTGGCGCGGGCGCGCACGGCGGCGCTGGACGCGTTCGCGCACGCCGGCACGCCGTTCGAGCGGATCGTGGAGCGCCTGCAGCCGGAGCGGAACCTCGCGGTCACGCCGCTGTTCCAGGTGATGCTCAACGTCTACGACACCGGCACGCCGCCGTCGCTGCCGGGGCTGGCGGTCGAGACCGGGACGCCGCCCGCGCCGACCGCCAAGTTCGACCTGAACCTGGAGCTCGGCGACGACGGCACCCGCTTCTCGGGCGAGTTACGCTTCCGCACCGACCTGTTCGACGAGGCCACCGTGCGCCGGCTCGCCGGCTGGTACCTGGAGCTGCTGGACGGCATGCTCACCGACCCCGGCGCGCCGGTGCGGCTGCCGGCCGGCGACGACCTGCGCGGCCGGGACGCCGTCCTGCCCGTGGACGTGCCGCTGCACACGCTGGTCGAGCGCATGGCCGACGCCCGTCCCGACGCGGTCGCGGTCGGCCCGCTCAGCTACGCGGAGCTGGACCGCCGCGCCAACCAGGTGGCCCACTGGCTGCTGGAGAACGGGGTGCGGCCGCAGGAGCCGGTCGGCGTGCTGCTGGAGCGGCGGCCGGAGCTGGTGGTCGCCATGCTCGGCGTGCTCAAGGCGGGCGCCGCCTACCTGCCGCTCGACCCGGTCTACCCGGAGCGGCGCAACCAGGCGGTGGTGGCCGACGCCGGAGCGCGGATCGTGCTCACCGGCGCCGAGCTCGCCGCCGCGGCGGAGGCGTCCGGCGAGCGTCCCGGCGTGGCGGTGCGGCCCGAGCACCTGGCGTACGTGATCTACACCTCGGGCTCGACCGGGCGGCCGAAGGGCGTCGCGGTCGAGCACCGGCACATCACGCACTACCTCGGCGCGGTGGCCGAGGTCCTCCCCGCGGGGCTGACGTCGTTCGCGCTGGTCTCCACCGCCGCCGCCGACCTGGGCATGACGAACGTGTGGTGCGCGCTGACCACGGGCGCCGCCCTCCACCTGATCGACCACGAGACGGCCACCGACCCGGCCGCGTTCGCCGCCCGCCTGGCGGCGCACCCGGTGGACGCGATCAAGATGGTGCCCAGCCAGCTCGAACTCCTCGGCACGGCCGCCCTGCCCGGCAGGCTGCTGATCCTGGCCGGCGAGGCGGTGCCGGCGGACCTCGTCGCGCGGGTGCGGGCGGCGCGGCCGGACCTGGAGGTGCAGATCCACTACGGCCCCACCGAGACCACGGTGTCGGTGCTGGCCTGCGACGCGGGCGAGGCACTGGCCGAGCTGGGTCCGGGCCGGGCCCCGCTGGGCCGCCCGCTGGCCGACGTGGTGTGCCGGGTGGCCGACCCGTCCGGACGGGCGTTGCCGCCCGGCGTGCCCGGTGAGCTGTGGATCGGCGGGCCGAGCGTGGCCCGCGGCTACCTGGGCCGTCCCGACCTCACCGCGGAGCGTTTCACCGGCGGCTGGTACCGCACCGGCGACCGGGTCCGGGTGACCGGTACCGGGCTGATCGAGTTCCTGGGACGCATCGACGACCAGGTGAAGGTGCGCGGCTTCCGCGTCGAGCTGGGCGAGGTCGTCGCGGCGTTGCGGGCTCTGCCGCAGGTCGCGGAGGCGTACGTGCAGCCGGTCGGCGACGGACTGGAGCGCCGCCTGGCCGCCTGGGTGACGCCCGCGACCGTGGAGGCCGCGGCCGTGCGCTCGGCGCTGCGCGAGCGGTTGCCCGACTACATGGTGCCGGCCGCGATCGGCGTGCTGGAGGCGTTGCCGCTCACGCCGAACGGCAAGGTGGACCGGGCGGCGCTGCCCGTGCCCGAGGCGGCGCCCGCGGTGCGGGTGCCGCTGGGCACGCCCGCCGAGCGCCTGGTCGGCGAGGTCTGGGCCGACGTGCTCGAACTCGCCGAGGTGTGGGCGGACGACGACTTCTTCGCCCTCGGCGGGCACTCGTTCGCCGCGACCCGGGTGGCCGGGCGGCTGCGGGAGCGGCTGGGCGCGGCGGTGCCGGTGCGGCTGCTGTTCGAGCACCCGGTGCTGGCCGACCTGGCCGCCGCGCTGCCCCGTCCGGCCGCTGCGGCGCGCGTGCGGCGCGCGCCGGCGGACGGGCCGGTGCCGCTGTCCGGGGTGCAGGCCAGGCTGTGGTTCCTGGCGCAGCTCGAACCGGACAGCAGCGCCTACAACGTGCCGGTGGCGCTGCGGCTGCGCGGCCCGCTGCGCGCGGAGGCGCTGCTGGACGCGGTGCGCGACCTGGCCGAACGGCACCACGTGCTGCGCGGCGTGGTCGACGACTCCGGCCCCGAGCCGGTCATGGTGGTGCGGGACGCCGCCGAGGTGCCCGTCTCCACCGCGCGCGTGGACCGGTCCGAGGTCGAGGACGTGCTGGCCGGGCACCTGGCGACGCCGTTCGCGCTGGACCGCGAGCCGCCGATGCGGGCGGTGCTGCTCGCCGTCGGCGATCCTGGGCACGACGACGAGCACGTGCTCTCGCTCACCTTCCACCACATCGCCACCGACGCGTGGACGCGCGGGCTGCTGCTGTCTGAGCTGTCCGGCCTGTACGCCGCCCGCCTGGGCCTGCGCCCGCCGCTCGACCCGCCCCCGGCGCAGTACGCCGAGGTGTCGCCGGTCCCCGACCCGGCCGACCTGGACTGGTGGGCCGGGCACCTGGACGGCCTGCCGCCGGTGCTCGACCTGCCCACCGACCGGCCGCGACCCGCGGTGCCCGACCCGGGCGGAGCCGCGCTCGACCTGGAGCTCCCGGCGGAGCTGAGCGAGCGGATCAGGACGGTGGCCGCCGCCTACCGGTCCACGCCGTTCATCGTGCTGCTGGCCGGGTTGCAGGCGCTGCTGGCCCGGCTGTCGGCGAGCGCGGACATCGCGGTCGGCGTGCCGGTCTCCGGACGCGACCACCCGGACACCGAAGGCGTGGTGGGCTGCTTCCTCAACACCGTGGTCGTGCGGACCGACGTGGGCGGCGACCCGACCGGGCGCGACCTGCTGGCCCGCGCGCGGGAGTCCGCGCTGGGCGCGCTCGCGCACGCGGGCACGCCGTTCGACCGGGTGGTGGACCGGCTGCGGCCGGAGCGGAACCTGGCGGCCACGCCGCTGTTCCAGGTGATGCTCAACTACGTCCCCGGCGTGGCCGGGGCGGAGCTGCCCGGCCTGGAGGCGTCCGAGATCCACCTGCCGGAGCTGACCACCAAGTTCGACCTGAGCTGGCACGTCGTGGACGACGGGCCGGGCGCGCCGCTGCGCGGCGGCCTCGCCTACCGGATCGACCTCTTCGAACCGGGCACCGCGGCCAAGCTGACCCGCTGGTACGCCGCCCTGCTCGACGGGCTGCTCGCCGACCTGGACGCGCCGGTGGGCGCGGTGCCGCTGGAGCCGGTGACCGGCCCGGCGCTGGCCGGCGGGCCGCCGCCGGAGCCGCCCGCCGGGGCGGTGCACCACCTGATCGAACGCTGGGTGGACGAGACCCCCGGCGCGCCGGCCGTGGTGGGCGCCGACCGCGCCCTGACCTACGCGGAGCTGGAGTCGGCCGCCAACCGCATCGCGCACTGGCTGATCCAAGCCGGGGTGAGCGCCGACGAGCCGGTCGGCGTGCTGCTGGAGCCGGGGGCGGACCTGGCGTGCGCGTTGTTCGGCATCCAGAAGTCGGGCGGCGGCTACCTGCCGATGGACCCGGCGTACCCGGCGGCGCGGATCGCCGCGATGCTGGAGGCCGCCGGGGTGCGCGCCGTGGTGACGGTGAGCGAGTTCGCGCCCCTGATCGGGGACGGCAGGCGGGTGCTGGCGCTGGACCGGCCGCCGTCCCTGCCGGACACCCGGCCCCGGGTGGACGTGCTGCCGGAGCACCTGCACCACGTGATCTTCACGTCGGGGTCCACCGGCACGCCCAAGGCGGTGGCCGCCGAGCACGGCGGCGTCCTGAACTACCTGGGCGGCATGCTGCCGCGCATCGGCGTGCCCGGCGGCTCCTTCGCCGTGGTCTCAACACCGGCCGCCGACTTCGGCCTGACCTGCGTGTTCGGTGCGCTGACCACCGGCGGGACGGTGCACCTGGTGCCGCGGGAGACCGCGATGGACCCGGCCGCGTTCGCCGGCTACCTGGCCGAGCACCGGGTGGACGTCGTCAAGTGCGTCCCGAGCCACCTGGAGCTGCTGGCCTCGGGCGGCGACCTGGCCGCCGTGCTGCCGGGCCGGCT
>NZ_JBFAOR010000009.1:0-571515 GCF_040675255.1 Nonomuraea sp. NPDC049624 | reverse complement strand
CGAGCATGCCGGACAGCGTCTCGTCGGTTCCGTCGAAGGGGATGCCGGCCGCCTGCCGGACGATGCCGCGTCCGCCGTCGCAGCCCACGACGTAGAAGGCGCGCAGCGTCTCTCCCCGGGCTGTCTGGACGACGACGCCGTCCGGCTCCTGCCGCACGGCGGTGACCTGACAGCCGCGGACGATCTCGGCGCCCAGCTCGCGGGCGTGGGCGTCGAGCAGTTCCTCGGTCCGGGCCTGCTCCAGGAACAGGGTGTAGCCGTGCCGGGTGTCGAGGGCGGTGAAGTCGAGGCGCGTGTTCAGGCCCGCGAAGTGCCACCCGGGCAGGGTGTGACCGCGGGCGAGGAAACGGCCGGCGATGCCGCGCAGGTCCATCACCTCGATGCTGCGCGGGTGCAGCGTGAGCGCCCGCGACTGGCTGGTGGGCGCGTCGTTCCGTTCGAGCACGCGGACCGCCACGCCCGCCAGGGCCAGCTCCGCGGCCAGCAGCAGTCCGGTGGGCCCGGCTCCTACCACGATCACGTCGATGTGCACGCTTGCGTCCCTCCTATTAAATGAACATCGTTCATAAAATTGAGGTCATTAGTATCACTGGGCATGGGACCCACGTCAACCTCCTCGTCCGCCCAGCGCTCCCGGGGCCGCCCCCGCAAGATGGGCGTGCCCGAGGCGGTCGCCACCGCCCTGCGCCTGGTCGACGAGGACGGGCTCGACGCGCTGACCATGCGCCGTCTGGCCGCGGCCCTCGACGTCCAGGCGGGCACGCTCTACCGGCACTTCGCCACCAAGCAGACGCTGCTCGCCGCCATGGCGGAGGAGATGCTCGCGGGCTGCGCCGACCCGCTGCCCGACGGGCTCGCCTGGCGTGATCAGCTCACCGAACTGGCCGGACGGCTGCGCACCGCGCTGCTGCGCCACCGCGACGGCGCACGCGTCTACGCCGGCACCCACTCCGTCGGCCCCAACACGCTGAACTACGCCGAGACCCTCGTGGGCATGCTGCGCGAGACATGCCCGACCCCCGAGGCCGCCACCCGTACGGCACTCACGATCATCCACTTCACCGTCGGCCACACCCTGGAGGAACAGGCCGCCCAGTCTCTCGCCGGCTCCGAGCTGCCCGCCTCACTGACCCTGCTGCACGCGGCCCTCGACCCCGACGCCTACCCCAACCTGGCCGCCGCCGAAGCCACACTGACCAGCACCGATTTCGCCGCCCACTTCGCCCACGGCCTGAACCTGATCATCACAGGACTGACCACCGGCTGACGCCGGCGTCGAGAACCGGATCGCGGAAGGGCATGTCCTCAGGCCAGGCGGGCCGCAACCGTCGGGGAGTCCGCGCAGGGGGCGGTCGCAGGAGACCAGGTCGTCCAGAGCGACGCCGAGCAGTTGGAATGGGGTGCCCACCTCCAGGAGCGCCTGACGCAGGTTGCCGTGGCGACCCACCAGTTCCTCGGCCTCACCGCCGCCCCCGCCAGGATGAGAAGGCGCGGAACGGCACCCGCCACGCGATCCGCCAGTAGTGGCACGAGCATCTCGATGAGCACCGCACCCGATTCGCCGCCTACATGCGCCAGGTGCACGCATGTCAGCGGGGAACACGGCGTCCATGTTGTGGCGGAGCCAGACGGTTGTCCGGTGCATACGCGCTCCTCAGGAGCGTCGGTCTGCTCGTTGCGACCCCTGCAGGGGTGATGAGATGCCCGCGTGGAGGCGAAACCTCCTCGGCGGAGCCGAGCTTGGCAGCAAACAGGGCCTGTTCGCCGCCGCTGTCGAGATGTCCCCCCAGCTCCCGCCGGCCATCGAAACGATCTTCGCCGACGGCCTCGATGGTTTCGGCGAGCGCATCGTCGGCACCCTCGTGGAGACCATCGACGCATCGGGCCGCACCCCGCTCGCGATGCTCCTCCAGCCGACCCGAACCAGCGATCAGTCCGAAACGCTGATTCGCGAGTGCATCGACCGGGAGATCACCAGCCGAGTGGCGGCACTGCTCGGCACACCGGACGCCGCGTTCCGGGCCGGTCCCCGACAGTGACGGGACACCGGGTTCGGCTGGTGCGCGGTCGCGTGCTGCGGCCCCTTCGGGTGCCGGACGAGCGGCGCAGCGGCGCGGGCGGGCGCACCAGCCGGTCATCCGGTCAGGAGACGCAGCGGCGCAGGGCCACCCGGCCGCCGTCCTTGCTCACATCGCTGGAATGCGGTGCCAGGCAAAGCTTCGTCCATTGGTTGGAGAAGGTGTAGCGTCCGCCCGGCATCGGGTTGACCGACCAATACTGGTTGCCCGAATCCCAGCGGGTCTCGCAGCCCCACCACATGAGCTGCGTGTTCTCCCCCGGCGGAGTGCCGTTGTTGTACGGGGCGGTCAGGCAGTAGCCGTTGTCGTTCCTGATGTTGAACCAGCCGCCGTTGCGCGGCACAGCGGTCCACTTCTGCGACGACTTGCCGTTGCACGAGCGCTGGACGACCAGGCCGCCGCCGTCGATCGTGGCGCCGCGGTCGAGGCACATGCCGCTCAGCACGTTCTTGTAGGCCGCGGAGTTCACCGTCCACAGGTCGTAGCCGCCGGTCGGCTTCGGCTTGGGCAGATCGCCGCAGTTGTACTGCTGAAGCGGGGCGTCGTTGCTCAGCAGGTTGTTCTGGTCGAGCGCCATGCACTTGCCGCTCTTGCGGTTGTACAGGTAGAACGCCGGCTGCGCGTCGTAGTGCGGCGGGATCTTCACCCTCACCCGCATGACCGCCCAGTTCTGCTGAGGCGCGGAGGACGTGCAGTTCTGCTGGTCGAGGCTGAGCCAGTCGGCGAGCTCGTCGCCGGTGACGTCCGCGCACTTTCCGGAGGCGTCGTTCTTCTGCAGGAACGAGCCGTCGGCCTGCTTGGCACGGGTCCAGCGCAACGCCGAGGAGGTGCCGGTCGGGCAGTCTCGCTGCACGATCCTCGCCCCCGCGGTCTTGCTGTCGTCCTTGATCACCATGCACTTGCCGCTGTGCGCGTTGAACAGCCGGTACTGGCTCGGCAGCCACAGGCGGAAGTCGCCGTAGGACGACTCGTACGAGGTCGACTCGGTGTAGTCGCCGTCGCCGGAACCGCCGCTGCCGCAGAACTTCGAGATCTCCCAGTCGCTCATCGGCCGCGAGTTCAGCGCCCAGTCGTACGACCGGCTCTTGTCGGGCACGTACACGGTGAGGTTCTTGCCGTACTGCACGCCATTGCCGTCGTCGTAGTCGGCGGCGATGTCGACCACGGCCTTGATGAGCGGCTTGCGCACCGTCACCCAGGCGACGCCCCAGCCGGGCACGGTCGCGGTGTTGGTGTAGGTGTCGCTGCTGCTCCAGCTCCACGACCAGCCGAGCTTCGGCCCGACGGAGCCCTCCCAGTCTCCGAACTTCTTCTTCCCGCCGATGTCGAGCCCGAAGGAGAACGAGGTCGACGAGCTCTTCATCCCCGCCACGCCAACGCTTCCGCCCGCGGCGCCGCAGGAGCGGGCGACCGGGCGGGGCTTGCTGGAGTCACCGATCGCGTCCGGGATCTCCGCGTCGCCCAGCACCTGCTGGGAGCTCTTGTAGGTGAGCTTGCATTCGGGCACCTCGTAGACGAGGTCGCCCGCCTGCCGGTAGCTGAAGTTGAGGCAGTCCTTGGCGATCTGCTCGGGTGACTTGGCCGCGGCCGCGGGTGGGGGTGAAATGACCGTCGTGCCGAGGACGGCGGTGGCCGCCGCGAGCATGACGGCACCGGCGCGAAGCCGGGGTAGAACGCGCATGACGCTCCTGATCAGAGTTTCCGACGTGCTCGCGCAGGCTAGGAGCCGGGAACAGCGTCGGACTGAACGCATCGGGAACGCGGCCTGAAATGATCATTTGGATCTGGACGCCGGCGACACCGCCTCCACACGGGCCGGCGGCAACGCGAAGGCCATCTCGACACCTGCAGGCTGTCATCCGGCGGCGAGGTCGTCCTTCACAACCTGGGTGGCTCGTTTCCACAGCAGATGTACGACTCCGGCGACGAGCTTCAGAAGGATGCTCAGCGAGAGGAACACCCACCTCCCTTTCAGCCAGGCGTCCGGCATTGGGCCGCGAAATCCGGAGAGCCCGAACACCACGCCGGCTCCGGTCCATCCGCAGAAGATGAAGGTGCAGGCGGACCCGAGCTGGTACCAAACAGATCGCCGCACATCCATGCCGCCGACCCTTCCGTTTCGTTGTCGGGCCACGGACAGCGCGTCCGGCGGGGGCCGCGCACGTGGTGTCCGGGGCCGGGCGCCGTCCCGTTCGCCGTCGGCCCGGACAGGCTGAGCAGAGCGGGGTCCCGCGGTCAAGGTCGTTCTCTCCGGCCGGGAGTGCTTCATGTCGGCTTCGGGGCCTCGGTCCGCTTCCCTTTGGGCGGGACGACGGCGGACGGGGTGCAGCGACGGCCGCGGAACTCCGCACGGTTCCCGCAAGGCCGCGGCGGCAATCCTTGCCGGACGGCGACACCTTGAGCACCCGCCGATGGCAAATGCTGCTCATGCGGACGCTGGGCGGGCGACGCGGATCGGTTCACCATACGTAAGCGCCCGCCCACAGTGGGTTTTCGAGCAAGGAACCGCCTGCCGTCCGCCTTCACGGAAGGGGCCCGCCCATGTCGCCGCGACGTACCGCCCGAGGCTCGGGACGATCCGCGCCCGCCATGCTCCTCGCCATGACCGTGCTGGTCACGGCGGGGTTGATCCTGCTGCCCGCGTCCGTCGCGCGCGCGGCGTCCCTCCAGGTCTGCACCCTCCAGGAGGACATCGTCTACCAGCCGCCGCTGACGAACACGCCCCAGACGGTGTCGTTCGCCGTCCACGGCCGGCTCACCGCCTGCACGGACGGTTCCGCCCCCACCGGCTGGTACGACGAGTCCGGGACGGCGGTGGGCGCCACCTGCACCAGCCTGCTCTCCTCGGGCGACGGGACCCGGACCTTCCGATGGAGCTCCGGAGAGCACAGCGCGTTCGCCTACCACCGGGTCGTGAACCGGGTCGCCGGCTACATCCAGGTCATCGCCACCGGCTCGATCCAGGACGGCAGGTACCAGGGCCTGCCCGCCGTCTCCCAGGGCCTCGGGCTCCAGCCCGACCCGCTCGCCTGCGCCGGCGGTGGCGTCACGCGGCTCACCGCGCCCGGAACCCTCACGATCGGCATCTGACGGGCGGCATCTGACGGGCGGCATCTGACGGGCTGCTTCCGCGCACGCCCATCCGCGAGCGGAAGCAGCCGCAAGACGATGACGGTTCGCGGAGGGGTCAGACATCCCTGGACGTTTGTTGTCAAGCAGCGAGGTCGTTTGATCGGTGCGACCAGGCGGTTGGCTGGTCGTAGGGGCTGTGGGTTTTGAGGCAGCCGTGGAGGATGCCCACCAAGCGGTCGGCGACCTGGCGGAGGGCGGCATTGTGGCTGATCTCGCGGGCTTTGATCTGGTCGTAGCAGGCGCGGACGGCAGAGTCGTGCAAGAGGGCGCAGGACGCCTGGAGGTGGAGGGCGTCCACGAGCCGGTCGTTGTGGACGAACCGTGCCTGGACCACTCGTGTCTTGCCCGATTGCCGGGTGATGGGTGAGGTTCCGGCATAGTTCTTGCGTGCCTTGGCGGAGGCGTAGCGGTCCTTGGCATCTCCGAACTCGGCGAGCACCCGGGCGCCGGGAACGACGCCGATGCCGGGCTGGCTGAGGATGACCTCAGCGTCCGGGTGCCGGCCAAAATGGGCCTCGACCTGCCCTTCGAGGGTCTTGATCTCCTGGTTGAGGACAGCGATGATCGCGACCAGCGACTTCACGGTAGAGGCGTAGGCGGTCGTGACGAGCGGCGCCTGGCCCAGGTGCTCGCTGCGTAGGACGTCCTGGATCGCCTGTGCCTTGGCGGGGATGTCGCGGCGGCCCTTCAGCGTTCCCGAGATCTGACTGAGCGTCAGCTTCACCGCAGCCTCGGGGGAAGGGGCCTTGGCCAGCAGTTTCAAGACCGCGTCCGAGGTGAGGCCGAGGGGCCTGTAGGCCTCCAGCGCGGCAGGGAAGTAATCCCGCAGCGCCACCCGCAGGCGCAGCATGTGGCGGGTCCGTTCCCACAGCAGCGCCTGATGAGCACGGGTGCACCTGGGACGGGTCGGCGTCCTCGGCGACGAACCGGCCGACGAGGTCGTGGAACCGGGTGATCCCAGCCATGCCCTCGGGCAGCCGCAACCGCTTCAGCACCTTGCCGGTCTCGTCCTGGACCTCGACGTCGTGGTGGTCCTCGGCCCAGTCATCTCCAACGAACAACACCACGACCTCCACCATCGACAACAGGACACGGAAGCCCGCAGGAGCCGGTCGGCGGACTAATGGACCAGTGCTCACGCCAGACGATCGGCGGGCACGACATCCCATCAGCGATCAAAGACTCCTGGCCACCGGTGAGGGCACGATCTGACCCCAGGACTCGAAGTCCGGTCGACGAGAGTGCTCACTCACCAGCGGCTACCAGGCACCGAGTCTGCCAGCGAGGCCGACCCGGTAGGTCCCATTAGTCGGTCGGGGTGCTCGAAGCGGGGTTCTCCTTGAGCCGCATGCACTCGTCGTAGTAGAGGAGCGCCTCGTTGGCGGCCTTCTCAGGGCTCCAGCCCCGGGCGACGAGGGCCTGGTAGTTGTGGTTGTAGATCTGGTAGCAGTCGGTCCGGCTGTCGGCCTGGGCGGCGACGGCGGCGGGGACCACCCAGGCGGCGGCCAGGAGCGTGGCGATGACGAGGCGGCGTGCGTGACGCATGGCGATCCTTCCTGTTACTTGGTTCCCCAGCCGGGCGAGTGGCAGGCGGGTCCGTTCGGTCCGGTGTTGCATGACTTGCCTTCGGTGGCCTGGGCCGGCAGGGACAGCGCCCCCACTGTGGCCGCGGCCAGCAGCGCGACGGTGATGACGGGACGAAGACGGGTCACATGGGCTCCTGCGGTGAGGTCGCGACGTACGCGAGATGCTTCCGTGACGGCCACCGGATGCCCCGATGATCTCCGGGGCCGCACTGCGATTGTCGGACGCCGGCGGCGGCCCCGGCTCCTCCCCGAGGCCGGTCCCTCCGGCCACAAGGAGGACGACAGCCACGGCCGCCCGGCGCCTCAAGAACCGGCGCCTCAGGAGCCGGCGCCTCAGGAGCCGGCGCCTCAGGAACCGGCGCCTCAGGAACCGGTGTTGAGGAGTTTGCCGAGGAGGGCGGTGAGCTGGTCGCGCTCCTGCGGCGTGAGGGACTGGAAGGTGTCGTCGAGGAAGGCCGGGATCGCGGCCTGCGCCTCGGCCAGCCGCCGCCGCCCCTGGTCGGTGATGGTGACGGCGTAGGAGCGGCGGTCGCGGGGGTTGCGTTCGCGGCGTACGTGGCCCGCCCGCTCCAGGTCGTCGCAGACGCTGACCATGACGCTGCGGTCGATGCGCAGCTCCTCGCTGAGCGTCTGCTGCGAGCAGGGGCCGACGGCGTCGAGCATCTGGAGCACGAGCTGCTGGCCGACGCCGAGCCCCTGCGCGGCGGCGTGGGCGTCGGCGGCGCGCGCCACGGCGGCCGAGGCCCGGCACAACGCGATGTCCAGCCGCTCGGCGGCCAGCCGCGGGAAGTACGCCTGGCGTGCGCGGTCGCCTGTCCTGGTGGTCGCCATAGATCTCCCTCTTCGCTCCGACGCCGAGTCTAACGCAAACCGTCTCGCCTCCAATCGTTTGACAGTAGATGATTTGTAGCCGTACGGTCCCAATCGTCTGTCAGCAAATTGTTTGTACTCAGATGGAGAGTGGACGTGGCACGGACTGAGCGAGTCGAACGGACGGCCCTGGGGGTGTTGTGCGCGGCGGTGTTCCTGGACTCGATGGACCTGTCCCTGATGGGCGTGGCCCTGCCCGCCATCGGCCGCGACCTGTCGCTGCCCGAGAGCCTCCTGCAGTGGCTGATGTCCGGCTACGCGGTCGCCTACGGCGGGTTCCTGCTGCTCGGCGGCCGGATAGCCGACCTGTTCGGACGGCGCCGGGTGTTCCTGACCTCGCTCGCGATCTTCGCCGCCGCGAGCCTGGCCGGCGGCCTGCTGTCGGAGGGTTGGCCGCTGGTCCTCACCCGGGTGGTCAAGGGGGTGGCGGCGGCGCTCACCGCGCCCGCCGCGCTGTCGCTCATCACCACCACCTTCGCCGAGGGCGCGCCGCGCAACCGGGCGCTCGGTGTCTATTCGCTGGCCGGGGCCACCGGCTACACCGCCGGGCTGATCGCCTCCGGCCTGCTGGCGGAGATCAGCTGGCGGCTGGTGTTCTTCCTGCCCGTGCCGGTCGCGGCGCTGGTGCTGGCCGCGGCGCCGCTGGCACTGCCGCGCGACGTCCGGCCGCAGCGGACGCGCAGCGGGTTCGACGCCGCCGGGGCGGTCGCGGTCACCGGGGGCGTGCTGCTGCTGGTGTTCGCGCTGACCGAGCGGAACTGGCCGGCCGGCGTGGTGGCCGTGGCGCTGCTCGGCGGTTTCGTGCTCATCGAACGCGGGCGGCCCAGCCCGCTCGTCCCGCTGGAGGTGTTCAGGTCCGGGACGGTGGGCGCCGCCAACCTCGCCGCGCTGACCTGGGCGTGCGCGACCATCGGCTGGCAGTTCGTCACCGTCCTGTACCTGCAGCAGGTGCTGGGCTACACCGCGCTGGCCACCGGGCTCGGGATCGTCCCGATGGGCCTGGCCATCGTCGTCACGGCCAACCTGGCCGGCCGGCTGATCAGCCGCTGGGGGCTGGGACGGGTGGCCGCCGCCGGGATGCTCGTCCAGGGGGCGGGCATCCTGCTGTTCCTGCGGGCCGGGGCCACCGGCGACTACCTCACCGTGCTGCTGCCCGCGCTGGTCGTGCACGGCGTCGGCAACGGGCTGTCCTTCCCCAGCCTCAACATCGCCGCCGTCGCCGGCCTGCCCGACGCGCGGCAGGGGCTGGCCTCGGGGCTGGTCACGTCCTCCGTCCAGATCGGGGCGGGGGTCGGGGTGGCGGTGCTGGCCGCCGTCCTGCCGCTGGGCGGGCCGCCGCTGGCTGGTTACCGGCTCGCGTTCCTGGTGGCGGGCGGGTTCTCGCTGCTGGGGGCCATCGTCGCCGCCTACGGGCTGCGCGCCCGCCGTCCCGCCGCCGTACCGATCGACTGAAAGGGAACCTGCCGTGACACTGGATCTCACGCCCGACGAGTTGCTGAGCACCACCCGCGCCGTGCGCAAGCGCCTCGACTTCACCCGTCCGGTGCCCCGCGACCTGATCGAGCAGTGCGTGGACCTGGCCGTACAGGCGCCCACCGGACGCAACCGGCAGCGCTGGCACTTCCTCGTCGTCACCGAGCCCGAGCAGCGGCGGGCCGTGGCCGACCTCTTCCTGCGCTCCCTGTCGCGGGCCACCGGGCAGCCGCTGAGCGAGCGCGACCTGTGGCGCATGAACTACCACCGCGGCTCCACCGAGCGGGTCTTCGACGGGCTGCGTCACCTGGCCGCCAACATCCACCGGGTGCCCGCGTTCGTCATCCCGGGCGTCGAGGGGCGCACCGACCGCGCCACAGTGGAGGCGCAGGCGGGAGCGTGGGGGTCGATCCTGCCGGCGGTGTGGAGTTTCATGCTGGCCGCGCGGGCCCGCGGCCTCGGCACGGTGTGGACGACCGCGCAGGCGCCCCTCGAACGGGAGCTCGCCCAGGTTCTGGGGGTGCCGTACGAGAAGGTGATGCTGGCCGCGTTCATCCCGCTGGCCTTCACCATCGGCACCGAGTTCAGGCCCGCTCCCCGCATCCCTCGCGAGGAGGTCCTGCACTGGGACCGCTGGTGAGAGCCCGTTCCGGTGCTACCGGGCAGTGATCCCGATCCGGGCGAGCTGGTGGTCGAGGATGGCGGCCGCGCGCGCGAGGTCCAGCACCCCGACCAGCACGCCGTCGGCCGGACCGCGCGCGAGCCCGAGCAGGATGTGGGCCTGGGTGTCGGCGCCGCCGCCGGACCCGGAGGCGGCGGTCACGAGGGCGGCGATCTCGCGGTGAACCGCCGCGCCGCCCGTCCGGTACAGCGCGAGCACGTCGGGGTCGGCGACGGCCCTGGCGAGGAAGGCATGCCCGGCGAGCACAAGGACGGAAGCGTGCGCGCCCAGCTCGACGACGGCGAGCAGCGCCCGCCGCAGCATCCCGGCCGGGCCGCCGGCGTCCTGCGCCTGCCGTGACGGCTCCGTTCCTGATCGGATGGAAGCCATAACAGCAGGTGGCAGGAGCGGCCCGAAGACGTGGAAGCTCGTCGCCGGCACCCTGCTCGGAGCTGGTGCCCACGAAGCAGAAGCGCGATCAGTCGCAGGTGGTCGCTGTGGGGACCGCTCACGATCGTCATGAAGTACTCCGACAAGGAGTGGGACGAGGCGTTCGACCTGATCGCGCAGGACCCGGGCATCTCGACCGTGCCTGTCACGCGCTACATGATTTTCCGATGGGAGTGATGCAGCTGACCGACACCATCACGGTGATGTCCTCGCGTGCACGCCTTCCCCGAACCGACCAGAAGCAGGCGACGAGGTGGAGCAGATACCGCAGACAGGCTCGGGAGGAGTGGTTTCAAGCCAAGACGGGGCAGTCGAGGGTGACCGAGGCGGAGTTACGCTTGCTCGCTGAAGCGCTGCGACGGGGGACTGCCCGCTCGCAGTAGATCGGACGGGCGCCCCGCCACGTCCAAGGCGGAGCTGGTCAGCCGCCATGCAGCACAAAGGGGCTCACCGCACACACTTGCCTACGAGTCTCGAGGCGCGAGCGCCGAGCCCGAGCGAGATCGGCGTTCGGGTGCGGCAGCAGCTCGGCGGTCATGGTTCGCCTTCGCATCGAGGAACTGTCCACTGGTTCCGTGTAATGGCACCGGCCGGAGCGCCCGGCCAGGCGAGAGACCCTACGAGAGACGCCACGAGCTCGAAACCCGACATGCCAAAGGCGTCGAACGAAACTCAGGCGACGTCACCCCTCGCGTCAGCCAAGAAGCTGCGACATTTGGCCATGGACGAATCTCCTCGGCACGCCGTAGCGTAGCCCTGACTATCAAACCCTTAGGGGAAGCAACAGTCGCGGGGGGACCAACCATACGACGCTCCAAAATTGCGCGTATCAGCACCACGGCCCTGCTCCTCTCCGCAGCCTTAGCGGTCGCAATACCGCCGGCACACGCCGTGCACGCTGCCACATCGACCGCCTTCGCTTATGACCCAAAGTGTCAGTTCCGCGCTGCGCGGAAAGTCGGTAATAACTGGCACATCAGTGAGGGAGGCGGAAATCTCCTCAGGAGCGGGGAAGAGGTCTGCCAGACGGGCGCCGCGAAGCTGATCGTGCAATCCGACGGTAATCTTGTGCTCTACAACAACGGCAGAGCGGTTTGGGCGGCCAACACCACCGAAACGTTGACGAAGCCCAGTGGTTATCGGGCTGAGTTCCAGACCGACGGCAACTTCGTGGTCTACGCCTACAATCCCCCTATCGTCAGATGGGCTTCCAACACATGGTCAACGTGCAGCGGCAGCGCGGTTTGTGAACTCGTCATCCAGGCCGACGGCAACGTGGTGATCTACAACATGAGCAACTCGAACAAGGTCGTCTGGGACGCCTGGTAGGGGTCCAGCCGGGTTTCACCATTCGATTGCGGCGGCGACCAGGTCGGAAGAGTCGTCCTCCAGGAGCCTGGCGGCCGTGAGCGCACCCAGCGACGGGCGTCCGAAGTGTCGATCTCGATCCCGAGGATCGCGGTCGGCGGACGCTCCCGGTACCGGTTGAACACGCCCCCCGCACGGCTCCTTGGCGTTGCAGCTCACGCACAGGAGCTCGCGGAGCAGATCGGTGGCGTGGTCATGGTCCCAGACTTGCCGTGCGCTGCGACCACCGCAGATGGCGCATCGTTCGGCCTGCCGTTCAACGAGCACATCCACCGGATCGGCGCCCTGGTCAATCTCGGGGACTTGCCAGCTCCAGCAGGCGGGCTCCGCCGCGGGCAACCACTCCTGGATCTTGGCGCGTTCGGTGTCGCGTTCAGCGTCCGGCTGGGCGACCTCGGCGCGCTCTTCTGGAGTCCTGTGTGCCGGGCATGCCAGGTGCCTCCGCTGGATCCGGACGCGGCACCGCGTGCCCGACTGCCCCGTCGGCCGGCCGCGCTCCACCTCCTCGGTCTCGCCTCGGACGCCGGCAACGTGCGCGGCCTCGCCCTGCGCGAACTCCTGGCCCAGCCTGTAGGTCAGGGCCCAGCCCGGCGGCTTGCTCCGCTCGCGCTCATGCTCGATCCCGTCAGGCCCGGCGTGCCACAGGACCTCCCGGGCTTTCGAGGTGACTTCACGTCCGAACGGGTCGACTCATCACCACCTAGACTTCCTCTCCCGAGTGTCGGGGAAACCGCATGGGTGAGAACGCAATGTCACTCCAGGACGGAGCGGCTCCCATGTCGCACATTGATGAAGCTGCCTCCGCGCCCATGTGGATCGCGGTCCAATTGCCAGGTGAACGAATCAACCCCGCCGGAACACGATGAGCTGCGTCCTCCGAAGAAGGACCGAGGGCAGGAAGCCCTGCTCCTCATCGGAATAGCGATAAGCGTAGCCGCCAATGCCTTCGACATGGTTATATCGTTCACCCTTGCCTGCGCTGCCCTGGTCCAATCCCTTATCCTCAGCCACACCAAGACCGACGCCCGCCGACAGCGTCTTCGGGAATGGGGCTTCTTCGGTGCCGGGCTCCTTCTGGCAGTTCCGATCAACATCCTGTCCGACCTCATCGGACCGAAGTGACTACCCAGTTTCTCAACTCACGGCATGGAACCCACCGATCTCCTCCAACCAACCGAGAAGGAATCACCCCCCCTCATCCAGCAGCCTGACCGGATACTCGCGCGACACGTTGCGGGAACGACGAGTAGGGCGTGCCGTGAGGCTGATGCCGATCAGCGTGGTCCTGGGCCTGATCCACATCCTGGCCGGCCGGGGTTCGTGGAGCTGTTCGGGCGCGAGCAGGCGGCGGTGGTCGCCGGGGACGGGCGGGCGTGAGCCTGCTGATGCTCGACACCGAGACCGGCAGCACCGCCGAGCACGTCCACCTCACCGGCGGCCGGACGCGCTTCGGCATCGTGCGCCGGCCTACGCGGGCGCGCCCGACGGCACACTGCTGGACTGCAGCTTCTTCGACCAGCGGTTCACAACATCTCGGTGAGCGCGTCGAGGTCGGCCAGGCGTCCGCCGGGAGCGAGGCGGGCCGCCACGGCGACCAGCAGCAGTTCAGTGACGGCGATCTGGTGCGCGAGCGGCGCGATCGGCCCGGCGGCCTCGCGCGGCAGCCTGATCAGCACCTCCGCCCGCGCCGCGAGCGGCGACTCCCCGGCGTCGGTGATCAGCGCCAGCCGCGCCCCGCGGGCGCACGCGGCCTCGGTGAAGCGGGCCGTCGCGGGGGAGTAGCGCCGGAAGTCGTACGCGACCACGGCCGCAGAACCGCCGAGGTCGAGCAGCGTACGGGCACGCGCGGACGCCGAGTCGGGCACCCGATGCGCCCCCGGACGCAGGCCGGCGAGCTGCCTGATCAGGTATTCGGCGGCCAGCTCGCTGAGCGGCCCGCCGAGCGCCCAGACCGACGCGGCTCCGGCCAGCAGGTCGCCGACGGCGTCGAGCAGGGGCTCGGTGACGGCGGTGAGGGTGCTGTCGAGCCCGGCACGCAGGTCTTCGGCGGCCCGCTGGGTGCCGGGCGGACGGGCGACGAACTCACGTAGGCGCGACCGGTCGCGGACGCCGTCGCGCACGGCCGCCTGGAACCCGGCGAATCCCGCGTACCCGAGCCGGTCGAACAGCCGGGAGGCGGTCGGCGGGCTGACCCCGGCCCGCTCGGCGAGCGCGCGCAGCGAGCCGAGCGCGGCGAAGGGGTGGTCGTCGAGCAGCACCCGCACGACGGCCCGCTCGCCCGGTGGCAGCTCGGGGTAGACCGCGTTGAGCCGGGTCGTCACGGGATCCTCATCCATGCTGACAAATGTTACACGTGGCACGGCGCATGAAACGAATGTTACGGTCGCCGGTATGAGTACCTGGAACGGACTGATCGACAGCGACTACCGGCGCTGGCTCCCGGTCACCCCCGACACGCCCGCCGTCTCGCTCAACGAGGGCAACACCCCGCTGCTGCGCTCGGCGCACCTGTCCGCGGTGACCGGCTGCGAGGTCTGGCTGAAGGTCGAGGGCGCCAACCCCACGGGGTCTTTCAAGGACCGCGGGATGACCGTGGCGATCAGCAGGGCCGCCGAGGCCGGGGCCGAGCTGGCCGTGTGCGCCTCCACCGGCAACACCAGCGCCTCGGCCGCCGCCTACGCCGCGCGCGCCGGGCTGACGGCCGCCGTGCTCGTGCCGAAGGGGCGGGTCGCGCTCGCCAAGCTCGGACAGGCGGTCCGTTACGGCGCGCGGATCGTCGAGATCGACGGCACGTTCGACAACTGCCTGCGCGTCGCCCGCGAGCTCGCCGCCCACCACCCGATCGCGCTGGTCAACTCGGTCGGCAACGAGCTGCGGCTCGCGGGGCAGCGCACGGTCGCCTACGAGATCGTGGACGCGCTCGGCGACGCGCCCGACATCCACTGCCTGCCGGTCGGCAACGGCGGCAACATCACCGCCACCTGGGGCGGCTACCGGGCCTACGAGCAGGAGGGGCTGTCTGGCCGGTCGCCGCGCATGTGGGGCTTCCAGGCGGCGGGGGCCGCGCCGCTCGTCCACGGCACGCCGGTCGCCGATCCCGAGACCGCCGCGAGCGCGATCCGCATCGGCAGCCCGGCCACCTGGGACGGCGCGCTCGACGCCCGCGACCGGTCCGGCGGGCTGATCGCCGCGGTGACCGACGCGCAGATCTTCGAGGCGTACGAGCTGGTCGCGCGGCGCGACGGCGTCTTCGCCGAGCCCGCCTCGGCCGCCGGGATCGCCGGCCTCCTCGACCAGCACGCCCGGGGCAACCTCGCGCCGGGCCAGCGGGTCGTGATCACGCTGAGCGGCAACGGCCTGAAAGACCCGGACGCCTCCCTGCGCGGCGGCTACACCGCCACGGCAACCAGTTCGGCCACCTCGGCCGTGGCCCGAGCCCTCGGCCTCGCCGCCTGACCCCAGGCGTGCCCCACCCAGCGGATGCGCGGGGTGGGGCAGCCGTATGAAACCCCGTGATCTTCAAGGAGGTAGACGTTCGTGACGCTGGGCGATCGAACGGAACGCGGCGTTGACGACGTCCAGAAGACCTCAACGGCAGGGGTTCACTGGCCTGGGAGAACTCCGCTAACGCCGGAATCCGGTGGTCATCTGGGGTTCGGATCCGGCGCGTCACCCGGAGCCCGGTGATCGTTTGGGATTCGCGCTGATAGCGCGAGGTGGAAAGTCGCCGGCCAAGCGCAGGAGGGCGTTCTCGATGTGGCTCGCCCGTGCGAAAGTCGCGCCGGGCGTCTGCGCGCCGGCGGTCGGGCATGGGCGTCGTCTCCAGGGTTGCCGAATGGCGGGCCCGCCATATTCATCGCACAGAAAACGGCGGCCCCCACCGCTTATGGCCCTGAGGCGCTGGGCGCCGAGCTGGTCACCGGTGCTCTCCACGATCGCGATTCGGTGGTGCGGGCCGCCGCGGGAGTGCCGCAGTTCGTACACGCCTCCACCAGTGGCGCCGGTCAGCACACCGAGACTCCCGGCTGGATCGCAGGCCGCTGGGGCTCCTTTGACGCCAGCCTGGGAGCCGAGAGCACGATCCAGGACCGGGTTCGTGCGGCCGGCGTCTCCCGCTGGACGATCCTCGAACCGGGTTTCTTCCTGGAGAACTTCCTGCCGGCGGCGTCCGAGGTGCGGAGGCCGCCGGTTCCTCCGGCCGAGAGCTTCCGCCGGGCTACTCCACCGTGGGCGGGCGGTCGGCGACGCCGACCTTCAGCTGCGCGCTCGACGACACCACGCTCCCCACCGGTGCGTCGGCCAGCTTCGCGTCTACCACCACCCCCCGGCGGCCGAGGTAGTCGTAGGTCTTCCGGTCGAAGATGTACTCCTCCCTGACCCCGTTGGGCGAGACCATCGCCGCGGCGATGCCCGTGCGCCCCGCGGCGTCCCGCGCCTCCTTCACCGTCACCACCCCGGGGATCGTGGCCGCCGCGCGGAAGAGCGCGGCCCGCTGCGCGGCGGGCAGGTAGGCCTCGTCGAGCAGCCCGCCCACCCGGTTCCACGCCTGGTAGTCCTGCAGCCCGTCGTCGGGCAGGCGCGTGTAGAGGTGCCTGCGCATGCCCTCGGTGTCGGTCGGCAGCTTGCTGACGTAGGCGTAGTCGTTGCGCAGGAACTCGGCGCGGTCATCGAAGTCGGCCGCCCGAAACGGACGGCCGGGCCTGCCCACCAGCGCCTGCTCCGCTCGCGCGGCCGGTGGGAGCGGGTGGCCCGGATACGGCAGCGGCGCCAGGATCTCCTCCTGCAGGACGCCCTTGACCGCGCTGCCCTCGACCGGCAGCCAGATCGTGCGCTTGGAGCGCGACAGCCAGATGCCCCCGTCCCCTTCGGAGGTGTCCATGCTCCGCGACTCGAAGACGAGGAACTGGCCGGGCCTGGGATGCAGCTCCGGACGGCTGCCGGCCTGCTCGGCCGCCCGCGACAACACCTCCACGGCCGCGACCGTGCGGATCCGCGGCGGCGCCGGCGCCGGGGCGGGCGGGCTCTGGACGGCGAACACCGCCGCCCCCACCGCGGCCGCCAGCCCGCCTGCCACGGCGGCGCGCAGCGCCAGGCGGCGAAGGCCGGCGCGGGGCCGGGCCGACATGCCGGCCATCAGGCGCTCCGCCTCGGCGCGCAGGTCCTGCTGCGCGGGGACCTCGGAGCGGAAACTGTTGAGCTGGGCCAGCTCATCCATGGTGAACCTCCTCGACGGCGAGTGCTGTGGGGTCGGTCCCGCCCAGTTCCGCCCGGATCTTCGCGCGGGCCCGGTTGACGCGGGAGCGGACCGTTCCGACGCGGATGCCGAGCGCCTCGGCGGCTTCGGGGTAGCTGAGGCCGCCCCAGGTCACCAGGAGCAGCACGTCGCGGTGCCCGGCGGGCAGCGCGGCGAGCGCGGCGGCCAGGCCCTGCTTCACGGCCTGCGCGCTCAGCCGCTCGTCGCTGCGCGAGGTGAAGGGTTCGGTGACCGGGTCCACCCCGGTGCGGGCCAGCAGGTTCAGCTGCCTGGCCTCGGTGCGCTTGTGGCGGCCGACGAGGTTGGTCGCGATGCCGTACAACCAGGGCAGGGCGTTGTGCCTGGCCAGGTCGTAGCGGCCACGCTGGCGGAAGGCGGCGAGAAACGTCTCCGCCACCACGTCCTCGGCGACGTCGGGCCCGAGGCGGCGGACGACGAATCTCTTGATCTCAGGCGCGTGCCTGCGGAAGATCTCCGCGAACACCTCGGGCTCCTGCCGGGACCGCGCGAGTACGGCGGAATCGGCGGGGCTCGTGTCTGACATGCTCTGGCCTCTCGGCTCACGGATGGGACACCCCCACTTGCCCGCTCGCGGCCGACCGGTTCCCGCCGACGGGAAGCATGCCGGAATTCCAGCGCCACAGCAGCTCGCCCCCGCGGGTTCCCCCGCCGCGTCAGACGCGGCGGGTTCTCCCGGCGGGCGTCAGATGCGCGTCGAGGTGGAGGCGTACCCGCCGCCGCCGGGGTAGACCCACTCGCCGGTGAGCGTGGTGCCGTCGGCGTCGAAGGTGCCCGCGTAGTAGGCCGGGCCGCCCTTGGCTCCGGCCCAGATGGTCAGCCGGTCGCCGTCCAGCTCGTAGACGTAGTCGAAGGTGTTGCCCGCCGAGTCGTAGTAGCGGGACACGACGTCCGCCCCGGTCGGCTCGCCGAACGGGCGCAGGTTGCCGATGACCTCGATGCCGGTGACCGGCTCGCCGAACTGGGTGAGCTCGACGTGCTGGACGAGGAAGAACCGTCCGGGCAGCCACTCGTAGCGCACGGTCCCCTCGGCGCCGCCGGTGACCTTCCAGGTGCCGACCAGCCGGTCCAGGGCCTTCAGCTCGGGGCTGGGCTGCTGGGTCTCGATCATGTTGCCCTCCTCTGTGGGTTGTCTCACCGGTACCTCGGAGGCACCTGCCGGGCTTTGACACGAGATCGCTGTGACGTGAATCACACTCGACCGGCGTCAAGAAGGGCGATCCGGGTCCGAGGTAGCGAGCGGGAAACCCACCGACAAAGGAGGACGTGCATGACCGCCACCACCGCCACCGGCGCTCCTGCCCGCAGGAGCGCCCGGACGTCCGGACGACTGCTGCTGGCCGGGGCGCTGGCCGGGCCGATCTTCTTCGCCTCGGCCACCACGCAGATGCTCACCCGTGCGGGCTTCGACATCACCCGCCACCCCATCAGCCAGCTGTCCACCGGCGACCTGGGGTGGATCCAGATCCTCACCTTCGTCCTCGCGGGGGCGGGCGCGCTGGCGCTGGCCGTCGGCGTCAGGCGCACGCTCACCGACGGGATCGGGCGGCGGGCGCTGCCGATTCTGGTGGGTGTCTTCGGCGCGGGGCTGGTGGCGGCCGGGGTCTTCACCATGGACCCCGAGAAGGGCTTCCCGGCGGGGACGCCTGAAGGGCCGGTCGCGCAGATGTCCTGGCACGGCATCGCGCACTCGGCCGCCGCCGCCGTGGCCTTCACCGCGCTGGCCGTCGCGGCCGTGGTGATGAGCGTCCGGTGCGCTCGCCGCCGGTCGGCGCCGCCCGCCGTGCTGGGCGCCGTGCTGAGTGCCGTCGCCGCGGTGGTGCTCCTCGTGCCGATGTCGCCCGACCGCATGAGCGTCCAGATCGCCGTGAACGGCCTGGTGGCCTTCACCTGGACGACCGTCCTCGCGGTGTCGCTGCGGCGCGCCGCCTGAGGCGAACGTACAATCGGCTGCCACGATCAAGGGACTCACCATGAAATACCTGCTGCTCGGCTACACCCCGGCCGCCGCGTGGGACGCCGCCACCGCCGACGTCCCCTCCGAGGAGGCGCTGGCCGCCTTCGCGACCTACCAGAAGCTGGAGCAGGAGCTGATCGCCTCCGGCGAGTTCGTCAGCAGCGAGGGCCTGGGGCACCCGGCGGTCAGCACCACCGTCCACCGCGACGGTGACGAGGTGGTCGCCACCGACGGTCCCTTCGCCGAGCTCAAGGAGGTCCTGGCCAGCTTCGCCGTGATCGACGTGACCGGCAGGGAGCGGGCCGTCGAGATCGCCGCCCGCATCGTCGAGGCGCTCGGCGAACCGATCGAGATCCGCCCGATCATGGGTGCGGACTTCGGGACGTGAACCGCGAGCTGGAGCACCTGCTGCGCACCGAGGCGCCGCAGGTGCTCGGCGCGCTGGTCCGCCGCTTCGGCCGGTTCGACATCGCCGAGGACGCGGTGCAGGAGGCGCTGCTGACCGCCGGGCGTACCTGGCCGGTCGAGGGCGTCCCGGAGAACCCGCGCAGCTGGCTGATCCGCGTCGGATACCGGCGCATGGTGGACCTGCTCCGCTCCGACCAGGCCCGCCACCGCCGCGAGCTGCGGGCCGGGGCGGCCGACCTTGCCATGCAGGAACCCGGGCGACAGGCACACCCCGCCGCCGGGAGCGACGACAGCCTGACCCTGCTGCTGCTGTGCTGCCATCCCGCGCTCGACCCCACCTCTCAGGTGGCGCTCACGCTGCGCGCGGTCGGCGGCCTGACCACCGCCGAGATCGCGCACGCCCACGGCACGACCGAGCCCACCATGGGCGCCCGGATCAGCCGCGCCAAACAACGGCTGGCCCGCGCCGGAGCCCGCTTCACGCCGCCCACCGACGCCGACCGCGACAGCCGCATGACCGCCGTGATGCGGGTGCTGTACCTGATCTTCAACGAGGGCTACACCGCCACCGCCGGCGACCGGCTCGCCCGCGTCGACCTGACCCGCGAGGCCATCCGGCTGACCCGCATGCTGCACGCCTCGCTCGCCGACGACGCCGAGGTGACCGGCCTGCTGGCGCTGATGCTGCTCACCGAGTCCAGGCGCGCAGCCCGTACGGACGGCGGCGACCTGGTCCCCCTGGACGAGCAGGACCGCGCCCGGTGGGACCGCGACCTGATCGACGAGGGCACCGCTCTCATCGACGGCGTCTGGAACCGCGGCCGGACGGGCCCCTACCAGCTCCAGGCCGCGATCGCCGCGGTGCACTCCGCGGCCGCCGCCCCCGACCGGACCGACTGGGCCCAGATCGCCATGCTGTACGTGTGGCTCGAACGGCTCACCCCCACGGCGCCGGTCCAGCTCAGCCGGGTGGTGGCGGTGGCCCACGCCTACGGACCGGCCCGCGGCCTGGCGCTCCTGGACGACCTCAACCGCCGCCACCACCTGGACCGGCACCCGCTCACCAGGCAACGGGAGCACGCGGTCCGCGCCCACCTGCTGCAGATGACCGGCGACACCGCGCGGGCCGCCGCGCTCTACCGTCAGGCCGCCGGCCTGACCGCGAACCAGGTCGAGCAGCGCTACCTGCTCAGCAAGGCCGGCGGACTCAGCTGACCGGCCCCCGCCCGCAGGGGTGACGCCCGATGTAGCGGAACGAACCTTTCCGCCTGTCCTTCTACGGTGAAGGGAACGCACCGAGGAGGAATTCGTGATCGAACTGTCGTGGCCGCAGGTCAGCGCACGGCGTCTGGAGCGGGCGCGGCTGGCCGCCCCAGCCGCCGACAAGGGCCAGGCCGCCGTCGTGGCCGCCATGTGCGGGGCGCACGCCCAGGTCATGTCGGCGGCCGAGCTCTCGATCGGCCTGCGGCTCGACGGTGTCACCCGCGCACACGTCCGCGAGGCGTTGTGGGAGGAGGGAACCCTGGTCAAGACGCACGGGCCGCGCGGAACCGTGCACCTGCTGCCGGCGGACGACCTGCCCATGTGGCTGGGCGCCCTGTCGTCGCTGCCCGCGGGGCCCGGCGGGGCCGAGGGCGTGCGGCTGACGGCGGAGCAGACCGACCAGGTCGTCCAGGCCGTCCGCGACGCGCTGGGCGGGGCCGACCTGACGATCGACGAGCTGAGCGAGGCGGTCGTCGCGGCCACCGGGCCGTGGGCGGGCGACCTGGTCATGCCCGCGTTCCAGGGCATGTGGCCGCGCTGGCGGCAGGCGATGGCCACCGCGGCGCACCGCGGGGCGTTCGTGTTCGGGCCGGTCAGGGGGCGCAAGGTCACCTACCGCGCCGCGCCGGCCGCGCCCGTGCCGCCGGACGGGCGGGCCGGCCTGGTCACGGCCTACCTGGCCGCGTACGGGCCGGCCACCCCGGCGCAGTTCGCCCAGTGGATCGGGGCGCCGGTGCGGTGGGCGGCGGAGGCGTTCGCGTCGGTGGAGACCGAGGAGGTGTCGTTCGAGGGGCGTCCGGCCCGGGTGCCGGCGGGGGACACGGCGGTGCCGGACGGGCCGCCGCGCGGCGTGCGCCTGCTGCCGTACTTCGACGCCTACCTGGTCGCGGGCCGCCCCCGCGAGCTGCTCTACCCGGGCCCGGCCTGGCAGCGGGCGTTGTCCGGCGGCCAGGCGGGCAACTTCCCCGTGCTGCTCGTGGACGGCGAGGTGCGCGGGGTCTGGCACCAGCGGCGCTCCGGCAGCCGGATCGACGTCACGGTGGAACTGCTGGCCGGCCTGACCGCCGCCCAGCGCGGCGAGCTCGACGAGCAGGTGGAACGGGTGGGGGAGATCCTGGAGGGCAGGCCGCGCCTGACTCTCGGCCCGGTCACCGTGGGCGCGCACGCCTGAGCCCGGGGGACGCACATCGGGCCCGGTTGGACAAAGCGTCCGAACTGGACATAGCATCCGGGCGTGACGAAGACGGATGAACGCGTGCGGCTGTGGTCGCCGGTGTGCGAGGCGGTGGCCGCGCTGCTGGCCCCGTACGCCGAGGTGGTCCTGCACGACGTCCGCGGCGACCAGGTCCTGGGCGTGTGGAACCCGATGTCCGGGCGCGGCCCCGGCGCTCCGTCGCTGCTCGGCGAGCTCGACCGGCTCGACCCCTCGCCCGGCGGCGTCTATGGCCCGTACGAGAAGCTGCTGGCCGACGGGCGGCGGCTGTCGTCGGTGAGCGCCGTGCTGCGCGACCCCGGCGGCGAGCCGTCCGCCGTGCTCTGCGTGAACCTCGACCGCACCCCGCTGGAGCAGGCCGCGGCGCTGCTGGCCGCGTTCGCCGCGCCGTCGGCGCCCCGTCCGGAGGCGCTGTTCGAGCAGGACTGGACCGAGCGCGTGCAGCAGATCGTCGGCGCCTACGTCCGCGCGCACGGCCGGCCGGTGGAGCGGCTGACCCGCGAGGACCGCCTCGCCGTGCTGGCCGAGCTGGACCAGGCCGGGGTGTTCACCGTCCGGCGGGCGCCGTCCGTCGTCGCGGGGGCGTTGCGGACGTCCCGCTCCACCCTCTACACCCTGCTCGCCGAGCTCAGGAGGAGCCGACCGTGACCCCGCTTCCCGACTTCCGGCTGGAGGTCTACTTCTCCCGCTGGGAGTTCACCGCCCGCCACCACCTGGCCGCCTCCGACGCGCAGACCATGACCATGGCCGAGCTGCTCGCCCTGGCCGGCGACGACGACAGGCACGCCTGGGAGACGCTGTCCCTCGGCTACACCGAGACCTTCGGCGACCCGGGGCTGCGCCAGGCCGTCGCGGACACCTACGAGCGCGTCGGCGCGGACGACGTGCTCGTCTTCGCGGGCGCCCAGGAAGCCCTGTACCTGACCATGCAGGTGCTGCTCGGCCCCGGCGACCACGCCGTGGTGGTCACGCCCTGCTACCAGTCCGCCGAGACGGTGCCGATGGCGTTGTGCGAGGTCACCGGCGTCGCGCTCGACCCGGCCCGCGACTGGGCGCTCGACCTCGACGCCGTGGCGGCCGCGATCCGGCCCAACACCCGCGTGGTGTCGGTCAACTTCCCCAACAACCCGACGGGCAAGGTCATCGACGCGGCCGACCTCGCCCGGCTGGCGGCGCTGTGCGAGGAGCGCGGCATCCACCTGTTCAGCGACGAGGTCTACCGCGGCCTGGAGCTCGATCCCGCCCGTACGCTGCCGCAGGCCGCCGACCTGTCGACGGCGGCGCTCTCGCTGAACGTCACCTCCAAGTCCCTCGGCATGCCCGGCCTGCGCATCGGCTGGATCGCCTGCCGCGACCGCGAGCTGCGCGCCCGCCTCGAACGCGCCAAGCACTACACGACTATCTGCAACTCCGCGCCCAGCGAGATCCTCGCCCGCATCGCGATCAAGGCACGGGACCGCATCCTGGAGCGCAACCGCGGGATCATCGCCGCCAACCTGCCGCGCTTCGAGGCGTTCTTCGGCGAGTTCGGCGACCTGTTCGAGTACCGGGCGCCGGACGGCGGCTGCGTCACGTTCCCCCGCTACCTGGGGCCGGACGGCGTCGAGGCGTTCTGCGGCGAGCTGGTCGAACGGGCCGGCGTGCTGCTGCTGCCCGCGGGCGTCTACCGCTCGGAGCTCACGCCCACGCCGGACGACCGGTTCCGGCTCGGCGTGGGCCGCGCCGACCCCGAGCCGGGCCTGGAGGCCTGGGCGTCCTTCCTCAAGGGGCGCTGACCGGCCCGTCGGGCGGACCGGTCCGCCCGACGGCGGCCTGCACGCCGTCGAGCAGCACGGTGAGCCCAACCGTGAACGCCTCGTTCACCTGATGCTCCAGGTACGGCTCGCCCTCGCCGGGGACGCTCGCCTCGCTCTCGATCCAGGCCACCATGGGGAAGCGGGCCGCGAAACCCGGCGCGACCTCCTCCAGCAGCTGGGAACGGGTGTGCCACCACTCCTCGTCCGACACGCCGGTGGCCGACGGGGCCTGCCGGGACTCGGCGACCGTACGGGCCGCGCCGCGGACGAAGTCGAACAGCAGCGACACCACGCCGCGCAGCGCGGGCGGGCGCAGGCCGGTCTCGCGCAGGATCGTGACCAGGCTCTCCAGCAGCGCGAACTCGTTGGGGCCCAGCACCGGCCGGGCCTGCGACACCTGCAACACCCAGGGATGACGCTGGTAGAAGTGCCACAGGTGCCCGGCCCACGCGGTGACCGCGGGCCGCCAGCCGCCGGTCAGGTCGTGGGCGGTGGGCAGCTCGCCCAGGGCCTTGTCGTACATGAGGTCCACCAGTTCGCCCTTGCTGGGGACGTAGGTGTAGAGGGCCATGCCGGTGCGGCCGAGCCGTTCGCCGACCTTGCGCATGGACAGCGCGGCCATGCCCTCGGCGTCGGCGACGGCGATGGCGGCGTCGACGATCAGGTCCACGCTCAGGCCCGGCTTGGGGCCGGGACGCGACTCGCCCGGCTCCTCGGTCCGCCACAACAACGCCATCGAACGGCGCGCGTCCCCCTGCCCGGCGAAGACGACCACAGTACGACTCTCCTCTGCCCCGGATCTCTTTACGGCAGAAGATATCAGCGCCCGCCGCGGCGTCCGCGGGGGCGGCGAGAGCCGGGCGTGCGTCGATCCCGGCGCCCCGCGAGGGCGCCGGGATCGAGGCGGGTGAGGGCGTCAGCCCCCGACGCCGACCCCCGCGCCGGGGCCGTAGCCGTGGCCGATCCAGTTGCCGTTGCCGCTGCCCGGCCAGTTGTGACGGCCGTGGTCGTGCTTCCAGCCCCAGCCGTCGTCGTCGGAGTCGTGCCCGTGCTCGTCGCCCTTGCAGGCGTCGGCGTCACGGGTGCCGGCGAACCTGCCGTACTTCGTGACGTGGTGGTACGTGGAGTCGTCGTTCGTTCCGAGGCTGCAGTTGTCCGGGTGCCAGTGCCTCTCGTCGGACCAGGCGTCCGCGGCGGCCACGCCGGCCATGCTGAACACCGCGGCCGCGACGAGCAGTGCACCGCCGGCGGCGATGAGGTTACCTCTCATGAGCTCCCCCTGTAATCACGAAGTGACATCGGCCATCACTATACGTAGCGATCTTGGACGCCCTCCGCAGCGCCACACCCGGTTTCCCCCAACAGCGGGCCCCCTACCAGCAAACTCCCGGACACCGGCAACCCCGGCCTGGCAAGGGAGCGCGGGCCTTCCGCACGGCGTTCCGGCACGGGCGCACGCCGGGCACAGGACGCCGCCGGGGCCAGGACGCCGCCGGGTCCAGGACGCTGATGGGTCAGCCGTTGTCCGGAACGAGCAGCACCTCGGCCCCCATCGGCAGGTAACCCGCGGCCAGGAAGGCCCGTACGCTCGCGGCGTTGCCCGGCGCGATCTGCGCCCACAGCGGGCCGGGCGTCAGGTGCCTGGCCGCCGCGGCCAGCGACCTGCCGAGCCCGCGCCCGCGGTGCTCGGGCTCCACCTCGATGGCCGCCTCCCAGCGGCCCGCCACGCCGCGGCCCAGCGTGACCAGGCCGGCCCCGTCGCCGGTGACCCACACGCGCACGGCGTCCCGATAGAGGCGGGCCCGGACGACGCGCGGATGGTCGCCGGCGGTGAGCTCCTCCAGCGGGAGCGGGGGCGGCCCGGGGGCGGGGGCGGCCAGCGCAAGCAGGTCGAGGTTGCCGGTCCGCCGGCCGGTCGCGGCCTCCATCGCCGTCAGGAAGGCCGGCATGAGCGGCGCCGACAGGTCGCCGGCGGGCAGCAGGGCGTGCACCCGGGCCGGGTCGACGTCGGCGAAGACCACCGTGTGGGCGGTGAAGGCGATGATCCCCGCGTCGCGCTCCGACGGCTGGGGCAGGACGGTCACGCTGCCGTCGGGGGCGGGCGGGCGGCCCGCCGCCGCGTCCGAGAGAAGGTCGGCCAAGGTCTCCATGCCCACATTCCAGCAGACCGAATTCCCGGCGGAACGATCAGGCCGGGGGCCGTGCTCGGGCGCCCAGCAGCGCGGCCTGCTGGCCTTCGGGCGGCGGCGCAGCCGGGCTGCCGTCCCGGCGGAACGGTCACTCCGAGGGCGCGCCCCCGTCCGCCGCGGAGCGTACGGCGGCCAGGTAGGCGTGGATGGCGTCCCGGTTGCGGGACAGGCAGTCGATGCGCTGCTGGATGCGGCCCGCCTCCGCCCGCAGCAGCTCGGCCAGCTCGGGCGTCAGGCACTCCGGATGCAGGTGGATCTCGTCCGGCTTGTTCAGGAACGGCAGGATGCGGCGGATGATCTCCGTCGTGAGCCCGGAGTCGAGCAGGCCGCGGATCTGCTGGACCCGGTAGACCGCCGACTCGGGATAGTCGCGGTAGCCGTTGACGGCGCGGTCGGGGTGCAGCAGGTCCTGCTCCTCGTAGTAGCGGAGCATGCGCGTCGGCACGCCCGTACGCTGGGACAACTGTCCGATCTTCATGCTTCCCCCGAGGATTTGCCTTCACACTGATGTGAAGGTTTCAGCATAGGCGGCATGTCTCCTGCGAAACTCCCGTGGGCGGGGCTGCTCGCGCTGTTCACGGCGGCGTTCACGGCCGTCATGACCGAACTCCTCCCGGCGGGCCTGCTGCCGCAGCTCGCCGTCGCCCTCGGCGTGGCGGAGGGGACAGCCGGGTTCCTCGTGACCGCCTACGCGGTCGCCTCCTTCCTGGCCGCGATCCCGCTGACCGCGTTGCTGCGCGGGCTGCCCAGGCGGCAGGTGCTGGTGGCCGCGCTGCTCGGCTTCGCGCTGCTCAACGCGGTCACGGCGGTGTCGTCGTCGTACGCGGTGACGTTCGCGGCGCGGGTGGGCGCGGGGGCGATGGGCGGCATCCTGTGGGCCATGCTCGTCGGGTACGCCGCCCGCATGGTCCCCCCGGAGCGCCGCGGAAGGGCCATCGCGATCGTCTCGGCCGGGATCACGGTGGCGCTGTGCGCGGGCATCCCGGCGGGCACGCAGCTCGCGGCGGCCGTCGGATGGCGGGCGGCGTTCGGGTCGCTGTCGGCGGTGGCGGTGGTGCTGGTGGGCTGGGTCCTGTGGAGGGTGCCGCCCTTCCCCGGCGAGCCGGCCGCGCGGCGGGTGCCGTTGCGGCGGGTCGCGGTCGTGCCCGGCGTCAGGACCGTGTTGTCGGTGACGGCGCTGGTGCTGCTCGGGCACCAGGCGATGTACACGTACCTGGCGCTGTTCGCCGAGCAGGCCGGGTTCGGCCGGCCGGGGACCGTGCTGCTGGTGTTCGGCGTGGCCACGGTGGCGGGCATCTGGGTGGTCGGCGCGGTGATCGACAGGCGCCCGCGGGCGACCCTGCTCGCGGTGCTGGCCGCGGTGGCCGCGTCCATGACGGCCCTCGGTCTGTACGCCGGGTCCGCCGGGGTGCTGCTGGGCGCGGTGGCGTTGTGGGGCGCGGCGTTCGGGGGAGCGCCGACGCTGCTGCAGACCGCGCTGGTCGTCGCCTCGGGGCCGGAGCACGCCGACGTGGCCACGTCGATGCAGACCACCGTCTACAACGCGGGCATCGCGGCCGGGTCGCTGGCCGGGGGGATCGTGCTGGAGGGCGCGGGGGCGGGCGCGCTGCCGTGGACCGCCCTCCCGGTGGCGCTCGCCGCCCTCGCGGTCGTGGCCGCCGCCCGCCGGCACGCCTTCCCGGCCCCCGGCGGCCCGGTCCACGAGGATCCGGTCCACGGCGATCCTGTCGCCGGGAGCCGGGCCTCCGGAGCGGCCGTCGCTAGAAGCCGTGCCTCGACAGCGGCGGCACCAGCTCCCGCTCCTCGTACGACAGGTGGGACAGCAGCGCGTCGCTGAGCAGGTCGACGGCGGCGCGAAGGTCGCCCAGGCCGCCGGGCTCGCCGACGAAGGCGACCAGCGTGCGGTCCACCCGTTCGATGATCTTGTGGATCGCCTCGTGCTCCTCCTGCAGCCGGTCCAGGACGGGCGCGAGCCCCGGCTCGGCGCGGCGCAGCTTCGGGAAGACCATGCTGTCCTCGCCGGTGTGGTGCATGGTGACGAGCCGGCAGTACGACTCGCAGTACGCCCCCAGCGTCCAGTTGTTCTGCCGCATCGTCATGGTCGCGATCTGCGAACGGGCCGCGCCCGCGTCGATCGTGCCCGCCGCCACCTGCTCGACGAGGTCGCGCAGCTGGGCCAGCTCGGCGCGCAGGTGGTCGTGCACGTCCACGAGGTGCTGCCCGGCGGCCTGCTCGGCCGGGGTGTACCGGCGGCCGGGGTCGGGGTCGGGCGCGGTGGGCCTGGTGGCCTCGTCCCAGACCTGGACCGCAGCGTGGGTCGCGGTGCGGGGCGCGGTGCGGGTCGCGGTGCGGTGGTCCGGTTCCGGGGAGTGCCCGCGTCCGGCGGCGACCAGCTCCCGTACGGCCGGGGCGGTCTCGGCGGCGAAGCGCTCGATCTCGCGCGGATCGCCGGACATGAGGATGAAGACGCTCACCCCGTGGACGAGCGCGAGTTCGGCGAGCTGCGCGGCGGGCAGCGGGCCGCCCAGGTTGAGCAGCCGCCGCACGTCGGACGGCGACCGCCCGGCCTCCAGCGCGGCCTCGTCGATGACGGCGTTGCCCGCGCCCAGGGCGGAGACGTCCTGGAAGCGGGGGAGCGAGGGCAGCCAGCCGTCGGCCAGCCGCCCGGTGAGCCGGAGCATGCGCGGCTTGTAGGCGCCGAGCCAGATCCCGATGTCGTGGGCCGGTCGCGGGCCGCGCTTGAGCCCGTCCACCCGGTAGTGCTCGCCGCGGTGGTGGACGCCGCCGCGCGTGCCGGTGTCCCAGACCGCGCGGATGATCCCGATGCCCTCCTCCAGCGCGGCCACGGCCTCGGACGGGGTGTGCCGGGGGCCGCCCATGGCCTCGATGGCGTCCCAGTAGCCGCCCGCGCCGAGCGCCAGCTCGAACCGGCCGTGGCTGAGCAGGTCGAGGCTGGCCGCCGCCTGGGCGAGCACGGCCGGCGGGCGCAGCGGCAGCGGGTGCACGTTGCCGGCCAGCCGGATGCGCTCGGTGCGCGCGGCGACGAAGCTGAGCAGCGTCCAGGTGTCGAGGAGGGCGGGCTGGTAGGGGTGGTCCTGGAAGGTCACCAGGTCCAGCCCGGCGCGCTCGGCGAGCTGGGCGAGGGCCACGACCTCGTCCGCCTGCCCGGCGGCCGGGACGAGGTTGGCGCTGAACTGCAGGTCGTGACCGTAGTCGGGCATGAGGGGCTCACCCATTGGTTGGTTGTACGAACTGTTGGTGTCGCGAAGTAAATTTAGTTCGTGCCGCCAACTACTGTCAATTACACTGGTCGCATGGTCGCCACCGAAGCCCCGGCTCTGAGCCTCACCGAGGCGCTCGTCCGCCTGGCGCACCTGGTCGAGCAGGTCTACGGCGAGGTCAGCAGGGAGCACGACCTGACCCCGCAGCAGGCCCAGCTCCTGTGCCTGCTGGTCGGCGGGCCCATCGGGATGACCGGTCTGACCCGGGCGCTGCACCTGGAGAAGTCGAGCCTGACCGGGCTCGTCGACCGCGCCGAGAAACGCGGGCTGGTGGCCCGGGTGCGCGACGCGCGTGACCGCCGAGCCTGCCTGATCGAGCTGACCCCGGCGGGCGCGGAGATCGCGGTGCGCGCCCACGACGGGGTTGCGGCCCGCCTGGAGACGCTGTCCGCCGGCCTGCCCGCGGGCCACCGCGACCTGCTGGCCGCGGCCATCGGGGAGATCCTGGCCGAGGACACCGCCCGCACCGGCCGCACCTGGGGCCGCCTGGAGCCCGGCCGCTGATCGGGGGAGCGTCAGAGGCGGGGGAAGACCTTCGCGACCTCCTCCCGCGGGGGTGCGGGAGCAGGTCACCAGGGGCTCGGCGTCAGGCGTAGTCGGGGGTCATGACGGCGGCCAGGGTCAGGTGCGGGGCGGCCTGCTCCGGGTGGCCCTGGCGGTGCAGGGTGCGGCCGAGCAGGTGGCGGGCGTAGGAGTCGTCGGGCGCCTCGGCGACCAGGCTCTCCAGCGCCGTACGCGCCCGGCCGAGCTGGGCCGAGGCGAAGTACGCGCGGGCCGCCAGCAGCCGCACCCCGCGGTCCGTGCCGTGCTCGTCGAGCAGCGGCCGCAGCAGCGTGAGCGCGCCGAGCGGGTCGCGCTGGTCCAGCAGCGACTCGGCGTGGCGCAGGCGCTCCACCTCGGCGGGCAGCCGCCGGACCGGGTGGCCGGCGGCGTCGGCCAGGAAGTCCCTGATCACGTCCGGCGGCTGGGCCCCGGCCAGGGCGCGGCGGCCCGCCACGATGGTCGGCGACGTGCGCACGCCCTTGGCCTTGCCCGTGAGCAGCAGCTCGCGCACCAGGCCGGCGCCCCGGCCGTCCCACGGGAGGCCGGTCTCGGCGGCGATCGCCGACAACACGGCCGGGTCGCCGATGTCGAGGGTCTCGACGAAGTGGGCCGACAGGACCCGCCCGACCACGGCCGACTGCAGCGCCGCGCCGCCCGTCTCGTACGCCACGGCGATCAGCCGGTGCGCCTCCAGCGTGTTGGGCCGCCAGGCCGCGCCCCACTGCTGCCCGAGCCCTTCGTCGGCGGCGACGCCGGCCACCCGCAGCCGGTTGTCGGCCGGGGACAGGCCGGGCGAGCACACCTGCAGCGCCTCCTCGACCATGGGGTCGCTCAGCACCTCGGCCAGCGGCTCGGCCTTCGCCGGCGCCGACGGATCGATCTGGAACGGCCGCCAGACCACCTCGACCGGCTCGCCCTCCCAGGAGGCGAGGGCCTTCTCCAGCCGCCGCTTCCCGATGTGGGCCCATCCGCAGACCATGTCCGCCCAGACTTCGATTCGCATGACGGGCAATCTATGCGACAACTGTCGATTAGTCAACATATGTCGTATAGTGGCGGCGTGAACCCGGACGATCCGCGCGCGCGGCGCACCCGCGCCCGCCTCAAGGCCGCCGTGCTGGACCTGGCCGCCCGGCAGGAGCTGGGCAGCATCACCATGTCGGCGCTGGCGCAGCACGCCGAGGTCAACCGCGCCACGATCTACCTGCACTATCCGGACGTCGACGCGCTGGTCACCGACGCCATGGAGGACGCCGTCACCGCCGTGGCGCGGGCGGCGGCCCTGTGCCCGCTCGACGCCCCCCGCGACCGGCCGCCGGCCCCGCTGGCGGAGCTGTTCGACCACGTGGCCGCCAACGCCACCCTGTACGAGCGCATGCTGGGCGGCCAGGGCAGCGCCCGCTTCGCCGCCCGGATGCGCGAGCGGCTCACCGAGGAGCTGACCGGCCGCTTCGCCACCGGCAGCCGCCCGGCGGGGTTCGAGGACGTGCCCGCCGACGTGCACGCCGCCTTCCTGGCCGGGGCGCTCATCGGCGTGATCACGCACTGGGTGTGCGGCGGCCGCCGCGACGCCGCCGCCGCCCAGTCGTTCTGGCGCCTGTTCCGGCCCCCGGTCCCCGGCTGAGCTGCGCCGCCGCCGCGGGCTGCCCTACGGAAACCAGGGCGCTCCGGGCCCTGAGCGGCCGCCGCGCGCCGCCCGGTTGGTACGCTGCGTCGCGACATCGCCGGACAGGTCAGAGGCGTCATTCCTCCCCTGGCAGCGGTCGCCCGCCCCGTCCCCGACCCCGACCCGACCGCCAGGACCACACGATGACCATGCTTCCCGACGAGCTCAGGACCGCCCTGGACTCGGCCCTGGCCCGCTTCGCGCCGCACGACCTGTCCCGCGCGACGGAACAGCTCACCGAGCGCTACCGCACCGGCCCGTCCGCCGCCGCGCCGCACCTGCGCACCCCGGCCGACATCGCGGCCTACGCCGCCTACCGCATGCCCGCCACGTACGCCGCCGCGGGCACCGCCATGCGCATGGCCGCCGCGTCGACCCCGGGCTTCGCGCCGCGGACGCAGCTCGACGTGGGCGGCGGCACCGGCGCGGCGGTCTGGGCGGCCGCGCCGGTCTGGCCCTCGCTGGAGCGGGTCACCGTCGTCGAGCACGACCCGCAGATCATCGAGCTCGGCCGGCGGCTGGCCAGGACCGCGCCCGTGCGCGACGTCACCTGGCGGCGCGCCTCGATCGACCCTGGGCTCGACCGGCCCGCCGCCGACCTGGTCACCATGTCGTACGCCCTGAACGAGCTGCCCGCGCAGCGGCACGCCGACGTCGTGCGCTGGCTGGCCGCGGACGCGACGATGGTGATCGTGATCGAGCCCGGCACCCCCGCCGGCTACGCCAACATCGTCACCGCCCGCGAGACGCTGACCGGGTGCGGCCTGACCGTCGTCGCCCCCTGCCCGCACGACGGCCCCTGCCCGATCCGGCCGGGCCGCGACTGGTGCCACTTCTCCGTCCGCCTGCCGCGCACCACCCTGCACCGCCGTGTCAAGTCCGGCACGCTCGGCTTCGAGGACGAGAAGTTCTCCTACGTGGCCGCCGTGCGGGGGGAGTGGCCGCGGGCGGCGGCACGCGTCCTGCGCCACCCGCAGAAGCGCAAGGGCCTGGTGTCGCTGCGCCTGTGCACCGCCGAGGAGGGCGTGCGCGACGTGGTCGTCTCCAAGCGGCAGGGCGAGCTGTACCGGCTGGCCCGCGACGTCGACTGGGGCGACGACTGGCCGGCCGCCGAGTGACCCGGTCCGGCGGTAGGGTCGGCCGGATGGATCACGATGAGGTGCTGGCGCTGTTCGACCGGCAGATGCGGCGGGAGGCGCGCCCCGACGGGCCCGACGCCAGGGTCGAGCGGGACGCCGACGTCGTCCGCCAGGTCGGCCCGCCGCACGCGTGGAACGGCGTCCTGTGGTCCGGCCTCGACGAAGGGAGCGCCGACGCGGCCGTCGCCCGCCAGGTGCGTTATTTCGGCGACCTCGGCCTGGGCTTCGAGTGGAAGCTGTACGCCCACGACCGGCCCGCCGACCTGGCCGACCGGCTCCTGGCCGCCGGGTTCGCCGCCGAACCGGCCGAGACCGTGATGGTCGCCCGGGTCGCCGACCTCGACACCGAGGTGGCGCCGCCCGACGGCGTGCGCCTGGCGCCGGTCACCGACGCGGCGGGCGTGCAGGCGCTGGTCGAGGTGCACGAGCTGGCCTTCGGCGCCGACGGCAGCCGGCTGCGCGACCACCTGCTGGGCCGCCTGTCCGACGACACCGTCGTCCCCGTCCTCGCGGTGGCGGGCGGGCGGGCGGTCAGCGCGGCCCGGCTCGACCTGTCCCCTGGCGCGAGCTTCGCCGGGTTGTGGGGCGGCGGCACCGTGCCGGGCTGGCGGGGACGCGGGCTCTACCGGGCGCTGGTCGCCTGGCGGGCCCGGCGGGCCGCCGAGCGCGGCTACGACTACCTCCAGGTCGACGCCTCCGAGCAGAGCCGGCCGATCCTGCTCGGGCTCGGGTTCGTCCCGCTCACCACGACCACGCCGTACGTGCGCCCCTGATCCCGCCGGTACCCTGGGCAGACCCCGTCGAGACAAGGAGAGCGTTGCCCGAGAGGACCCCGCGCGAGCTCGGCCTGCTGGCCGACTGCGAGAGCTGTTTCGGCCTGTGCTGCGTGGCCCTGCCGTTCGCCGCCTCCGCCGACTTCGCCGTCGCCAAGGACGCCGGCCGCCCCTGCGTCAACCTGCGCGACGACTTCCGCTGCGGCATCCACGCCCAGCTCCGGGAGCGCGGCTTCCCCGGCTGCACCGTCTTCGACTGCTTCGGCGCCGGGCAGAAGGTCTCCCAGGTCACCTTCGAGGGCCGCGACTGGCGCGCCGCGCCCGAGACGTCCGGGCAGATGTTCGCCGTGTTCCCGGTCATGCGGCAGCTCCACGAGCTGCTGTGGTACCTCGCCGAGGCGCTGACCCTCGACGCCGCCGCGGAGATCGTCCCCGAGTTGCGGGCGGCGTACGAGGAGACCGAGCGCCTGACCCGGGAGAGCCCCGGCGTCCTGGAGCGGCTCGACGTGGCCGCCCACCGGGGCGAGGTCAACACGCTGCTGCTGCGTACGAGCGAGCTGGTCAGGGCCGGTCGGCGGGGCAGGGAGCACCGCGGCGCCGACCTGATCGGCGCCAACCTCAAGGGCGCCGACCTGCGCGCGGCCAACCTGCGCGGCGCCTACCTCATCGGCGCGAACCTGCGCGGGGCCGACCTGCGCCTGGCCGACCTGATCGGCGCCGACCTGCGGGGCGCCGACCTGTCCGGAGCCGACCTCACCGGCTGCGTCTTCCTCACCCAGGCCCAGGTCAACGCCGCCAAGGGCAACCCCGCCACGCGGCTGCCCGCCGCCCTGACCCGCCCCGCCCACTGGACGTCCGCCGCCGCGGAGCCGGAGCCGCGCGCCCGGCGCGGCAGGGCCGGATCCCGCGGCGGACGGGGCCGGCGCGGCCGCCCCTAAAGGGACATGTAGTATCCCCTTTCATGCGCATGGGTGAAGGCGTCGAGTGGGGGCTCCACTGCTGCCTGGTGCTGGCGTGGCTGGAGGACGAGGCCCCGCTGCCCACCGGGCGGCTGGCGGCGCTGTTCGAGCTGCCGCCGGTCTACCTCAAGAAACGGCTCCAGGCGCTGGTCCGCGCCGGCATCCTGGCCTCGGTGCCGGGCGCGCAGGGCGGTTTCAGGCTGGCCAGGCCGCCCGCCCGGATCACGCTCATGGACGTCGTCGCCGCGGTCGAGGGCCCCGACGAGGCGTTCAGGTGCACCGAGATCCGGCAGCGCGGCGCGGGGGCCGAGGCGCCCGCCCGCGAGTTCGCGCACCCGTGCGGCGTCGCGGCGGCCATGCGCCGGGCCGAGCTCGCCTGGCGGCGCGAGCTGGCCGCCCAGACGGTCGCCGACCTCATGGACGCGGCTCCGGCCAACGCCCCCGACCGCGCGCGCCGCCACTACGAACGCCTTCGCGGCTGAACTCGACCCCGCCCGCCGGGCGCACACCTGGAAGGAGAATCGGGATGTTGAATGTCCCGAATAAGACGGAGTCCCGTGGCCTCGCCCCGACGCTGGTACTGGCGCTCGGGACGTTCGCCGTGGGCACGGACGCGTTCGTGGTGGCCGGGTTCCTGCCGGACCTGGCCGCGTCGCTGGAGGTCACCGAGGGGGCGGCCGGGCAGTCGGTGACGGTGTTCGCCGTCGCGTACGCGCTGTCGTCGCCCGTGCTGGCCACCGTCGCCGCGCGGGTGCCGCGGCGGGCCCTGCTGGTGACGGCGCTGGTCGTGCTCGGGCTGGCCAACCTGGGGTCGGCGCTGGCGCCGTCGTTCCCCGTGCTGGTGGTCAGCCGGGTGCTGGCGGCGGCCGCGGCGGCGGCGTACACGCCGGGCGCGGGCGCGGTGGCGGCCGTCCTGGTGCGGCCCGAGCTGCGGGCGCGGGCGCTGGCCGTGGTGGTGGGCGGGCTGACGGTCGCGACGGCGCTCGGCGTGCCGCTCGGCGACCTGGCCGGCGAACGGCTCGGCTGGCGGTACGCGCTGGGTGCGGTGGCCGTGGCCTGCCTGGCGGTCGCCGCCGGGGTGTACGCGATCATGCCGGTGCTGCCGGGCGCGCCTCGGGTGCCGCTGCGCGCCAGGCTGGACGTGCTGAGGCGGCCGGCGGTGACGGCCATCCTGCCGCTCACCGTGCTCGGCATGGCGGCCAGCTACACGGTGTACGCCTACAGCGTGCCCGCCCTGCGCGCCGTGGGCGTGGAGGGGACGGCGGGCATGCTGTTCCTGTACGGGCTCGGCGCCGTCCTCGGCAACCTGGCCGCCGGGTACACCACCGACCGGTGGGGCGCGCACCGGGTGCTGCCGGTCGCGTACCTGGTCATGGCCGTCAGCCTGGGGCTGCTCGCCTGGATGGCGGCGGCCGGCGCGGCGGACGGCACCACGGTCGGCACTGTGGCGCTGGTCGGCGTGCTGGTCCTGGCGTGGGGAGCGAGCAGCTGGTGCCAGACGCCGCCGCAGCAGCACCGGCTCATCGCCGCCGCGCCCGGGGAGGCGCCGCTGGTGGTCTCGCTCAACTCCTCGGCGATCTACGCGGGGATCGGCGCGGGCACGCTGCTCGGCGGGCTCACGCTGCCGTCGGGCGCGGCCCTCACGTACGCGACCGGCGCGGCGCTGGCGGCCGCCGCCCTGCTGTTCGCCCTGGCCACCAGATCGGCGGGCGCCACCCCGCACTGACCGGCGCGGGCCGCGTCGCCCGGCGGCGCGGGTCGGGTCAGGCGGTGTTGTCGCCGAGGGATTCGAGCAGGTCGCGCAGGGTGGCGGCGAGCTCCTCGCGCCGCTGCCCGGTGAGCGCCGCCAGCATCCGCTGCTCGGTCGCCAGATGGTCGGGCAGCGCGCGGTCGATCAGCGCGAGCCCCTCGGCGGTGAGCGTCACGTGCACGCCGCGCCCGTCGGAGTCGCTGGGCGTGCGCCGCACCAGCCCGCGCGACTCCAGCCGGTCGAGCCGCTGGGTGACGGCCCCGGAGGTGACCATGGAGGCGCGCATCAGGGCGGCGGGGGTCAGGCGGTGGGGCGGCTCGCTGCGCCGCAGCGTGGCCAGCACGTCGAACGAGGCCCGGTCGAGCCCGTGCCCGGCGAACGTACGGCCCAGCTCGGCCTCGATGAGCCGGGACAGCCGCGACAGCCGTCCGATCACCGCCATGGGGGAGACGTCCAGGTCAGGGCGCTGCTCGTGCCACTGCCTGAGGATGTAGTCGACCTGGTCAGCCACACTGGCAGCCTACAAGTGTCTTAGCGGTGAGGAAAATCACCTGGCCGGAACGTCGGCGTTCGGTTAATTTGTCTTAGTGCTAAGTAATCGAACGGGAACCGTTCTGCTGACCGCCCTCACCCCCGCCATCTGGGGGACCACCTATTTGATCACGACCGAACTGCTGCCGCCCGGCCGCCCCTTGCTCGCCGCGTTGATCCGCGCCCTGCCGGCGGGGCTGATCCTGATCGCGATCACCCGCCGGCTGCCCCGGGGGAACTGGTGGTGGCGTGCCCTGGTGCTCGGCGCGCTCAACATCGGGTTGTTCTTCGCGTTGTTGTTCGTGGGCGCCTACCGGCTGCCCGGAGGGGTGGCCGCCACCGTCGGGGCCATCCAGCCGCTGCTGGTCGCGTTGTTGTCGGCGGGATTGCTGGGCGAGCGGCTGACCTGGCGCGTCGCGCTCGCCGCGGCGGCGGGCGTGGCCGGGGTGAGCCTGCTGGTGCTGCGCGCCGACGCCCGGCTCGATCTGCTGGGCGTGGCCGCCGCGCTGGGCGGCGCGGTGGTGATGGCGGTCGGCGTCGTGCTCAGCAAGCGCTGGAAGTCGCCCGCGCCGCTGCTGGCCACCACCGGATGGCAGCTCACGGCCGGCGGCCTGCTGCTCGCCCCGGTGACGTTCCTGGTCGAGGGGCCGCCGCCGGCGCACCTGACCGGCGAGAACCTCGCCGGGTACGCCTACCTCGCGATCATCGGCTCGGCCCTGGCCTACACCCTGTGGTTCCGGGGCATCCGGGAGCTGTCGGCCACCAAGGTCACCTTCCTCGGGCTGCTCAGCCCCGTCGTCGCCACCGCGCTCGGCTGGCTGGTGCTCGGCCAGCGGCTCACGCTCGCGCAGGTGGCCGGCGCCGTGATCGTGCTCGCCGCCCTGCTCGTGGCGCAGCTCCAGCCCGTACGGCACCGCGTCGCGCCGGAGCCGCTGGAGGCCCCCGTGCCCGCGGGCGGGAAACGATGATCGCGTCCGCCGCTAGGATCGGGCCGAGGAGGCCGGGATGAGCGTGCAGGCGTACCCCGTGACCGGGCCGGTGGCCGAGCACGGCGAGGGGCCCGTGTGGTGCGCCCGCTGGGGCGGGCTGCGGTGGGTGGACATGCTGGCCGGCGACGTGCTCGCCCTCGACGACTCCGGCGGCGTGCGGCGGCGGCACGTCGGCCCGGTCGCCGCGGCGCTGCGCCCGCGCGTGTCCGGCGGTTACGTGGTCGCCGGCGAACGCGAGCTGCTGCTGGCCGGCTCCGACGACCTCGACGCGCCGCTGCGCCCGCTCGGCCAGGCGTGGAGCGACCCCGGCGTGCGCATGAACGACGGCGGCTGCGACCCCGAGGGCCGCTTCTACATCGGCAGCATGCCCTACGACGAGACCCCCGGAGCCGGCTCGCTCTACGTGGCCGGACCGGACGGCGCGCTCAGCCCGGTGATCACCGGCGTCACCGTCTCCAACGGCCTCGACTTCAGCCCCGACGGCGGCCTGGCCTACTACGCCGACACCGCCACCGGCCGGGTGGACGTGCTCGACCACGACCCGGCGGGCGGGCTCACCGGGCGCAGGCCGTTCGTGACGATCGACCCCGCCCAGGGCGCGCCCGACGGGCTGACGGTCGACGCGGAGGGCGGGGTGTGGGTGGCGCTCTGGCAGGGGTTCGCCGTGCACCGGTACACCCCCGGCGGGCGGCTCGACGCCGTGGTGGAGCTGCCGGTCGGCAAGGTCACCGCGGTCACGTTCGGCGGCCCCGGCCTCGACCGGCTGTTCGTCACCACGTCGAGGCTCGGGGTGGACGCCCGGGAGCAGCCGGAGGCGGGCGCCCTGTTCGCGGCCGACCCCGGCGTGCGCGGCCGCCCGGTGCTGCCCACCACCCTGTGACGGGAGCGAAGGACGATCAGCGGGGATGGTCGCCGGTGGCGCCGTCGATCAGCTCGCGCAGGATGTCCATGTGGCCCGCGTGGCGCACGGTGTCCTCGATCATGTGGATGAGCACCCAGCGCAGGGTCACCCGGCGGCCCGACCACGAGGTGCCGATCTCGTCGAGGGGGAGGTCGGTGATCGCCTTGTCGGCGGCGGCGCGGGCCCGGCCGTAGAAGGCGACGATCTGCTCGGTGGTCTCCCGCTCGCCGATCGCGAAGTCGTCCTCGGGGGCGAACCACAGCGGCTCGGCCTCGCGGCCGAAGGTGGCGCAGAACCAGCCGTACTCGACGGCGGCCAGGTGTTTGACGATGCCGAGCAGCGACGTGCCGGACGGTGTCATCGGCCGCCTGACCTGCTCCTCGCCCAGCCCTTGGAGCTTCCACACGACGACGTCGCGATGCCGGTCGAGGCTGGCGTGCAGGCTCTCCTTCTCGCCACCGGACGGCGGCACTTCCGTTCCCATGCCCGCGACCGTAACAGGCGGCACCGACACGTTGCCGTCGCCCGCCGGGGGCCGCGATACTCCCTGCATGATCGGTCATATCGGCATCAACGTCCCCGACATGCGGGCGGCCAAGCAGTACTACGACGCCCTCCTGCCGTACCTCGGTTTCAAGGAGTTCTTCAGCAGCGAGGAGGAGATCGGCTACATGCCGGCCGACGACAAGCCGGGCACGTACCTGTTCCTCTACCCCTCGCAGGAAGACGGGGACTACTCGCGGCACCGCACCGGGCTGCAACATCTGGCGTTCTCGCTGCGCAGCCGGTCGGCGGTGGCCGAGGCGCACGCGCGGGCGGTGGAGCTCGGCTCGCAGGTGCTGCACGAGCCCAGGGAGTTCCCCGAGTACCCGCCGCCGTACCACGCCGCGTTCTGGCTCGACCCGCACGGCGTCATGCTGGAGGCCGTCTGCCATTACGACCGCGACTGACCTGCGGCGATCCGGGTCCCGCGCGGCTGGACGGCCGCCGCCGGGGAAGGTTCCCTGTCGGTGCCGCCGTACGACGTGCGGGCGCGGACCGGTGTGCGATCTTCAGGTGCGAGGGGGCGAGGGCTAGCCTGGAGCATGACGTCCCGCACGGGCCCGGCGGCCGGCCGGGCGTGGACGACGCGCGGCCCGATGTCATGATGTCCCCGACGCTCGACCGGGAGGAAACGATCGTGGGGCCTTTCGCGGGCGGTGGGCTGCCCCCGGACGACGTCGTCGTGGCGGCGCTGCGGGCCGGGGACGAGTCGATGTTCGCCGCGCTCCTCGACACCTGGTCGCGGGGGATGTTGCGGGCGGCCAGGTCCTACGTGTCCACCGACGACTCGGCCGAGGAGGTCGTGCAGGACACGTGGCTGGCGGTCATCGGCGCCATCGACGCCTTCGAGGGGCGCTCCTCGGTCAAGACGTGGGTCTACCGCATCCTGGTCAACACCGCCAAGAAACGCGGCCTGCGGGAGAGCCGGACGCTGCCGTGGAGCGCGTTCGAGCCGCCCGCCGAGCCGGCCCAGAAGGAGGACGGCCCGACGCCGGAGGGCGCGGTGCTCGCCTCGGAGGCGCGCGGTCTCATCGGCGAGGCGCTGGCCGGGCTGCCGCCCCGGCAGCGGATCGTCATCACCCTGCGTGACCTGGAGGGATGCACGTCCGAGGAGGTTTGCGAGATCCTGGAGATCTCGGCCGCCAACCAACGGGTGCTCCTGCACCGGGCAAGAGCCACGGTCCGCGACCGGCTCGAAGGCTACTACCAGTCCGTGAAGCGGTCAGAATAGGTTAAACGGTTCAACGTTCAGAGGTGAGGCGGTCAACGTCGTGAAGCGGTTCACGTGCGACGAGCTGGTAGAACTCATCACCGCCTACCTTGACGGCGCTCTTGACCGGCCCGAACGCGAGGGGTTCGAGGCGCACGCGGCGGCCTGCGCCGACTGCGCGCGGCAGCTCGACCAGTTCCGCGAGACCGTCCGGGCCCTGCGCGAGCTGCCGCCGGAGCGCAAGTTGTCCGACGGCACGCGCGACCGGCTGATGTCCGCGTTCAGAGCCCGCCGCCACCAGCGCTGACGGCCCAAGAGCCGCAAAAAGGGCAAATCTCGGCAGATCATCAGAATTCCGTGTAACGCTGGCGGGTCTCGCGGGTCTGTAAGCACATGCGCCACGCGATGACCGGCCCGGCGGCCGGCGGGTCCGGCGCCTCGGGAGCGGCCGGCGAGCCGCTCCGGGGCGTGCCGGAGGTGGAGGAGTTCGCACGCCGGTGCTTCGCCCCCGCCCCGGGTGACCGGGTGGGGGCCGAGCTGGAGTTCCTGGTCTTCGACCGGGCGGACCCGGCGCGGCAGGTGCCGATGGACCGGGTGGAGCGGGTCGTCCCGGCGCTGGCCGGCGGGAGCCGGGTGACGTACGAGCCGGGCGGCCAGATCGAGCTGTCGGGCCCGGCCGGGCCGCCCGCCGAGGCCATCGGACGGCTGGCCGCCGACGTGGCCGCCGTACGCGCGGCGCTCGGGCGGGACGGGCTGGTGCTGGGCGGCGTGGGGCTCGATCCGCTGCGCCCGGCCCGGCGGCAGCTCCGCCAGCCGCGCTACGACGCCATGGCCGAGTTCCTGGGCCGCCCGTACGGGCCGCTGATGATGTGCTCGACCGCGTCCGTCCAGGTCAACGTGGACCTGGGGGAGCGGCCGGCGGTCCGGTGGGAGCGCGCCAGGCTGCTCGCGCCCGTCCTGATCGCGGCCTTCGCCAACTCGCCGCTGAGCCGTGGACGCCCCTGCGGCTGGATGTCGGGCCGCCAGGCCGTCTGGGAGAACCTGGACCCCACCCGCACCGCCCCCGTCGACGGCTCCGGCGACCCGGCGGCGGCCTGGGCGGCGTACCTGCTGGACGCCCGGCTCATGCTCGTCCGCGAGGACGAGCGCCGCTACCGCGCGGTCGGCGACGGCTCGACCTTCCGCGACTGGCTCGACGGCGCGGGCGAGCGCCCGCCCACCCCCGAGGACCTGGCCTACCACGCCACCACGCTGTTCCCGCCGGTCCGGCCGCGCGGCTGGCTGGAGATCCGCTACCTCGACGCCCAGCACCCGGACGACTGGCCGGTGTGCGTCGCCGTCACCCACGCGCTGATCACCGACGACCGCGCCGCCGACGCCGCCCTGTCGGCCGCCGAGCCCGTAGCCGGCCTGACGGAGGTGGCCGCCAGGTGCGGCCTGACCGACCCGCGGCTCGCCCGCGCCGCCGAGGCGGCCTTCCGCGCCGCCGTCGAGGCGCTGCCCCGGCTCGGCGCGCCCGCCGATCTGGTCGACGGCGTGTCCGGCTTCGCCGCCCGGTACGTGAGCGCGGGCCGCTCCCCGGCGGCCGACCTGATGGACCTGATGACGGACCCGGTACGGCGCCTGCCGGCCTGGCTGAGCGGAGAAGGACGGGCATGAACGACATCAAGGAACGCATCGCCGCCGAGCTGACCGCGGTGCGCGACCGTTCGCTGACCTACACCGAGGCCGAGGACGACCTCCTGCTGCGCCAGCACTCCCCGCTGATGTCGCCGCTGGTGTGGGACCTCGCGCACGTCGGCAACTACGAGGAGCTGTGGGTGCTGCGCGAGGCCGCCGGCATCACGCCGCTGCGCCCCGAGATCGACGACATCTACGACGCCTTCAAGCACCCCCGCAAGGACCGTCCCACCCTGCCGATCCTCGGCCCGGCCGAGGCCAGGAAGTACATCGGCGGCGTGCGCGGCCGGGTGCTCGACGTGCTGGACGCGATCGACCTGGAGGCCGCCGCGCCGCTGCACCGCGACGGGTTCGTGTTCGGCCTGGTCATCCAGCACGAGCACCAGCACGACGAGACGATGCTGGCCACCTGGCAGCTGTCCCGGCAGCCCGGCCTGGTCCGCGACGGCGACCTGCCGCCGGGCCGCGACACCGGCCCCGCCGAGGTGTACGTGCCCGCCGGGCCCTTCCAGATGGGCACCGCCACCCTGCCCTGGGCCTACGACAACGAGCGCCCCGCCCACCGGGTCGACCTGCCCGCCTACTGGATCGACCGGCTGCCCGTCGGCAACGCCGCCTACGCCGCGTTCGTCGAGTCGGGCGGCTACGACGACCCGCGCTGGTGGCACCCGGACGGCTGGCGCTGGCGGCAGGAGAGCGGCGCCACCGCGCCGCTGTTCTGGACCCGCGAGGGCGGCGCCTGGTGGCGCACCCGCTTCGGCCGCGCCGAGCCCGTCCCGATGGACGAGCCGGTGCAGCACGTGAGCTGGTACGAGGCCGACGCCTACGCCCGCTGGGCGGGCCGGCGGCTGCCCACCGAGGCCGAGTGGGAGAAGGCGTGCGGCTGGGACCCGGACGCCGGGCGGGCCCGCAAGTACCCGTGGGGCGACGAGGACCCCCGTCCCGACCTGGCCAACCTCGGTCACCGGGCGGCCCGGCCGGCCCCGCTGGGCGCCTACCCCGCCGGGGCGAGCGCGTACGGGGCCGAGCAGATGGTCGGCGACGTGTGGGAGTGGACCGGGTCGTGGTTCCAGCCCTATCCCGGGTTCCGCAGCTTCCCGTACAAGGAGTACAGCGAGGTCTTCTTCGGGCAGGAGTACCGGGTGCTGCGCGGCGGCTCGTGGGCGGCCGACCCGGCGGCGGTGCGGACGACGTTCCGTAACTGGGACTACCCGGTCCGGCGGCAGATCTTCACCGGCTTCCGCTGCGCCCGCGACGCCGAGCGGGCCTAGATGTGCCGGCACGCCGCCTGGCTGGGCGCCCCGCGCCCGCTGACCTCGCTGATCCACGAGCCGGCGAACGGCCTGCTCGCCCAGTCGTACGCGCCCCGGCGGCAGCGCCACGGCACGGTCAACGCCGACGGCTACGGCATGGCCTGGTACGACCCGGCCCGGCCGGAGCCGGTGCGCTACCGCCGTGCCATCCCCATCTGGGCCGACGCCAACCTGCCCGCGCTCGCCGAGATCGCCCGCTCCGGCTGCCTGATCGCGGCCGTGCGGTGCGCCACGACCGGCATGCCGGTGGAGGAGAGCGCCACCGCGCCGTTCGCCGGGGGCGGCTGGCTGCTCAGCCACAACGGCCGGGTCGAGCGCGACGCGGTCATGGACCTGGCCGACGACCTGCCCGAGAGCCCCTGCGACTCGGCCTGGCTGGCCGCCGCCGTGTTCGCCCGCGGCAGCGCCGGGCTCGGCCTGGCCGCGGCGCTGGCCGACGTCGTCGTGCGCGCCGGGGAGAAGGACGCCGCCGCCCGGCTGAACCTGCTCGCCTGCGACGGCACGGCGCTCGCCGCGACCGTCTGGGGCGACACCCTCTTCTTCCGCGCCGACCAGGACGGCGTGTACGTGGCCAGCGAGCCCCTGGACGACCGGCCGGGCTGGCAGGAGGCGCCCGACCGCAGCCTGCTCACCGCCACGCCGGACGACGTACGCGTCCAGCCGTTGTGACCTTCCCAAGGAGGATCTCGTGCCCGTCACCCAGCCGACCGTCCATGTGATCAACCATCTTGACCCCGGCTACCTGCGCCAGGCGCTCGAACACGACGTCAGGACCGGGCTGACGGCCACGCCCAAGTGGCTGCCGCCCAAGTGGTTCTACGACGAGGCGGGCAGCGACCTGTTCTCGCGCATCACCCGGTTGCCCGAGTACTACCCGACCCGCCGCGAGCTGACGATCCTGCGCGCGCGGGCAGCCGGGATCGCCGCCGCGAGCGGCGCGGACACGCTGGTCGAGCTGGGCTCGGGCACGAGCGAGAAGACCGTGATCCTGCTGGACGCGCTCACCGCGGCGGGCACGCTGCGCGCGTACACGCCGGTGGACGTGGACGCCGTCACCCTGGAGGCGGCGGCGCGCCGGCTGGGCGGCCGCTACCCCGGGCTGGAGGTGCGGCCGGTGTGCGCCGACTTCGAGCGGCACCTGCGGCTGCTGCCGCGCTCGGGCAGGCGCATGGTGGCCTTCCTCGGCGGCACGATCGGCAACCTCGAACCGGCCGCCCGCGAGGTGTTCCTGAAGGAGGTGCGCGCCACCCTGCGGCCCGGCGACACGTTCCTGCTCGGCGCCGACCTGGTGAAGGACACCGGGCGGCTGGTCGCGGCCTACGACGACGCCGCCGGGGTGACGGCCGCGTTCAACCGGAACGTCCTGCACGTGGTCAACCGGGAGCTGGCGGCCGGGTTCGAGCCGGCGGCGTTCGAGCACGTCGCCCTGTACGACCAGCGCAACGAGTGGATCGAGATGCGGCTGCGGGCCACCCGGGACATGCGGGTGCGGGTCGGCGCGCTCGGCCTGACCGTGGACTTCGCCGCGGGCGAGGAGATGCGGACGGAGATCAGCGCCAAGTTCCGGCTGGAGCCGCTGGGTGAGGAGCTGGCCGCGGCCGGGTTCACCGTCCTGCGGTCGTGGACCGACCCCGACGGCGACTTCGGGCTGCTGCTGGCCGGGGCGTGATCGCCGAACGCTGGCGGGCCGCCCGCTCGGCCGCGCCGCCCGGCCACCTGGACGCGGCCGGCTGCAACGTGCCCAGCGACCGGACGCTGGCCGCGACGGTCGAGCACCTGCGGCGCGAACGCGAGCTCGGCGGGTACGCCGCCGTGCCCGGCCTCAGCACGCCCAGGGCCGCGCTGGCCGCCCTGACCGGCGCGGACGCGGCCGACGTCGCCTTCCTGGAGAGCGGCACGGCCGCGATGGCGGCGCTGCTCGGCGGCTGGCGCCTGCCGCCGGGCGCCCGGGTCGGCTTCACCCGCGCGGAGTACGGCAGCACGCTCATGCTGCTGCGCCGCCTGGCCGCCGAACGCGGCTGGACCCTCGCCGAGCTGCCCGCCGACGACGACGCCCGCCTGGACCTCGACGCCCTGTCCGCCGCCCTGCGCCGCGGCCTGGACCTGGTCACCCTGCCGCACCTGCCCTCCCACCGGGGCACCGCGCAGCCGGCCGGCGAGATCGGCCGCCTGTGCCGGGAGGCCGGCGTGCCCCTGGTCCTGGACGTGTGCCAGTCCCTCGGCCACCTGGACGTCACCGGCGCGCGGGCCGCCGCCTACGTCGGCACCTCCCGCAAGTGGCTGGCCGGGCCGCGCGGCGTCGGCTTCCTGATCGTGCCCGGCCTCACCGAGGACATGGACGCGGCGGCCCCCTCGCTCGGCGGCCACGTCTGGCTGGAGGACCCGGCGCGCACCGGGCCGCTGCCCGGCGCCGCGCGCTACGAGAGCGCCGAGTCGGCGGTCGCGGCGCGGATCGGCCTCGGCGTCGCCGTCCTGGAGCACCACGCGCTGGGGCCGGAGGCGGTCCGCGCGCACCTCGCCGAGCTGGGCGCGGCGGCCCGGCGCACGCTCGACGGCAGGGGCGGCTGGCGGGTGGTGGAGCCGTACGACGAGCCGACGGCCATCGTCACCCTGCGCCCGCCCGGCGGCGCGGATGCCACCAGGACGGCCGCGGCGGCGGCCGCGGCGGGACTGCTGGTGGGCGTCGCGCCGGTCGCCCGCGCCCCGCTCGACCTGCGGGAACCGGTGCTGCGCGTCTCACCGCCCCCGGGAACCCGGCAGGAGACCCTGGACGCCCTGGCCAGCGTCCTCGACGGCCGTTAGAACCGGCGGGCGTCAGAGCGGCGGGCGTCAGAGCAGGCGGGTGTCAGGGCAGGCGGGTGTCAGGGCGCAGGGTGTCAGAGCAGGCGGTCGAAGCCGACCACCAGGTGCGCGGGCCCGCGCAGCGACGCGCTGTGCCGGTACGGCGGCGGCCCGGCGGCCAGCTCCGGCCCGACCAGCCTGCTCACCAGCGCGCCCAGCGCGACCCGCGCCTCGATCCGGGCCAGCGGCGCCCCCACGCAGTAGTGCACGCCCCCGCCGAACCCCAGATGCTGGTTGTCCCGCCGCGCCGGGTCGAAGCGGTCGGCGCCGGGGAAGCGGGCCGGGTCCCGGCTGCCCGAGGCCAGCAGCAGCGCCACGTCCGCGCCCTGGGGGACGGTGACCCCGGCGATCTCGATGTCGGCCAGCGTCGTACGGGTGCGGAACTGCACCGGCGGGTCGTAGCGCAGCACCTCCTCGACGGCCGGCACGATCAGCCCGGGATCGGCGCGCAGCCGCGCCAGCGCCTCCGGGTTGCGCAGGAACGTCAGCATGCCGTTGGCGATCAGGTTGACGGTGGTCTCGTGGCCGGCGATGAGCAGCAGGGCCATCGTCGCGATGATCTCCGGGGCGTCCATGCGCTCGGCCTCGTCGTCGGTGAGCAGCGCCGACAGCAGGTCGTCCGACGGGCGGGCGTGCCGCTCGCCGGCCAGCTCCACCAGGTACGCGCGCAGCTCCGGCGCGGCGGCCTCGGCCTGCCGGACCTCCTGCGCCGACAGCCCCTCGGGCGGGTCCAGCGTGCGGGCCAGGGCCGAGGCCCAGCCGTGGAAGCGCGGCTCGTCCTCCTTGGGCACGCCGAGCAGGTCGCAGATCACCGTGACCGGCAGCGGGTAGGCCAGGTCGTCCACCACGTCCATGGAGTCGTGGCCGGCGCGCCGGTCGAGGAGTTCGGCCACCAGCGACACCACGTGCTGCCCGAGCCGGTTGACGCGCTCCGGGGTGAAGTGCCGCATGACGATCCGCCGCAGCCGGTCGTGGTCGGGCGGGTCGAGGAAGATGAACGCCGGTTTCCTGGACTCCTGGCCGTCCTGTCCGGCCATCAGCCGGCCGGAGGCGCCGAACGAGCCGGAGCCGCTCCTGCTCTTGCGCTCGTCGGAGCTGATCCGCGGGTCGTGCAGCAGCGAGACGATCTCGGCGTACGTGCTCACCGCGTACAGGTCGTCCCCCTGGCGGGAGACGGGCGTCTCGCGCAGCCGGGCGTACAGCGGGTACGGGTCGGGGCGGCTCGCCTCGTCCAGGACCTGCGCGAACAGGTACTGCGTCACCTGGTGGGCCATGGTCGTCCTCCGGCTCTCATTCCAGCGGCGGCGCGGTCAGCGGCGAGCGGGGGTCGCGCTCGCGCGGCGCCTCGCGCGCGGTCGGGCCCTGCCCGGTCACGGCGGCCGTCGGGCTGTGCGTGGACTGGCCGTCCACGGCCAGGCCGGCGGGCACCGGGAGCAGCGTGCGCGGCCCGTCGGCGGCCCGCAGGTCGGGCGGGAAGGGCGCGGCCGCCTCGATCAGGCCGGCGTAGGCGGGCAGCGAGCGCGGGGCGTCCACCGCGACCGCCGCCACGCACCGGCCCTGGCGGCCGAAGCAGGCCACGAAGCGGCGCTCGGCCACCGAGCCCTGCGTGACCACCACCTCGTCGGCGATCGTCGGCAGCCCGACGGACTTGATGCTGACGCCGAACTGGTAGGACCAGAACGCCGGCAGCCCCCGGTGCGGGCGCGGCCGGTCGGCGACCATGTTGTGCGCGGCGGTGGCCGCCTGGCGCACCGCGTTGTCCCAGTGCTCCACGGCCAGCAGCAGGCCGTCGTAGTGCGGGTGCGGCCAGCGCGCCACGTCGCCGGCCACGAACACGTCGGAGGTGACGATCGCGTCGGCGTCGAAGGCCCGGCAGGCGGCGTCGCACACCACCCCGCGCGCGTCGGCCGCCAGGCCCGCCCCGTCCAGCCACTCGGTGTTGCGGACGGCCCCCAGCGCCACCACCGCGACCTCGACCGGCAGGACGTCGCCGTCGGACAGGTGCGCCGCGCGCAGCCGGCCCTCCGCGTCGCCCTCCAGCGCCATCACCGTGGTGTTCACCCGCAGGTCCACGCCGTGCTCGCGGTGCAGCCGGGCGGCCACGCTGCCGGCCGCCGCGCCCAGGGCGCCGGCCAGCGGGGCCGGGCCGCGTTCGGCGACCGTCACGGCCAGGCCCAGCTCGCGGCAGACCGAGGCGATCTCCGAGCCGGTGAACCCGCCGCCGATGACCAGCACCCGGCTCGGCCCGGCGGCGAGCGCGGCCCGCAGGCTCTCCGCGTCGTCGCGCCCGCGCAGGGTGAACACGCCGGTCAGGGCCGCCTCGGCGGGCTCGGGCCAGGGGCGCGCCCGGGTGCCCGTGGCGATCAGCACCCGGTCGAAGCCGATCTCGCGCCCGCCGGCCAGGCGTACCTGCCGGGTGCGCAGGTCCAGGCCGGTGGCGGGCTCGCCGAGCAGCCAGCGCGCCCGCAGGTCCCGCGCCGTGACGAGCGCGGTGTGCGCGGGCGAGGCACGCCCGGCCAGCACCTGCTTGGACAGCGGCGGCCGGTCGTAGGGCTCGTACGGCTCGTCGCCGATCAGGGTCAGCTCCCCGGTGAAGCCCTCGGCGCGCAGCGTCTCGGCGGCCCGCAGGCCGGCCAAGGAGGCGCCCACGATCACCGCGCTACGCATGGTCGTCCGGCGAGCAGGTGATCGCCTGCACCGGGCAGGCCGCGGCGGCCTCGCGCACCTGCTCGCGCAGCGCGTCGGCCGGGGCGTAGTCGTACTCGAGGGACTCGGCGCCGTGGAACCGGAAGACCGCCGGCGCCGCGAACACGCACTGGCCGTAGCTCAGGCAGCGGTTCAGATCGACGAGCACTCTCATGTCCGCCACGTTACGAACGGCTGCTCCAGCCACGTTCCAACCTGATCCCAAGTTTTCCTGATTTGCGAAACCTAGGACTCCTAGGATAAAACCTAGGAAGCTTAGGTTTCCTGCTGCGGAGGTGGATCATGATGGCTCGGGCCGGTCTGACGGCGGACCGCGTGACGGAGGCGGCCGGAGAGCTGGCCGACGAGGCCGGGTTCGACAACCTGACGGTCTCGGCCCTCGCGCGCCGCTTCGGCGTCGCGGACGCCAGCCTCTACTCCCACGTCAGGAACCTCCAGGACCTGCGCGTCCGGGTCGCTCTGCGGGCCGCCCGCATCCAGGCCGACGCCCTGACCGCGGCGGTGGCCGGCAAGGCGGGCAAGGACGCGCTGGCCGCCTTCGCCGCCGCCTACCGCGACTTCGCGCTCGCCCACCCGGGCCTGTACGAGGCCACCCAGCTCCGGCTCGACCCCGAGATCGTCGCCGGGTGCGCCGACGTCCAGCGCATCTTCACCACCACCAACGCGGTCGTGGCCGCGTACGGGCTGCCCGAGCCGGCCCACACCGACGCCATCCGGCTGCTGCGCAGCACCTTCCACGGCTTCACGAACCTGGAGGCCCGCGGCGGCTTCCAGGCGTCCCGCGACGTCCGCAGCTCGTGGGACGCGATCATCGACGCGCTCGACAGCGCACTGAGACATTGGCAGGTTTCCCCATGACCGGAACGACCGACATCCGGCCCGGCCTCGACCGGCGGCTGCTGACGGTCGCCGGGGTGCTCACCCTCGGCGCCTTCACCGCCCTGCTCGACGGCACGGTGGTCGGCGTCGCCACGCACACCCTGGCCCGCGCGTTCTCCGCCGACCTGGCGGCCACCCAATGGGTGACGACCGCCTACCTGCTCGCCCTGGCCGCGGTCATCCCCGCGACCGGGTGGGCGGCCCAGCGGTTCGGCGCCGGGACGGCCTGGACCGCCTCGCTCGCCGTGTTCCTGGCCGGCTCGATCCTGTGCGGGTCGGCCTGGTCGCTCGGCAGCCTCGTCGCCTTCCGCGTCGTGCAGGGGGCCGGGGCGGGCATGCTCTTCCCGCTCAGCCGGATCATCGTCGTCGAGGTGGCCGGGCGCGAGCGGCTCGGCCGGATGATGGCGCTGATGGCCGTGCCCGCCGTGCTCGCGCCCGTCCTCGGGCCGGTCGTCGGCGGCGTGCTGCTGGAGACGCTGTCGTGGCGGTGGGTGTTCCTGATCAACGTGCCGTTCGTGGCGGCCGGCGTCGTCCTGTCGGCTCTGTACGTGCGCACCGCCCGGCCGGAGGGCCTGGCCGAACGCCTCGACGTGGCCGGCCTGCTCGGCGTGAGCGGCGGCCTGACCCTGCTGCTGCACGGGCTGAGCGGGGCCGGTGAGCCCGTGGCCGCGCTGACCGCGGCCGCCGGGGCGCTGCTGCTGGCCGTCTGCCTGTGGCGGGCCGCCCGCACCTCCGGGCCGCGGATCGTCGAGCCCGGCCTGTTCCGCGACCGGGCCTTCGCCGCCTCCGCCGCGCTGGCCTTCCTGGCCAACTTCTCCCTGTTCGCCGCGGTGTTCCTGGTGCCGCTGTTCCTCCAGACGGCCGAGGGGTCCGGAGCGCTCGGCGCCGGGCTGGTGCTCGCGCCGCAGGGGCTCGGCATGCTCGCCGCGGTGCTGGCCGCCGGCCGGCTGATCGACCTGAACGGCAACCCGCGCCGGATCGTCGTCACGGGCCTGGTCCTGCTGGCGGCCGGCACGCTGCCGTTCGCGCTGGCCGATCCCGGCGCGGGCACGGCGCTGCTGCCGGTGGCGCTGTTCGTCCGCGGGGTGGGGGCCGCGCTCGCGGTCTCACCCACCATGATCACCCTCTACCACTCGCTGCCGCCGGCCAAGGTGCCCGCCGCGACCACCGCCAACGCCATCGGCCAGCAGGTCGGCGCGGCGGCCGGCACCGCCTGCGTGGCCGTGCTGCTCCAGCACGGCGGCTACCGGCCCGCCTTCTGGGTCACGCTGGCCGCCGTCGCGCTCTGCCTCCTGCCCGCCCTGTTCCTCCCGTCCTCGAAAGCAGGCACGTCATGAACCCCGTCACCGAGAACGAGATCCGCTCGTCCTTCGTCAACTGCTCCAAGGGCGAGGCCCGCCGGCTCGCCGTCCCGCGCGGGCTGCGCGAGCTGCCCTGGCCCGACCTCGACTTCCTGGGCTGGCGCGATCCGGGGGCGCCGGAGCGGGCGTACCTGGTGGCCGAACGCGGCGGCGCGCCGCTCGGCGTCGCGCTGCGGCTCGGCCAGGAGGTGCGCAGGAGCTTCACCAAGAGCACGCTCTGCTCGGTCTGCGTGACCCCGCACGCCGGGACCGGCGTCGCGCTGTTCACCGCGGCCCGGGTGGGCGCGGCGGGGCGGCAGGGCAACACGGTGGGCGCCTACATGTGCGCCGACCTGGCCTGCTCCCTGTACGTCCGGGGGCGCAAGGAGACCGAGCTGGGCGTCCGGTTCGAGTCGCTGAGCGTGGCCGAGCGCGTCGCCAGGACGGCGGTCAACCTGGACGCCTTCCTCGACAAGATCCTCGACGGCGCCCTGGCGTGACCCGGACGGCCGGTGAACTGTCGGGCCTGCCTGCGACACTCCCCGGATGCTGATACTGGAACTGTTGCGGCCGACGTTGCGCGCCGCCTGGGGGCCCGACACCTGCGACACCGCCGCGCGGGAGGAATGGCGGCCCGACAACCCGGCCAGGGGGCAGTGCGGGATCATCGCGCTGGTGGTCCAGGACCTGCTGGGCGGAGACCTGATCCTGGCCGAGGTGCACGCCGGCGGCGTCAAGGTCGGCCACCACTACTGGAACGTGCTGCCCGGCGGCACCGAGATCGACTTCACCGCCGACCAGTTCCACCCGGGCGAGGTCGTCGTGAATCCCCAGCTCCGGCACCGTCCCCCGGACGCGCCGCGCCGGTGCCGGGAGCAGTACGAGCTGCTGCGTCACCGCGTCGTCACCGCGCTGTCCGGGCCGCCGCCCGCGTGAGACGCCATCTGACGCCATAGTGACGTCATTCCGCCTTGCGATGGCGTCACAACGCATGTCATGATGGCGTCATGGACCTTGCCCCGTATGTCGATCAACTTCGGCGCGAGCTCATGCTCGCCGCCGGGACGGGCGGCGAGCAGGCCCGTGCGCTGGCCGAGCGCTTCGCCGCCACTCTCGAGTCGGCCGCCCGGCTCGCCCTGCTGGAGGCCCTGTCGGCCGCCGCGGACGAGATCACCCAGGACCTCGCGCCCGGCTCCGTCGAGGTGCGCCTGCGCGGGCGCGACCCCGCCTTCGTCGTGACGCCGCCGCCCGCCGCCCACCCGTTCCCGGACCAGGACGAACCGCCCGTCAGCGCCGGCCCCGGCGAGCGGCCGCCCATGCCGCCGCCCCCCGAGACCGACGAGGGCGGCACGTCCCGGATCTCCCTCCGGGTGCCCGAGACGCTCAAGCCGCGCATCGAGGAGGCGGCCGCGCGCGACGGGCTGTCCGTCAACGCCTGGCTGGTCCGCGCCGTCTCCGCGGCGCTCGACCCCGGTGACGCCACCCGTGACGCCACCCGCCGCGCCACCCGGCGCCCGGCCCCCCAGACCGGCAACCGCTACAGCGGCTGGGTGCGCTGATGACCGCGCTGATGACCGCGCCGATGCCCGCGCCGATGCCCGCGCTGATGACCATGCCGACCGATGACAGGGAGATCGGAATGCCGGCCTTCGACTCGCCACGCCCCATCGTCGCCGTCCTCGACCTGGCGACCGCCGCCGTCCGCGTCGTCGCGGGCGACCGCGCCGAGACCGTGGTCGACGTGCGCCCGAGCGACGAGCACAACGACGCCGACGTGCAGGCCGCCCAGCACGTCCAGGTGCATCACGCCGACGGCAGGCTCACGGTGGCCGCCGGCAAGGAACAGGGCGCGCCGGCGCTCGGCTGGGGGCTCTCGCTCGGCAAGCTCGTCGAGTCGCCCGCCGACTGGGCGCGTTCGCTGCTGCTCGGCACGGGCTCGGTGGAGGTGACGATCGAGCTGCCGGCCGGGTCCCGCCTCGACGTCAGGACGTCCGGCGGCCTGTCGTGCCGCGGGCCGCTCGGCGACGTCACGGCGACCACCACGTACGGCGACATCCGCGTCGAGCAGGCCGGCCGGCTGCGCCTGAAGAGCACCCACGGCGCCGTCTCCGTCACCCGCGCCCGCGGGCACGCCGAGATCACCACGAACCACGGCGACATCCGCGTCGGCGAGATCGACGGCACCGCCGCCGTCAAGACCGCCCACGGCGACGTGCGCCTCGGCGAGGTCACCGGCGAGCTGCGGCTCAACAGCGCCCACGGCGACATCACCGTGGAACGCCCGCTGGCCGGCGTCGTCGCCAAGACCTCCTACGCCGGCGTGGAGATCCGCGAGGTGGCGTCCGGCACGGTCGTCATGGAGACCACCGGCGGCGGCCTGGACATCGGCCTGCGCGAGGGCGCCTCCGCCTGGCTCGACGTCAGCTCCCGGTACGGCACCGTGAACGTCGCCCTCGACCCCGGCGACGACCCCGGCGACCCGGCGCGGACCGTCGAGATCCACGCCCACACCACGCACGGCGACATCGACATCCACCGTTCCTGACGACCGAGGAGACCGACATGCCAGACGCGATCATGGTCGAGGGGCTGACCAAGAGGTACGGCGACGTGACCGCCCTCGACGGCGTCGACCTGACCGTCCCGGAGGGGACGGTGTTAGGACTGCTGGGCCCCAACGGCGCCGGCAAGACCACCACGGTGCGAATCCTCACCACGCTCCTGCGACCCGACGCCGGCCACGCCACGGTGGCCGGGCTCGACGTCGTCCGCGACGCCCACCGGCTGCGCGCCCGCATCGGCGCGTCCGGCCAGTACGCCGCCGTGGACGACCACCTCACCGGCGCCGAGAACCTGGAGATGGTCGGCCGCCTCTACCACCTGGGCGCCCGGCGCAGCCGCGAGCGCGCCCGCGAGCTGCTGGACCGCTTCGACCTCGCCGACGCCGCCGACCGCCCGGTGCGCGGCTGGTCCGGCGGCATGCGCCGCCGCCTCGACCTGGCCGGCGCGCTGGTCGCCGACCCGCCCGTGCTGTTCCTGGACGAGCCCACCACCGGCCTCGACCCCCGCGCCAGGATCGCCCTGTGGGACGTCATCGCCGAGCTCGTCCGGGAGGGCACCACCGTCCTGCTCACCACCCAGTACCTGGAGGAGGCCGACCGGCTCGCCGACCGCATCGCGGTGGTCGACCACGGGCGGGTGATCGCCCGCGGCACGGCCGAGGAGCTGAAGGACCAGGTCGGCGGCGACCGCATCGAGCTCTCGGTGACCAGCGCGGCGAGCCTGGAGCACGCCGCCCGCGCCCTGGCGCCGCTGGCCCTGGGGGAGATGCAGGTCGACGCCGCCGCCCTGCGCATGACGATCCCGGTGACCGGCGGCGCGGCCGCGCTGACCCAGGCGCTCGGCCACCTGGCCGCCGAGCGGATCGCCGTACGCGACGCCGGGCTGCGCCGCCCCACCCTCGACGACGTGTTCCTCACCCTCACCGGACGCCAGGCCGACGAGCGGACCGCCGACGACAAGACCGAGGAGACCGTCCGATGAACGCCCTCCGGCTGGCCGCCGCCGACGGCCTGACCATCGCCAGGCGCAACGCGCTCAAGATCCGCCGAGCCCCCGACCTGCTGGGCGGCGTGATCATGCTGCCCATCGTGTTCGTGGTGCTGTTCACCTACGTCTTCGGCAGCATGATCGAGCTGCCCGGCATGTCCTACGGCGAGTACCTGCTGCCCGGGATCTTCGTCATGACGATCGTCACCAGCGCGCAGATCACCGGCTACACGCTCACCCAGGACCTGCAGAAGGGCATCTTCGACCGGTTCCGCACCCTGCCGATGTCGCCCACGGCGGTGCTCACCGGCCAGACCGTCAGCGACGTCATCATGAACGTCACCAGCATCGCCACCATGGCGCTCGTCGGCCTGCTGGTCGGCTGGCGCGTCCACAGCTCGCCGCCGGAGGCGGTGCTCGGGTTCGCGATGCTGCTGCTGTTCGCCTACGCCTTCTCCTGGGTGACGGCCACGGTCGCGCTGGCCCTGCGCACGCCCGAGGTGTTCAACAACCTCGCCACCCTCACCTCGTTGCCGCTGGTGTTCCTGTCCAACGCGTTCGCCGACAGCACGCGCCTGCCCGGCCCGCTGCGGCCGATCGCCGAGTGGAACCCGGTCTCGACGCTCGTCCAGGCCGCGCGGGAGCTGTTCGGGAACACCAGCGCCGCCCTGCCCCAGCCCGCCGCCTGGCCGCTGCGGCACGCCGTGCCGGTGTCGCTGCTGTGGTCCGTGCTGCTCCTGGCCGTGTTCGTGCCGCTGGCCACGCGGCTCTACAGCAGGGCCGTCAGCCGATGAACACCGTCTCGGGCGCGGACCGCGAGCGTGCGGTCGAGCTGGTCCAGCAGGCGTACGCGGACGGCCGGCTCGACCCCGCCGAGCTGGAACGGCGGCTCGAACTGGCGCTCACCGCCACCTCCGCCCGCGAGCTGGAGCCGATCGTCGCCGACCTGCCGGACGAGGTGGTCCGGCTGGCCTCCGCCGGCGGCGCCGTCACCCGGACCGGCGACTGGGAGGTCCCGCGCCGCCTGTGCGTCGACTCCAGGTACGGCCGGGTGCGGCTCGACCTGTCGCGGGCCCGCGTGCCCCACGGGCGCATCGACATCGAGCTGCTGCTGGCGTACGGCAGCGCCACGATCGTCCTGCCCGCGGGCGCCACCGCGAACGCCGACGGGGTGCGGTCCGCATGGGGGCGCGTGACCTGCAAGGCCCCCGGCCGGCCCCGCCCCGGCCACCCGCACGTCCAGGTGACCGGCGACCTGCCCTACGGCCGTCTGGTCATCCGCCAGGCGACCCGTCTCGGCGGCCGCCTGCTCGGGACCTGAGAACCGTCTTGCCCCCCGGCGGCTACCCGTTCAGGTGGCGGCGGAGGAAGTCGAGCTGGAGGAGGAGCAGGCCCTCGAAGACGTCCTCGTCCGAGGTGGGGGCGTGGGAGGCGCCGGACAGCGGCAGCACCTCGTGCGGGCGTCCCGCGGCCAGCAGCGCGGACGACAGGCGCAGCGTGCCCGCCGGGAACACGTTGTCGTCGGACAGGCCGTGGACGAGCTGCAGGGGCCGGGTCAGGGTGTGCGCCCCGGCCAGGGTGGAGCAGGCTTCGTAGCGGTCGGGGTGGCGGTCCGGGTGGCCGAGGAAACGTTCCCGCCAGTGGGTGTCGTACAGGCGCTGCTCGCTGGCGCCGGCGCCGGCGACGGCGGCGTGGAAGACGTCGGGACGCCGCAGCACCGCCATGACGGCCAGCGTGCCCGCGAACGACCAGCCGCGCATCGCGACCCGGCGCAGGTCCAGCTCCGGATGGCGGGCGGCGACCGCGTGCAGGGCGGCCACCTGGTCCGCCAGCACGGGGCCGAACATGTCGCCGTGCACCTCGCGCTCCCAGCCGGGGCCGCGGCCCGGCGTGCCGGCCCCGTCGGTGACCAGGACGGCGAACCCCTGCTCGGCGAACCACTGCGAGACGAACATCATCGGCGCCTGCTCGTCGGTGACCCGGCGTCCGGCCGGCCCCGCGTACGGGTCCAGCAGGACCGGCAGCGCCGGGTCGCCGGGGCGGTGCCAGGAGGGCAGGTGCAGGTGGCTGCGCAGTTCGCGCCCGGTGGTGACGAGCGACAGCCGGCGCAGCGCCAGCACCGGCCGCTGCGCCGCCGACGCCACCTCGACCCCGCTGCGCGCCGGGGACGACGTCCCGGCCGAAGAGCGTTCCACGCGCACCCGCTCGCCCGGGTGCTCGGCGGTGCGGATGACGTGGACGAGGGTGCCCGCGCGCCGCGTCCCGCCGTGCACCCCCGGCGCGACGCTGAGCCGGCGGGCGCCCGCCGCCGGGGTGTGCAGCCACAGGTGGGTCTGCGCGGGGTCGTCGGAGGCGGTGAAGAGCACGTCCTCGCCGTCCACGCCGAGAACCGCCTCCAGTTGCAGACCGGGCGGCGTGACCGGGAGGCCGCCGACGGTGAGCCGCCGGGTGCCGTCCAGGTCGGCGTGGGCGACCAGCCGGCCCGAGCCGGTGCGGGCGGGCGTGCCCGGGACGAGCTGCACCCAGCACGGATCGTGCTGCTCGGCCAGCAGCCGCGTCCGGCCGGAGTCCGGGTCGGCGGCCAGCACCCGGACCGTCCGCTGGTCCCTGCTCTGCACCGACAGGTACGGGCCGTGGGCGTCCCAGCCGGCGGCCGTCAGGTACTCGAAGGCGGCCCGGTCCCAGACGACCTCGACGCGTCCGCCGTCCGCCGTGCCGTCCGCCGTGCCGTCCAGCCTGGCGATCCAGAGGGTGACGTCGGCGTTGGCGGTGCCGGCCGCCGGGTACCGCACGGCCCGCGGCGGGCGCGCGGGCTCGGCGGGGTCGCCGACGTGCCAGAGCGCGACGCGGGCCTCGCCCACCCGGGCCGTCAGCAGGCGGGCGCCGTCGGGGGACCACCAGTAGCCGCGGGAGCGGCCCATCGAGGCGGACGCGGCGTACTCGGCGACGCCGAACCGCACGTCCGGCCCGTCGGGCTCGGCCACGGCGCGGTCGCCGGCGCCGTCCGCGCCGATCACCCGCAGCGCGCCGCCGGAGAGGTAGGCGACCAGCCGCCCGGCCGGGTCGGGCCGCGGGTCGCGGGCCGTGCCGGGCACCGGCAGCAGGCGGGCCGCGCCGGTCGGGACGTCCACCGCCCACAGCGCGCCCGCCAGGGTGAACACCGCCAGGCCGGCCGCGTCGTCCGTGGCGTAGGAGCCGATCCCCTGGGCGCCGCCGCCGGTCAGCGCGGCGGGGTCGGCGAGCAGCCGCTCCTCGCCGGAGCCGGCGTCCAGGGCCCAGAGGCAGGTGACCGGGTCGTCGCCGGCGCGGCTGCGCAGGAACAGCACGACGGAGCCGTCCGCCGAGACGGTGAAGGCCGAGGGGGCGCCCAGGGTGAACCGCCGGGTGCGGGCGAACTGCCGGGGCAGGCTGATCCTGGTGTCGTCGTCGTGGTGCGGCATGCGTGCCTGGTTCCTCTCACTGTGGTCCGGCTTTCGGGCACGACAAAAAGCGCACACCGTAGTGGTGTGCGCTTCGTTCGTGTCAGGTGATCGGCGGGACTTCTCGCGCGGCTCCCGCGGCCGCCTCCCGCTCGCCGGGACGATCTCCGCGGCCGAGCTCCCGGACATCTTACTACGTGATCAGCCGCGTGACGGCGTGCGCGTGACCGGGAGAGATCCCCGGCGGCCGCCCGCGTCGGGCCGGAACGGCTCTGGTACTGTGACGGTCTCTGGCCGAGACCGTCCGTAGGAGGTGAGACCCATCACCGCTTCGTCAGGCTGGGGCTCCCTTTCGGCACCCGTCCGGCCCGCCTGGGCCGGGTGACCGCGGGGAGCGCCCATCGGCATCCCGGAAGGCTCCCCATGTCCCCCTCCACGATCCCCCTGTCCGCCGTCGTCTCCCGGCTGCGCGCCGCCGGCTGCGTCTTCGCCGAGGACGAGGCCGAGCTGCTGGTCTCCACCGCCCGTACCCCTGCCGAGCTGGCCGGGATGGTCGAGCGCCGGGCCGGCGGGCTGCCCCTTGAGCACGTCCTGGGCTGGGCGCGGTTCTGCGGCCTGCGCATCGCCGTCGAGCCCGGCGTGTTCGTGCCGCGTCCGCGCACCGAGTTCCTCATCCGCCAGGCCGTCGCGCTGGCCCGCGGGGCCGGCCGCCCGCCCGTCGTGCTCGACCTGTGCTGCGGCACGGGCGCGATGGGGGCCGCGGTCGTGGCGGCGCTGGGGGAGGAGACCGAGGTGCACGCGGCCGACCTCGACCCCGCCGCCGTGCGCTGCGCCCGGCTCAACCTGCCCGGCGGCCACGTCCACCAGGGCGACCTGTACGACGCCCTGCCCGGCTCGCTCCGCGGCCGCGTCGGCATCCTGATCGCCAGCCCGCCCTACGTGCCCACCGCGTCGGTCGGCCTGCTGCCGCCCGAGGCGCGCCTGCACGAGCCGCTGATGGCGCTCGACGGCGGCGGCGACGGGCTCGACGTGGTGCGCCGGGTGATCGCGGGGGCCTCCGGCTGGCTCGCGCCGGGCGGGCACCTGCTGGTGGAAACCAGCGAACGGCAGGCCGCGGCCACCGTCCGGGCCGCCGTGGCCGCGGGGCTCCAGGCGCGGGCCGCGGTCTCGGACGAACTGGACGCCGCCGCCGTCATCGCCACCCGCCCCGCCTGAGGCCCGTACCCACGCCAACCGGACTGCGCGGGCCGGTCTGCGCGCACCGGTCTGCGGGCCCGGGCCATGGGGGGCGGTGCTGCGGGGGCGGCGGCTCCCGGGGCGGGCAGCGCGGTGCCCGGCGCGCCGGAGCGTGCCGGGCACCGCCCGCGCCTCCTTACGGGCGCTGCGGGCGGGTGGGGTTGGCGGTGGTCCCCGTCGTGGTCCCGGTGGTACCCGTGGTACCGGTGGTTCCTGTGGGACGGGTGGTCATGTGCTCAGCCGTCCCCACCGGGTTGCGGCCCTTGCGCAGGCCCGCCAGCCCCAGCAGTCCGAGCAGCCCCAGCAGGCCCCACAGACCGCCGTTGCCGCCGCCCTCGTCGTATCTGTTCTCGGTCGGTTGCGGGCTCGGCGTCGCCTGGCTCTGGACGACGGGCGTGTCCGCCACAGCGGTGGCGGCCGGGGCCAGCGCCAAGCAGAATGCCATCCCCAGGCCGGTGAGCGTCTTGCGCATGTGGGTTCCCCCGGATCCGGCGGCCCTCAAGGCGGAGAGCCGCCTGTCGCGCCTTCCGGGCGACGGCCCGGAAGGTTCCCCCGAAATGGAGCGAGAACTCCATACTCGCTGGTAGACATACCCCCAGCCGCGAAAACAATCCCCACAAACCAGGACATACCGCCACGGTTGGGACGGCGGGCGTTCAGGCGGTGGCCGCCAGGAGGCCGGTCAGCGCGTCGGCCTGCGCCAGCCCGCTGGCCGCGGCGATCTCGTCCAGGGTCTGCGCCGGGCGCACCTCGCTCAGCCGGACGTCGCCGTCCGCCGTGACGGTGAAGCCGTGCACCGCCGGATAGGGCAGGCTGTTGTAGGCCCACGGGGTGGAGAAGTAGTAGGCGCCGGTGTCGTGCAGCACGACGATGTCGCCCTCGGCCAGCTCCGGCAGCTCCCTGGCGTGCGCGACCACGTCACCGGCGAAGCAGCACGGGCCCGCGACGTCCTGGGCGAGCAGGGGGCCGTCCTTGGGGTCGCCCGCCGGGCCGTACGCGCCGACCCGCAGCGGCCAGGCGTCCGGCATGAGCACCGTGCGGGTGGCGACCTGCGCGCCCGCGTGGGTGATCGCCACCCGCCGCCCGCCGGCGTCCTTGGTGTACTCCACCAGCGCCGCGACGAAGCCGTTCTTGGCCAGCAGCGACCGGCCGAACTCGGTGACCAGCGCGTACCTGCCGTCGAACAGCCCGGGGACGGCCGCGCGCAGCGTGGCGACGTAGTCGGCGTAGGTGGGGGCCACCTCGTCGCCGTCGAAGTTCACCGGCAGGCCGCCGCCGATGTCGATGCTGCTGATCTGCCGGACGCCGAGCGTCGCGTTGATCTCCTCGGCCAGCCGGTACGTCTCGGCGATGCCCGCCGCGATCAGCTCCAGCGGGCAGCCCTGGGAGCCCACGTGCGCGTGCAGGCGGGTCAGCCAGGGCCGTTCGGCGAACGCGCGGACGACCGCCTCGCGGGCCCCCGGGTCGCGCAGCGCGACGCCGAACTTGGAGGTGGCGGTCGCGGTGCTCATCGCGCCGATCGTGCCGGTGCCGACCTGCGGGTTCACCCGCAGCCCCAGCACCGAGGAGGAGTCCGGCGTGCGCAGCTCGTCGATGCGGCGCAGCTCGGCCAGGCTGTCGGCGTTGACCGCGACGCCCAGCGAGAGCGCCTGGCGCAGCTCCTCGCGGGTCTTGGCGGGGGAGTCGAAGACGATCGTGCCCGGCGCGAACCCGGCGTCCAGCGCGATGCGCAGCTCGCCGGGGCTGGCCACCTCGCACCCCATGCCCGAGGCGGCCAGCAGCCGCAGGACGGGGATCAGGGACGCGGCCTTGGCGGCGAAGGTGTGCAGCACGTCCGGGACCTCGCCGAACGCCTCGTGCAACGCCCTGACCGAGTCCCGCACGCCGGCGGTGTCGACGAAACCGGCGACCGGTTCGCCCGGTCCGAGCGCACCGGCGCGTACGGCATGGCGCAACACGTGGGCGGCGCGTTCGGCGGTGGTGCCGCGGGCCGGGGCGGGCGCGAGCGTGGCACTGCTCTGGATCACGTCCAAGGCTCCTGGATGCATCGGGAAAGAGGGAGTTTCGGAGGGGGGCCAGACGAGATTCGGCCATGACCGCAGGCCACGTCTTCAGCCGGTCGGACAAAGCCCACCTGCGGCTTTGTCCGACCGGCCAAGGAAAATCCGGAGCCCCAGGTCAGGCGGCCAGGCGGACGGCGAGGGTGAGCAGCAGCCGGGTGTCGGGGTCGTCGAGGTCGACGCCGAACCGCTCGCGCACGCGGCGCAGCCGGTAGCGCAGGGTGTTCGGATGCAGGACCAGCCGGCGGGCGGCGCGGCCGACGTCCCCCGCGGCGTCGAGGTAGGCGGCGATCGAGCGGACCAGCTCGCCGCCCGCCGCCAGGTCGGCGTGGACGAGGTCGTACACCGGGCCGCTGCCGCGTTCCCACACCGGGCGGACGGCGTCCAGGACGCGCAGCACGTCCAGGGCGGGGCCGAGGTCGGCCGCCAGGGCGTGGCGGGGGCCGGAGCCGCGGCCGCGCAGGACCCGGACGACCAGGTCGGCCTCCTCCCGCGAGCCCGCCGCGACCAGCGGCGAGGCGGCCACCGACCCCGCTCCCACCAGCACCGCGGCGGCGCCCGGCGTCGAGGCGGCCAGCCCGTCCAGCTCGCGGGCCAGCCCGAGCACGTCCCGCTCGTCGCCGCCGCGCACCGGCACCAGGGCCAGCACCCGGCCCGTCTCCCGCAGCACCCGCACCCCGGGCCGGTAGGAGGCGGCGTGCAGCGCGAGCACCTCCAGCACCCGCTCCCCGGCCGGGCCCCGGGCCGCCGCGCCCTCGCCCGCCGCGTCGGGTCCGGCCTCGGCGATCACGACGGCGCAGCGCAGGTCGGGCGGCAGGCCCAGCGTCCAGGCGTGGGTGCTCATGTCGCCCTCGCCGCCCAGCAGCCCGCGCAGCGCGTGCTCCTCGCGCAGCCGCGCGCCGCTCTCCCGCAGCCGGTGCTGCACCAGGTACGGCACCGCCACCTCCGCGGCCCGGCTCAGCGCGCTGGCCGCGTTGGGCGACAGGCTGCGGCCGTCGGCGGCGGCCCAGATCGAGCCCAGCATCTCCCGCCCGCTGCGGATGGCGATGATCAGCCGTTCGGGGGTGTCGCCGTCGGCGGGCCGGTGGATCACCTCGCCGGAGGACCACAGGGTGCGCAGCAGGCCGCTGCGGCGCAGCTCGTCCACCCGCCAGTCGGGCACCCGGCCGCCCAGGATGGTGGAGCGGCGCAGCTCGTCGGCCTCCGGCCCGGTGGCCGAGTGCGCCAGCACGCGGAACTGGGTGTCCTCGATGGTGATCGAGCCGCCGGTGAACTCGGCGACCACCGAGGCCAGCGCGGCCAGCCCGCCGCCCGCCGTGGCCTCGGCCATCCGGTCGCCGCGTCCCGCCTCGCCGTAGGCGGCGGCCGAGCGCAGCAGGGTCGCCACGTCGTCCCAGTCGGCCCATTCGGCGCGGGCCAGCAGGGCGATGCCGACCTGCTCGGCCGCGTCGAGCGCGTCGTCGGCCAGGTCCTCGCCGGCCCGCACGACCACCGCCGCGGCGCCGCGCCGCGCCGCCTCGCGGATGGAGGCGGTGGCCGCGCCGGTGGAGTGGAACAGCCCGGCCGCGAGCACGATCCGGCCCGCGTACGAGCGGGCGGGCCCCTCGTCGCCGATGATCATGCCGGACACGTGCACGTCCTGGCCCGACGGCGCGAGCAGCAGCCGCAGGACGCCGCCCTCGTCGAAGGCGAGCAGCTCGCGGAGAGTGATCTGCCCCCGTTTGTTCATGACGGGGAGCATACGCAGGTCACGACGCCTGGCAGGCTGGGGGCCATGCGATTCGGCGTACGCCAGTTCGAGCTGGCCCTGATGCACCGCATGCGCGACCTCAACCCGCGGCGCGTGGAGCAGGCGCTGGCCGACCTGGACGCCTCCCGCGCCGAGCTGCGCGCCGCCCACACCCACTGGACCCGGCTGGCCCACTCCCCGGCGGCGCCCAAGGGACGGGCCGCGCTGCGGATGGCGCTCGGCCCGCCCGCGTACGCCGGCGCGGCCCCGTTCGGCAGCCTGACCTGCGAGGTGGCCCGCTGGCGGCTGCCGTCCTGGCCGGAGCTGGAGTTCGAGGCGCTGACCGGCCCCGGCGGCGAGGTGTGGAACCTGTGGTTCGTGCGGCCCGGCGGCGACCGGCGGCTGTCGGCCGCCGGCCTGACCCCGTGGGAATGCGTCGTGGCCGACGTCGCCGCGAGCTTCCCGGTGAGCTTCCAGGGCGAGGGGGCGGCCCCGCACCACTGGGCGGTCGACTTCGCCTGCGCGGGCACGCCCCGCCGCGCCCTGTTCGTGTACGGCCTCCTCCAGCGCCTGGCCTGAAACGCCGGCGCGCCCGCGTGCCGGACGTGCCACCCGGCCCCCGCCTTCGTGTCGGGTGGCACGTTCCACGGGCGGCCGGGCGGTCAGGCGGTGACGAAGTCGGCGACGACCATCGTCGCGTCGTCCTTGGGCGCCGCGGCGGCCACCTCGTCGTACAGCCGGTCCAGGCAGGCGGCCGGGGACGGGCCGACGGCCAGCAGCTCGGCCAGCCGGTGCTCGCCCAGCGCCTTCAGCACGCCGTCGGTGACGACCGCCACGCGGTCACCCGGCCGCAGCGGCACGGTGCCGACCTCGGGGTTCAGCGTGGAGGCCAGCCCGATCCCGCGCAGCAGCGGCCCGTCGTCGAAGGAGTGCGACGTGGTGAGCCGGCGCGGCCTGCCGCCCTTGGCGCAGTGCCAGATCGCGCCGTTGCCCACGTGGGCGAAACGCAGGCACGGCGTCTCCCCGGGGACGAGCACCAGCAGGTCCATCGTCGTGACCAGCCCCGGCTTGGACGGCGTGCGCAACGCGGCCCGCCGGACGGCCCGGTGGGCGGCCTGGGCGCACTCGTCCATGTCCTCCTCCCGCCGGGCGGAGTGCTGCGGGCGGGCGGCGACCACGGCGCCCAGGGCCAGCGCGGCCGCCGTGTGCGCGACCTCCGTGCCGCCCTGCCCGTCGGCCAGCGCGATCAGCCGCTCCTGGACGACGTAGGCGTCGGAGGGGTGGCCGTGCGAGCCGTCGTAGGTGCCGCCCGCGGTCACCAGCCTGGGCCGCGCCGCCGGCATGCCGGGCGGCCAGTCCCCCCGGCGGCCCCGGACCGCCATCACCGAGAGGCAGCCGAGCAGAATCGAGATCGAGAAAACAGTCATGATCGTCCCTCCCGTCGCGCGCGACGACACCTGCCCAGTACACCCCTCTCACGTGGGATGCGACTGACGGCCGATCAGCCGTCGTGGCGGCACGACGGCCGATCGGCCGTCATGCCGCCGCGGGCCCGCGCGACCCACAGTGGGGCAGGGCGGCGCACGCGCGCCGGAGAGCCGCCGGCCCCCGAGGAAGAGCCATGGAACCAGCCGACCGTCATGACGGGAACAAGCCTGTCCGAAGTCGATATTGTGAGACCCGTCCTGTGCTCTCTTCGCGGGCGGATCGCACATGGCTCACCCCGGCTCCACGCGTCTCGGCGACAGGCTCGACCCGAGACACGACACGCGGCACGACACGAGGTACGACTCCGCGACCCGGCAGCTCGACAAGGCCGTCGCGCGTACCGCCGCGGGCGCGCGCGGGGCCGTCGGCCTGGTGTCGGTGGTCGCGGCCGGCCTCGGCGCGGTCCCGCCGGTCTCGGCCGCGTGGCTGGCGCCCGCGCTGGCGGCGGGCCTGGTGTGGACCGGGCTGTACCTGCGCCGGCTGCGCGGCGAGGAGCCGCTGCCGCACTGGCTGGTGGCCGGTGACGCGGCGACCACCGTGGCGGCCTGCCTGGCCCAGCGCCACCTGGTGCCCGTCCGGGCGTTCGACGCCGGGTCGAGCTGGATCGCGGGGCTGGTCACCATGACGATCGTCGTCATCGGGGTGACCTGGCGGCCCCGGATCGCCGTGCCGGCCGGGCTGGCCGTGGCGGGGGCGTACCTGGCGGGGGTGCGGCTCGCCGCGCCGTCCCAGGACGTGGCCGGCACGCTGGGCATCCACCTCGTCCAGCTCCTGGCGATCGTGATGCTGATGACGCTGCTGCGCCGCTCGGCCGCCTCCGCCGACGCGTTCCTGCGCGAGAGCGCGCGGGCCGAGATCGCCCTCATGGTCGAACGCCTGCGCCGCGAGGACGAGCTGCGCCAGGCCGCCAGCATCCACGAGACCGCCCTGCACACCCTGACCATGGTCGGCCTCGGCACCTACGACGAGCCGTCGCCCACCCTGCGCTCCCAGGTGGGCGCCGACCTGGCCGCGCTGGAGAAGCTGCGCGACCGGCCGCGCCCCGAGACCGCCCTCATCGCCCTCGACGCCCTGCTCGACGAGGTGGCCGGCCGCGTGCCCGGCCTGGACGTGCGCCGCCGGCTGATCCCGCAGACCGTCCCCGGCGACGTCGCCGAGCACTTCGCCCGCGCCGTCACCGAGGCCCTGGCCAACGTCGCGCTGCACGCCGGCGTGGCCGAGGCCGTCCTGGTCTCCAGCGGGCACGACGGCGAGATCCGGGTGGAGGTCGCCGACGCGGGCCACGGCTTCGACCAGGACCGCCTGCCGCCCGACCGGTTCGGCGTGCGCGGCTCGATCCTCGACACGATGAACGAGCTGCGCGGCGGCGGCGCCCGGATCTCCTCCGGCCGCACCGGCACGCGGGTGAGCATGTGGTGGCGGCCGTGACCGACGACATCGAGCAGGTCGCCCAGCGCTACGCCCGCTACACCGCGCTCGGCGCGGCCGTCATCGCCGGCTTCTGGCACACCGGCTACGACCTCACCGTCACCGTCACCGGCTGGAGCTCCTTCCGGTGGCCGGTGCTCGCGGCGGCCGCCTGGGTCGTCTACACGGCGGTCGGCGTGATCGCGGGCCTGTCGCTCGCGCGCACCTCGCGCGGCCCCGGCCGCGTCCTCGGCCTGGCGGTCGCGGCGCTGGCCGCCGACGTCGCGGTGATCGTGGCCTGCCGCCCGCAGGACCTGCTCGGCATCAGCGACTGGGGATGGGGGTCGGTCGGCTGGCTGGGCGTCATGCTGGCCTGGAACCGGCCGCGCTGGCGGACGGAGCTGGGGGCGTTCCTGGCCGTCAACGCCGCCGTCATGCTGGCCGCGATGGCCGTCGCCGGGGCGCTCGACCGGGTCTCGCTCGCCAAGTACCTGGTGGTCATCGTCGGCGGCGTCACCATGCAGCTCGGCTACACGGCCGGCTGCGCGCTGCTGCGCGCCCGCGCCGAGGACGCCGTGCTGCTGGCCCGCCGGCTCGCCGCCGACGACGCCTGGCGGGAGTCGGCCAGGAGCATCCACGCCGACCGCATCCGCAGGTACGCCGCCATCAGGGACGTGGCCGAGTCGCTGCTCCAGCAGCTCGCCGACGGGGCCGACCCCGGCGACCCGCGCGTCCGTGAGGACTGCACGGCCGGCGCCATGCGGCTGCGCCGCCTGATCACCGAGCGCGAGGACGTCCCGGACGCGCTGGTGGCCGCGCTGCGCGAGCGCATCGACGCGGCCGAGCGGCGTCAGGTGCTGGTGACCGCGCCGCCGTTCGGCGAGAACCTGCCCGCGCTGCCCGAGGGCGTGCGGGAGGATCTGCTCAGGGCGCCGGTCCTGGCGCTGGACGGCGCCCGCTCGCGGGCCAGGGTCACCGTGTCGGCGATGTCGGCCATGGTGAGCGTGGCCGTCGTCGCCGACAACGACGACCTGCCGGTCAGCCCCACCCCGGTGCGCGAGCCCAGCGGGGTCGTGGTCACCTACCAGCGCCAGGGAGGGGAGGTATGGGTCAACAGCATCTGGCAGCGCCCGTGACGGTCGCCCTGGTCGAGGACCACCAGGTGGTGGTGGACGGCGTGCGCTCCTGGTTCGGGCCGGGCAGCGGCGTCGAGCTGGTCGCCCAGGGGCCCACGATCGAGTCGGTCCGCGGCGTGGCCGCCGACGTGCTGCTGCTCGACCTCAACCTCAACGGCACGATGGTCGCCGACCGGGTGGGCGGCCTGTGCGCGGGCGGCCAGCGGGTGATCGTCTTCTCCGAGCACGAGGAGCCCGAGATCGTCCGGGCGGTGCTGGACGCGGGCGCGTCGGCGTTCATCGGCAAGGGACGCGCCACCCGGGAGTCCTGCCTGGAGACGATCATGGAGGTGGCCGCCGACCGGCCGTCCGTGACGCTGCCCATGGCCCAGGCCATCGCCACGGACGAGGGCCCCCATCGCCCCCAGCTGTCGGACAAGGAGCGGGCGGCGCTGCTGTTCTGGTTCCAGTCGATGTCGAAGGCGTCGGTCGCGGCCCGCATGGGCATCAAGGAACGCACCGTGCGCCAGTACATCGACCGCGCCAGGGTCAAGTACGCGGCGGCCGGCCGGCCCGCGCCGACCAAGGAGAAACTGCTCATCTGCGCCATCCAGGACGGCCTGATCCGCCCCGACGAGGTCGGGATCTACACCTCCCACGCCCGCCAGGGCCCGGCCTCCTGAGCCGCCCCTTCGCCGGGCGGATACGATGTCGCTCGCCCGGAGGCCCTGAGCGGGCGTCCGGCGCCCCGAGCAGGCGTCCGGAAACCCTGAGGAGGATCGTGGACCTGGCCGAGCTGGGCGAGGCGTTCGCCGCGTTCTGGCAGGAGCGGCACCTGTGCACGCTCGCCACCGCCCGCGACGGCGGCCCGCCGCACGTCGTGCCCGTCGGCGCGACCCTCGACCTGGACACCGCGACCGCCCGCGTGATCACCTCCGGCTCCTCGCGCAAGGCCAGGCTGATCGGCGCGGACGGCGCCGCGGTGTCGCTGTGCCAGGTCGACGGCCGCCGCTGGTCCACCCTGGAGGGCCGGGCCGTGGTGCGCACCGAGCCCGAACAGGTCGCCGACGCCGAACGCCGGTACACCGCCCGCTACAAGCCGCCCCGGCCCAACCCGTCCAGGGTGGTGCTGGAGATCCAGGTGACGCGCGTGATGGGCAACGTCTGATCACTGGCGGTTCGTCATGACTTCCGCACGCCCGACCCGGATGCTAGCTTTCGCCCGTGGAGTCTGAGTACGACCGGCCGCCCGCGGCGTTACCCGAGGGCCCGGGCTGACGTGCTCCTCGACGCCGTCCAGCTGCTCGCGGCCCTGGCCCTGATCCTGGCCAACGGCATCTTCGTCGCGGCCGAGTTCTCCCTCGTCACCGTCGAACGCGGCCAGGTCCGCCAGCTCGCCGAGGACGGCGACCGGGGCGCCCAGGGCGTCGAGGCCGCGGTGCAACGGCTGTCGTTCCACCTGTCGGGCGCTCAGCTCGGCATCACCGTCACCTCGCTGCTGCTCGGCGTCGTGGCCGAGCCCGCCATCGCCGACCTGCTCGACCCGCTGCTCGGCGGCGTCCCGGCGGCGCCGGTCGTGCTGGCGATCGCGCTGTCCACGGTGGCGCAGATGGTGCTGGGCGAGCTGGTGCCCAAGAACGCCGCCCTGTCCAGGCCGCTCGCGGTGGCCCGGCTGGCGACGCCGCCGCAGCGGGCGTTCTCGGCGGCGTGCGGGCCGCTGATCCGGCTGTGCAACGCGGTGGCCGACGCGATCGTCCGACGGCTCGGCGCCGAGCCGCAGGAGGAGCTGGCCTCCGCCCGCTCGCCCGAGGAGCTGGGCCTCCTGGTACGCCTGTCGGCCGAGGCCGGCGTGCTCCAGCCCGGCACCGCCGCCATGCTCCAGCGGGCCCTGCGCTTCGGCGGCAAGACCGCGGCCGAGGCCATGACCCCGCGTACGGACTGCGTGACCGTCCCCGGCGCCACCAGCGTCGCCGACTTCCTCAAGCTGGCCAGGAGCCGCCGCCACCTGCGCATCCCGGTCTGCGGCGCGGAACGCGACGACATCCTCGGCATCGCCAGCGTCCCCGGCGCCTGCGCGGTGCCGCCGTCCGAACGCGACACGACCCCGGTGGCCGCGATCGCCCGGCCCGCGCTCCAGGTGCCCGAGACGCTGCGGCTGGAGGTCGTGCAGGAGCGCCTGGCCGCCGCCCGCGCCGAGATGGCCGTCGTGATCGACGAGTACGGCGGCCTGGCCGGCGTCGTCACCGTCGAGGACCTGGCGGAGGAGCTGATCGGCGACATCGCCGACGAGTACGACCTGCCCGAGGAGCAGTCCGACGAGCCCTCGCCCGTGCTGCTAGCGCCGGGCGCCTCCGTGCACCTGCCGGCCCTGCTGCGCGCCGACGAGGTCGAGGAGCGCACCGGCTTCCGCATGCCGCAGGGCCCCTACGAGACGCTCGCCGGGCTGGTGCTGGCCGCGCTCGGCCGCATCCCGGACCCCGGCGACGAGGTGGTGGTCCGCGAGTGGGTCCTGCGCGTGGAGACCATGCGGGGACGCCGGGTCGAGCAGGTCACGCTGACCGCGCCGGGCCCGGCGGGGGAGCGCCGGTGAGCCTCGTCCAAGGGCTGGTCATCGTGCTGCTGCTGGCCGTCAACGGCTTCTTCGTGGGCGCGGAGTTCGCGCTCATCTCCGCCCGCCGCACCCTGATCGAGCCGCGGGCGCGCGAGGGGTCGCGGCGGGCGCAGGCCGTGCTCACCGCCATGAACGCCGTCCCCACCATGCTGGCGGCGGCGCAGCTCGGCGTGACGCTGGCCTCGCTGGTGCTCGGCGCGGCCGGGGAGCCGGTGGTGGCCGGCGCGGTCGGGCCGCTGCTGGCCGCCGCAGGGCTGCCCGAGCGGCTGGTCCATCCGATCGCCTTCGCGGTGGCCCTGCTGCTGGTGGTCGCGGCGCACGTGATCATCGGTGAGATGGTGCCGAAGAACCTGGCGCTGTCGGCGCCCGACGTGGCCGCGCTGTGGCTGGTGCCGCCGCTGTTCGTGCTGGCCAGGGCGACCCGGCCGGTGCTGACGCTGGTCAAGGCCATGGCGGGGGTGGTGCTGCGGCTGCTGCGCGTCCCCTCCGCCGAGGAGGTCCGTACCGTCTACACCTCCGGCGAGCTGCCCGTGCTCATCGAGGAGTCGCGCCGCCACCGCCTGCTCCGCCAGGACGAGCGCGACCGCCTGATCGCCACCCTCGCCCTGCACGCCCGCCCGGTCGGCTCGGTGATGGTGCCGATGAGCGAGGTCGTCAGCGTGCCCGAGACCATCGACAGCGCCGGCCTGCAACGGTACGCCGGCCGCCACGGCCACTCCCGCTTCCCCGTGCACGGCGCCGACCCCGCCGAGCTGCGCGGCTACCTGCACGTCCTGGACGCGCTGAACGGCCACGGCGCCGCCGAGCCGCTGCCCGTGCGCGCCCTGCCGCAGGTGCCCGCCACCGCCACCCTGGCCCAGGTGCTGGCCGTCATGCGCGCCCGCCGCGCCCAGCTCGCCGCGGTCGCCGACGAGTCAGGACGGGTGCTCGGCGTCGTCACCCTGGACGACGTGCTCGGCGGGATCATGACTGGCTGAGACGGGGGTCCGTGCGAGATCATGGAGCAGGGCCGCGGGCCGTGGTGACCGCGACCGGGGAACTCGCCGGAGGGCAACGCTCGTGACGACGGTCTCGCTGATCGTGCCGTGCTACAACGCGGCCAGGACCCTGCGCCTGTGCCTGGAGTCGGTGCTGGCCCAGACCCGCCTGCCCGACGAGATCGTGGTCGTCGACGACGCCGGCTCCGACGGCTCGGCGGCCCTCGCCGAGGAGCTGGGCTGCCGGGTCGTGCGCCTGCCCGAGAACCGCGGCGTGTCGGCGGCCAGGAACGCCGGCGTCGAGCACACGACCGGCGAGGTGATCTTCTTCCTGGACAGCGACGTGGCGCTGCGGCCCGACGCGGTCGCGCAGGCCGTCGCGATCCTGGAGGCCGATCCGGGCGTCGGCTGCGTGCACGGCGTCTACGACACCGAGCCGCTGATCGACGACGGCCCGGTCGAGTGGTACCGGCTGCTGCACCAGGTCCACTGGCGCCGCCGGCACCTGGGCGAGGTCAACAGCGTCGTGTTCGCCCTGGCCGCCATCCGCCGTGACGTGCTGACCCGGGCCGGCCGGCTCGACGAGAGCCTGCGCGACTGCGAGGACGTCGAGTACAGCAGCCGCCTGGCCGTCCACACCCGGATCGTGCTGACCGACGCCGTGGCCGGCCGGCACGACGAGGGCCACCGCTTCCTGCCCGTGTTGTCGGAGCAGTGGCGGCGGGCGCTGCCGCTGATCCCGCTCGCGCTGGCCACGGCCAGGCGGGGCGCGGCCAAGCCGGAGAACGCCAACAGCCGGGCCGGCATCCTCGCCTGCGCGCTGGCGCTGGCCTGCCTGCCGCTCGGCCTGTTCGCGCCGGCGCTGTTCGCGGTGCCCGTCGTGCTGGTCGGGTGGTTCGTGGTGGCCGATCCGGAGCTGCTGCGGTTCGTCCACCGGGAGCGCGGCCCGGCCTTCACCGCCTACTTCATGGCCGTGCACCTGGCCGTGCACGTGGTGCTGGTCACCGGCCTGGCCGTCGGCTCCCTGCGCGTGCTGCGGGGCGGCCCGGCCTGACCCTCTAGGAGGCGGGCGGCTTGAGCGCCGCCCGGTAGACCGCGGTCGTGGCCGCCGCCGCGCGCTCCCAGCTCAGGCTCTCGCGGACGAACCGCTCGCCGCGCTCGCCCAGCGACCGCCGCAGCGCCTCGTCCGACATGACGTCGACGATCCCGCGCGCGATGTCGGCCGGCTCGGCGGCCCGGACGAACCGCGCCGCGGGCCGCGCCGGGTCGTCGCCGAGGAAGATCCGGGAGAAGCCGTCGCCCAGGAGCGTCGCCCGTCCCAGGGCCATCGCCTCGGTCGCGACCAGCCCGAACGGCTCGAACAGCGAGGGGAACACGCACGCGTCGGCCAGCTCGTAGTACTCCAGCAGCTCGCGGCCGGTGACGAAGCGGCCCGAGGTGAGCACCCGCCCGCGCAGCCCGGTCGCGGCCACGATGCGCCGGACGCCCACCTCGTCCCCCTCGCCGACGATCAGCAGCCGCAGCCCCGGCACGGCGGCCGACGCCGTCCGCATCGCCTCCAGCAACTGGTAGACGCCCTTCTGGCGTTCGATCCTGCCGACGAACAGCAGCACCTTGTCCCGCTCGGACAACCCCAGCCGCCGCCGCAGCGCCGCCGCGCCCCGCCGCAGCGCGTCCAGGTCGAAGGCCGGATCGGCGACGACCCGCTCGTACGTGCCGCCGAGCGGCACCACGTCGACGGGCGTACGCCGCCACCCCGCGGCGAGAAGCTGCTCGCGCACCTCGGGCGTGGCCACCACCACCCGCCGCGAGATCCGGGCCAGGTGGCGTTCCAGCGCCGCGAACAGGTTCAGCGGGTCGCGGATGCTGCGCTGCGCGGCCACGCCGTACTCGGTGGTGTGCACGTGCAGGACCACCGGCAGCCGCAGCAGGTGGTGGCAGAGCAGGGCGGCCAGGAAGTTCGTCGAGTCGTGCACGGCGACCAGGTCCGGCCGCGCGCCGCGGCGCAGCCGCCGCACGTACCGCCAGTCGCTGACCACGACCTGCGCGGCCAGCAGCAGGAACTCGGCGCGACGGGTGCGGTTGAGCCGCCGCCCGCGCGCGCCGGGCAGCCGGACGCGCGGCCGGTGCACGGTGACGCCGTCCACGCGCTCGTCCACCGGCAGGTCGCCGACGTTGAGCGTGTGGACGGTGAGCTCGTGCTCGCGGGCGAGCCACGGGGTGATCAGCTCGACGTAGCGGCCGAGCCCCGCCGTGACGTTGGGCGGGAACTGGTTGACCACGCAGGCGATTCTCATGACAGGTCCTTGAGGTAGACGCGCGCGGCCGTCACGGCCACGACGGCCAGCAGGAGGAGGTTGACCAGCGCGAACCCGGCCAGGCCGCCGGCCACCCCGTGCCACCGGACGCACCAGGCCGGCACGGCGAGCGCGACCGGCGCGCTCATGAGCAGGCAGCCGATCAGCACGCGGGCGCCGCGCACCCCGTCCATGGACAGCGCCACCGAGTACAGGTTGAACGCCGTGTGCGCCCCGATGCCCAGCGCCGACAGCGTCATCAGCCCGGTCGAGTACGGGTACTCGCCGCCCATCAGCAGGAAGAACACCGTGCTCGCGGCGAAGGAGAAGACCGCCGTCGCCCCCGCCACGGCCGGGACCAGCCGGGCGATCCGCCGCATCAGCAGCGGTTTGTCGGCGGTCGCCATCCTGGGCAGCAGCACCAGCAGCACGCCGTCGGTGAACACCACGCCGAGCAGCCGCTTGGGGAAGCCGTTGTAGACCGCGTACACGCCGACGTCGGCCGGGGCCGCCCAGTGGTTCAGGTAGAGCACGTCCACGCCGAACAGCAGGCCGGTCAGCGCGGCGACGGCCGTCACGTACGCGCCGTGCCGGTAGAGCGAGCGGGCCAGCCGCGCCGAGAACGCCCGCGGCCGCACCCCGGCCGCCGCCGTCGCCACCACCGCGAACGCCGCGTTCGTCGCGATCAGCGCGACCAGGTACGGCCCGGCGTCCCTGATGCCCAGCACCAGCAGGCAGAAGCAGGCGGCGCCCAGGTAGGCGACCGCGACCGCCAGCTTGAGCCGGGCCACCAGCGCGAACCGGCCGAGCCCCCGCAGGAACCCGTCCGCGAGCTGGTTGACTGTCATCGACGCCGCCAGCGCCAGCCCGTAGGCCAATGTGGGGACGTCCACGTTCAGCGCGGGCGTGAGCAGCGGGGCGGCCAGCAGGCCCAGCGCGGCCAGCCCGGCGCTCATCGCCAGCGTCGCCGCCAGCGCCGTCGTGACCAGCGCAGGACGCTCGCCCGGCGCGGCCCGCGGCAGCTCCTGGAGCACGACGTAGTGCAGGCTCGTCAACATCACCACGGTGACGATCAACGCGATCGACAACACCACCGTGAACCGGCCGAACGCGCTCGCCCCCGCGCCCCGCGCGACGACCAGCGTGGTGGCCGCCGCCAGGCCGCTGGCCGCCGTGCTCACCAGCGTCGGCCCCGCCGCCCACCGGTGCCCACGGACGAGGTCCGCCGCGCGGCCACTCAGCCCGTGCACCGCGCGTACGCCCGCCGGGCGAACTCCAGGTCGTCGGCCGTGTTGACGCCGCGCGCCTCGGCCGGGTCGGTCACCGGCACGACCGTCACCGGCCATCCCTCGGCCCGCGACAGATGCGCCAGGAACGGCAGGAAGTTCACCTCGCCGGTGGCCGCGCCGCGCGCCGCGCCCGCCGCGTACCGCTCCCACGCCTCCCGCAGGCCCGCGGTGGCCAGGCAGAACACCCCGATGTCGCTGAGCCCGCCCGGCCGGCACGCCTCGCCCTCGCGCGACTGCCGCACCCGGACGAGCTCGCCCCCGGCCAGCTCGTACTCCACGTACGGGTCGTCCATCGGCACCAGCGGCAGGGTCAGCCCCTCGCCCGGATGGGCGGCGACGACCCGGCGCACGGTCCGCGCCGACAGGTTCGCCTGGTCGCCCCAGACCACCAGGATCGTCTCGTACCCGGCCCAGTGCCCGGCCGCGCCGAAGATCGCCGCGCCCATCCCGGTCGGCCGCTCCTGAACGCTCACCGACACCCCGGGCGTCCCCGCCACCAGCTCGCCGAACGGCCCCGCGCCCGCCGGGGACACCACCACGTGCACGTGCCCGGCCGCCGGGCGCAGCCGCCGGTGCAGGACGTCCCACACGGTGACGCCGTCGGCCAGGCTGATCATGATCTTCGGGAGGTCGTGGCCGAGCCGCGTCCCGCGTCCGGCGGCCGGGATCACCGCGCACACCCGCCGTTCACTCACGTCGCCGATCACCTCTCCAGCAGGGACACGATGTGGTCCAGGTCAGGGGCCGCGACCGCGCCGGGCGCGGGCTCGGCGGTGTGCACGTGCAGCGTCGCCAGCCCGGCGCCGACGGCCGACGCCACGCCGTGCGCGCAGTCCTCCAGCGCCACGGCCGCGGCCGGGCGCACGCCCCAGCGGCGGCAGGCCGCGGCGTAGAACCCCGGGTCGGGCTTGCTCACCGGCACGTCGTCGGCGGTCAGCACGCCGCGCACCGGCAGCGGGCACGCGGCCAGCACCCGCTCCACCGAGGCCCGGCTGCCGCCCGTGACCAGGTACGCGGCCCGGCCCGCCGCGCCCAGCGCGGCCAGCAGGCGGCGCGCGCCGGGGAACGGCCGCACCAGGCCCGCCTCGACGTAGCCGCGGTAGAGCCGCTGCTTGTGCCGCGCCAGCCGGCCGGCCGCCGCCGGGTCGCCGGTCAGCCGGGCGGCCACCGCGGCGGTGCTCGCGCCCGCGTGGTCGGCGTAGCGGAAGGTCTCCAGCGCGCCGGGCGCGTGCTCGGCCAGGGCGTGGCGGAAGGCGGCCTCGTGCGCGGGGGCCGAGTCCACCAGCGTGCCGTCGAGGTCGCACAGCCAGACCGTCCAGGGCAGCATCCGGCTCACCCGGCCCGCGCCAGCGGCGCCTCGCCGAGCACCGCGAGCAGCGCCTCGGCCGTACGCGGGCCGCAGTGGGCGCCGGGCCGGGCCGGGTCCTCCAGGTCGGCGCTGATCCAGCGCGCCCCCGCCCACGAGCCCCGCTCCAGCACGCGGGCCGGCACGGCGGGAGCGCCCGCGCCCCGGCCGCTGAGCACGTGCGTGATCGTGGCCCGCTCGTTGCCCGGGTCGCCCAGGTAGGCCAGCGTGCGGTCCACCAGGTCGGTGGCCGTCAGCCCCTGGACGTCGTGGTCGCCGCCGACGTTCACGACGAACACCCTGGCCGCGGCCCCGCTTCCGGACAGGGCCTCGGCCAGGCCCGGGGTCAGGTAGCTGGGCAGCAGCGAGGAGTGGGGGGTGCCGGGGCCGTACACGATCAGGTCGGCCCCGGCCAGGGCCCGCAGCGCCTCGGGGTTCGGCGTCACCACGGCGGACCGGCGGGCCAGCAGCTCGCGCACCCGTTCGGCCGGGCGTCCCGCCAGCGCGGCGCGGTCGGCCGCCGACAGCGGCTCGCGCAGCAGGAACAGGCCGGTGATGGGCACGCCGTCCTGCGGCGCGACGATGTCGGCCTCGTCGGCCTGCACCCGGCCGTCCTGCTTGAGCGCGACGAGGAACGCGTTCTCGCCGCCGGTCACGTTCAGCAGCCGCACCGGCGAGCCGAACGTGCGGGCGCACGCCCGGACGGCCGCGTTGAAGTCCTCGCCCAGCCGCAGGTACGCCCCGGCGAACACCAGGTTGCCCAGCGCGCAGTCGGCCAGGTCGAGCCCGCCCGGCCGGGCGGCCAGGCGGCCGGCGACGACCCGCAGCTCCCGCGCCGCCTCCGCCGGGCCCGCCGCGGCGACGTCGCCGATCAGCGCGTCCAGGTCGGCCGGGGTGGCGCCGGGCGGGAGCCGGCGTTCCAGCAGCGTGTGGCGCGGGTCGCCGGGGTCGAGGTGCAGCAGCAGGTTCTTGCGGAAGTCGGACGGGCCCAGCATGCCCGGCAGCCAGCGGCGCAGCGCGCCCGTGGACAGCCCGTTGTCGTACCCGTTGACCAGCAGCGACAGGCTCGTCCCCGGGGTGCGCAACAGCGCGCGGGCGATGCCGGCGCCGCCGCGCCCGCCGCCGAACAGGGCCACCGACACCCTGCGCGTCACCGTGCTCACCGCACCTCCTCCAGCGGGGAGCGGCCCAGCGGGAACGGCGCGAGCGGCGCCCGCAGCACGCCCCGGCGCAGCAACCAGCGGCGCAGCCCGAGGTAGCCGACGAACAGCGCCCGGTCGCGCGCCCCGCGCCAGAACCGCCAGCCCCGGCTGCCGCCGCCGCGCTCGCGGTGCTCGATCGGCAGCTCCTCCCACACGTGCCCCAGCTCGGCCACGCGGGCGGTGATCTCGGTGGAGCAGTTCATCCCCGCCGACTCCAGCGGCAGCGCCCTGAACAGCGGGCCGCGCACCACCTTGAAGATCGAGTTGAAGTCGCGGTAGCGGGTGCGGTGCAGCAGGTTGCTGACCGCGCCGCTGGCCGCCGACCCCCACCGGTACGGCAGGCTGTCGGCCTTCCTGACCCGCGCCCCCGAGAAGGCCGGCCCGCCGCCGGCCCGGATGCGCTCCAGGAACGCGTCGAGGTTGGCGATCGGGAACTGGCCGTCGGAGTCGAGCAGCACCACCCAGTCCAGCCGGGTGCGCGCGACGGCCGCGGCGATGGCGGCCCCCGCGCCCCGGTTGCACGCGAAGGTGACGACGACGAGCTGCGGGCAGTCCTCCTGGAGCTCGCGCAGGATCGGCCCGGTGGCGTCGGAGCTGCCGTCGTCGCACACGACGATCTCCCACGTGGCCACCCCCGGGTGGCGCTCCAGGTACTCCCGCCATTCCGTCACCGCCGCCGCGATGTTGTCCGCCTCGTTGTACGCGGGTGCCGCCACGGAGACGTCGACGGCTGGCCTGTTCGGCAAGGGGTCACCTCCTCCGGGTGGCGTCCGTGTCGGCGCCGACCCCGGTCAGGCGCCCGATCCAGCGGTCCAGGGGCAGCAGGTTGACCCCGGCGACGACCGGGACGTGCGCCAGCGTGAACACGACCGCCCCCCAGAACGGGATCGGCCCGCCGGTGAACAGGTTGATGTGCGGGGCGTCGATCCGGTCGGGGATCTCGACCGGGTTGACCACCTGCCACATCACGTCCAGGAAGCCGGAGAACACGATCAGCACCCCGCTCGCCATGATCTTCAGGCAGCGGCCCGGCGACCCGCCCCCGATCCGGTACGCGGCGGCGGCCGTCAGCACGATCCCCGGGTAGAGCAGCAGGTAAAGGTGCGTGTAGAAGTCGTCGCCGTGTGCCCGCGCGCCGTCGCCGTAGTAGAACCAGCTGATCCTCGGGATGAGGTAGCCGGTCAGGAACACGAACGGCGCGTACAGCAACCAGTGCAGGCGCGGCGACACCCAGGGGAAGAACGCGATCGCGCAGCACAGGCAGGCGAAGGCGAGCAGCTTGGCGGCGAGCTGCCAGGCGGTGTCGATCTCGCGGGCGTGCGGGGTGGCCAGCCAGACGAAGGCGAAGCCGGCCGCGCCGACGGCCAGGGCGATCCACCAGATGTGGGCGGCCCAGGGGCGCGGGACGTCGAGCAGGGGGTCGGGATGGTTCACTACCGGTCCTCGTGGGCGTCATCGAAGGGTCACGGGAGCGCTCCCAACGCAGTATGTCACCTGTCCCGGCGACGGCCACCGCAATATCGGATAACGGACCCACCGGAACTTGCGGGCCTGCTGACTAACAGTAGTGTCGGCCTGAAAGCCCAGGTCAGGGGTTATGGCGCAGTCGGTGGAACGATGCAGGACAAGGGGGACCGCAAAGGGCCTGCCTGCGATGTCAAGTCCGGGCGGGAAGTCCGGGCGGGCAGTGTTCTGTCCGGCGCTTTCTAGGTGAAACTTGGATCGTCTTCAGGTAAGACCAGCTCGGCGGGTGTTTCGGCGTGTTGGGAGCGCTCCCGCGACTTCTCATCTTTCGGGCCCGTAACCACGGTTTCGGTCATGACCAAATCGCGGTCAGCCGACCACGCCCTCCGCGCGCAGGGCGGCCACCTGTGCCGGGGACAGGGACAGGAGCTCGCCCAGCACCGCGTCGGTGTGCTCGCCCAGCTCGGGCGCGGGCGACGGCGGGGTCTGGCGGCCGTCCAGGAGCAGGGGGCCGCCCGGGGCCAGGTGGGGGCCGACGCCCGGCTGGTCGAGCGGGGCCATCAGCGGCTCCGCGCGCAGCGCCGCCGCCCCGCCGGCGGCCAGCTCCGCCAGCGTCCGGTACCGCGACCAGAGCACCGACGTGCCCTTCAGCCCCTCCTCGGCCTCGGCCGCCGTGCGCGCGGCGAACCACGGCGCGAGCAGCCCGCCCAGCGCCTCCCGGTGGACGTAGCGGTCGGACTCGGAGCGGAAGTCGGCGGGCAGCGCCTCCTCCAGCGCCGACACCACGCGCGACAGCCCGGTGACGGCGACCAGGTCGCGCCAGTGGCGTTCGGTGAGCACCAGGACCATGAGCCGCCGCCCGTCGGCGGTGGCGAAGTCGCGGCCGAAGTCGCCGTAGAGGTCGTTGCCGATGCGCGGCCGGCCGGCGCCGCCGAGCTGGGCCTCGGCCAGGAGGCCCAGGTTGCCCATGGTCGCCAGGGCGACGTCGTGCAGGGCCACGTCGAGGCGGCGTCCCCGGCCGGTCGCGGCCCGGTGGCGGTCGGCCGCGAGCAGGCCCACGGCCAGGTACAGGCCGCAGGCGACGTCCCAGGCCGGCAGCACGTGGTTGACCGGGCCGTCGTGGCCGGCGGGGCCGGTCGCGTACGGCAGGCCGAGCCCGGCGTTGACCGTGTAGTCCACGGCGGGACGGCCGTCGCGGTGGCCGAGCAGCCGCGCGTACACCAGATCGGGACGACGCCCGGCCAGCTCCTCGTACGACAGCCCGGCCCGGGGCGGCGCGTTGGTGAGCACCGTGCCCGCCGCGACGGCCAGCTCGGCGACCAGCGCACGCCCCCGGGCCGAACGCAGGTCCACGGTGACCGAGCGCTTGCCCTTGTTCAGCCCCGCCCAGTAGAGGCTGCGGCCGGAGGGCGCGAGCGGCCAGCGCCGCGCGTCGGGCCCGCCGCCGACCGGATCGACCCGGACGACCTCCGCCCCGAGCTGGGCCAGCGTCATCCCGCCGAGCGGCGCGGCGACGAAGCTGGACAGCTCCACGACCCGCATCCCGGCCAGCGGTGCGGCATGCTCCTCCGCCACGGCCACCTCCCTGTCGATCCGCCGATCCTACGCGCGGACGGCGGCCCGATGATCTAGCCCGGAAGTTCTGGTAACAAACATTTCCCGAAATAACCGGTCTGCCCCATTGTCATTAACTGGAATTGTTGGAACATATGGTCTGAGTCACGAGTGAAGTCCAAAGATCGCCTACCGCAAGAAGGTGGCGGCGAGGGGAAAGGGGCAACGCTCATGCGCCAGCGTGCTGTCCGCAACTTGGCCAGGCTTGGCACGGCGCACGCCAGGATCACGCGGATACTTGACGCCGCCGCGGGCGGGAAGAACAACTTCCTCGCCGACCGGGACCTGGTTCGCCATTTCGATCAAGTAACTCCCGTCGCCACCACCGCGGCCCGTGCCGTTCTTGAATACCTGACGCGAGTGATCGGTCATTTGGCCGCCGTCGAGGGCGTGGACCAATTCATGATCGTGGGGAGCGGCGTGCCGAACGGCCCTTCGGGCGGCAGCCGCCTGCACGAGGTGGCCCGCCTGACCTCGCCCGGCCCGGACGTCCGCGTCGTGTACGTCGAGAGCGACCCGATGGCCCTGACGCTGGCCCAGGCCACCATCGAGCCGTTCTGCGACCTGGTGCGCGTGGTCGACGGCGACGTGCGGGAGATGGACGAGATGCTCGGCGACCCGGTGGTGCAGACGTTCCTCGACTGGGATCGGCCGATCGCCGTGCTGCTGCTGTCGGCCCACAGCCTTGACGACGAATGCGCCCGCACCGTCGTCAAGCGGCTGCGGCACGCCGTCCCCGAGGGCAGCTTCCTCGGGCTGCTGCACATCACGTTCGACGGCGTGCCGGGGGAGCTGGCCCCGGCCGTGCGGGGCATGCTGGCCATGACGTTGCCCGGCCTGAACGTGCGCACCCGCGCCGAGGTCGCGGACCTGCTGGACGGTCTCGACCTGCTGGAGCCGGGCCTGGTGTGGGTGCCCGAGTGGCGTCCCGCCGCCGACGACGACCCGGCCTGCGCGGACGCCCCCGCCTCGTCCGGCAACTACGGAGCCGTGGCCCGCATCCCCTGACCTTCCACCGGACGGCCCTCGCGGCCTGCCCGCCCCCGCCGTGAACGATGATGCGGCCTGCGGGAGACAGCGAGATGACCGCCGTCCCCGTGGAAGGAATGATGTGACCCTGCAGAACCTCTCGGAGCAGGACGACGCGGAGGTGATCCTCCGCTCCCGGGACGACCCCGAACAGTTCGCCACGCTGTTCGACCGCCACGCCCGGCAGATCCACCTCTACGTCGCGCGCCGGCTCGGCACGCAGGCCGCCGACGACATCGTGGCGGAGACGTTCCTGGCCGCCTTCCGCCGCCGCGCGTCCTACGATCCCGCCGTCCGCCTGGCCAGGCCCTGGCTGTACGGCATCGCCACCAAGCTGATCGCCCGGCACCGGCGCGACGAGGAACGGCTCCTGCGGGCGCTGAGCCGTACCGGGGCGGAGCCGCTGCCCGAGCCGCTCGGGGACGTCGTCACCCGGCGCGTCGCGGCCCAGGGCGAGGAGCGCCGGCTGCTGGCGGCGCTGGCGGCGCTGTCGCCCGGCGACCGCGACGTCCTGCTGCTCGTCGCGTGGGAGGACATGAGCCTGGAGGAGGCCGCGCAGGCCCTGGGCATCCCGGCGGGAACCGCGCGCTCCCGCATGCACCGCGCGCGCAAGAAGATCAAGGCCGTGCTTCCCGCGGAGGAGGAGAACTGATGGACGACCTGAACGCGGTGCGGCGACTGCGCCGCTCCGTCCCGGAGATGACGCCGCAGGCGGAGGGCGCGGCCCGGGCCAGGCTGCTGACCGCGCTACGGACGCCCGCGCCGCCCCGGCGGCGCCCGGCGCGTCCGGTGTGGCGGCTCGCGACGGCGCTCGTCCTGGCCGTCCTGGCGGGCCTCGGCTGGGCCGCCACCCGTGCGCCCGGCGCCGCACCGGTGGCGAGCGTGCGGGAGCTGAGCGAATGGGCCGCCGGCGCGGCGGAGGGCGCCCCCGACCCGGGCGCCCGCGGCGACCAGTGGCTCTACGTCAAGGGACTGAGCGCCGCACCCGGCGCCTACAGCGGGTACGGGGTCGACACGGGCAGGCGGATCACCTCCGAGGTGTGGACGAGCGTCGACGGCAAGAAGATCGCCTGGTACGACGACAAGGGCGAGCTCCTCGTCCAGTACACCCACCCCGGCGTCGGCGCCGCCGACCTGGCCGTGGAGCCCGTCACCGCACAGACCGTGACCGACCGGCTCAGGGCCGCGCTGCGCCCGCTCGAGTCGTCGGCCGGCGACCCGCCGACTCCCATGAACGAGCGGCTCTTCCAGGCGATCTACCAGTTGATGGGCGAGCAGGCGCTCCCGCCGCGGGTGCGGGCCGCGCTGTTCCGCGCCCTGTCGGGCATCGAGGGCGTGCAGGTCACCCCCGACGCGGTCGACGCCGCCGGCCGGCGCGGCGTCGCCTTCAGCTACACCGGCGACTGGGCCCGCTACGACCTCATCCTCAGCCCCGCCGACTACCGCTTCCTGGGCACCTACGGCGTCAGCGTGACCGACCGCGCCTTCACGTGGACGGGAGGCAGCGCCGACGTGCCCGCCGGCACCCCGGTCACCTGGACGGCCCAGCTCGGCACCGGCCTGGTCGACGAACCCGGACGGCGTCCCTGAGGGCCCGCAATTCATCACCATGTGAAAACCTCACGGGAAAAGCACTGTCATGGGGGGTGAACAACGTCGCTCCGCCGGACGGCGGCGTCGTCCGGGCCCGTGCCGGCCGGGGTGCGTCAAGGGCGGGCCGCCTGCTAGGACTTTCCTTTCGGCCGTCGGCGGAGTGATGAATGGATGGCCCGTTATGTGGGAAAATGTCGGACCAGCGGCTTCGGTATTCCCCGGCCGCTCCACGACACCGCTCGAAGGTGCGGTCATGGACGACTCGGCATGGCACATCGAGGAGGCGTCCCTGGTGCTGGTGGAGGCGACGCTCGACGCCATGGCCGCGCTGGGCGACCTGTCCGTGCCCCGGCTGCGGGTGCTGCTGGCGGTCGACCGGCACGGCCCGATGAACCTCCGCTCCCTGGCCGGTCGCCTGGACATGTCGCTGTCGGCGGCCGGCCGGGTGGTCGACCGCCTGGACACCGCCGGCCTGCTGAGCAGGGCTCCGGCCGCCCACAGCCGCCGGGAGATCCGCATCACCACGACCCCGGCCGGCCGGGAGGTGCTGGAGCGGCTGCGCGCCGCGCGGCGGCAGCGCATCGGCCAGGCGCTGGAGAAACTGGCCCCGGACGACCACGCGACGCTCGTCCGCGTGTTGCGGCGGCTGACCGAGGCGGCCGACTCCTGACCACCTGATCCGCCAATATCAGCCGCTATTTCCCCTTATTTCGCGAAATTTCGGTCGAAAGACTTAATTGTGTTTTCGGGGGCGGCGAAACCTCCTCGCGGAACTAACAGATTCCATATGGACACTGTCGCATGCTAGAAACAGTCGTCTGACTGCACGCCTTTACTTTCAGTCGATTCGCCGGTTTCCGGGCGCAGGGAGAGGGCCGCGTCCCGGCCGGGCCGGCGCGCATACCCGAAAGCATCATCTCCATGCGAGGAGGTCATGTGTCGTGCCTGGCGGAATACGCATGCATCTGACACGAGCCGAACGCGCCGCCGACACGGCGGCCGCCCGGTTGCTGGCGGCGGGCACCCACCTGCTGCGCGCCGACACCACGCCCGACCGGCGGGCGGTGTACCGCGGCGAGGACAAGGTCAACGACTCCCCGTACCGGCGCCGGTGGGCGCACGACAAGGTGGTGCGGTCCACCCATGGGGTCAACTGCACCGGCTCGTGCTCCTGGAAGGTCTACGTCAAGGACGGCCTGATCACCTGGGAGACCCAGCAGACCGACTACCCCAGCGTCGGCCCCGATCGTCCCGAGTACGAGCCGCGCGGCTGCCCCCGCGGCGCCGCCTTCTCCTGGTACACCTACTCGCCCACCCGGGTGCGCTACCCGCACGCCCGCGGCGTCCTGGTGGAGCTGTACCGGGAGGCCAGGGCGCGCCTGGGCGACCCGGTCGCGGCCTGGGCCGAGATCACCACCGATCCCCGCAAACGCCACCGCTACCAGTCGGCGCGCGGCCAGGGCGGCTTGGTCCGCATCGAGTGGGACGAGGCGCTGGAGATCGCCGCGGCGGCCCACGTGCACACGCTCATGACGTACGGGCCCGACCGGGTGGCCGGGTTCTCGCCGATCCCGGCCATGTCGATGGCCTCGCACGCGGTGGGGGCCCGGTTCATGTCGCTGATCGGCGCGCCGATGTTGTCCTTCTACGACTGGTACGCCGACCTGCCCGTGGCCTCGCCGCAGGTCTTCGGCGACCAGACCGACGTGCCGGAGTCGGGCGACTGGTGGGACGCGGCCTACCTCATGCTGTGGGGCTCCAACGTCCCGGTCACCCGCACCCCCGACGCCCACTGGGTCACCGAGGCCCGCTACCGGGGTCAGAAGGTCATCGTGGTCTCGCCCGACTACTCCGACGCCACCAAGTTCGCCGACGAGTGGCTGCACCCCCATCCCGGCACCGACGGCGCGCTGGCCGTGGCCATGGGGCACGTCATCCTGCGCGAGTTCTTCGCCGAACGGCAGGTCCCGCACTTCACCGGCTACGTCAAGCGCTTCACCGACCTGCCCTTCCTGGTGCGATTGGAGGAGCACGACGACGGCGGGCTGCGTCCCGGCAAGTTCCTGACCTCGGCGGACCTGGGCGGCCAGGAGGAGGCGGCCCGCTGGCGGCCGATGATCCTCGACGCCGCGACCGGCCGCCCGGTCGCGCCCAACGGCACGCTGGGCGACCGCTGGAGCGCCGAGCAGGGACGCTGGAACCTCGACCTCGGCGACCTCGACCCGCTGCTCACCCTGCACGCGCCCGGCTGCGACGGCGCCGAGGTGGTCCTGCCGCGCTTCGACGAGCCGGGCGTCGTCCGCCGGGGCGTGCCGGTCCGGCGAGTCGGCGACCGGCTCGTCACCACCGTCTTCGACCTGCTCATGGCCCAGTACGGCGTCGCCCGCCCCGGCCTGCCCGGCCGGTGGCCCACCGGCTACGACGACCCCGCCGCCCCGGGCACGCCCGCCTGGCAGGAACGCATCACCTCCACCCCGGCCGCGCAGGCGATCAGGATCGCCCGGGAGTTCGCCGCCACCGCCGAGCGCACCGGCGGCCGGGCCATGATCATGATGGGCGCGGGCACCAACCACTGGTTCCACTCCGACACCATCTACCGCTCCTTCCTGACGTTGCTGCTGCTCACCGGCTGCCAGGGCGTCAACGGCGGCGGCTGGGCCCATTACGTGGGCCAGGAGAAGGTGCGGCCGCTGGCCGGCTGGCAGCAGCTGTCCACCGCGGCCGACTGGGTGCGCCCGTCCCGCCAGATGGCCGGGACGCCGTACTGGTACCTGCACACCGGCCAGTGGCGCTACGAACGGTTCTCCGCCGGGACGTTGTCCAGCCCCGCCGGGCCCCGCCGGTTCGCCGGGCGGCACACCCTCGACCTGGTGGCGCAGTCGGCCCGGCTGGGCTGGATGCCGAGCTACCCCACCTTCGCCGCCAACCCGCTGGACCTGGGCCGCCGCATCCACGACAGCGGCGCCGACCCGGCCCGCTGGATCGCCGGCGAGGTGGAGTCCGGGCGGCTGGCGTTCGCCTGCGAGGACCCCGACGCGCCGGAGAACTGGCCGCGGGTGCTCACCGTCTGGCGGGCCAACCTGATCGGCTCCTCGGCCAAGGGCAACGAGTACTTCCTGCGCCACCTGCTGGGCGCGCCCGACAACGCCACCGCCGAGGAGGCGCCGCCGTCCGGCCGCCCGCGGGAGGTCACCTGGCGGGACGCGCCGCGCGGCAAGCTCGACCTGCTGCTCGCCCTCGACTTCCGGATGACGTCCACGACGCTCTTCGCCGACCTGGTGCTGCCCGCCGCCACCTGGTACGAGAAGCACGACCTGTCCAGCACCGACCTGCACCCGTTCGTGCACGCCTTCACCCCGGCGATCAACCCGCCCTGGCGGGCCCGCACCGACTTCGACATCTTCCATTCCCTGGCCCGCAAGCTGAGCGAGCTGGCCGCCGGCCGCCTCGACGTCGCCCACGACCTGGTGGCCACCGCGCTCCAGCACGACACGCCCGGCGAGATCGCCCAGCCCGGCGGCGGCGTCCCCGACTGGCGCGAGAGCGGCGAGACGCCCGAGCCCGGCCGCACCATGCCCGCGGTGACGCTGGTCGAGCGGGACTACACCGCGATCGCCGACAAGCTGGCCGCCTTCGGCCCGCTGGCCGAGCGGCAGGGCATGACCGTCAAGGGCGTCACCGTGCGGCCCGGCCCCGAGTCGGCCTGGCTGGCCGCGCGCTGCGGCACGGCCGCCGGCGGCCCGGCCGAGGGCCGTCCGCTGCTGGACAGCGACGTCAAGCTGTGCGAGGCGATCCTGGCGCTGTCGGGCACCACCAACGGCAGGATCGCCGCCGAGGGCTTCGACCGGCTCGCCGAGCGCTGCGGGCCCGGCTCGGGGCTGTCGGAGCTGGGCGCGTCGGTCGCCGGGCGCCGCACGGTGTTCTCCGACACCCAGGACCGGCCGGTGGCCGCCGGGGCCAGCTTCGAGTGGTCGGGCGCGGAGGGGCACGACCGCCGCTACGCGCCGTTCACCATCAACACCGAGCACCGCAAGCCCTGGCACACGCTCACCGGCCGCCAGCACTTCTACCTCGACCACGACTGGATGGCCGAGCTGGGCGAGCAGCTGCCCGTCTACCGGCCGCCGCTCGACCTCGACGCGCTGGGGGAGTGCCTGCCCGCCGCGCCCGACGGCGGCAAGGCGGTGAACGTGCGCTACCTCACCCCGCACTCCAAGTGGTCGATCCACTCCGAGTACCAGGAGAACCTGCTCATGCAGACGCTGGCCAGGGGCGGCCCGGTCATCTGGATCAGCGTCGAGGACGCCGCCGCGATCGGCGTGGCCGACAACGACTGGATCGAGGCCGTCAACGTCAACGGCGTCGTGGTGGCCCGCGCCGTCGTCTCCCACCGCATGCCGCCCGGCACCGTGTTCATGTACCACGTCCAGGAGCGGCTGGTGAACGTGCCCAAGTCGCAGACGACCGGCCGGCGCGGCGGCGTGCACAACGCGCTCACCAAGCTCCTGGTCAAGCCGACCCACCTGATCGGCGGGTACGGCCAGCTCTCCTTCGCCCCCAACTACTACGGCCCCACCGGCAACCAGCGCGACGCGGTGACCGTCGTCCGCCGCCGGGATCAGGAGGTGCGTTACTGATGCGACCGATGGCCCAGATCGCCATGGTGATGAACCTGGACAAGTGCATCGGCTGTCACACCTGCTCGGTGACCTGCAAGCAGACGTGGACCAACCGGCCGGGCACCGAGTACGCCTGGTTCAACAACGTCGAGACCCGCCCCGGCCAGGGCTACCCGCGGGGCTGGCAGGACCAGGAGCGCTGGCGGGGCGGCTGGCGGCTGCGCCACGGCCGTCTGGTCCCCCGCGCCGGCGGCCGGCTGCGCCGCCTGGCCACGCTCTTCGCCAACCCCGAGTTCCCCGGCCTGGACGACTACTACGAGCCGTGGACCTACGACTACGACAACCTCACCAGCGCGCCGCTCGGCGACGACGTGCCGACCGCGCCGCCCCGCTCGCTCATCGACGGGCGGCCGACCGCCGTCACCTGGGGCCCGAACTGGGACGACGACCTGGGCGGCGGCCCGGAGCAGCTGTCGGCCGACGTCGTCCTGCGCAAGGTGAGCGACACCGTGCGCCTGGACTACGAGCGGGCGTTCATGTTCCACCTGCCGCGCATCTGCGAGCACTGCCTCAACCCGTCGTGCGTGGCCGCCTGCCCGTCGGGGGCGATGTACAAGCGCATGGAGGACGGCATCGTGCTGGTCGACCAGGACCGGTGCCGGGGGTGGCGCATGTGCGTGTCCGGCTGCCCGTACAAGAAGGTGTACTTCAACCACCAGACCGGCAAGGCCGAGAAGTGCACGTTCTGCTACCCGCGCATCGAGGCGGGGGAGCCGACGGTCTGCTCCGAGACGTGCGTCGGCCGCCTGCGCTACCTCGGGGTCATGCTCTACGACGCCGACCGCATCGGCGCGGCCGCCGCCGTCCCGGACGAGCGCGACCTGTACCCGGCGCAGCTCGACTGCTTCCTCGACCCCGCCGACCCCGAGGTGGTCGCCGCCGCCGAGGCGGCGGGCATCCCGCACGACTGGCTGGAGGCGGCCCGCCGCTCGCCCGTCCACCGGCTCATCACCGAGTTCCGCATCGCGCTGCCGCTGCATCCGGAGTACCGCACCATGCCCATGGTCTGGTACGTCCCGCCGCTGTCGCCCATCGTCGACGCGCTGGCCGAGACCGGGCACGACGGCGAGGACGCGGGCAACCTGTTCGGCGCCATCGACTCGCTGCGCATCCCGGTCGGCTACCTCGCCGAGCTGTTCACCGCGGGCGACCCGGCGCCGGTGGAGGCCGCGCTGCACCGCCTGGCCGCCATGCGCGCCCACATGCGGGCCCGCAACCTCGGCGACGAGCCGGACCCGGGCATCGCCGCCGGGACCGGCCTGCGGGCCGCCGACCTGGAGAGCATGTACCGCCTGCTCGCCCTCGCCAAGTACGACGAGCGGTACGTCATCCCCACCGCCTACGTCACCTCCGATCACACCGACCCCGCCGATCCCGCCGGGCACGCCGGCTGCAGCCTGGACGCCCCCGGCGGCCCCGGCATGCTCGCCGAGAGCTTCCACAGCGCCCCCGTCACCAGGGACGACCGGCTGCGCGGCCGGGTCAACCTGCTCGACTGGGACGGCAAGGGCGCCCCTGACGGCCTGTTCCCGCCCAGGGACGAGGCGGCCGAGTGAACCGCTACGACGCCCGCCTGATCCACCAGGCCGCCTCCCTGCTCCTGAGCTACCCGGGCGACGACTGGACCGCCCGCCTCGGCCTGGTCCGCGACGCCCTCGGCGTGACGGGCGGCGCCGCCGCCGAGCGCCTGCGCGGCTTCTGCGCCGAGGCGGCGGCCCTGCCCGCGCTCGACGCCGGCGCCGCGTACGTGTCCACGTTCGACCGCAGCGGCCGGCGCACGCTCCACATGACCTACTACGGCGACGGCGACACCCGCCGGCGCGGCGAGTCCCTGCTGGAGCTCAAGACGCTCTACCGCGCGCACGGCTGGCGGCCCGGCGCCGGCGAGCTGCCCGACTTCCTGCCGGTGATGCTGGAGTTCGCCGCCCGCGTGCCGGGGCCCGGCATCCGGCTGTTGCGCGACCACCGGCCCGGCCTCGACCTGCTGCACGCCGGCCTGACCGCCCGCCGCAGCCGCTACGCCGCCGTCGTGGAGGCCGTGCGGCTGACGCTGCCGCGCGCCACGTCCGCCGACCGCCGGGTCGTGGACGAGCGGACGGCGCTCGGCCCGCCCGCCGAACGCGTCGGCCTCACCGTCCTGCCTGAGGTTCCCGGAGGAGTCCGCCGATGAGGCATCTCGACATCGCCCTGTGGGGCGTTCTGCCGTACGTCGTCCTGGTGTTGTTCGTCGCCGGGGCCGTCTGGCGTCACCGCTACGACCGGTTCGGGCTGACCACCCGCTCCAGCCAGCTCCACGAGAGCCGCCTGCTGCGGGTGGGCGGGCCGCTGTTCCACTTCGGGCTGCTGTTCGTGATCGCCGGTCACCTCGTCGGCCTGCTCGTCCCGGAGCGGTTCACCGAGGCGGTGCACGTGAGCGAGCCCATGTACCGGCTCAACGCGCTGGTCGTCGGCGGGCTGGCCGGGCTGGCCACCGTGATCGGGCTCGGCGTGCTGCTGTGGCGGCGGCTGCGCGTACGGGCCGTGCGCCGGGCCTCCGGCCGCTCCGACCGCGTCCTGTACCCGGTGCTGGCCACCGTGCTGCTCGCCGGGCTGGTCGCCACGCTGCTCGGGCCGTCCGGCCACTACGACTACCGGCTCGGCGTGTCGGTGTGGTTCCGCAGCCTGCTCGAACTGGAGCCGGACGTCGACGCCATGGCCTCGGCGCCGTTCGTGTTCCAGGCGCACACGCTGCTCGGCCTGGCCCTGTTCGCGCTGTGGCCGTTCAGCCGCCTGGTCCACGCCTTCGCCGCGCCCGTCGCCTACCTGGCCAGGCCGTACATCGTCTACCGCTCCCGCGGTGGCGCGCTGCCCCGATGAGCGCCGAAGCCGCCGCGGAAGGAACGGAAGGAACGGAAGGCGCGGAGGGGGCGGCCGGCGGCCAGGCCCGGGAGCGGCGGGCGGTCAGGGCGCGGGTCGCCACGGCGTGCGCGGTCGCCGCGCGGGCCGCGGTGTGCATCAGCGTGCCCGCCCTGGTCGCCTGGCTGGCCCACCAGCCGTTCGTCTTCCCGTCCCTGGGGCCGACGATCTACCTGGTGCTCACCGCGCCGGGGGCGCCGGCCGCCGCTCCCCGCCGTACCGTCGCCGGGCACGCCATCAGCGCCGCCGGGGGCTACCTGGCCCTCACCCTCACCGGGCTGACGCGTACCGCGCCCGACCTGGGGCACATCGACGGGCGCCGGGTGCTCGCCGTCGTGATCGCGTTGTCCTGCACGACGCTGGGCATGCTGGCCACCGACAGCTCCCATCCGCCCGGCGGCGCGACCACGCTGATCGTGGCGCTGGGCTTCCTGCGCACCCCGCTGAACCTGGCCGTCCTGCTGACCGCCGTGGTGCTCACGACCCTCCTCCTGCTCGCGCTGGGACGCCTGCGCGTCTCCCGCGTGGTAACTTCGCAGAAGAAGTTACTTCTTGGAGGATTTATCTTCCCCAAGAAGGAGGACAGGAAGTGAGGACCGCGTGCCGAACACCCCCGACCCGTCGGACGCCGGCCGGCGCTACCGCCGCTACCTGAGCGCGGTCATGCTGCACGGCCACGCCGGCGCCAAAGCCTGCGGCCTGGGCGCCACCGACCTGTACGCCCTGAACATCCTCGAACTGGCCGGCCCGATGACCCCCGGCGAGCTCGGCGTCCGCACCGGCCTGACCACCGGCCCGACCACCCGGCTGATCGACCGGCTGGAGCAGGCCGGGTACGTCCGCCGCGTGCCCGCCCCCGACGACCGCCGCAAGGTGATCGTCGAGCCGGTCGGCAGGCCCGCCCAGCTCGACGCGGTCATGGCCCCCGTCCGGCAGAAGATCGGCGACATCCTCGCTGACTACCCGGCCGAGCACCTCGACGTGCTCTACGACTACTTCGACCGGGCCGCCCGCGCCTACCAAGAGGCCGCCGAGGACCTGCGCTCCGGCTCCTGACCCCGGTTTCTGGCCCCTGCTGTCAGCGGAAGTCGGAGATGCGCAGCACCGCCAGCATGTCCGTCGCCCGCGAACCGGTCGAGAACGACGCCTCCACCCCGACCCAGCCGCGGAAGGCCCCCGTGTCGTCGATGATCTGCATCAGCGGCTTGACGTGCGAGTTGCCCGTGTAGCAGAACTCGCCGCGCTCCATCGCCAGGCACGTGCACCAGTGCCACAGCGTGTCACGCCGGTCGGACTTGGAGATCGTCGTCAGGTAGTACTGGATGGAGCTGACATTGGCCTTCGTGCCGCCGCCGTACTTGGGGCAGCCGCCCGACTTCTGGCACGCCCCCCGCGAGGACGGCTGCAGGTAGGTCAGGCACGAGGTGGTCGACTTGCAGGCGCGGAAGGAGGAGTGGCCGAACGGCTGGTTCGCCGAGTTGACCAGCGTGCCGCTCGCCCAGCTCGTCAGGTCCTGCCTGAGCGAGCCGGGGAAGGCCCGCACCGAGCTCATCGCGCGCCGGGTGCCGATCGCGGCGTTGCTGCCGTAGCCGTAGCCGTGCGTGGCCAGGCTGCTGCCCTTGAGGTCGAGACGGGCCAGCCTGCCGTCGGGCGAGGTGCGCACGTACCACTGCTCGGTCCAGGTCTGGGCGATCTTCCACCGGATCGTGAGCACGTTGCCCGCCAGCGTGTACGTCCCCGTACGGGTCTCGCTCGGGCCACCCGTGTACCCGCCCGCGGTCAGCACCTCGCAGCCGCGCGGCCGCGACGAGACGCCGCCGGCCCTGGTGGTGCAGCTCGGGTCGGGCACGGTGCCGGTGCGCTGCCTGGCCTTGGGGAAACGCTGCCACCACAGGTACAGGGCGGCGCTCACCGTGCCGTTCGCGGCGAAGCGGTAGGTGCCCAGGCGCACCCAGTTCTGCCGGGAGGCGGCCTGGAGATGGCCCTGCGAGACGACGAACGTGGACTTGCCGCCCGGCAGCGGCGAGGCGGCCGCCCTGGCCGCAACAGTGGCCGTGGCAGTGGCCGTCACCGGCTGGGCGGGGAGAAGGGCGAGGGCGAGCACGAAGGAGAGGACTGCCGCTGCGGTACGCATGGAGAGACTCCGTAGGGCTTGCTGGCGTTGGCCGATGGTCAACGGCCCACCGTATTCCGGCTCGACCCGATCTGTCCTTGAAACGCGGTCAGGAGGAACCTGACAGCGCTCGACGTCCGTCCGTGAAGCTAGGATGAAGGGGTTCCCAGCAGCGCGAGGAGGTTGATCATGTCGTTCCCACCGCCCGGCATGGTTCTCGGCGACGCCCCGGCGCGCACTTCCTCGCGGGAGGCCGCCACAGGCTGACCCTCTCCACGTCGAAGTGCTTCTCATGGCCATCACTGGTTCGATCATGAGGAGCCCGAGTGCTCGAGATCCGCTGGACCGAAGACGGCGAGGCCCGCTCGGCCCGCTGGCGTTCGGAGAACGGCTCGCCGCCGCCCGCCCGCGTGGTGATCGCCGACGAGCGCCTGGCCGCGGCCACGGCGTACCGGCTGGCCTGCGAGGGCACCGCGCTGCTGTGGCGCGGCGACTTCCACGCCGCCCGCCGCCTGCTGCGCGCCATGACCCGCCGCGCCGACCACCGCCTACCCACCCCCGCGCCTGCGTCGTCGCCCGCGCGGGCCTTTCACCAGTACCGGCAGGCTCGCTCCCAGCGGGCCGTCACGCTGGGCCGGTTGCTGGTGCCGCTCGACCCGGACCACAGCGTCCCCCTGCGGCGCGCCCCCGACGTGCGGAGCGCGTGCGCGCAGGTCTACGGGCCCGCGACGGAGGCTTCGGTGACCTCGCTGCGGGAGCTGCTGGGCATCGTCGGGGCGTACGAGTGGCGCAGGCGAGGCGTCGAGGTGCCCTCCCTGAACGACCGCATCCATCCCCATTACGGCGTCTTCTCGCCGGTGCGCGGCGAGTACGTCGACCTGGTGGCCGCGGCCCCGCTGGTCTCGCGCGCCGGGGCGTTCGACGTCGGCACCGGGACCGGCGTGCTCGCCGCGGTCCTCGCCCGCAGAGGCGTCGAGCGCGTCGTGGCCACCGACCGGGACCCGCGCGCCGTGGCCTGCGCCCGCGACAACCTGCGACGGCTGGGGCTGTCCGGCCGGGTCGACGTCCTGGAGGCCGACCTCTTCCCGCCCGGACGCGCGCCGCTCGTCGTCTGCAACCCGCCCTGGCTGCCGGCCGAGCCCGCCTCGCCCCTCGACCACGCGGTCTACGACCCCGGGAGCCGCATGCTCCGCGCCTTCCTCGACGGCCTGGGCGAGCATCTCGAACCGGAGGGCGAGGGCTGGCTGATCCTGTCGGACCTGGCCGAACGGCTGGGGTTACGGACCCGGGCCGAACTGCTGTCCGCCTTCGCGAACGCGGGCCTGCGGGTCGTGGGCCGGCTCCGGATCCGGCCACGCCACCCGCGCGCCTCCGACCGGACCGACCCCCTGCACGCCGCCCGCACCGCCGAGATCACCTCCCTGTGGCGCCTCCGCCGCACGTGACGCCCTCCACCCGCGCCCGGCCGGGCCCTCCGCCCGCGCCCGGCCGGGCACTCGGTCAGCGCCCGCAAGCTCCCGGCTGCGTCGCGCGGCCGCGAGCTCGGCTGCACGGAACCTTCACCTGGTGTCCCGGGCACACCGTGCTCGACCTCGGCTGCGGCCCCGGCACCGACCTCGCGGCCATGGCCGACACCGTCACCCCCACCGGACGGGTGATCGGCCTCGACCGCGACCCGGCGATGGTCGCCGAAGCGGGCGCCCGGCTGGCCGGACGGCCCCAGGTCGAGGTGCGTCCCGGGGACGTGCACGAGCTGCCGGTCGCGGACCGGAGCATCGACCGGGCCCGTACCGACCGGGTGCTGCAACACGTGGACGACCCGGCGCGGGTGCTGGCGGAGTTCCGCCGGGTGGCGCGTCCAGGGGCGCGGATCGTCATGGCCGAGCCCGACTGGGAGGGCATGCTCGTCGACTCCCCGCGCCCGGACGTCGGCCGGACGCTGGCCCGGTTCATCTCCACCGAGATGGTCCGGCACGGCACGCTGGGCCGCAGCCTGGTCCGGCTGTGCGAGGAGGCCGGCCTCGCGGTGCGGTCGGTGGTGACGGTCGCGCCGGTCTTCCGCGACCTGGCCACCGCCGACCAGGTCCTCGGCCTGCGCCGCAACCTGGTCAGGGCCGTCGGCGCCGGATATCTCGAACCCGGCGCCGAGGAGTGGTTCGACGACCTGCGCTCCCGCCCCTTCCTGGCCTCGGCCCTGCTGTTCCTGGTGACGGCCGAAGCGGCATGATCGGCCAAGGGGGAGGGGCGAGGGTCAGCCGATGCGCAGGGGCAGGGTGCGGGGGCCGCGGACCTGGCCCGTCGCCCAGGTGACGGCGTCGGGGTCGGCGAGGGTGAAGGTGGGGATGCGCTGGAGCCAGACGTCGAGGGCGGTGCGCAGTTCCATGCGGGCCAGGTGGGAGCCGACGCAGCGGTGGATGCCGAGTCCGAAGGCGGCGTGGCGGTTGACCTCGCGGTCGATGCGGACGTCGGCGGGGTGGTCGAAGTGGGCGGGGTCGCGGTTGGCGGCGGGGAAGGAGAGCAGGACCCAGTCGTCGGCCTTCATGTCGACGCCGTTCCAGTGCATGTCGTCCTTGACGAGGCGGGCCATGGTGACGGGGGCGTAGGCGCGCAGGAACTCCTCCATGGCGGTGGGCAGCAGGGCGGGTTCGGCGACCAGGCGTTCGCGGTCGGCGGGCGTCCTGGCCAGGTGCCACAGGGACGCGCCGATCGCACTCCAGGTCGTGTCGATGCCGGCGATGAGCAGCAGCGCGATCGTGCCCGCCACGTGCCCGGCCTCCAGCTTGTGGCCGTACAGCTCGGCCTCGACGAGGTACGTCGTGAGGTCGTCGCGCGGGTGCTCCACGTGGTCGCGGATCTGGTCCAGCAGGTAGTCGAAGAGCCGTCCCATGTTGGCGGTCCGCTGCTCGGGCGGCAGGTTGACGCCTTCCAGGGCGTTCTCGATGAACTCGCGGAAGCGCGGGCCGTCCTCGGGCGGGAAGCCCAGCATGTCGGCGATCACCCGCATCGGGATGTGCTGGGCGTAGTCGCGGGCGGCGTCCACGACGTCCTGGCCCTCCAGGCCGTCGATCAGCTCGTGGCACAACGCCCGCGTCGACTCCTCCCGCCTGGCGACCGCCGTCTTGGTGAAGGCCGGCAGCAGCAGCTTGCGGGCGTCGTGGTGGAAGGGCGGGTCGGACGAGATCGGCGGCGTGCCGCCCACCGGCGCGCTCTCCCGCGGCGGCCGGAAGTTGCTCATGATGATCGAGCGTGAGGAGAACCGCTCGGTGTCGTAGGCGACGGCCGCGACGTCCTCGTAGCGGGTGGGCAGCCAGCCGCCGCCGAACCGGTCGGTGTGCGCGATCGGGCAACGTTGCCGCAGGTCGTCCTGGATGGGGTACGGGTCGGCGGCCCACTCCGGCTCCAGGTGGGAGAAGTCGGTGGCCCAGTCCGAGACCGGGCCGGTGACGATCTCGCTGCGGGTGCCGACGACCTCGTCGTCGCCGGGCTCTGCGAAGTTCTTGACGAACCGCTCGTCCACGCTCATGTCACGCCTCCCCGAGCAGGTCGATGGCCCGCTCCGGGCAGTTGGAGACGGCCAGCCGCGCGGTGCGCTCCTGGCCGGGCGGCGCCTGGCCGTCGCCGAGGACCGTTCCGTAACCTTCGTCGTCCTCGCCGAACAGGTCGGGGGCGAGGTCGTAGCAGCGGCCATGTCCCTGGCAGCGCTCGGGGTCGATCTGTACTCTCACGGCGTTCCTTCGGGCGGTGGGGCGGGGGAGAGGGCGGCGACGACGCGGATGAGCAGCCTGGCCCACTCCTCCTCGTCCACCTGGTGGGGGTCGGGGGCGATGAGCGCGCTGCCCATCGCGAGCAGGAGGCAGAAATGGGCGATCGCCTCCGGTGACAGCGCGTGGTCCAGCTCGCCGCCGTCCTGGCCGGCGCGGACCAGGCCGGCCAGCCAGTGGGCGCGCTCGCCGACGTAGTCGCGCATGGGCAGGGCCACGTCCTCGTCGCGGCGGGCGGCGGCCAGCGCCTCGACGACGAGGTCGCCGCCGGCGTCCAGGGGGCGGGGGAGCCGGCGGCCGACGGCGACGAGCAGGTCGGCGACCGGCCGGTCGGGGCCGTCGGCGAACAGGCCGTCCATCAGCCGCCGCCCGTGCGCGCCCAGCGCTGCCACGAGCAGGCCGGCCTTGGAGCCGAAGTGGGCGTACAGGGCGCCGTTGCTTACCCCGGCGGCGGCGGCGATGTCGGCGACGCGCGTGCCGTCGTAGCCGCGCCTGGCGAAGACGTCCGCGGCGGCGCGCAGCAGGCGTTCCCGCGTCTCGGCGGCGGTGACGCCGGCGATCCGTCCCATGGACGAATTAAAAGATCGTTCATTTCATCCGTCAAGAGCGGCTGCCTATCCCGTGATCGGCGCCTTCACCACCAGCACCTCCTCTCCCGCCGGGCCGCTCAGCCGGACCGACAGCTCCCACACCCCGGCCATCGGGAACAACTCGCCCTCGGCCACGTAACGGCCCGGCTGCCGCGGGTCGGCGACGATCTCGGGGGTGGCGTGGCCCATGCCGGGCATCACCGTGGACAGCGCCACCGTGTGCGGGTCGCCGGAGGTCACCCGCACCTCGGCCGTGACGCGGCCCGTCGTCGGCCTCGGGACCACGACGGTGACGGCGTACCGTTCGCCGGTGCTGGTGAGGGTGAGCGGGCCGGGCGCCGGGCCGCGCACGTACAGGAACACCGCCATGGCCGCCGCGAGCAGGGCGGCGACGGCCAGGATCCGCCTCATCCGAGGGCCTCCGCGACCTCGACGGTGAAGGGCACGGTCACGATCCGATCGGCGGCCGCGTACTGCGCCCAGGCCAGGTAGCGGCCCGGCGCCGGGAAGCTGAACGTGAAGCGCAGCCGGGGCGCGGGGGCGCCCATCTCGTGCACGTGGCCGAGGAACGCGCCGTCCTGGCTGCGCACGATCAGATGCCCCGACATGCCCAGCCACTGCCGCGGCGTGACCCCTAGAGCCACCTCGATCGCCGCCGGACGCCCCGCGACCGGCACGGACGGCCGCACCACCGGCGTGCCCCCCGCCGCGGGCGGCGCCGACGGCGGAGCGGCCACCGCGGGCCCGGCGACCCGGAACTCGCCGCCGAGCAGCTGGCCGCCGGAGTCCTCGCGTTCCAGCTCCGCGTAGGCCAGGAACCGGCCAGGCCGGTCGGCGCGCAGCCGGACCTCCAGCCGTCCGGGCGCGGTGCGCAGCGGGTGCAGGTGCCGGAACCAGGCGCCGTCCTCGCTGGTGACCACCAGGTGGGCGAGCGCCTCGTGGTGCAGGACGAGGTCGTCCACCGGATGCCCGGTCGAGCCGTCGGTGAGGTCGAGGCGCAGCGTGAACTCCGCGCCGGCCGCCGGACGGGCCGGGACGGTCGTCACCCGTCCCTGCGCGAAGGGCCGTCCGAGAGCCGTCGTGTTCACCGCCGGGGCGGCGCCGTCCGGCGGCGGGGGCGGCAACGCGGGCTCGAACACCACGACCATCGCGGCCACCGTCACCGCGGCCGCCGCGCCACCGGCCAGCAGCATCGCCGGCGTCCTGCGCGACAGCGCGCCGGTGAGCAGGCCGCCCACCAGCAGCAGCCCGGCCACCAGCAGGCCGCCGTAGATCAGGAACTCGCCGGCGGAGCCGCGGTCCACCAGGACGCGGAACGGCAGCACGGCGACCTCGTCGCCCGCCGTCAGCCTGAGCTCGTGCGGCCCGGTGCGCTCGACCGTGATCTTGACGTACCGGGGAGTGGCGGACGGCTGCGCGGTGGCCGTCGCCCTGCGGCCGTCCTCGACCGAGCGCACCTCCAGGCCGATCGGCGGCCCGGTCGCCGGCTCGTAGGCGATCACGCCGATCAGCAGCGGCCCGGGCACCCGCGACGTGCCCTTGATCACGACCGTGAGCTCGGCGCCGGCGATGGTCTGGGCGAAGCGCAGGTCCGCGCCGGCCGTGACGTTGTGGGCCGCGGCCGGGGCGGCGCCCGCGAGCAGGAGTACGGCGACGAGACACAGGACCCGGAGCGGCCGGATCATGCCCGTCCGGCGTCGGCCGCGTCCGCGGGGAGCGCGTTCGGCAGGAACAGCGCCCCGAGCGCCAGGCCGATCAGCCCGGCCACCACCGGCGCGCCGGTCCACAGCTCGGGCACCGCGGGCAGCGTGCCCACGGCCGCCGAGGCGACCCCGATGTAGAGCGACCAGGTGACGAAGGCCGACAGCCCGGCGAAGGCCCAGTAGGCGCCCCGCCGCGCGCCGGACGGGCGCAGCAGGCGGATCAGCACGTCGCTCGCCAGGCCCGCGGCGACGAACGTGAGCAGGGTCGGCGCGTTCTCGAACGCCGTCTGCGCGCCGGGCATCAGGACGGCGATCGTGTACATGACGGTCACCGCGCCGAACGGCAGGTTCCAGCGCCGGGCCACCAGCAGCACCGGGGCCAGCAGGACGACGTTGCTGATGACCATGGAGGTGGCCAGATGCTCGGCGCCGGGCCCGTCCACGCTGGAGAACGCCTCGACGACGCGCGCGGATCGGTACTGCAGGGCGTCGCCGTACGACAGGAACAGCGACACCAGCGTGGCCGCGAACGCGAGCCCGGCCAGCGCCGGGAACAGCCGCCCGAGCGAGGGCCGGACGCCGACGTCGGGGGCGTTCCAGGCCGAGCGCAGCGGCGTGGTGATGATGAGCAGCATGGTCACGATCAGCCCCAGGTGCGAGGGGCTGAACAGGATGTCGACGCTCGTCTCGATGCCGAGCACGGTGTGCCAGGTCATGTCGGCCAGCCCGAAGAGCGCGAACGCCGGGATGGCGACCAGCCCGGCCAGATAACCCTGGGGAACGGCCGCGACCCCCTGCCGGCCGAGCCGCACGTTGCGGAACACCTGCCAGATGATCCAGCCGGACACCGCCGCGAACCCGGAGTAGAACGCCGCGTGCCACGGCGTGAAGAACGTCTCCAGGTCGCTGCGGTTGGTGTGCGCCCAGGCGTCGATCATCAACCCGACGCCGAACCAGACCCCCAGCAGCGCGGTGACGAGATCCGCCCGGAGCGGCACCCACCCGCGCGGCTCCCCGGAGTCCGCAAGTAATCGTCGTACGCCCGCGTTGGCCTCTGCCACTTCGCGTCTCCCTTCTTCCATGATCGAATACTTCCAGAAGCCGCGAAGTGGCGGAAAGCCCAAGATCACTGTCGCCGAGCGGCCCGGGCCGACGCCCGTGGCCGCCAGTCTCGCCGACGGCCGCCGCGGGTGCGCGGCGGCCGGGGCCTCACGCCGGAGCCGGGCGCTGCCTGGCCACCACCAGGTGCAGCCCGTGGGGCAGCGGCTCGGTGCGGGCGACGTGCAGCCCCGCCGCCCCCAGCAGGCTCTCGACCTCGGTCAGCGTGCGTTCCTGGCCGCCACTGAACAACGTGAGCATCTTCATGTCCAGCGCGACCGCCGACGTGGGCGAGCGGTGCGGGTCGTCGTCGAGGACGGCGTCCACGATCCACAACTCGGCGCGGCCGTCCATCAGGGACGCCAGCCGCGCCAGCAGCTTGGCGGCCTGCTCGTCGGGATAGTTGTGCAGGATGTTGCCCAGCAGGTAGAGGCCCGCCCGGGGCAGCGGGTCGGTGAACATGTCGCCCTCGGCCACCGTGATGCCCGCCCGCCCGTCCAGGTGACGGCGGGCCTGCGCGGCCACCTCGGGCAGCTCGAACAGCACGCCGCGCAGCCGCGGACGGGCCGCCAGGATCGTGGCCAGGACGATGCCGGTGCCGCCGCCGATGTCGGCGACCGTGTCCACGCCGGTCACGTCCTGCTCGGCGAGCGCGCGGGCCACGGTGACGCTGCGGGTGGCCATGAACTCGTTGAACAGGGCGCCGGCCGCGGGCCGGGCGCCCAGCCAGGCGTAGGGGGAGTCCACCTGGTGCAGCTCCAGCGCGGCGGGCGCGCCCCCGATGATCGTCCGGTGCAGCAGGTCGGCCGAGTCGCGCCACAGCTCCTCGCCCCACATCAGCGCGGCGGGGGCCAGCGAGTCGTCCCGGCCGCTGGTGAGCAGGTCGCCCTCGCCGGTGAGCAGGTAGCGGCCGCGGGCGTCCCGCTCGACCAGCCGCAGGTGCTCCAGCGCCCGCAGCAGGCGGCCGAGCAGCATCTCGTCGGGACGGCCGGCGCCGCCCGCGGAGATCTCGTCGGCCAGCTCGTGCACGGCGCACGGCCCGGCCGCCAGCAGGTCGAAGACCGACAGCCGCAGGGCGGCCCGGACGGCGGCGTACAGGATGAAGTCGTCGATCAGGCGCAGCACCCGCGCCCGCTCCGGCGTCTCGCTCATGGGTTCCCCTTCCCCGACTCCCAGGCCGGACGGACGATCATGCTCTCCACCCGCAGCGGCGCGGGCAGGTAACGGAACCTCACCATGGTGTCCACCACCGACTGCAGCCCTTCGGGCTCCAGCGCGGCGGGGAACGAGCCGAGCGTGATCGTCGGCAGCACCTCACGCGGGATCTTCGTGTACGTGCCCAGCACCCCGGTGACCAGCCTGCGGTCCCGGGCGTCGAGCTGGGCGTGCGCCATGGCCCGCTGGAACCCGGCGACCGCCCGGGGGTGCGCGGCCGCGTACGCGGCGGTCGTGGCCCACCCCGCGATCGGCCACCCGGCGGGGACGTTCGCCATGGCGTCGCCCAGCGACCGGCCGCCCTGCCGGCGGTAGGCGGTGATGAACGGCTCGGTCATCCACGCCACGTCCACCGCGTGCGCGGCCAGCGCGGCCGGCATGTTGGGCAGCGGGATCTCCTTGAACGCGACGTCGTCCGCGGGCACCCCGGCCGCGGCGAGCACGGTCTCGGCGCTCAGCGTGCCGACCGAGCGCAGCGTGGCCACCGCGACGCTCTTCTTCGCGCCGCCGGAGCGCCGCAGGTCGCGCGCGTTTCTGATGGGGCTGCCGGGCGCCACGAAGAGCTGGAACGCGCCCGGCGCGGCGTGGTAGGCGTCGGCGACCAGCTTCAGCCGCCCCGGTTCGCGCCGCTGGTACAGGAACGCCGTCACGTAGTTGACCAGCCCGAACTCCAGGGCGCCGCCCTTCATCCGGTCGATCGCCGGGCCGCCGCCCTGCACGGTCACCGGCTCGGCCGACAACCCCTCGGCCGCGAAGTAGCCGCGGTCGCGGGCCAGGTAGACCAGCGCGCTGTCGGGGATCGGGATGACGCCGATCCTGATCTTCTCCGGCGGCGCGCCGGAACCGGCCGTCCGCGGGCCGCCGGGCGCGGCCCCGCCGCAGGCCGCGACCAGGACGGCCAGGGCGGCGAGCAGGAACGGCAGTAGGGGACGTAATCGTCTCACGGTTCTCCCTTCGAGGTCCGCCGCCGGCCCTCGCTCCCGCTGGCGGCCTGAACACAGGTCGGAACCAACGCCCTTGAGTGCACCATCGGGAGGCCCGCCTTGCAACGCCCGGTCAGAATGGGAAGGCCGCCGTGTCAGAACGCCCGTCCTTCGCGGTCCGGACGGATGAGAAGATCGAGAGTGCTCCGAATCGCAGAAGCAGTACTCGCGAGATTACCGGCGCCGCTGCAGGCGCTCGTGCTGAGGCACCGTGAACTGCTGAAGTTCGCGGTGGTCGGCGGGGCGACGTTCGTGGTGGACAACGCGGTGTTCTACGGGCTGAAGCTGACCGTCCTGGAACCGAAGCCGGTGACCGCGAAGATCATTGCGGTGCTCGTGGCGACGATCGTGTCCTACGTGCTCAACCGCGAGTGGTCGTTCCGGCTCAGGGGCGGTCGCGAGCGCCGCCACGAGGCGGGGCTGTTCTTCCTGGTCAGCGGCATCGGCCTGGTGCTCAGCTCGGCGCCGCTGTGGATCTCCCGGTACGTGTTCCGCCTGGAGGTCCCCGACGTGAGCGTGGCCGCCCAGGAGATCGCCGACTTCGTGAGCGCGCAGCTCGTCGGCACGCTGGTCGCCATGGTGTTCCGCTTCTGGGCGCTACGGAAGTGGGTCTTCCCCGACGAGAAGACCCACTCCGCCGGCGTGCGGCCGGTTGCCGTCCCCCGGTACCACGGACGCCGCACCCTGCCGGTGGCCAAGCGCAAGCCCCGTAGGTCCGGCGTCCGGCAGGGTCAGCGGTAGGCGGCGGCCTGGAGGGTGTAGAGCTCGGCGTAGAGGCCGTTGAGCGCCATCAGCGCCTGATGGTCGCCCTGCTCGGTGACCTTGCCGTGGTCGAGGACGTAGATCCGGTCGGCGTAGCGCACGCTGGCCAGCCGGTGGGTGATGAGCAGCACCGTGCGGCCCTCGGAGTGGTCGCGGATGCGCTCGAACAGGGCGTGCTCGGCGCGGGCGTCGAGGGCCGCCGTGGGCTCGTCGCAGATGAGCAGGTCGGCGTCGCGGTGGAAGCCCCTGGCCACCGCGATGCGCTGCCACTGGCCGCCGGACAGCTCGCAGCCGTCCTTGAAGCGGCGGTCGAGCAGCGTGCGGTAGCCGTGCGGCAGGCCGGCGACCACCTCGTCGGCCCCGGCGACCGAGGCGGCCGCGACCAGGGCGGGCTCGCCCTTGTCGGTGCCCATGGTGATGTTGTAGCGGGCGGTGAGCGGCCAGCGGGTGTGGTCCTGGGCGATGACGGCCGTGCGCAGGCGCAGGTCGTCGGGGGACACGTCGGCCAGGTCGACGTCGTCCCAGGAGACGGTGCCGGTGTCGGGCTCGTACAGGCCGGACAGGATCTTGGCCAGGGTGGTCTTGCCTGAGCCGTTCTCGCCCACGAACGCGATGACCTCGCCGCGCTTGATCTCGACTGTCACCCCGCGCAGCGCCGGCTGGTCGGCGCCCGGGTAGGTGAAGGTCACGTCGTCGGCCACGATGCGCTCGAACCCCTCGGGCACGGCCGCGGAGCGGGCGGCGGGCACGCGCCGCTCGGCGTCGGCGCAGAACTGGAGGAAGTCGGTGAAATAGAGGCCGTCCTCGTAGAGGCGGTTGGTGGCGTACAGGAGGTTGGCCAGCGAGGACTGGCCGGTCCTGATGGCCAGCACCGCGGTGCCCGCGACCGCGAGCGGGATCGCCGCCACGGCCAGCAGCACGCCCAGCGCGACGTAGACCAGGGCGGTGCCGAGGCCACCCAGTGCCTCGCCGACCAGGCCGGCCAAAGTCTGGCGTCTGGCCAGGGTGAGCAGCACCTCCTGCTCGGCCCTGGCGACGGCGTCGTACATGCGCAGCAGGAAGCCGCGCATGGTGAACGAGCGCACCTCGGCGGCGGGCTCGCGGTCGGCCAGCAGCTCGGCGATGATCCACTTGCGGCGGCGGGCGGGGATGAGGGAGTACATCGTCGAGTAGCGCATGCGGGCGCCGCGCACGGTGGCCCACGCGTCGGGCAGCACGGCCAGCAGCAGCAGCGGCAGCAGCACCGGGTGGAGCACCCCCAGCACGCCGGCCGCCGCCGCGATGCCGACGGCCGCCGTGACGACGTTGATGGCCGAGCTGACCACCGCGCTCGCCACGCTGACGCCGCGGATGTTGGCGCGTTCGAGGCTGTCGTGGAACTCCGGGTCGTCGTAGGCGACCAGCTCCACCTGACTGGTCAGGCCGTAGAGGCGTTCCTCGGTGTGGCGGGAGATCTGCGGGGTCAGGCGCGACTGCGCCCAGCCCGCGCCGGCCTGCACCACCGTGCGCAGCACGGCGGCCGCGCCGACCAGGACGAGGCTGGGCAGGGCGGCCAGCACCCGGTCGGGGGTCGGGCCCTCGCTGAACAGGGCGCTCAGCACGCCGGTGGTGGCCAGCAGGCCGAAGGCGGTGAACAGGCCGCCGAGGAGGTTGAGCGCGATGGTGGCCACGGTGTCGCGGGGGCCGGCCCGCCAGGCCATGCGCATCGCCTGGCTCACGAGCGAGGGCAGGCGCCTGGCGATGGTCAGGAAGCCGACCTCGGCCATCTTGTCGTTGTGGGCGTACCAGTCGGAGACGGTGATCTCACCGAGTTCCAGAGGCTCATCGGGCATGCGCTGAGTGTGCGGACGGGCACCGACAGTTTCCGCCGCCTCGCGCGCCGCGGTGACAGGACGGTGGCCCGTGCGCCACCGGCCTGTCCACGGCCCGACAGACGGCCCGACAGACGGCCCGACAGACGGCCCGACAGACGGCCCGACAGACGGCCCGCCAGGCAAAGACGCGCGGGCGGCGGCGTGTCCCGGTCGCCCCGGCGGGCGCGGCACGATTTCATGTCCCCCGGTCACTCCACGTAACCAGAACGACACAGGGGACGGAATGCGAAGAATCACGGGGTTCGCGGTCGCGTGCGCGGTCGCCATGAGCGTCACCCAGCCGGCTTGGGCGGCCCCGCGGGAGGAGGTCCGCATCACCCGTTATCTGGGGGAGCAGCGGCTGCCGTACCTGATGCAGTTCGACGGCACCACCGTCGGCGGGGTGTCGGGCATCGACCGCGACCCGCGCACCGGCGCCTGGTACCTGATCTCCGACGACCGCTGGCGCTACGGTCCCGCCCGCTTCTACACCGCCCGCCTGGACATCGACCGGGACTCGGGCGCGTTCACCGGCATCAGCCTGACCGGCGTCACCACGCTGACCAGACAGGACGGCACCCCCTACCCCGGCTACGGCAAGCCCGGCTCGGCCGACCCCGAGTCCGTCAGGTACGACCGCTGGTCCGGCCGCCTGCTGTGGGGCGACGAGGGCGACCGCCCCGACGCCGGCCACCCCGACCTGCCGCTGGCCGCCTCCGGCGTGCGCGCCGCCGACCTTCAGGGCCGTCACCTGGGGGACCTGCGCCTGCCCGGCAACCTGCGCCTGACCACCACCGAGCACGGCCCGCGGCGCAACGCCGGTTTCGAGGGCCTGGCCGTCACCGCCCGCCGGATCACGGCGATGACCGAGGGCCCGCGGTACGAGGACGGCGAGCCGCCCACGGTCCGGCACGGCGCGCCCGCCCGGCTCACCGTGTGGGACCGGCGGGGCGTCCCGCGCGGCCAGTTCGTCTACCCGCTCGACGCGCTCCCGGCCGCGCCGGTGCCGCCCACCGGGGAGTCCGACAGCGGGATCTCGGAGATCCTGCCCATCGACGACCACCGCTACCTGGCCCTGGAACGCTCCTGGATCGAGGGCGTCGACTACAAGGTCAAGCTGTACGAGATCGACCTGACGGGCGCGACCAACGTGCTCGACCGGGACGACCTCAGCGCGGGCTACCGGCCGGTCAGCAAGCGGCTGGTCTACGACCTGGGCGACTTCCGGCCGCCGGTGCAGAACCTGGAGGCCATGTCGTGGGGGCCGCGCCTGGCCACCGGGGAGTGCACGCTGGTGATCGGCTCGGACGACAACTTCAGCAGGAACGAGGTCAGCCAGTTCACGGCCTTCGCCGCCACGGGCTGCCCCTGACGCCCCGCCACCGGTCCGGGGGCGCGGAGGAAGGGCCCGCCCCGCCGCCGGCCCGGACCCCGCGCCCGCGGGGACCGGCCCGGACCGAGGGTGGCGGATATATACGAATTGGAATATTTTCCCGGGAAAGCATCATGGCTACGCTCGACAGCCATGACTCTCCTGAAGCCCGCACGCCGGGCGGCCGCCGCTCTGGCGCTCGCGCTGGCCGCCGGGTTAACCGCGGCCGTCCCCGCGCACGCGCGCGAGGCGGCCCCGCCGTCCGCCGGCACCGTCCTGCGCGGGCTGGACCTCGACCGCGCCACCGTGCTCGACCTGCAACGCGCCATGGACCGCGGACGCTTCGACGCGGTGACGCTGACCCGCTTCTACCTCGACCGCATCCGCGCGGTGGACCCGCTGCTGCACGCGGTCGTCCAGATCAACCCAGGCGCGCCGGCCGAGGCCGAGCGCAGCGACCGGCGTCGCCGCCGGGGCGCGCACGGGCCGCTGGAAGGCGTCCCGGTCCTGCTCAAGGACAACATCGACACCGCCGCGCCGCTGCGCACCACCGCCGGCTCGCAGGCGCTGCTCGGCGCCCGGCCGGCCGCGGAGGCGTTCATCGTCCAGCGGCTGCGCGCGGCCGGCGCGGTGATCCTGGGCAAGGCCAACCTGTCGGAATGGGCCAACTTCCGCTCCAGCCCGTCCTCCAGCGGGTGGAGCGCGATCGGCGGGCAGACCAACAACCCCTACGTCCTCGACCGCAACCCCTGCGGGTCGAGCAGCGGCTCGGCGGTCGCCGCCGCCGCCACCCTGGCCGCCGTCACCATCGGCACCGAGACCGACGGCTCGATCGTCTGCCCGGCCGGGATCAACGGCGTGGTCGGCATCAAGCCCACGATCGGGCTGGTCAGCCGGGCCGGCGTGGTGCCGATCTCGGCCCGGCAGGACACCGCGGGGCCGATCACCAGGAACCTCACCGACGCCGCCGCCGTGCTCTCGGCCATCCAGGGGCCGGACCCGCGCGACCCCGCGACCGTCCCGGGCGGCGACCGCGACTACCTCAAGGCCCTGCGTCCCGGCGCGCTGAACGGCGCCCGCGTCGGCGTGTGGCGCTCGGTCGCGGGCGACAACCAGGAGGTGCGCGCCGCCCTGGACGCCGCCGTCGCCACCCTCAAGGCCCGCGGGGCGACCGTGGTGGACGTCGAGCTGGAGGGCGTGGACCAGGCCGGCGAGGCCGAGTTCCCGGCGCTGCTGACCGAGTTCAAGCACGACCTGAACGCCTACCTGGCCGCCACCCCCGGACGGCACCCCGCCGACCTGGCCGGACTGATCGACTTCAACCGCCGGCACGCCGGGACCGAGCTGCGGTACTTCGGCCAGGAGGTCTTCGAGCAGGCCCAGGCCACCACCGGCGACCTGGACGACCCCGCCTACCGCGCCCTCCGCGACCGGGCCACCACGCTGGCCCGCCGCGCGATCGACTCGGCGATGGCCGCCGGCCGCCTGGACGCGCTGCTCGCCCCCACCAACCACGCCGCCTGGCTGACCGACCTGACCAAGGGCGATGACTTCACCGGCTTCGTCTCCTCCTCCGCCCCCTCGGCGATCTCCGGCTACCCGGCGGTCACCGTCCCGGCCGGGTACGCCAGGGACGTCCTGCCGCTCGGCGTCACGTTCTTCGGCGGGCGCTTCTCCGAGCCGTCCCTGATCGCCCTCGGATACGCCTTCGAGCAGGCCACTCAGGTCCGCAAACCCCCGGCGTACCTGCGCACCCTGCCCTGAGCGGCCCGGCGGCGGGCTACGGTAGGGGCGACGGCCACGACGGGAAGGAGGCGAGGTGCGCACCAGGCTGCCCGCCGCGCTGCTTCTCGTCCTGTCGTGGCTGCTCCCCGCGACGGGCCATGCCGAGGTCGCCGCCCAGGTCGCCGCCCCGGCCGTCACACAGGCCGTCACGCAGGCCGTCGAGCAGGTCACGGCGGTCCAGGCGGCGGCCGACCGGCTCGCCGTCGCCCAGCTCGGCTCCACCCCGCCGCCGCCTCCGCTCGCGCAGGTCAGGCAGGCGGGGCACGACCAGGCCGGGCCCGGCGGGCAGGCGCTGCCCGCCGCGGCCCCGGCCCGGTCGCTCCACGTCTGGTCGGCCGTCGTACGGCGGCCCGCCGTCCGTGTCGCCGCCGACCGCCCCGGCGGCGCGGCGGCGGCCCGCGCGCCTCCCTCCACAGTGCTCTGAAGATCCCTCTTCCGCACACCTGAGCCTGTGGAGGCCTCATGTCACGTGCGCCCATGTGGCGCGCGCTGGCGGCGTTCGCCGTCATCGCGACCTCGATCATCCTGTCCCTCACCGCCACGCCACGCCTCGGCCTCGACCTGCGCGGCGGTACCCAGCTCGTCTTCGAGGCCAGAGACTCCCCGACGGTCACGGCCGACTCCTCGGCCACCGACCGCGCCCTCGACGTGCTCCGCCGCCGGGCGGACGCGCTGGGGGTCGTCGATCCCACGCTGGCCCGCTCCGGCGAGAAGCGGATCATCGTCGAGCTGCCCGGCGTGCTCGACCCGAGCAAGGCGGCCGAGGTCATCGGCCGCACCGCCCAGCTCGCCTTCCACCCGGTCACCGGCCCCGGCAAGGCCGGGGACGCCACCGCGCTGCCCGACGAGAGCGGCAGCCCGCTCGCGCTCGGCCCGGCGGCGATCAGCGGCGACGGCGTCAGCGACGCCACCGAGCGCAGCGACCCGCAGCGCGGCCCCGGCTGGTCGGTCACGGTCGACTTCCGCGACGCCGACGCCTGGCAGCGGATGACCGGCGAGGCCGCCTGCCAGCCGGCGGGCGACCCGAAGCGGCGCGTCGCCATCGTGCTCGACAAGAAGATCATCTCTTCGCCGCAGCTCGACCCGTCCGTGCCGTGCGGCGCCGGCATCCCTGGCGGCAACACCGAGATCACCGGGTCCTTCACCCACGAGGAGGCCCGCGACCTGGCCGTGCTGATCAAGGGCGGCGCGCTGCCCGTGCCGCTCGACCTGGTCGAGCAGCGGACGGTCGGCCCCACGCTGGGCGCCGACGCCATCGAGGCCAGCGTCAAGGCCGCGATCGCCGGGCTGGTGCTGACCGCCCTGTTCATCGTCGTGATCTACCGCCTGTCCGGCCTGCTCGCCGCCATCGCGCTCACCTGCTACGGCCTGATCTCCTACGCCGCGCTGGTCGCGATGGGCGCGACGTTCACGCTGCCCGGCCTGGCCGGGTTCGTGCTGGCCATCGGCATGGCGGTCGACGCCAACGTGCTCGTCTTCGAACGCGCCAGGGAGGAGTACGGCCTGGCCCCGGCCCGCGGGCTCGCCCCGGCCCTGAACCGGGGGTTCAAGAACGCCTGGAGCGCCATCGCCGACTCCAACGTCACCACGCTCATCGCCGCCGCGCTGCTGTTCGGGCTGGCCTCCGGCCCGGTCAAGGGGTTCGGCGTGACGCTGGCGATCGGCGTGCTGGCCTCGCTGGTGTCGGCCATGCTGATCACCCGCGTGCTCACCCATGCCGTCATCGGCCGGATCGGGCCGCGCCTGTCGGGGCTCGGCTCACCGGGCGCGGTCCGTACGTTGCTGGCCCGCCGGAACCCCCAGCTCATGAAGGCCAGGAAACTGTGGCTGGCGGTCGCGGGCGGCCTGGTCGTCGCGGCGCTGGCCGGGCTGTTCACCCGCGGCCTCGACTTCGGGGTCGAGTTCACCGGCGGCCGGCTCGTGGAGTTCGGCACCTCCAGGCCGGTCGACGCCGACACCGCCCGGCGGCTCGTGAGCGAGGCCGGCTATCCGGGCGCGGTCGTGCAGGCCGCCGCCGACGGCGTGACCGTGCGCGCGGGGCAGCTCGACCCGGCCAGGATCCAGGCCGCGCTGGAGGGCCAGGGCGGCGAGGTGAGCAAGGCGCGCGACGAGTTCATCGGCCCCACGCTGGGCGAGGAGCTGCGCCGCAACGCCGTCATCGCGCTCGGCGTGGCCGTGGCGGCGCAGCTGCTCTACCTGGCGGTGCGCTTCCGCTGGACGTTCGGCACGGCGACCGTGCTGGCGCTGCTGGTGGACCTGGCCGTGGTGATCGGGCTGTTCGCCTGGCTCGGCAAGCCGGTGGACGGCGTGTTCCTCGCCGCGATGCTGACCGTGGTCGGCTACTCGGTCAACGACAAGGTGGTGGTGTTCGACCGGGTGCGCGAGCTGTGGGCCGCCCGCCGCACCGCGCCGCTGGCCGAGGCGGTGAACACGGCGATCCTGCAGACCGTGCCGCGGACCGTCAACACCGGGCTCGGCGCGCTGTTCGTGCTGGTCGCGCTGGCCGTCTTCGGCGGCGACTCGCTGCGTGACTTCGCGATCGCGCTGGTCACCGGCATCGTCGTGGGCACGCTGACGTCGTCGTTCGTGGCCGGCCCTGCGGCCATCGAGCTGGCCCGCTACGACCGCCGTCCGGCCCCCCAGCCGCCCGCGCCCAAGGCCGCCCGGCGGCCCCGCGAGGGCTCGGGAGCCGTGTTGTGACCGGCGCCGCGGGCCCGCCTCGCGCGGGGCGGGCCCGCGGCGCCGCGGGTCAGAGCCGGGTCAGCCAGTCCAGGAGGATGGCGTTGACCTCGTCGGGCCGTTCCTGCTGGATCCAGTGGCCGCAGTCGTCCAGGAGGCGGGAGGAGACCAGGCCGGGCAGGGTGGTGGGGAAGGCGTCGATCGCGCCGGACAGCCACTGGGTCGTGTCGTCCTGCGCGCCGCCGACGAACAGCGAGGGCTGGACGATGGGCGCGCCGTCGTGGGGCGCGAGGTCTTCCCAGTCGCGGTCCATGTTGCGGTAGCGGTTCAGCGCGCCGGTCAGGCCGGTGCGCTCGAACTCGGCGGCGTAGAAGTCGAGGTCGGTCTCGCTCAGCCAGCCGGGCAGCGGGCCGCCGGCCGGGAACCGGTCGCGCATCCTGCCGCCCGGGGCCACGAACAGCGGGTGGGGCGCGTCCGGGCCCGGCTTGGTGTCGGCGGACAGGGCCGCGTACGTGCCCGCCAGCCAGCCCCGGACGTCCGGCTCGATCTCGGCCTCGGCCCGGCCGGGCGTCTGGAAGTAGCTGACGTAGAACTCGTCCGTCCCGCCCATGGCGGCGAACGTCTCGGTGGGACGCGGCCCGCCGTGCGGCGTGTACGGCACGCTGAGCATGGCGACCGCGCGGAAGACGTCCGGCCGCAGCAGGGCGCTGTGGGCCGCGATCGAGGAGCCCCAGTCGTGGCCGACGATCACCGCCGTCCGCTCGCCCAGCGCCCGCACCACCGCCACGCCGTCCTCGACCAGCTCGGTCATCCGGTACGCGGCCACGTCCGCCGGCTTGGACGAGCGGCCGTAGCCGCGCACGTCCACCGCCACCGCCCGGTACCCGGCGGCGGCCAGCGCCGGGAGCTGGTGCCGCCAGGAGTACCAGGACTCCGGGAAGCCGTGCACCAGCAACACCAGCGGCCCCTGCCCCGCCTCCACGAGATGGACCCGGCCGGCGGGGGAGGGCACCAGGCGGTGGACGCCCTCGGCGACCGGGGTGAGCTGCGACATCGTTCCTCCACGCACATGAGTCCTGGCCTGTCACCAGGATCATGCGCGGCCCGTGCCGCGGCCCGCCAACTCCGTTGCCGTTTCGGCAAACCCTGCGTTAAAGGTCGGTGGCGATGATCTTCTCGATGTTCCGCTCGGCCAGCGCCGTGATGGTGACGAACGGGTTCACCGTGGTGTTGCCCGGGATCAGCGAGCCGTCGATGACGTACAGGCCGGGGTGCCCGGTCAGGCGGCCGTAGTTGTCGGTGGCCCTGTTGAGCACCGCGCCGCCGAGCGGGTGGTAGGTGAGGTGGTCGCCCCAGATCTTGTACACGCCGAACAGGTCGGTGCGGTAGATCGTCCCCTCCTTGGCGTTGATCTTATCGAAGATCGTTTTCGCCATGTCGATGGACGTCTGCTTCCAGGCGGTCTGCCAGCTCAGGTCCACCTTGCCGGTCGCGGCGTTCCAGGAGAACTGCGCGCGGCGCGGGGTGTTGGTGATCGACAGGTAGAACGAGGCGTACGTCTCGATCCCGGTCGGCAGCGGCGCCACCTCGGCGAACGCGCCCCCGGCCGTCCAGTTGTCGATGCCCGCGCACGGGATGGCCGACTGCAGCTTGCCGGTCGGGTCCCACAGGTGGTTGGCCCGGCCGCACATGACGTTGCCGTTGTCGCCCCAGCCCTGGCCGACCTCGTCGTTCAGACCCGGCAGCGCGCCGGTGGCCTTCAGCCTGACCAGCAGCTTGCTCGTGCCGACGCTGCCCGCGGCGAAGAACACCCGGGCGGCCGTGACGGTCTTGGCGGCGGTGACCGAGCCGTCGGTGGCCAGCTGGTCGATCCGGACGGTGTAGCCGCCGCCCGCCGCCGGGGCGACCGAGGTGACCTGGTGCAGCGGCGAGATCGTCACCCTGCCGGTCGCGCGGGCCCGCGCCAGGTAGGTCTTCTGCAGGGACTTCTTGCCGTGGTTGTTGCCGTAGAGGATCTCGCCGGCCAGCGCCGACTGGGTGGCCGTGCCGGCCGCCTCCTGCTTCATGTAGTCCCAGTCGTACACGTCGGGGACGAAGGTGAACGGGAAGCCGGAGCGCTGGGCGTGCTTGCGGCCCACGCGGGCGTACTGGTAGCACGCGGTGGTGTCGAACCAGGCCGGGTCCACCAGGCCGACGCCGAGGCCGGAGTTGGCGCGCGGGTAGTAGACGCCGTACATCTCGTCGGCGTCGACCGACGGCAGCACGGCGGCGAAGTTCTCCCGCTTGGGCGTGACGGCCATGCCGCCGTTGACCAGCGAGCCGCCGCCGACGCCGCGGCCCTGGTAGACCGTGATGCCGGCGAACTCCTCGGCGTCCAGGATGCCGGTGTAGCGGGGGATGTCCCGGTCGATGGGGAAGCCGAGGAAGTAGTTGAGCGGCGCCTTGGTCCTGGTGCGCAGCCAGTAGGAGCGATAGTCGGGCTCGCGCGTGTTGCAGAAGATCTTGCCGTCCGAGCCGGGCGTGTCCCAGGCCATGCCCATCTCGATCATGTGCACCTCGACGCCCGCCTGGGCCAGGCGCAGGGCGGCCACCGAGCCGCCGTACCCGGTGCCGATCACCAGGACGGGCACGCGGGCGCCGTCGGCGATCGGCCCGTCGCCGGCAGCGGCGGTGGCGGTGGCGGCGGCGCGGCCGGGCAGTGCGGCGGCGCACAGGAGGGAGGCGGTTCCGGCGATGAAGGTGCGGCGGCTGGTGTTCATGTCACGTGCCCTCGCTCGGTCGGTCTGACGCGGACTCGGTCGGTCGGACGGAGGGTGCCGGGCCGCCGGTCAGCATGCAGGCCGTGTCCAGGCCCAGCACGTGGTTGAGCCGGCCGAAGGCCCACCAGGAACCGATGCTCATGCTCAGTTCCACGATCTCGTTCTGGCTGTAGTGCTCGGTCATCCGGGACCAGAACTCCTCGTCGAGCCCGTGATGGTCCAGGGCGTAGCGCTCGGCGTACTCGGCGGCGAGCCGGGTGCGCGCGTCGAAGGCGTCCGTGGCGCGCCAGTCCGCGACCGCGTCGGCGAAGCCGTCCTCGACCTTGACGCCGTCGCGCTCGGTGCGCCAGTCGAGGCAGAAGACGCATCCGTTGATCTGCGCGATCCGCAGCCGGGCCGCCTCGAACTCGCGCAGGCCCAGCGTGGTGTGGGCGTAGACGGCCATGGAGAACTTCGAGGCGGCGGTCCCGATGCCGGGGACCAGCTCGCCCCAGACGTAGGCGATCGGGTCCTTGCCGCCCGGAACGTCGACGATCATGGGTTCTTCCTTCCGAGCCGGCCGGACGCGGGACGCAGCGGGACGTCGAGCGCGTCGTACAGGCCGGGCGGGGCGGCGGCGAGCCAGTCGATGGCGTTCACCAGCCGGCCCGCCGCGGTGGCGTTCCCGCCCGCCGAACGGCTGCCGCCCTCGTCGGTGGCCTCGATCGTGACCTCGATGCGCGGGCGGCCCTCGACGATGACCCGGTGGGCGCCGTCGCCGCCGTCCGGGGGCAGCGGCCAGTCGGGGGCGCAGGCGGGGTGGATGCGGGTGACGTGCTCGATCACGATGCGCGGCTCGCCCTCGACGACGCCCTGCACCTCGAAGCGCACCGCGCCCTGGGTGCCGGCCTCGAAGTCGCCCATGCCGGCGGTGGTGACCGTGCGGTCCAGCGGCCGCCGCTCCACGACCTCGCGGATCTCCTCCAGCGTGACGCCGAGGGCCCGCGCCATCAGCCGTACCTGCCCGCCCCACACCATGGACGGGACGGTCGGGGCGATCATCGGCGGCTCGTAGTCCATGGGCTGGCCCATCCCGACCATGTACCGGACGGCGTCCGGGCGGTCGTAGCCGGAGTAGTCGAAGATCTCCTGGCAGCGGATGGCGTCCACGACCGAGCCGAGGCCGCTGAGCAGCAGGGGCAGCAGGTCGTTGCCCCAGCCGGGGTCGATGCCGGAGGCGAACAGCGAGCCGCCGCCCTCGGCGACGGCGGCCAGCACCTGGTCGCGCAGCTCGGGCGGGGCGCCGCGGTGGTCGTAGAGGGCGTACAGGGAGGGCGTGACGACGACGGCGCCGGCCCGGACGGCCCGCAGGACGTCGGCCAGGGCGTCGTCGGGACGCAGGTCGCCGGAGGCGGCGTACACGACGGCCCTCGGGCGGGCGGCCAGGACGGCGGCGGCGTCGTCCGTGGCGGTGACGCCGAGGTCGCGGCCGAGCCCGGCGAGCTCCCCGGCGTCGCGGCCGGCCTTGTCGGGGGAATGCACGACGACGGCGGTGAGACTGAGGTCGGGATGGGCCTCCACGGCCCTGATGGCGGCGCGGCCGACGTTGCCGGTACCCCACACCACGGTGGACGTCATGGGCGGAGCGTAGCAAGCGCTTGGTTTGGTGTACAGGGCCCGGCAACCGGGGGCGCCGGTCAGGCGGCGTCGAGGGCGATGCCGTACAGGTGGTCCACCCGGATCCTGATGACCAGGCGGCGGGCCCTGGCCATCTCCGCCAGGAAGGCGGCCTCGTCCGCCGGGTCGGGGAAGCCGCCGGCCATCTCCAGCAGCTCGCGTCCGGTGGCGTCGCCGGGGGTGAGCGACGGCTCGGAGACCTCCGCCCGTCCTTCGGCGACGGCGTACGACAGGACGTCGTCGCCCTGCAGGTGCACCGTCGCCCGCGGGTCGGCGAGCAGGTGCCGCACCTTGACGCGGCCCTCGGCGGAGGAGATGCGCAGGACGCGTCCGGCGGCGTCCCAGCGCAGGGCCATCGAGGCCAGGTGCGGGCGGCCGTCGCGCCTGAGCGTCGCCAGCACGCCGAAGGGCTGGCGGGCGAGGATGCGCAGCAGTTCGTCCTCGGTGAGGGGGCGGGCGCCGGGGCCCTGTCCGGGTCCGTAGGCGGGCTCGGTCATGATGATCGGCTCCGTTTCGCGGTGGAAGGGGGATCAGCGGGCGGCGGGCTCGTCGAGCCGCGACGCCTCGGCGGACGCGGCGGCGCGGGGACGCCGCAGGACGGCCAGGGCGACCACGACGGCCGCCGCGAGCAGCCCCGCCGAGGTGGCGAAGGCCAGGTGGTAGCCGCCGGTCAACGCCGCCGCCTCGGCCGCCCCGCCGGCGCGCAGCTCCTGCGTACGGGAGGCCGCCAGCGTGCTCAGGACGGCCACGCCCAGCGCCATGCCGATCTGCTGGGTGGTGTTGAACACCCCCGAGGCCAGGCCGGCGTCGTCCGCGCGGGCGGCCGACATGCCGAGCGTGGTCAGCGCCGGCAGCGCCAGCCCGCCACCCGCGATCAGCACCATGACCGGCAGCAGGTCGGTGACGTAGTCGGCGTCCACCGGCACCCGCGTGAGCCAGGCCATCGCGGCCAGCAGCAGCACCAGCCCGGCCAGCAGCACGGCCGGCGCGCCGAGGCGGGCGCTGAGCCGCGCCGACACGAACAGCGACACGCCGCCGATCGCCACGGCCGCCGGGAGCATCGCCAGCCCGGTGGCGAGGGCGCCGTACCCGAGCACCTTCTGCATGTAGAGCGCGACGATGATCTGGAAGGCGAACATCGCTGACAGCGCCAGCATCTGCACGACGTTGGCCCCGGCCACGTTGCGGGAGCGCAGCACGCGCAGCGGCATCAGCGGCGTGCGCGCGGTGGCCTGGCGCAGGAAGAAGCCGGCGAGCAGGGCCAGCGACACCGCGCCGAACGCCAGGGTGTGCGCGGCGAGCCAGCCGTGCTCCTCGACCTTGACCACGGTGTAGATGCCCAGCATCAGGCCCGAGGTGACCAGCAGCGCGCCGGTCACGTCGGCGCCCCGCGCGAGGCCGAGGCCCCGGTCGGCGGGCAGCGCGGGCAGCGCCAGCACGATCGTCGCCAGCCCGATCGGCAGGTTGATGAAGAAGATCCAGTGCCAGCTCAGCGCGTCGGTGAGCACGCCGCCGAGCACCTGCCCGATCGACGCGCCGGCCGCGCCGGTGAAGCTGAAGACCGCGATCGCCCGGCCCCGCTCGCGCGGCTCGGTGAACAGCGTCACCAGGATGCCGAGCACGACGGCCGAGGCCATCGCGCTGCCGACGCCCTGCAGGAAACGGGCGGCGATCAGCAGGCCCTCGCTGTTCGCCATGCCGGCCAGCAGGGACGCGCCGGTGAACACCGCGTTCCCGGCCAGGAACATCGTCCGGCGGCCCACGAGGTCGCCGAGCCGTCCGGCGAGCAGCAGCAGCCCGCCGAAGGCGAGCAGGTACGCGTTGACGACCCAGCTCAGCCCGGCGGGGGAGAACCCCAGGTCGCGCTGGATGGCGGGCATGGCCACGGTGACGATGCTGCCGTCGAGGATGGTCATCAAGGCGGACGTCGACAACACGGCCAGGGCGGTGCGCCGGGAGGTGAGGGACATGGTCGTCTCCTGTTCAAGGGATGCAACAGGAGAGACCGTAGCAGATAGTTCCGTTACAGACGATATGTCACGGAACTTTTCAGCTGCGCTCCCTCGCCCGCCTGACCGGTTGAGGAGCCTCGGCCGGGGTCTCCAGGTGGCCGGTGGCCAGCCGGTTCAGGGCGCGTACCAGCACCTCCCGCTCGTCGTCCGGGAGCGAGCCGAGGGCCGCGGCGTGCACGCCGTCCACGATCTCCTGGCTGCGCCGCGCCACCTGGGCGCCCTTCTCCGTCACGGCGATGATCCGGGCCCGCCGGTCGGTGCTCGACGGCCGCCGCTCGGCCAGCCCGGCCTTCTCCAGGGCGTCGACGGTGACCACCATCGTGGTCTTGTCCATGTCGCCGATCTCGGCGAGCTGGATCTGCGTGCGCTCCTCCTCCAGGGCGTGCACGAGCACGCAGTGCATGCGCGCGGTCAGCCCCAGGTCGGCCAGGGCCGCCGCCATCCGGGTGCGCAGCACGTGGCTGGTGTGGTCGAGCAGGAACGACAGGTCGTGCTCGGTACGCGAGGGCGCCATCGAAGTCATGTCACCGAGGCTACCAACTCATCCCGTAGCGGATTATCCGCTGAAGAACGTGCACCCTGACGGTCTAGCGCAAGTTGATCTCACTGGGTATGTTCGGACCGAAGGAAAGTTTCGTCCATGGAGGCATGGTGGGCAAGAAGTTTCACGTTCTGGCGTTACCGATCGCCGTGGCCGCGCTGGCCGCAGTGGCGTCCCCCGCGCAGGCCGCGACGGGATACGACCGCTGCCAGGAGGGCAACTACTGCCTGTTCTCCGGTCTGGACGGCACCGGCGACATCGTCCAGCTCCAGGCGAGCACGGCCAACCTGGCGGCACTGGGCATGGGCGACCGCGCCAAGTCCGACTGGAACCGCACCGACACGCTCATCCATCTCTACTCCGAGGCCGACTACGGCGGCTGCTCGGCCGTCACCGGCCCGCGCGGCAAGGGCAACTTCTACATCACCTTCCGCGACTTCTTCGACTCCGTCCGCTTCGGCGGCCCGAACGGCCCCTCCTGCTCCATCGGCGGCGACGAGCTGAGCATCAAGCGCGCCGCGACCACCGACTCCCACGGCTGACCTTCGAACCCTCCGGCCGGCCCCGCGAACCCCGCGGCGGCCGGCCGTCGCCGTTCCCGGCCCGTGGGGGTGTCGCGATGATCGTTCCGCCCGTACGCTCCCTCCATGTCGGACCTCGCCTCCCTCATCTTCCTCCTGGTGCTGATCGGCGTGCTCGTGATGCCGGCCTGCGGCGCGACCATCTTCGCCGCGGAGACCGCTCCGCGCGGGCGGCACGGCCGGATGCACTCCGGCCATCTGGTCGCCGGCGCGTGGGTGGCGGCGGCCGGGCTCACGGTGATGGCGCTGGTGGCCTGGTCGACGCACGAGGACGTGCACTATGACGACTTCGGATCCACGCTCACCCTGCTGGCGGCCATCGTGGGCGCCGCGACGTTCGTCCTCGGGCTCGGCCCCTTCGTCCCCTGGTTGCTGGGCGTGGTCGGGCAGGGCGGCGCCCGGCTTCCGGTGGCCCTGCGGCTCTCGGCCCGGCACCTGGCCGACCGGCGCGCGCGGACGGCCCCCGCGGTGGCCGCGACCATGATCGCCACGGCCTTCGCCGTCGCGGTGGCGACCATCGCTGCGGCCGGGATCGCGCAGTCCAGGGCGCAGTACGTCCCGCAGGCGCGGCCGGGGGCGCTCGTCGTGCGGCTCGATCCCGCACGACCGGCGCTCGGGAGCGCCGCCGTCCGGGAGGAACTGCCCGGAACGGACGTACTGGCCCTTCACGACCTCGGTGGACTGGGACCCGGCGCCGCGGGTGCCGTTCGAGACGCCGTGGAGCTCGATCGTCCTGCTGGCCGTGGCGATCCCCGTGCTCGCGGCGGCGGTCGCGCTGCTGCTCGGGCCCGGCCGTCACCGGTGAGCCGGGCGGTCGGGAGCAGGCGGCTTCGGCGGTCAGGGTAGGCGGCTTCGGACGGTCAGGAGACGCGGCTTCGGAGGTCAGGAGTACGCGGCCTCGGAGGTCAGGTCGGCGGAGAGTTTCCACAGGCGGGCCGCGGAGTCGGGGTCGAGGGCCCAGGGTTTGACGCCGCCGATCAGCATGTCGTCGCCCGTCGCCGGCTCGGCCAGGTCGCAGTCCTGGCAGTAGGCGCCGCCGTGCGCGTCCAGCAGGGGTGACGTGGCCGCCCACACCGCCGTCGCCGCGCCCTGTTCCGGGGTCTTGAAGCCGTCGGCCCGGCGTCCGTCGGCTTTGATCCAGCCCTGGGCGACCTGTTCCTCGTGGGGGATGCGGCGCTGGAGCGGGGTGAGGATGCTGCCGGGGTGCACGGCGAAGGCCCGCAGGCCGTCGGCCGCGCCGAGGGCGTCGAGGTGGACGGCGAACAGGGCGTTGGCGGTCTTGGACTGGCCGTAGGCCGTCCAGTGGTCGTAGCCGTGGCGGAAGTGCGGGTCGTCCCAGCGGATGTCGGACAGGAAGTGCCCCGAGGACGAGACCGACACCACCCGGGCCCCGGCGAGCGCCGGGCGCAGCCGGTTGACCAGGGCGAAGTGGCCGAGGTGGTTGATGGCCAGGTGCGCCTCCCAGCCCGGGCCGACCGGCCGGTGGGGGTAGGCCATGACGCCCGCGTTGCCGATGACGATGTCGAGCCTGCGGCCGGCCTCCAGGAAGCCGTCGCCGAAGGCGCGGACGCTGCCGAGGTCGGCCAGGTCCAGCTCGCGCACCTCCGTGCCGGGGAGGTCGCGCAGCGCGTCCCGCGCCACGCCGGGACGGCGGGCGGGCACGACGACGTGCGCCCCCGCCCGTACCAGCGCACGGGTGGCCGCCAGGCCGAGGCCCGAGTAGCCGCCGGTGATCAGGACGTTCCTGCCGGACAGGTCGATGCCGGCCAGGACGTCGTCGGCCGTGCTGTGCGCGCCGAAACCCGAGCCGATCCTGTGTTGTGTACGTGCCATGCCCCCGACCGTAGAATCTAGAGTGCAATCTAGGTCAAACTATGGCGAGGTGCCATGAGCAGTGACGCCGACCGCCTGTCCATCGGGGACGTCGCGCGGGCCACCGGCCTCGGCGTGCACGCGCTGCGCTTCTTCGAGCGCGAGGAGCTGTTCCTGCGCCCGATCCCGCGAACGGCCGGCGGGCAGCGGGCCTACGACCGGGCCGACGTGGAGTGGCTGCTGCTGTGCAACCGGCTGCGGGAGTCCGGCATGCCGATCGCCACCCTGCGCAGGTTCGCCCACCTCGTACGGTCGGGGCCGGGCAACGAGCCGGAGCGGCTCGCGCTGCTGGAGGAGCACAAGCGGGCCGTCCGCGAGCGGATCGCCGACCTGACGGCGAGCCTGGACATCATCCACGGCAAGGTCGTCGCCTACCGCCGGCACGTCCGGGACGGGACCGCGGCCGGGGTCTGGTCGCCGACGCCTTCGCCCTGAGCGGCGGCCCGGCTGTCCTAGGATCAAGGACCCATGAGCCGGTTGCCCACGCTGTCCGCCACGGAGATCCGCGCCGAACGCCTGCTGCTGCGCAAGGCCCACGACGGCGACCGTGACGGTCTCGTCGAGCTGATGACCGACCCCGAGGTGCGCGAGCACCTGGGCGGCCCGCGGCCGCGGGACGACGTCGAACGTTTCCTCGACGTCGCCGGAACCGCCGCCGCCACGGCCGCCCCGGGCGGCTACGTCATCGCGGACCTCGTCACCGACCGGCTCCTCGGGACGCTGGCGCTCGACCGCCGCGCGGCCGACCGTCCCGGGCACGTCACCGGCGACGGCGAGGAGCTGGAGCTGTCCTACGTGCTGCGCCGCCCCGCATGGGGCAGCGGGTTCGCCCACGAGGCGGCGACGGCCGCGCTGCGCGCCGCGGCGGGCGAGCTGCCCGACCAGCCGGTCGTGATCGTCACCCGGACCGCGCACGAACGGTCGCTGAGACTCGCCGCCCGCCTGGGCTTCCGGCCGGTCGCCGCCTTCGAGGAGTTCGGCGCCGAGCAGACCCTCTGCGCCGCCCGCCTGTCCTGGTTCCAGGGCTGACGCTCGCGGCCGGCCCCGGCCTCACCGCCGGCGGGCCGGTTCCTCCGGGGTGAGCAGGAGGGCCATGATGCGGTCGAGCGCGGCCAGGTCGCCGGGGTCCAGGGCCAGCAGGGAACGCGGCGGGCGGGCCAGGATGCGCTCGGCCTCCTCGGCGGCGGCCGTCCCCGCCGGGGTCAGCGTGACGATCTTGCTGCGGCGGTCGTCGGGGGAGACGCTGCGGGTCACGTAGCCGCGCCGCTCCAGGTCGTCGACCATCAGGGTGGTGTACGGCTTGTCGGTGGACAGCTCGGCGGTCAGCTCCCGCATGGTCATCGGCCCGGCCAGCAGGCGGCGCAGCGCCTTGATCCGGAAGAAGCTCATGCCGAGCGTCTCGGCCACCTCCTTGCGGCGGTCCTCCTGCCGCAGGACGAGGTCGTACATCGCCGCCCAGACGCGGGTCACGGCGTCGTGCCCGGAACTGCCGGGGCCTTCGGGGGTGTCGGTCATCAAGCGTCCGCCGTTCTGTCGGGAGCGTGGGCGAGCCGTTCGGCGGTACGGGTGGCGCTGCGGCGGGCCCAGCCGGTCGTGGTCAGGATACCGAGCAGCAGGATGGCCAGCCCGCACCCGGCGACGATCCACCAGCCGACGTGGCTGGCCTGCGGGAACCCGCTGGCGAACGGGCCGGCCACGGCCGAGGTGACCAGCGAGCCGATGACCGCGACGCCGAGCGACTGGCCGATCTGGCGGCTGGTGGAGGCCACCGCCGCGGCCACGCCGGCCTGGGCGCGCGGCATGCCGGACACGGCGGTGTTGGTGATCGGCGCGTTCAGCATGCCGAACCCCACCCCGAACAGCACGTACGCGGCCATGAGCCGCCAGGTCGGCGTGTCCGCCGCCAGCCCGGTCATGATCAGGCCGCTGGCCGCCATGGTGACCCCGGCCACCACCAACGGCACGCGGGGCCCGGCGTTCCCGACGATCCGTCCCGACAGCGGCGCGCAGACCACGGTGAGCCCGGCCATGGGCAGCGTGTAGAGGCCGGCGTGCAGGGCGGACAGGCCCAGCACGTCCTGGAGGTAGAGGGTGTTGACGAACAGGAACCCGGCCAGCGCGGCGAAGCCGGACACCGCGATGACCGTGGCCCCGGTGAACGGCGCGCTGCGGAAGAAGCGCAGGTCGATCAGCGGGTCGGTGCGGCGCAGCTCGTACGGTGCGAGGACGGCCAGCGCCAGCGCCGCGACCGCGAAGCAGCCCAGCGTGCGCGGGGACCCCCAGCCGGCCGCCGGCGCCTCGATGAAGCCGTACGTCAGGGTGGCCAGCAGCACGATGACCAGCACCTGCCCGACCGGGTCCACCCGGCGCGGGCGCGGCGCGCGCGACTCGGGCACGAACAACGCGCACAGCGCGAACGCGGCCAGCCCCACCGGGATGTTGATCCAGAAGATCGCCTGCCAGCCGACCGAGTCCACCAGCGTGCCGCCGACCAGCGGCCCGAGCGCCATGCTGACGCCGATCACGGCGCCCCACACGCCGATGGCCCGCGCCCGCTCGCGCGGCTCGGTGAAGGTGTTCGTGATGATCGACATGGCGACCGGGTTGAGCATGGACCCGCCGACGGCCTGCAGCGCCCGCGCCGCGATCAGCCAGCCGAGGCCGGGCGCGAGCGAGCACATCAGCGAGCCGAGCGTGAACAGCGCCAGCCCCGTCTGGAACGTGCGCCGGCGGCCGACCCGGTCGCCGGTCGAGCCGGCCAGCATGAGCAGGCTCGCCAGTACCACCGTGTAGGCGTCGATGATCCATTGCAGGCCGGCCATGGAGGCGTTGAGGTCGCGGCGGATGGCCGGCAGCGCGATGTTCACGATCGTGTTGTCCAGCCCGACGATGAACAGGCTCATGCAGCAGATGGCCAGCACGAGCATCCGCCGGCGGGGGCTGAGCGCGGGGGCGGGGGAGAGGGGCGCTCTACTCGTTATAGGCATATAACGATTATATTCGCATAACTAACCACATGTCCGCCCCACCCCCTCGGAACGCCGTACGGCCCCCGGAACGCCGTACGGACTCTGGCGTCCGGACGGTCACCGGCGACAGGACCCGTCTCCGTGAAACACGGCCTGACTGGCTTCGAGAACGAAGAACAAGAAGCACAGGAACCGCGTGCGAGTGGGCTCGGTCTCGCGGAACTCCTCCGGGAACAGTTCGCGGGCTTCAGGCACGAACGGCGGTTCGCTGATGACGCTGATCCGAAAGCCCGCCGCAGTGAAGGCTTCGGTCATCGCGTGCAGGGGCCGGTCCCAGAAACGCATCTGGACGGTCTGCCCGCCCATGGTCCATTCGTCGGTCCGGCTGCGGGTCTCGAAGTACTTGGGCTTCTCCCCGGCCATGTGCTGAAAGAAGGTGACGCTGAAAGGATGGTCCACCGAGACGAGAAGCCGGCCGCCAGGCTTCAGCACGCGTCTCAGCTCGGCCAGCGTCGGGCCCCAATCTTCCAGGTAGTGCAGCACCAGGGACGCGATGACGTCGTCGAACGCCTCGTCGGGGAAGGGCAGTGGGCCGGCCAGGTCGGCGACCCGCAGATCGGCGTCGGCGCCCAGCCGCCGTCGGGCCTGCTCCAGCATTCCGGCGCTCGCGTCGACGCCGGTCACGATGGCGCCTCGATCGCGCAGCTCGGAGAACAGGGGACCCGCGCCGCAGCCGGCGTCGAGGATGCGCCTTCCGGTCACCTTCCCGGCAAGCTCCAGCATCGCCGGCCGCTCGTAGTACGCGTTGAGGAGGCTGGTTTCGTTCTCGGCCGCGTACCCCTCAGCCATCCTGTCGTAGTCGTTGAGTGCGGAGAGGGTCGCGGTCTCAACGTGATCTTCGGGCGTGTCAGACATGCGGGCCATCTTGGCCCAGCATTCCCGGCGGCACAGACATACGGCAGATCTTGGTCAGGCAGGCAAACGGCATGACATCCCGCTCGCCACCGAATGCAGCAGATCGACCCGGGCCGAAGTGGCCTCTCCTCGCTGCTCGTATGCGCAGAACTCGCCTCAAGCGGCCCATCCCGCCAATCGAAGCGTTCAGTCTGCCCGGCCCGGCGGACACGCGGGGCCGACTGCTGCCTCGATGGGCCTCGGAGAATCGCCGCTCACGTCATGGGAGTTGACAGAATCCGGCCGAGATCGCTCACCTCGGCCCGCGTAGGGGCGTACGAAGGTCGTTGGCTCGGGCTCGTCATACCGGAGCACACGGGCCTCAGCGGGTCGGCTGGCGACCTCGGGACTCCAGGGCCGGTTCGAGGTGATCAGCGAGGCGGCGGAGAGTGACTGCGAGCCGCCCGCGGAGGCCTGGAAGAGCACGCCGGCGCGAGCGCGGCGGGATCATCTGCAGGCGTGCGGCCTCGGCTCGCCGCTCAGCCAAGTCCGCGCGGACGAGCTCTTCCTGCAAGTGATGCACGAAAGGCTCCTCAGGGCTCTTCGGGAAATGCGTGGTAGAAGATGAAGATCGGACGGGTGTCCGGCGGAATCTCGCTCGATTCGACGCGCGCCTGGGTCAGTTCGCGCCACGGCTTCAACACGGCATTGAGCTGATCGGCGAGCTGCGTGAGCTCATCCTGGGTGAGCCGTAGGTGGCGGCTGCTGCCGAAGGACGCGTGGCGCCAGTTCTCCGGAAGCGTCATGTATGTGCGCTCGAAGTCACGCAGCCGCTCGAACTGGTCGATCACCCACTGTGAAGTCCACGCCTGCAGCGCGGCTCTGGCCTCCGGGGCTTCGGAGTCCCGCACCAGGGCCCATCCGCTCAAAGCCGCCCGCACCCAGCGTTCCCGGCTGTCCCGGGCCAGCTCCGGCACGTCCTCGATCAACCCATGGGGCTGCATCTGCCGCAGGTGGTAGCTCACCTGGCCAGGGTCGGCGTCCATCCGCCTGGCGAGCTCGCTCACCGTGACCGGGCCGATCCGGAACAGGAGGCTGAAAAGCTTCATTCGGAACCGGCTGGTCATGACCTTGAGCACGTCCACGTCGTCGTCGATCTGGCGCATGGTCACGACGGTAGGACCAGCACGTGAAGATGCTCAAGACACCTACTGGATCTTGAAACTGCGTGTTGGTGGCGTAGCCGTGCTCGGCAGTCCCCCTTGCGTCCGACGAGCGATCTGATGCCAACTGGCCCTGCGAATGCCGCGCGCACGATCGGCCCGTCGGTGATCAGTAGGCGCCGGGTATGGCCGCGCCGAGGACCGGGCGGCGAAGATGCTCCGGGGTGAGCATGACATTGCTGATCCGGCTGGCGATTGCCAGAGCCGCCGGGATGGCGTTCTGGATGCGGTCATCGGCGGCTGGATCGATGCCGAGCTCACGAAGGTGGCGATTGAGCCGATCAGGATCCTCGCCATGCCTTCGGCTGGGGAAGGTCGGGTCGATGTCGGTGAGGTGTTCGCCGTCAACGGCGTAGGCGAGCCTGTGCCGGGCGGCGTAGTCATGCCGCAGCACCGCCACCGCCTGTCCGCCGTCGCGGGACAACGGGCAGAGGACCTCCATGTGCGAGGCCCGCCAGCCACAGTCCTCGATGGCGACAGTCCAGTCCCCGATGCGCCTCACGGTGATGACCTCAGGCCCTTCCGGCTGGGAGTGGTCCTCGTCCGTGATCAGCCGTATGTCCTCGTCCGCGGCCCCGATCCGGCGAAGCACCTCATGCTCGTCGAGCCCGCGGACGAAGACGATCGTGTAGATCTCGCCGAGCCCGCTGCCCTTCACCCAGGCGTAGTCCTCCGGCGACGCCCCGGGGGTTCTCGCGGTGGCGCGGACCTTCTCGAACGTCTCGGCCTGCTCATGGACCTCGGGATGAGCGGCGAAGAAGGCCTCGATCATGATCAGAAACTACCGATGGGTTCGATGCCCTGTCTGCTCGCGCTTCTTCAGTGGGCTCGATTCGGGACGATGTAACCCTCTCCCGTGAGCGTAACCCTTCAGCGGCCAGGAGCGGCACCTGTGGCAGCAACCGGGCCGTCGCCGGCGGCCTCCCGCCCTACGTCGTGCGGCTGCTCACCGGCCTGCTCATGTGCATTGATCGGCGACCCTCCTCACGGAAACGGTCAGGAAACTACGGCTGCGCTACTACTGGCCCGCATGACATTCCGAACCTCCTTCCCTGCCCTGGCCTTGGCGTTGGCGGGGTTGGTGACGCATCCTTCCGCGGCGGGAGCCGCCGCCGTCGGCACGAGCGCGAACCCCAGCTCAAGTTCCGGCGTGGCTTCCGTGCAATGGAAATCCTGTCCGGCCTACTCCGATGAGGTGATCCGCAGCCTGGGCGTGTCGGAGGACAAGGTCGCGGCTTTCCGCTCCGTGATGAAGCGCCTGGAGTGCGGGACGGTCAGCGTCCCGCTGAACCACCGTGAGCCCGCCGGGCGGAAGATCGACATCGCGGTGACCCGGCTGGCCGCCACGGACGAGGCCCACCGGCTCGGTGCCATCGCCGTCCTGCCGGGCGGGCCGGGTAACAGCGGATACCTGGACCCGGTCCTGCGGGCCGCGCTCAGGAACGAGGAGATGGCGAGGCTCAACGGGCGATACGACATCATCGGCTTCGACCCGCGCGGGGTCGGGAACAGCACCAAGGTCGCCTGCCCCTTCGCGCCAGGAGGCCCGCCGGAGCCCGGCACGCTGACCAAGGAGGCGGCCAGGAAGATATACGACGCCCAGGTCGCCGCCAACCAGAAGTGCGGAGGCTCCGACTCCGCCTTCCTCGGACAGCTCACCACCGAGAACGTGGCCAAGGACGTGGACCTGGTGCGGACCGCGCTGGGTGAGAGCAAGCTCAACCTGCTCGGCTTCTCCTGGGGCACCTATCTGGGCATGGTGTACCGCAGCCTGTTCCCCGGGCACACCGAAAGGGCCTTCCTGGACAGCGTGGCGCCGCCGTGGACACGCGTTGACCAGCACGCCAAGGACAGCGCGGACGCGGCCGAGCGTGACTTCGAGCGCATGGCCGCCTGGCTGGCCCGCCGCGACGGGACCTACGGTCTCGGCGTCACCGCGCGGAAGGTGCGCGAGGAGGTGGCGGAGCTGGTCCGAACGTACGACAGGAGTCCCAGGACCTACACCGACCTGCCGCGGCCGATCGACGGCTCGGCCGTCGCCGACCTGGCCAGGCGCAACTCGACCGAGTGGGTGCGCGCGGGCAAGGCGCTGGCCGAACTGCGGACGGCGACGGGCGCAACCGCCCCGCCCGCCGTCAAGGAGGTGCTCGGCGCACCGAGGATAGGGACGCCCGTGCCTGGCGCGCCCGAAACGCTGAACAGGACCATGAACCTGGCCGTCGCGTGCAACGAGGACAGCAGCCGGGCCAATTTCGACACCGCCTGGCGTGACTACCAGCAGCTCGTGAAGCGCCATCCGGCGACCGGCCGTTCCTGGGGACTGCCCGCCATGTGTCCCGGCTGGCCCCTGCCGGCGCAGCAGGCCACGTTGAAGCGGAGCAGCGGGTCACTGGTGCTGGCGGGGCACCTGCACGAGTTCATGTCCGTCTACGACTGGACGCTGCAGACGCGGCGCGCCATCGGCGGTACCGTCTACACGGTCGCCGACGACGTGCACGTGTCGACCACCCGGGTGCCCGAGTGCGCCGCCGACGTGGTGCGGTACTTCGAGACGGGCAAGATCGACAGCGGCTGCCAGGGCAGCCCAGTCCCCGACTGACCACCGGCTTCCGGCCCGGCGCCCCGCCAGAGGTCGCCGGGCCCGATGTCCCGGCGGCGACGCTGGGGCCAACGGCGGCACCTCGGGCAGAGATCCACCAGCAGTGTCCGATGTGCGGGACAAACCGCGGCCCAGCCCAGCTTCCACCAGGCCAGCCACACTCCGCCCGAAGCCGCGAGGCAGGTCGGGCATGCCCGGCTGCCGAAGAGCTGCGCCCACTCACGGGTCTCTGCCCGGCGGACTGACTCCTTGTCGCCCACGCGGACGCTTGCCAGGTCCACGGCCGAGCCGTCGAACATCTCCAGGTGCATCCCACGGACAATCTCGGAGCTCAGGCCTGTGGCGGCCGCGATCGCCCTGCACGCCTCCGGCGTCGTGACGACGCCGTACGCCAGTGAACGAACGTCACTCGACGCGCGCACATCCAGCCCTGACGCCTCGGTGATCGTCCAGGGCGGCGATCCGTTCCGCAGGGCCATCCGATCGACCCACGACTTGAAGGACTGGCGCCGTACTGACATCTGCAAGCGCCTCAGACAAAGGACATCGGTTCGTGGGGGTGCCTTGACGTATCAAATGAATGCTTTTTTAATTCGGGTGAGGGTGCGATTCACCTCAGATCGACTCCGACCGGTTCATCGACGTCAGGGATGGAGCTGCGAGATGACCGTGGACGACCGCTTCGGCCCGGAGCTGGAAGAGACGCGCAGGAGCCGGCTGCGCGGCACCGTCAGTGAGATCGTCACCGATCCGGTCTCCGACTGGGCCACCGACTTCTCCCACGTCGACCCCCAGTGGGCCGCCGACCCGTACCCCATCCAGGACGACCTGCGGCAACGTTGCCCGATCGCGCACACCGACCGGTTCGGCGGGGTGTGGCTGCCCACCCGGTACGAGGACGTCGCCGCCGTCGCCTACGACACCGAGCGGTTCTCCTCCAGGGCGGTCGTCGTGAGCAACCTCAAGCCGCCCCGGGATCTCGCGCCGGCGGGCGGGGTTCCGCCGATCTCGTCCGACCCGCCCTTCCACCACGACGCCCGCAAGTTACTGCTGCCGGCCTTCACCAAGACCGCCGTCGCCAGGCGGGAGGCGAGCACCAGGGCGTTGTGTCACGAGCTGATCGACGGCCTGGAAGGGCGGGAGGTCGTGGACGCGGCCCGCGAGTACGCCCAGTACGTCCCGATGCGGGTGATCGCCGACATGCTGGGCTTCCCGCCCGAGGATGCCGACCGGTTCCGGTGGTTCGTGGAGAACGCCCTGGAAAGCGTGAACGAGCCCACCGAGCACCGGCTGGAGCGCTTCGCCGAGCTGTCGTCCTACCTGGTCGAGCAGATCCACGACCACCTGGCCCACCCGCGGGACGACCTCACGACCTACCTGCTTGACGCCGAGCTCAACGGCGCGAAACTGGACCCCGTCCACGTCGTCGGGACGATGACGCTGCTGCTGATCGCCGGCATCGACACGACCTGGAGTGCGATCGGCGCGTCCCTGTGGCACCTGGCCAAGACGCCCGCCGACCGCGAACGCCTGGTCGCCGAACCCGCCCTGCTGCCCACCGCCATGGAGGAGTTCCTGCGCGCCTACGCCCCCGTCACCATGGCCCGCCTCGTCAAGGACGACATGCACTGGAACGGCGTCGACATGAAGGCCGACGACTGGGTCCTGCTCTCCTTCCCCGCCGCCAACCGCGACCCCGCCCACTTCGACCACCCCGCCGACATCCGCATCGACCGCGAGGTCAACCGCCACGCCGCCTTCGGACTCGGCATCCACCGCTGCGTCGGCTCCCACCTGGCCCGCATGGAACTGCGCACCGCCCTCGACGTCTGGCTCCAGCGCATCCCCACCTTCACCCTCGCCGACCCCGACGCCGTCACCTGGGCAGCGGGCCAGGTCCGCGGCCCCCGCACCCTCCCGCTCCGCATCGGCTGACCGCCCCCGCCTTGGTGGACGACCAGCTTCTGTGCAGAGGGGTGCCTGATGATCGTGGTGACGGGCGCGACAGGCACGATCGGGCGTGCGCTGATCGAGGAGCTGGGCGGCGCGGCGCGGGCCACGGTGCGGCGCCCCGCACGCCGGTATCGCGTGACTCCGCTAAGGCGATGAATGGAACACCTGGGTGTAATAGTGGAACGTCGCGCGCTCACCTGCGTGATCGTGGCCTTGGGGGACGTTTCCGGATCCCGTGGCTATGCCGACACCGGTGGACCTGTGGCTTGAATTGATCAGATTGGCTTTGTGGGGAGGGCTCTGGTACCACCACCAATCATGCGCCGCCTGGGCGGAGGGCGGCGGGGTGTTCCCGCCCCAGAACCACTGGATGTACACGTTCTCGGTCCCGGCGGAACCCATCACCCTTTGAATCCGCTGCTCCGGCGTGCTGTTGTCCGAGCCGTAGTGTCCCGGATAACCGTTCAGGAGCCTCTCCCAGAGACCGGGATGGTTGGCCAGGTCCTGGCTGTGCTCTTGGGCTACGGCGACAAGCCGCTTGTCCAGGCGGAGGAATGGGGTCCCGGGTGCCTGGAATATCCGCTTGTCATTGGCCATCTCGACGAGGCGTATGGTTTCGGGCGGCGCCAAGAACGCGTTCCCGGGATTGAACGTCGCGTCCGATCGATCGAGCTCAGGGCTGTTCTGGTTGATCTCGCTCACGTAGAGATGAAAGTTCTGATGCCGGATGTACAGCTTGGGGTAATTGTAGGAGCGAAAGGAGTTCCAGACGGTTACCGTGAGGCCCAGGTCGGATATGAAGGACGCGTCTTCGTGCATCAGCCGGTCGTCCGGCGTAAATTCCGAGAGGACCAGGCGGAAATTCTGGTGTCGCAGGTAGTGGTTGGGAAGATTGGCCGACCGGAAGGACACGGTGCCGTCTCCGGCGAGCCCTCTGACGACGTCGAACGAGGCGTCGGCGCGGTCGAGCGAGGTGGCTATCGGAGATATTTCTCCCAAGAAGTTCGCGTGCCGGATGTAGTGGCCGCGCGGGCTGAGGGACTCGAAAGAACGCCGTTCGTTCAACATTCTGTATACCCTTCGCCATTGTCGGCCGGGCGGCTGGCGACGACTGTCCCCGCTACATCTGGTCAGTATGCGGTTGCGGTGAGGGTCGGTCAACGGCCCTGGTTACCGGCTTTCTCCGAGAGTCGATTGCTGTTCAGTGGCGGGAGCGTGGATCGTCGTTCTGGCGGCCTTGCGCAAAGGATCTCTGTCGTTCTTCAGTGGGAAATGCTGAGGACGCGCGCGGCGCGTCGTCGCCGAAGGCCCCCTGCTACGACCGGTCGTTGTGGGAGAGCTCTTGGAAGTGGCGGATCGGGGCCCCCGGCTACGGCGTCAGCCCCGACGCGGGTCCGGGAGCTGCACGCCGACGGCCGCTGGCCCCCGGCTCGGTCTTTCACTGGACCGCGTTCGGGATGAAGATCGCCTCCACCGTGTACGAGGTCGGGGGCGATCCGCGCCGGCGCCTCGCCGACCGCCTGGCTGGAACGTCTGAAGAGAACGCCTGAGAACGCCTGAGCGGCCGGGTCAGGCGGGGAGGTCGGCGGCTGCCTTACGGAGGGCGTCGCCGGCGTCCGTGACGGGGTCGCCGTGGCCCACGCAGGCCGTCCGGACGTCCAGTTCGGCCAGCCGCCGGAACGAGCGGAGCATCTCGTCACGGTCCATGTTGAACACTCCGGGCATGACCAGTCCGGACACGTGCGCCACGGTGTCGCCCGTGAAGAGGACTCCGTGCTCCGGCAGGTGGAGGGCGATGCTGCCGGCGGTGTGCCCGGGGGTGGCGATCACGCGGGCCCCGCCCCCGAAGGCGATCACGTCGCCGTCCTCAAGCTCGCGGTCCACCCGGCACGGCGGCGCGGGCGGCAGCAGGTCGGCGCCCAGACTGCGATGCAGGGCCCGTTCCTCGTCGGTGAAGTTCGGCGGCGGGGCGGGCACGTCCCCTCGGATCACCGGGGCCTCCAGGCGATGGGCCAGCACCGTGACCTCGCCCCACGCCGTCACGTCCGCCGCGCCGCCGCAGTGGTCCTCGTGGTAGTGGGTGAGGACGACCCGCCGTACGGCGTCGGTGCGCAGCCCGAGCCGGCCGATCGCCTCGGCGATCTCCCGGGCCGAGGTGGCGATGCCCGTGTCCACCAGGGTGAGCGCGCCGTCGTCGTTCCACAGGTACGCCTGCCCGAACGTCAGCCGCAGCAGGTGCAGGCGCCGCTCGACCTCCACGACCTCCATCGCGGGACCCCCTCTCATCAGCACAAATGTCATGGAACAGGTAACCGGTCCGCCGATGGCGCTGTCCAACAGCCATGGCGCCACGGATTGACAACCGATGGTTGTCGATGCAGGGTCTGGGCGTGGAAGCAGACGTCTCGGGCGTACGCGCCTTCATCGCGACCGCCGAAGAACTGCACTTCGGCAGGGCCGCCGCGCGCATGTTCATCACCCAGCAGGCGTTGTCGAAACGCGTCCGCAGGCTGGAGGACGCCCTCGGCACGCCGCTGTTCGAACGGACCACCCGGTCCATCGAGCTGACCGCCGCCGGAAGGCGGTTCCTGCCTCTGGCCGTGGCGGCGGTGGCGGCGTTCGACGAGGCGGTGGGGGCGGTCCGCGTGGTGGACAGCCCCGTCCGCGTGGACGTCTACGACGAGCGCTTCACGCCCCTGCGCATGGTCAGGGAGGCCAGCGAGCGCGACCCGCGGCTGCGCGTGGAGGTGAGCATGCGGCAGGGGCTCGCGGTCGCGCTGCCGGCGCTGCGCCGCCAGGAGATCGACGCGGCCTTCGGACGGGCGCGCGACCTGCCGTGGCCGGAGGAGCTGTCCCAGCGGCTGGTCCACCTGGAGCCCCTGGCCGCGTTCGTCCCGGAGGATCACGCGCTCGCGCACCTGAGCGAGCTGCGGCCCGCCGACCTGCGGGCGGGCGGCATCGCGATGCCCGACCCGGCGGGCGCCGCCGAATGGCGCGCCTACCTGGGACGCCTCGCCGACCGCCTCGGCGTGCCCTTGCGCTTCACCGAGCCCGCCATCGGCCAGGGGCACCTGGTCCAGCAGTTCCTGCGCGAGAAGAGCGCCGTCGGCCTGGGGGAGTGGAGCATCGACGCGACGGGGAGCGGGCTGCGCCGCATCCCCATCGTGGACCCGATCCCCCTCCTGCCGTGGTGGGTGGTCTGGCACCGCCGCAACCCGCACCCGCTGCTCCGTACGCTGCTCGGCCGGCTCCCACGCGTGAGCCCGCCGGACCCGTCGGACGGACGGCACTGGATCCCCGGCGCCGACCGCGCCCTCCCGTAGGGTCGCCCGGCGCCTCCGCGGGCTGCTGACCGGCCGTTCACGGGTGCGTGTCTCATGGCCGGCGAGAGGTGGTGCGGAGCAGGGCGTACCCGATCAGGATCGAGACGGCCAGCACCACGGCGGCGTCCACGGCGGCGGCCAGCCGGACACCGCTCAGCAGAGCCGGGGCCGCGGCCTGACCGGCGGCCTGGAGCGCGGACACCTGAGCCATGCAGATGGCGCTGAGGATCGGGGTGCCGACGGTGATGCCGATCTGCTGGGCGCTCGTCACCAGCCCGGTCGCGAGCCCCTGAGCCGTGTCGGGAAGCCCGGACGTCACGGTGACGCCGTAGGAGACCACGACCGACATGTGGCCCACGGAGGCCAGGCAGATCACGGCCAAGGCCGGCCAGGCGCCCTCGGTCACGGTCATCGCGGCGGTGCAGACGCCCTGCACGGCCAGCCCCGCGACCAGCGTCCGCCCCGCGCCCAGCACCCGGATCACCGAGGAGGAGACCATGCCCGTCACGGCCAGGACGACGCCCTGGCCGCCGAAGAACAGACCTGTCCACAGGGGTGACAGCGCCACGACGTCCTGCAGGTAGAGAGTCAGCAGGAAGATGAACGAGCTCATCATGGAGAAGGTGATCAGGCCGCCCAGGCTGCCGAGGGCGACCGTGGGCCTGCGCAGCATCGTCAGCGAGACCAGCGGCTGCGCGGCTCGCGACTCGATGACCACGAACCAGCCCAGCAACAGCACGGCCGCCGCCATGGCCGCGGCCCTCACCGCGCCCGCCGCCGACAGGGCATAGATGAGGCAGACCAGGCCGCCGCTGACGGTGGCGGCTCCGGGCAGATCCAGCCGGGGAGAGCGGGCGCCCCGGCTCTCGGTCAGCAGTCCGGGCGCCGCCACGGCGAGGACGCCGCCCGCCACGGCCAGCAGCGCCATCGTCGAACGCCAGCCCAGCGTGTCCGTCATGGTGCCGCCGACCAGCATCCCGACGGTGAATCCGAGCGAGAGCACCGACCCGCTGACGCCGAGCGCCCGGTTGCGCTGCGGCCCTTCGGCGAAGGTCGTCGTCAGCAGCGACATGCCGGTGGGAATGACGGCGGCGGCCCCCAGCCCCTGCAGGACCCGCCCCGCGACGAACACCCCCGGGCTCCACGCGAGGGCAGCCAGCACGGAGGCCGCGGTGAACAGCAGGACGCCGCCCAGGAAGAGCCTGCGCCTGCCGTACAGGTCCGCCATGCGGCCGAACAGCAACAGGCAGCCGCCGGAGGGCAGCGCGAAGGCGGTGATCGCCCATTGCAGGTCGGCCTGGTCCATCCCGAGTTCCCTGCCGAGATCGGGCAAGGCCACATTTAGAATCGAAAAATCCAACGAAATGATGAACTGCGCGGCACACAGGATGGCAAGGATGAATTTGGCACGCGTGGTGAACCGAGCGCCGTGCTCCCCGGCGGAGGTTCCGGCACCGGCCTCGGCGTCCCTGGACAAGGGGTCGATCGTCATGGCGTCCACGCTCGGCCATCACCGGTCTGCGCGGGGAGAGCGTGGTGACACCGGTGGTGGCACCACCAGTCGAAGCGGTGCGCGGTGAGGCAGGGAGAGGAACGTCGCCGGGACCTGCGTGACTTCCTGATGAGCAGGCGGGCCCGCGTCAGCCCGGCCGCCGCCGGCCTGCCGGCGGGCGGGCGCCGGCGCACGCCGGGGCTGCGCCGTGAGGAGGTCGCGGTGCTGGCCGGGGTGAGCCCGGGTTGGTACCAGTGGCTGGAGCAGGGGCGCGACATCAACGTCTCCGCGCAGGTGCTGGACGCCGTGGCCCGGGTCCTGCAACTGGACGAGGTCGAACGGCGGCACCTGTACACGCTGGCCGGGCTCAATCCGCCGCCTCCGGCCGGACACCCGCACGCCTACTGCGAGGGACTGCAACGACTGATCGAAGCCTGGGACCCCAAGCCGGCGACCATGCTGGACGCCTCCTGGAACCACGTGGCCTGGAACGAGTCGGCCACGCTCGCGCTGGACATGGCGCAGGCCGAGCGCAACTGCCTGGTGGGCTTCTTCCACGACCTGCGGTACCGACGCCGGGAGCGGGCCTGGCAGGACCTGGCGCCGACCGTGGTGGCGGCCTTCCGCGCCGCGGCGGCTGAGCAGCCCTGCGATCACGACATCCACGACGTGGTCCGCGCACTGGGCGCGTCCAGTCCCGAGTTCGCCCGGTTGTGGGCACGACAGGACGTCCAGGCGGCAGGGATCTGGGTCAACGAGGTCGACCATCCCGTCGTGGGCACGCTGACCTTCGAGAGCAGCCAGATGAGACTGCCCGCCAGACCCGACCTGACCCTGGTGCTGTACAACCCGCTGCCCTGCACCGACACCGCCGACAAGCTCGCCTGGCTGCGCTCCGTCACGGCGCCCGTCTGAGCCCGGCGGCCGTGAGAGGAGACGGGCGCATCGGCGACGGAGGTAGCGCGGCCAGATGAGCTTCGGGAACTTCGCTCGCAAGGCGCGCGACACAGCCTTGCCCCACCAGCGACGGGTATCCGCGCTTCGCTCCTGCGTGCAGCTCTACCGTCCGATCGGCTTCGAGGCGACCTTGAGTTTCCTGCGAGCCAAGGCTGGGCCGTTCCGCACCGACGAGTCCGCGCTTCTGCGAGCCTTGGCCGTGCTGGAAGCCAGTCGTTCAGCCTGGCAGGCGGAGAAGCGGGCCTACGCGATCGCTCGACGCGAGGCCAAGCGGCGGGGCCGGCGCAGCCCCCGCCCCGGCGACATCAACCCCTACACCCCGGCCTGTTGGTACGGCGCGCGCCGAGAAGCGGCCCTCCATGCTGTGTCCTTCTGGCACCAGCGACGGCTCGCGGTCCTGATCGTCGATGATGACAAGCCTTCACAGCTCCTTGGCGAATGCGTGCAGACGTGCCTCGCCACGGGCGGTCATCTCCCGCCCGAGCAGCGTCGACTCCTGGCCGACTGCATCGACCAGCTCACCGCTCGCCTCCGGCCGGCACCCTCGCGCGACGACCAGCTCGAGTACTCCCGCACCCAGGACCTGCTGACCGTGGCCCGGCACCTTGAGGCCGCCATCACGGTGGAGGGCCGCTAGCCTGACTCCATAAGCGACCGGGAACTCTAGATCGTCGGTGAGTGCCTGACGGCCGCCGCGCGAGGGCCGTTCTTCGACGACGACAGCGCAGTCGCGCCGCTTGCCAGAGGGCGGAGACGAGTGTCCGTGAGAGAATCGGGTCGTGGAGCGGCCTGGATGTGTTGCTGTCATCGGGGTGGGCGTTCTCGGAGCCTGTGTGGGCTGGAATTTGGCACGGCACGGCGTCAAGGTGGTCTTCCTCGACGCGGGCCGGCCGGGTGAAGGGGTCACCGACTGGTCGTTCTCGTGGGTCAACGCCAGTGCCAAGACCGCGAGCAGGCCCTACTTCGACCTGAACGTCGCGAGCATGGCCGCGTACCGCGAGCTTGCCGAGATCATCGGGCCGGACCCATGGTGGCACCCCGACGGCCACCTGCGCTGGGCGGACGACCCCGCGGCGGAGGCGAGCCTCCTGGAAACGGCCGCGCTGCTGGCCGGCTGGGGCTACCGGGCCGAGGTACGCACGGGAGCCGAGGTACGCCGCCACCTCGAACCCGCGCTCACGGTGTCCGGCGAGGTTCCGGTCGTGTTCTTCCCCGACGAAGCCTGGGTGCACGGACGCCATCTCGTCGGCCGCCTGGTCGGCCAGGCCGTCGCGGCCGGCGCCGAGCACCGGTTCGGCACCACGGTCCATGACATCGGCACCGCCGCCGACGGGAGCGTACGGACCGTCGTCCTGTCCGACGGCAGCCGTCTCGACGTCGACGTCGTCGTGAACGCCGCGGGACCCGGCGCCGCCCACCTCGCCGGGTTCGTCGCGCGGCACTTGCCGATGCGCCGGGAGCCCGGCCTCGTCACCCGGATCGAGTGTGCGCAGGTGCCGATCCGCCGGACCATGCACGCGCCCCGCGTCGCGATCCGACCTGACGGAGACGCTTCGGTGGTCCTCCACAGCCGCGAGGTCGACGCGCTCATCGACACCGGCGAAGATCCGGCGGCGCTCGAACGGCTGCTCCACGAGTCGGCGCGGCACGTCGTCCCCGGGTTCGAGGACTCTCGCATCGTCAGGACGCGGGTGGTCGACCGGCCCATCCCGGGCGACGGATACCCCTCGGTGGGAGCGGTGCCGTCCGTGCCGGGCTACTACGAGGCCGTCTCCCACAGCGGCATCACGCTCGGGCCGGTGATCGGCCGGCTGCTCGCGTCGGAGATCGTCAGCAAGAGGCGGGACGAGACGCTCGCCGCCTTCCGCCCGGAACGGTTCTCCCATGACAACCCGGCAAGTTGACGATACGGCCTCCTCCGCAGCCTACGAGTCTCGAGGTCCCGCCAGAGGCGCCGTTCGTTCGGGCTCACCGGGTTTCCTTGATCCGCTGCACCGGGCTCGTTGCGATCCTCCGGGTGGGCGGGCTGTTTAATGCTGCCATGGGACGTATCGCCGGCGTCACCGCCGCCGAGACTCGTGAACGGTTGTTGCGCGCCGCCGCGGAGGCGTTCGCCGAGCGCGGCTACGACGGCACCCGCGTCGCCGACATCGCCGCCGCCGCCGGGGTGAGCAACGGCGCCCTGTACGCGCACTTCGGTTCCAAGGCCGAGCTGCTGGTGGCGGCGCTGCGGGCGCACGGGCGGCGGGGGCTGGCCGACCTGTTCGCCGCCGACCCCGACCGGCCCGTCCCCGACCTGCTGCTGGAGATCGGACGCTGGCTGCCGCAGCGGCGCGACGCCCGCGGCTACCTCATCGTCGAGGCCCTCGTCGCCGCCCGCCGGGACGAGGACGTCGCCCGGCCCATGCGCGACTACGTCGGCGAGCGCGCCGGGTCGATGGCCGCGCTGGCGCGCCTCGCCCAGGACCGGGGCGAGCTGGACCCGGCGCTGTCGCCCGCCGCGCTGGCCCATTTCTGCCTGCTGCTGTCCATGGGCAGCGCCCTGGTCACGCCCGACCTGCACGCCGTTGGCGAGGAGGAGTGGGCCGCCCTGCTCGCCCGGGTCGTCGGCGCGCTCACCCCCGAACCGTCCTGACCGCCCCACGCTCTGCCCCGGACTCCATGACCGCGCCGCGGCCAGCCGCGGATTCCGCGGCCGCGCTGCGTCCCGCCCCGGAGTCCATGGCCGCGCTGCGCCCGGCCGCGGGCTCCATGGCCGCGCCGCCCCCGGCCGCGGCTTCGATGGCTGCGGTGATCAGGGGCCAGGTGCTCGACAGGGGGTCGATCAGGCTGAAGTGGCCGGCGTCCGAGGGCTCGATCAGCACCGCCGACGGCTCGGCCGCCGCCGTCCGGCGGCTCATCGACACCGGCAGTACGCGGTCCTTGACCCCGTGCACGAGCACCAGCGGGCCCCGGTTGTAGGGCAGCAGGCGCGCCGGGTCCACCTCGTCCAGCAGGTCGGCGCGGTCGTGGAGCAGGGCGCGGGCCGCGCCGCCGCCGAGCCCCGCCGTGAACGCCTCGCCCAGGTCGCAGACGGCGGCCAGCCCCACCACGCCGCGGACCGCCGGTTCGGCGTGCCAGCGGGAGCCGGGCGGCAGCCGGTGCCGCAGCGCCGACCAGAGCGCGAGGTGACCGCCCGCCGAATGGCCCACCAGCAGCACCCCGGACGGCCACTGCGCCCGTACGAGGTCCAGCGCGGCAGCCACGTCGTCGAACGTGCCCGGGTGGCCGCCGCCCTCCTGGCCCACCCTGCGGTACTCGGGCAGCCAGACCGTGTGGCCGAGCGCGGCCAGGGCGACGGCCATGGGACGGGCGTGCCGCCGGTCGTACTCGGCCATCCAGTAGCCGCCGTGCAGCAGGACGAGGGGCGGGCGGCCGGTCCCCTCGTAGACGTCGATCACCTGGTCGGGGTGGCGGTCGCCGTAGCGCAGCACGCGGTCGGGCGGGCGTACCGGGCGGGTCAGCAGGTCTTGGTAGGACATGTCGTGATCGTAGGAGCGCGTCCAGGGGCTTGACCTGGGGTTGCGCTGGCAGGAACGTGCCGCGGGGCGGCAGCAAGAAGACGGGCCGCGTACCGCCGCCGGGCGCCGCGCGCCGCGACCATGGGGGAGTGACGTCCGAGGGAAGCGAGGTTCGGCCATGTCCCCAATCCGCCGTGTCGTGGTGATCGGCTGTGGGTTGATCGGCACGTCCGTGGCGTGCGCGCTGCGGCGGGCGGGCGTCCGGGTCGAGCTGGCCGACCACGATCCGTGGGCGCTGGCGCAGGCCGCGCGGATGGGCGCGGGCACCGCGCTGCGGGCCGGGGCCGGCCCGGCCGACGTCGTCGTGATCGCCACGCCGCCCTCGTCGGTGGCCGCCGTCCTGCGGGAGGCGCAGGCCCGCGGGCTGGGGAGGGTCTACACGGACGTGGCCAGCGCCAAGTCGCGGATCCTCGCCGAGGTCGAGCGCAGCGGTTGCGACCTGTCCTGCTACGTGCCCGGCCATCCGATGGCCGGGCGGGAGGTGTCGGGACCCGGGGCCGCGCGGGCGGGGCTGTTCGAGGGCAGGACGTGGGCGTTGTGCCCCCATCCGGCGCTGTCGCCGGGCGCGCTGCGCACGGTGGCGGCCCTCGCGACCGCGTGCGGGGCCGAGGTGCGGCTGCTCGCGCCGGACGCCCACGACCGGGCCGCCGCGGCCGTGTCGCACCTGCCGCTGGTCCTGTCGGCCGCGCTCGCCGCCCGGTTCGCGACCGGCGACCAGGACGGGCCCGCCGACCCGGCCTCGGGCATGGCCTCGGGCACGGAGACGGGCACGGAGACGGGCACGGGCACGGGCACGGGCACGGGGACGAGGTACGAGGTGGACCGGGACGCGGGCGGGTTGTCGCTGGCCGCCGGGGCGTTGCGGGACGTGACGCGGGTGGCCGGCAGCCCCGCCGGCATGTGGCGGGACATCCTGGCGCACAACGCGACCCCTGTGGCCGACCTGCTGGACGAGCTGACCCGCGACCTGAGCCGCGTCGCCGCCGCCCTGCGCGCCGCCGACGACGGCCCGGTGGCCGAGGTGCTGGCCAGGGGGAACGAGGGGCACGCGCGCATCGTCCGGGCGCTGTCGCGCACGCGGGAGGCGGAACGGGCCGCGTCCTGACCCCACGAGCGACCCTTCTGGCGCGGACGAGCGAGCAGGTGTGGACGAACGGTCCCGAGTGCGCACGTGAGGACAAGCGCCCGCCGCCCCCCGCGGCTTATGGTCCCCCCAAGGGAGCCTCACGGGAGGACGCGAGACGTGGACCCGGCGGACGTCGACAGGCACGTCACCGACATCTGGAACACCGTGCTCGGCGTCGGCCCGGACGAGGCCGGCGCCACCTTCGGCGAGCTCGGCGGCACGGCGCTGGCCGCGCTGCGGATGGCGGCCCGGATCGAGGGCCGGCTCGGGGTGGCCGTCGAACCGGCCGTCCTGCTGTGCGACGGGACGCTCGACGCGCTGCTCGGCCAGGTCAGGTCCCGGGCATCCGCGGAGATGCGGCCGCCGCGGCGCCGTTGCGGCAATCACCAGCAGATCTTGAGAGGGGACGGCCCATGACCGGCGGACTCAGCCTCGCCGAGCTTCGCGAGAAGGTCGGCGACATCTGGTACGAGGTGCTCGACGTGCCCCAGGGGCTGGAGGCGGCGACGTTCTCCGACCTGGAAGGGGAGTTCGCGGCCGCGGCGCGGCTGGTCGGGCGGATCAAGGAGGAGCTGGGCATCTCCATCGACGTCGGCGACGTCTTCGACGCGGACCCGAACCTGGAGGCGCTGGTCGAACGCGTCGCCCTGGACGCGCACGTGCCGATGGCGGTGTAGTCCCCGTGATCACACCCGGGTTCCCGCGGGGACCCGGGTTTCCGCATGCTCCAAGAGCGCTTCAGGCGGGAAGGTGGTCGGCGTCGGCGGGGAGGGCGGCGTCCTCCAGGGCCCGCGCGCACCCGCACGTACGGGTGCGCGGCAGCCGGGACACGGTCGCCAGCACCAGCGCCCGCAGCCGGTCCAGCCCCTCGTGGAGGATCGAGAAGAGCTCGTCGCGCCGCGCGCCGGAGCCCACGCCGAGCCCGGCGTCCAGGTCCGTCACCAGCGCGACCGGCACGTAGCACAGGGCCAGCTCGCGGGCGAGCGCCGCCTCCGGGCAGGCCGTCATGTCGAGCAGCGACCACCCCTGGGCGGCGTACCACTGCGCCTCGGCCCGGCTGGACAGGCGCGGGCCGTCGACGACCACCGTCGTGCCGCCGTCCACGCAGTCCTGTCCGGTCGCCGCCGCGGCGTCGAGCACCGTCTCGCGGCCCACCGGGCAGTACGGGTCCGCGAACGGCACGTGCACCGCCGCGTCGTCGAAGTACGTCCGGACCCGTCCGCAGGTCCGGTCCACGAGCTGGTCGGGCACCACCATCACGCCCGGCCCGAGCTCGGGCCGGAGCGAGCCGACCGCGGACGGCGCGAGGATCTGGCGCACGCCCACCGAGTGCAGCGCCCACAGGTTGGCCCGGTAGTTGATCCGGTGCGGCGGCCGGCGGTGGTCGCGCCCGTGCCGGGGCAGGAAGGCGACCGTGCGGCCGCGCACCCGGGCCAGCGAGAGCGGCGCCGACGGCTCGCCGTACGGGGTGGTGAGCGTGACCTCCCGGGCGCCGTCGGCGACCGAGGAGAACCCGCTGCCGCCGATGATCCCGATCTCCGCGCCGATTCCGTTCATGATCAGCCTTTCGTCGCCGGTGCGTCCGGGACCCGGCGTAGGTGATCCGCGCGGCGGGAATTGCCGTCCGGGCATCAGGAGCATCGTGGCCTCCCGGCGCGTCCGGGGCATCTCCTGGATTGCCCGACCGGTCCCGACGCCGCACAGGGAAAGAACCCGCCACGCCCGGCCGTGGTTATTCTCGAGAGCGAACCTTCGTCGCGCAGGTCATCGGAGAAGAATGCTCGACGCGAAATCTTGGATGATCTGCGTCCGGGAAATTCGAGTTTTCCCGCCGCCGAGATGTGGAGCCATTCCATGCCCAAAGTGATTCGCGTGCCGAGGCCGAAGAGACCGCGTACCCCCGTGACCGCACTCGACCTGCGCACGCCCGCCGGGCGCCGGCTGCCCTACTAGGAGGCGTCGGTGTCACGTCGTTTGTTCACCTCCGAATCGGTCACCGAGGGCCACCCCGACAAGATCGCCGACAGGATCAGCGACGGCATCCTGGACGCCCTGCTGGCCAAGGACCCCGGCAGCCGGGTCGCGGTCGAGACGCTGATCACCACGGGCATGGTGCACGTCGCGGGCGAGGTCACCACGCAGACGTACGTGGACATCCCCGGCCTGGTCAGGGAGACGATCCTGCAGATCGGCTACGACGCCTCCCAGAAGGGCTTCGACGGCGCCTCCTGCGGCGTGTCGGTGTCGATCGGCACCCAGTCGCCCGACATCGCCCGCGGCGTGGACGACGCCTACGAGCACCGCGGCGCGGTCGCCGCCGACGAGCTGGACCGGCAGGGCGCCGGCGACCAGGGCCTGATGTTCGGCTACGCGTGCGAGGAGACGCCCGAGCTGATGCCGCTGCCGATCATGCTGGCCCACCGGCTGGCCCGGCGGCTGGCCGAGGTCCGCAGGTCCGGGACGGTGCCGTACCTGCGGCCGGACGGCAAGACGCAGGTCACCGTCGAGTACGAGGGCGACCGGCCGGTCCGCCTGGACACCGTCGTGCTGTCCACCCAGCACGCCGCGCACGTCGACCTGGCCGGCATGCTGACCCCCGACGTCACGCGCGAGGTCGTCGAGCCGGTGCTGGCCGAGGCGGGCATCGACACCGCCGGCCACCGGCTGCTGGTCAACCCGACGGGCCGGTTCGAGGTCGGCGGGCCGATGGGCGACGCGGGCCTGACCGGACGCAAGATCATCATCGACACGTACGGCGGCATGGCCCGGCACGGCGGCGGCGCCTTCTCCGGAAAAGACCCCTCCAAGGTGGACCGGTCGGGCGCCTACGCCATGCGCTGGGTGGCCAAGAACGTGGTGGCCGCGGGGCTGGCCGGGCGGTGCGAGGTGCAGGTGGCGTACGCGATCGGCAAGGCGCGGCCGGTGGGCCTGTTCGTGGAGTGCTTCGGCACCGAGCGGGTGCCCCGGGAGCGCATCCACGACGCCGTGCGCGAGGTGTTCGACCTGCGGCCGGCCGCGATCATCCGGGACCTGGACCTGCTGCGTCCCGTCTACGCGGGCACCTCCGCCTACGGGCATTTCGGCCGCGCGGAGTTCACCTGGGAGCGGGTGAACCGGACGGAGGAACTGCGGGCGGCGGCCGGGCTGTGACCATGGGCCCGGCGCGCTCCCCGGAAAAAGAAAAATGGCTGGAAACGGCGGCGGGAAGTCAGCTTCCTGCCGCCGTCCGGCATTTCAGGGGACGCCGTGGCGGCACATCATGGAATCAGCCTCAAAAAGCTGCGAGAAATTCGGAGGTCGCCGTGCCGGTCGTTTCCGAGATAGAGCCCTACCCGATGCCGGACGCCGCCGAGCTGCCGCCCGCCGCGGTCACCTGGACGCCCGACCCGCGCCGGGCCGTCCTGCTGCTGGTCGACCTGCAGCACGCCTGCCTCGACCTCTTCCCGCCCGGCGAGGCGCCGCTCACCGACCTGGTGCGCAACGTGACGGCGCTGCGCGAGCTGTGCGCGCGCCTCGGCGTGCCCGTCGCCTACGCGGCGCAGCCGGGCCTGCTGACCGGCGAGCAGCAGGGGCTGGCCAGGGACTTCTGGCGGCGCAGCGACCGGCTGGAGCCCGCCCGGCGCGGCTTCCCCGAGCCGATGGCGCCGGGACCGGGCGACTGGATCTTCACCCGGCGGCGCTACAGCGCCTTCCACGAGACCACCCTGCTGTGGTGGCTGCGCGAGTCGGGACGCGACCAGCTTCTCATCGCCGGCGTCTACGCCCACATCGGCGTCCTGACCACCGCGCTCGACGCCTTCACCCACGACATCCAGCCGTACGTGGTGGCCGACGCCGTCGCCGACCTCACCGCCGCCGACCACCGGCAGGCGCTCGGCTACGTCGCCGGCCGCTGCGGCGTCACCCTGACGACCAAGCAGCTGCTCGCCGGCCTGCCGCGCAATTTGTGAGTTGTCAGGCCCGGGATCGCAGCGGACACTGAACTCGCGATCTCCCGGAGCAGGCGCAACCGAAGGGGACCGAAGACCGTTCGCCGGCGACCTCGCCGTGCCGGGACGACGCGTGACCGACGATCCCGGAAGCCGAGGTTCCCGCATGGCCACCCACACGGTGTCGACGTCCGGCGGCCTGTTGAGCGCGCTCAACACCCGCTACCACAAGCCCGCCCTCACCCTCTACCTGGTCGTCGTGCTCGCCCACTGGGCCGAGCACGTCGCCCAGGCCATCCAGGTCTACGTGCTGGGCTGGCCCCTGAAGGAGGCGCGCGGCGTCCTCGGCATGCCCTTCCCCTGGCTGGTCAGCTCCGAGTGGATGCACTACGGCTACGCGCTGCTGATGCTCATCGGCCTGGTGATGCTGCGCTCGGGCTTCACCGGCAGGTCGCGCACGTGGTGGAACATCTCGCTGGGCATCCAGGTCTGGCACCACCTGGAGCACCTGCTGCTGCTCCTGCAGGCGCTCACCGGGAACAACCTGATGGGCCGTCCGGTGCCGACGAGCATCATCCAGCTTCTCGTCCCGCGCATGGAGCTGCACCTGTTCTACAACGGGCTGGTCTTCGTGCCCATGGTGGTGGCCATGCTCCTGCACCGCAGCCCCCGTCCGTCCGAGCGGGCGGCGATGCGCTGCGCCTGCGCGGTGTCGCCCGCGTGATGGCGCGCTCCGGGCGCCGCGGGGTCTCCCCGGCCTTCTCCTTCGCGCTCAGCCTGGTGGCGGGCTTCCTGCTGTTCCTGACCGTGCCGAACCTCGGCACGGTCGTGCGCGCCGCCCGCGCCGACGGCGTGCCCGGGGTGTTCGTGCCGCGCACGCTGGCCTGCATCACGCATCCGGGGCACGAGTCCTGCGTCTGGACGGGCGACTTCCGCTCCGACGACGGCACCACCGGCCGCACGGGCGTCGAGATGTACGGCAGCGACCGCTACACCCACCGGGCCGGGCAGCCGGTCCGCGCGGTGGACATCGGCTCCGGCGGCCGCGTCTACGGGCCGGACGGGTCGAACGAGTGGGTCTTCAGCGCCCTGCTGCTGGCCGTGGCGCTGGGCCTGCTGTGGTTCCTGCACGCCGGCTCGCTGCGGCGGCTGCTGCCCGCGTCCTCGCGGCCCGGGCCGGCACCGGGCCCGGAGGCCGCCGGCCACTCAACGGCGGCCGGCGACGGCGTCGGACAGCAGAGCGCTGAGCGGGCCGGGCGCTGAGACCATCGGCCAGCAGCCGGTGTCCAGGGTGTGGAAGTCCCAGGACGGCGCCGCGCGCAGCGCGGACACGTCGGGCGACAGGCTGCCCTGGAAGTGGTCCAGGGCGCACACCACGTAGCTGGCCCGCTGCCGCTCCAGCGGCGTGCTGAGCACGGCGGCCTCGGCCACGGCGCGGCCGGGGTGGCCGACGAACCGGGCGGCCAGCCAGCGCGCCTGCGCCGCCGTGAGGCCCTGTCCCTCGGCCAGCAGGGTGTGGTCGGGGGCGGGCCAGCGGCCCCCGCCCGCCTCGATCAGGCGCAGCTCCTGCTCCCGCTGCCGGTCGGGGAAGGCGTGCAGCATCGAACGGCCGTCGTGCGGCAGGAACGCCTCGACGTAGACGGTGTGGGCGACGCGGCCCGGCGCCCGGTCGGCGACCTGACCGGCCACCAGCCCCGAGTAGCTGTGCCCGACGAGCACGACGTCGCGCAGCCCCTCGTTCTTCATCAGGGTCAGCACCTCGTCGACGTGCGTGTGCAGGCCGACGCCTGCGACGTCGTCGCGCGGCCCGGACAGGCCGCGCAGGGTGACGGCGCGGGCGTCGTGCCCGAGCAGGCGCAGCCGCCGGACGACGGGCTCCCAGATCCACGCGCCCGACCAGGAGCCCGGCAGGAGGAGGAAGGTCCTTCGCATCTGGATCGTCCTCCTCGTCACGCGACGCCGGCCAGCGGCCCCGGCAGGGGGCCCCGAGCGAAGTCTGCCCGCGCGGCGGGCAGGTGGAACTCCACCGCCTCGACCGGACGGCCGGTGATCACCGCGACCGCGGCGACGTAGCCGCGGCCGGGCGACAGGACGCGGAACCGCAGGCTCTCCGGCGGGATGTCCAGCGGCCAGCTCAGCAGGGCCGGGTCGTCGGCCGGCCCGCTGACCGCCACCTCCGTCGGAGGCACCCGCAGGCCGTGCCCGGTGGCCTTGAGCGCCGCCTCCTTGCGCACCCAGACCTTCGCGAACGCCTCGTACCTGTCCTCCTGGGGGAACGCCTCCAGGACGGCCAGCTCGGCCTCGGTGAGCGCGCAGCGGGCCAGGTCGTCCACCGGGTCGGCGGGCACGGCCTCCACGTCCACCCCGAGCGGCCCCTCGGTCGTCACGGCCACCGCGACCCGGTCCTCGGAGTGCGAGACCGACACGTGCAGCGGGAAGCCGGGCGCCCGGACCTGCGGCTTGCCGTGGTACCGGGTGCAGTCGGGGCACGACCGGTCCACCACGACGTCCTCGGGACGGACGCCGAGCTGCACGGCGCTCGCGGTGCGCAGCAGCCACGAGCCGGTCAGGAAGCGCCTGCGGTCGGCCTCGCGGCGGAACCGCGCGGCCCGTTCCAGCTCGGGCTCGCTGAGCACCGACAGCAGGGTCCCCTCCGGATGGTCGCGCGGGCCGGCCCACCAGACCTGGCACTCTCCTGGCGCCACCACAGATGCGATCACTGGTCTTCCTCCCTTGCGGCTGTGCTGCTGTGGGACAGGACGCGGCAGGCCACCAGCTCCCACCGGTCCACCTCGGGGTTGGCGAGGGTCTGCGTCACCTCGGCGCGCACCTGCGCGCTGGTCAGGGGCTCGTCCACGCGCATCCGGATGACGATGTCCCCGCCGGCCTGGGTGAGGTCCTTGTGCCAGTGGCCCGGCAGGAGCGCCATGATGCGGATCCCGTCGATCGGGGAGCCGAGGAACGGCATCCCGCGCACCTGGCGCATCGTCACCTGGATCAGCATGGCTTCCTCGTCGCCGTGCGGCGTGAAGGGGCGAACATGGGGTCTCATCTCCATCTCGTCTGCCGGAGGTCTGTCTCTCGTACCTCCACTGTGGGATCCGGGGAGGGCGCGATCCAGGGATGGGGACGTCAGGAAGCTGCAGGCCGCCGCCGCATGTTGTCACCGGGACCGCCCCTGGTCCTAGGTCCAAGGTCCCGGGTCACGGCGACCGGACGGCCGATCCCGCGGGCCGCGGCGGACGGCATAGTCGTCCCGGAGACGACGCGGAACACGTGGGGAGGGGCGATGACCGGACCGGACGGCCCGAGCCCGGGCGCCGCCCACCCCAGTGCCCTCAGGGGGTGTGCCAACAAATGTCCGCCGGTTCCGGTGCAGCCATCAGGCCACCGGAACCCGTACGGACGAAAGGCACATCCATGTCCATCACCCGCTCCCCGGACCGCATCCGGCGGCCGGGGTGGAGCCTCGCGCTGCTCGCGCTGGGCCATCTGATCATCAGTCTCGACTTCACCATCATCTATGTGGCCCTGCCGGACATCGCGTCCGATGTCGGTTTCACCGCGCACACCCTGCAATGGGTGGTCACCGCGTACGCCGTCCTCTACGGCGGTTTCCTGCTGTTCGGCGGGCGCCTGTCCGACCTGGCCGGACGCCGGCGGATGTTCGTGCTCGGCATGGCGCTGTACGGCGTGGCCTCCGTGCTGGGCGGCCTGGCCACGGCGCCGGCGGTGCTGCTCGCCGCGCGCGCCGTGCAGGGCCTGGCCGGCGCGGTGCTCTTCCCCGCGGTGCTGGCGCTGGTCAACACCGCGTTCGCCGAGGGCAGGGAGCGCAACCGCGCGCTGACGGTCTGGGCCATGGCGGGCGCCGGCGGGCTCACGGCGGGCGCGCTGGCCGGCGGGGTGCTCACCCAGGCCCTGGGCTGGCAGGCCGTGTTCTACGTCAACGTGCCGCTGACCGTCGTGGGCGCCGTCGCCGCCTTCGCCCTGCTGCCTCCCGACGGCCGCGCCACCCGGGGCAGCGTGGACGTGCCCGGGACGCTGACCGGCACCGCCGGCGTCACGCTGCTGATCTTCGCGATCGCGCACGGCTCGGAGGCGGGCTGGGCGCGAGCCGAGGTGGTCGCGGCGGCCGTGCTCGCGGCGGTCCTGGTGGCGGTGTTCCTGCGCCTCCAGGCCCGCGGCCGGAGGCCGCTGATGCCGCTGCGGCTGTTCCGCAACCGCGCGCTCAGCGGCGCGGTCGTGGTCATCCTCGTCTTCGGCCTGACGATGCAGGCCGTGCCGTACTTCCTGACCCTGTACCTCCAGGACGTCCTCGGTTTCGACGCCCTGGAGACCGGCCTGGCGTTCCTGGCCCCGACCCTGTCGATCACGGCCGGCAGCTTCCTCAGCGAGCGGCTGGTCCACCGGCTCGGCACCCGCGGCACGCTGATCGCCGGCATCCTCGGCAACGCCGTGGGCGCCGTGCTCCTGGCCCCCGGCATGCAGGGGGACGGATCCCTGCTCACCGTCCTGCCCGGGATCGTCGTCATCGGCCTGGGCATGGGCATCACGTACGAGGCCATGTGGATCGCGGCCGGCACCGGCGTGCCGGCGGACGAACAGGGCCTGGCCTCCGGGGTGGCCTCCACCGCGCTGCAGGTGGGCACCGCGGCGGGCCTGGCGGTCCTGGTGGCCGTCGCCAACCAGGGCATCGAAGGCCTGGCCGGGCCGGCCCTGCGCGACGCCTCCGCCCAGGGGATGCGCGCGGCGGTCCTCGTCCTGGGCGCCGTCACGCTGACGGGCGTTCTGGCCGCGCTCAGGATCCCCGGACAGCGCGCCCGGACGGCCGCGGCCGTCCCCTGCGCCGACCAGGCGAACTGACGGAAGGCGCTACAAGGGAAGGTTGCCGTGTTTGCGCGGCGCCACGTGCTTGCGCTTGTCGCGCAGCATGGCCAGCCCGCGCGCCACCGCCGACCTCGTCTCCACCGGGTCGATCACGGCGTCGACCAGGCCGCGCTCGGCCGTGTACGCCGGATGGACCAGCTCGCGGGTGTACTGCTCCAGCAGCTCCGCCCGCCGGGCGGCGGGGTCGGCCGCGGCGGCCAGCTCCTTGCGGTGGATGATGTTGACCGCCCCCTCGGCGCCCATCACCGCGATCTCGTTGGTCGGCCAGGCCAGCGACAGGTCGGTGCCGATCGACCGGGAGTCCATCACGATGTACGCCCCGCCGTAGGCCTTCCTGACGATGACCTGGACGCGCGGCACGGTCGCCTCGCAGTAGGCGTACAGCAGCTTGGCGCCGTGCCGGATGACGCCCGAGTGCTCCTGCTCCTTGCCGGGCAGGAAGCCGGGCACGTCCACGAGCGTGACCAGGGGGATGGAGAAGGCATCGCAGAACCGGACGAACCTGGCCGCCTTCTCCGCGGCCGACACGTCCAGCACGCCGGCCAGCACGGTCGGCTGGTTGCCCACCACGCCGACCACCTGGCCGTCGATCCGGGCCAGCGCGCAGATCACGTTGGGCGCCCAGCTCTGGTGCAGTTCGAGGAAGTCGCCGTCGTCCACCACCTCGGCGATCACCAGCCGCATGTCGTAGGGCTTGGTCGGCTCCACCGGCACGATCTCGGCCAGCCGGGGCCGGGCGTCGCCGGCCGCGGCCCGGGCGGGCAGCGCCGGCGGGCGGCTCATGTTGTTGCTCGGCAGCATCGAGACCAGCTCGCGCACGGCGGCCAGGCAGCTCTCCTCGTCGTCGTGCACGAACGTGGCCAGCCCGGACCGGCTGGCGTGCACCTGCGCGCCGCCCAGCTCGGCGTGCGTGATGCGCTCGCCGGTGACCGCCTCGACCACGTCCGGGCCGGTCAGGTAGAGCTGGGCGGTGTCGCGCACCATGAACGTGAAGTCGGCCAGCGCCGCCGAGTAGGCGGCGCCGCCCGCGCACGGGCCGAGCACGACGGCGATCTGCGGGATCACCCCCGACGCCTGCACGTTGCGCTGGAAGATGCCGCCGTAGCCGTTGAGCGACAGCACGCCCTCCTGGATGCGGGCCCCGCCGCTGTCGTTGAGCCCGATGAAGGGCGACCCGCTGGACAGCGCCAGGTCCATCACCTTGTGGATCTTCTGGGCGTGCGCCTCGCCGAGCGAGCCGCCGAAGACGGTGAAGTCCTGCGCGTAGACGAAGACGCGGCGGCCGTCGATGGTTCCCGATCCGGCCACGACCCCGTCGGTGTGCGGCCGCTGGGCCTCCATGCCGAGCCCCTGGGCCCGATGCCGCCGGAACATCTCGATCTCCAGGAACGAGCCCTCGTCCAGCAGCAGGTCGAGCCGTTCGCGCGCGGTGCGCTTGCCCAGCGCGTGCTGCCGCTCCACGGCCTGCGGGCGGCCGCGCGCGATGTCCGCACGCGCGCCGGCCAGCTCCTCGCGCAGGCGGTCCATGGCCGACGGCGGGGCTTCCTGGAGGACCTCGGGGGAGATGGTCATCGTTTCCTCCTCGGACTCTTCCGGTATGTCCAGTTAAGGATCGATGACCGTTTCATGTCACCTCCTGCAGTGCTTGACCGCGCCGGACATGGCAGGAAGCGGAAACGCCGATGCAGCTTGCTGCCTCGCCGAAGCCTGGTTCGTGCCCCCGCCGCGGCGCAAAGTTGGAAGTGCAAGGAAACAGCGCCACGAACCGCCGAGAAAGAGGCAGTGAAATGACGAACAGCATTGTTGCCAAGAGGATTTCCCAGTGGATTATCGCGATTGTCTCCGGGATGCTCGTCTGGGCCGTCGGCGCCACCGCCGCGCAGGCCGCCGCCGCTGCCGCCGACACGGTGGTGCTGCAGGCGGACGGCAACACCTGGCCCGCGCCGGCCGCCCCTGACGGCAACACCTGGCCGCTGCCCACCCCGCTGCCCTCCCCGCAGGGCAACACCTGGCCGTAAAAGCCCCGACACCGGAAAGGAATTGACCGTGAATTTCGCCGAGGAGGTCTGCTTATAAGACGAGGGCCGAACACGAGAGAACCCCCGCGACCGGGTCGCGGGGGTTCGTCATGCCGTCCGGCGGAAACGCCGGAAGAAACGCCTCAGATCCAGTTCTCCTCCTTGGCCCGCAGCGCGGCCTGGAAACGGTTGACCGCGCCGAGCCTGGCCATCAGGTCGGCGACGTAACGGCGGTAGGTGCGTACCGAGATGTCCAGCTCGCGGGCGGCGATCTCGTCCTTGTCGGCCGTGGCCATGACCGCCAGCACCCGCTGCTCCATCTTCGACAACGTCGGCTCCTCGCCGGGCGGGTCGAGGTGGTCGGCCAGCGGCACGGCCGACTTCCACAGGCCCTCGAAGTAGATGACGAGCTGGGAGATCAGGCCCGGCTCGCGGACCAGCAGCGCGCCCGTGGAGTGCGCCTTGGGATCGATCGGGACGACGGCCACACTGCGGTCGTACATGAGCATGCGGTCCATCGGCTGGTCGGTGACGCGGATCTCGGCGCCCAGGTGCGCCAGCTCGCGCAGGTACGACACCATGCGCTGGTCCTCCAGCGCCTTGGGGTGGAAGATCTCGCGCAGGGCCAGGCCGCGCCGCAGCGAGCGCGTGTCGAGCGGCAGCGCCGACTCGATCATCACCTCGTTGAACGGCCCGCCCGGGTGCAGGCAGAGCGTCTCCTTGTAGGAGAAGAAGGCCAGGTCGTCCAGGCGCTGGCGGACCCGCGCGCCGCTCTCCACCCGCTCGATGTCCAGCACCGCGTTGGAGCGGTCGCCCTCCCGCTTGTCCTCCAGGAAGCTGGAGATGGCGTCGCGGGCGCCGAACACCCGGCGGATCTCCGCGTTCAGCTCCTCCAGGCGCTGCTCGACCAGGCGCTCGATGGCGATCCGCGGCTCGGTGGCGGTGACCCGGTGGCGGTCGTTCAGATCGAGCATGGTGAGCCGGTCGAGCGTCTCCACCGCCGACTCCACCGTCTCGGGATCGAGGTCCAGGGCCTCGGGCACCGAGCCGACGCTCTCCCCCCGATGGCGCAGGAAGTAGCGGTAGACCGCCTCCGCTTCGGGGGTGACTCCAATGACGGACAGATCCACGCCCCACCTCCCGGGGGTTCGGCGGCCGGAGCTTGCACTTCCATTATCGGAATCCGGACGGCCGGCGCTCCTCGCAGGTTGCGGTGTCCGCGGAGGTCAGGGCACGGGACAGGGCAGCACGGTGGCCCCGGGCGCGGCCCGGTAGCACGCGGCCCCCGGGCACAACACCTTGACGACCTCGCCGCCGGCCCGCACGGCGACCGGCTCGTGCCCGAACCGGCGCGCGGCGATCTCCGGCCAGCCGGACGGACGCAGCCCGCTCACCTCGTCCACCAGCCGCGGATCGGCGTCGACGGCCAGGCGCTCCAGATGGGCGGCGTAGTCGCCCTCCCGCTGCCACACCGCGAACCGGCGCAGGCAGTCGGGCAGCTCCAGCGTGCTCCACGGCTGCGCCCTGGCCGCCATCGCGCGCAGGAACGCCTCGCACACGGCCGACTTCACGGTACGGCCGGCCGCCGCGGCCAGCGTCGCGCCCTCGCCGCCGACGGTCACCAGGGCGACCCGGAGATCGGGCACCGACAACACGAACGCCGACATCCGCAGCCCCAGCCCCGAGGCCGCGGCCGTCACGCCGGGCGGCAGCAGGCGGTCCAGCGAGCCGGAGACCCGCAGCAGCGGCTCGCGCGGCTCGGCCCACCAGCGCGCCACCACGTCGTGGGCGACCACCTCGGCGATCGCCTCCGGCACGCCGCTGTCCACCACGCCGCTCGTGGCCGGCTCGACCAGGCATTCGTGCCCGCCCGTCCACACGACCTCGACGGGCAGCCGGTAGCGCCGCCCGCTGAGCAGGCCGGTGCCGGGCACGTGCCGCCGCAGGCTCGCCGGCGGGTCGGCGACGAAGTCCGACAGGCGCAGCTCCGTCCCCGTCCACGCGGGCTGGGGGCCGTCGCCGGTCAGGCGGCGCAGGCGGCGCAGGGCGGCCAGCCGGGCCAGGGCCCGCGCCCTGCTCTGGGCCTCGTAGCCGGCGAACCCGGCGACGATGACGGCGAGCTCGTCCTGCGGGGATTCGGCGCAGGCCAGATGGACGGCGCCGCCCAGGCAGTCGGCCATCGGCGCGAACGCCTCACCGGCCGTCCCGGCGGCGGTCTCACCGGCCATGTCGTCAGCCATGTCGCCGGCCATGCCGCCGGCCGTGTCGCCGGGCGCCTCACCGGTCGTCTCCGTCACCGGCCACGAGCCCGCGGGCGTGGATGCCATCGCTTCTCCTCCGCAGCGCGACGGCCGTCGCGGCCGCCGCATCCCCAGTACACGCGCGGCCGAACGGGCCCGTCAACGCCGCGGCGGCCATCCCGCAATCCGGGAGAAAGCCGTCAGCAAGCTGCCACGACCGCCAGCTTGCTGACGCCTCCAGGCCCCCTGCGGACGGCCCGCGCCCGGCACCGTGGAAGGCGGAACCAGCCCGCGAGCAGAGCAGCGAGAAGGCATGTCATGGACTCTTTCAACATCGCCGCACGATTCCTCGACCGCGCCGACGGCGCCAGGACCGCGCTCGTCACCCGCCAGGGCCGCGTCGACTACGCGACGCTGCGCGCCCTGGCCGACCGCGCCGGCAACGCGCTGCGCGAGCTCGGCGTGCGCCGCGGCGACCGGGTGCTCATCGCCGCCGACGACAGCGTGGAGTCGGTCGCCACCTGGTACGGCGCCCAGAAGATCGGCGCGGTCACCGCCGAGGTCTACACGTTCCTGCGGCCCAAGGACTACCGCTACTTCGCCGGCTACGCCCGTCCGCGCCTGGTGGTCGCGGGGCCGTCGGCGCTGGAGAGCCTGCGCGCGGCGGGGCTGACCGGCCTGCTCGTCACCGGCGTGCCGCGCCACCTGCTGCGCCCCGGCGAGCACCACTTCGACACCCTGGTCGGCGCGCAGGACGCGCGGCTGGACCCGGTGCCGGTCGCCGCCGGGGACGTGGCGCTGTGGAAGTTCACCACCGGCAGCACCGGCGCGCCGCGCGCCTGCGTGCTGCCCGCCAGGAGCCCGCACGTCAGCTTCGACTCCTACGCCCGCGGCGTGCTGGACCTGCGCCCGGACGACGTGGTGCTGCCCGTGCCCAAGCTGTTCTTCGGCTACGCCCGCGACCTGACCGCCCTGTTCCCCTTCGGCGTCGGCGCGGCCGGCGTGATCTTCCCCGAACGCAGCCGGGTCGAGACGATCTTCGAGCTGATCGCCGAGCACCGGCCCACGGTCCTGGTGAACGTGCCCACGATGATGAGCGCCATGCTCGCCCACCCCGACGCCGGCCGGCAGGACCTGAGCTGCCTGCGGCTGTGCACGTCGGCGGGCGAGGCGCTGCCGCCCGAACTGCACCGCCGCTGGAGCGACACCTTCGGCGTGGAGGTGGTGGACGGGCTCGGCTCCTCCGAGGCGTACCACATCTTCCTGTCCAACCGCCCGGGACGGGTCCGGCCCGGCACGCTCGGCCAGGTCGTCCCCGGCTACCGCGCCCGCGTCGTGGACCCCGAGGGGCGGGAGGTCCCCGACGGCGAGACCGGGCGGCTGGAGGTCACCGGCGACGCCGTCGCGCTGGAGTACTGGCAGGACCCGGAGCGGACCGCGGGCACGTTCGTGGGCGGGCGGACCGTGCGCTCGGGCGACCTGGTGACCAGGGACGCCGACGGTTACTTCCGCTACCGGGGACGGGCCGACGACCTGCTGAAGGTGGGCGGGTCCTGGGTGGCGCCCGCCGAGATCGAGAACTGCCTGCGCGAGCACCCGGCCGTCGTCGAGTGCGCGGTGGTCGGGTACCGGCTGCGCGGGCTGACCCGGCCGCACGCGTACGTGGTGGCCTCGGCGGCGGTCGAGGCGGCCGAGCTGAAGGCGTTCGTCCGGGCCCGGCTGGCGGCCCAGAAGTTCCCCCGGAAGATCACCTTCGTGGAGCGCCTGCCGCAGACGGCCTCGGGCAAGGTGGACCGCCGCGCGCTGGAGGTCGGGGCGTGAGAAGCGGGCGCGCCCGGGACTGGGGGAGTTCCGGACGGGCGCGCCCGCGGTTCGGGAAACTTCTCACACGCTGCTGTTCAGACGCCGCTGTTCAGACGCCGCTGTTCAGACGCCGCTTCCCGGACGCCGTCTGCCAAGCGCCGCTTCTCAGGCGCCGCCTGTCAGACGCCGGCGCGGGCGAACTGGCCGGGACGCCGGCCGGCGCCGGCCGGCCCGCGGTAGGCCTGCGCGATGTCCAGCCAGCGGTCGGCCTCGGCGCCCGTCGCCGTGACCGCCACGTCGGCGCGGTGCCGCCGCCTGGTCACCAGCAGGCAGAAGTCCTCGGCCGGGCCCGAGACCCGCTGGGCCGCGTCCTCGGGGCCGTAGGCCCACACCTCGCCGGAGGGGCCGGTGATCTCGAAGCGGAACTCCTCGGCCGGCGGGGTCAGCCCGCGCGACAGGTAGCCGAAGTCCCGGGTGAGCACCGCGAAGACGACCAGGTGCCGCAGCCGGTCGGTGCGCTCCAGCCGCACGCCGAGGGCGTCGGCGACGTCCTGCCCGTGGGCGAAGGTCTCCATGATGCCCGCGCACGCCAGCACGATCGGCGGCAGCGGGTTGACCAGCCACGGCACGACCTCGCCCGCGGGCACGGCGGCCAGACCGGCGTGCACCTGCGACCGTCCGGCCCGCCACTTGGCCAGCAGCGTGTCCGGCGAGTCGTTCTCGAACGCCTTGAGCGCGGCGTTCACCGCGCCGTCGAAGTTCTTCTCGGCGCCGGCCGTCATGGCCGCGAACGCCTCCGCGTCGGTGGCGGCGGCGGTGGCCAGGCGGAAGATGAAGGCCAGGTGGGCGATCTGGTCGGCGATCGTCCAGCCCGGCGCGGGGGTGGGCAGCTTCCACTGCTGGGCGTCCAGGCCCGACACCAGCGCGTCGAGCTGGTCGCCGTCGGCCGCCAGGTCGTCGAGCACTACCTCTAGCTCGGTCACGTCCTCGTTCCTTTCAGTCGGCTGTCGATGCGGTCGGAAGCGGGGTGGCGGGCAGCCCGGACCAGGCGCCGGTCCGGCGCGCGGCGGTCATGGCCGCCCAGGAGGCCGCCTCGACGAGCGCGGCGTCGGCGAGCGCGGCGTCGGTGGGCGCGGCCGGGCCCGGCGTCGCGGCCCGGAACTCGCCGACCGTGCGCGCGTCCACCTGGTGGGAGGCCAGCGCGGTCAGCAGCGCCAGCCGGGCGGCCGGACGCTGCGCGGGCGGCAGCGCGGCGGCGGCCTGATCGGCCCAGCCGCGGCCGGGGCCGGGCGGGACGCCGTCCCAGCCGGACACCCGCTCGGCGACCAGCTCGCGGACCTGGACGGGCAGCCGCCGCGCGCCGCCCTCCTCGATCGCCGCCGCGGCCCTGGCGAACGCCTCGCCGAGCCGCGCGACGCCGCCCGCCCAGGCCAGGTCGTCCGGCAGCGGCGCGCCGGGCAGCAGGCCCAGCGAGCCGCCGGGGGTCGCGGGCCGCCGCGCGGCGGGCCGCATGAGCGCGCCGAACACCCGCAGCGCGGATCCGCGCGCGGCGCCCGGCAGCTCCGGCGGCAGCGGCGAGTCGCCGAGGAACACGTTGACCATGCGGTTGAGGTACTGGAAGGTCACCGCGACCGCCACGAGCTCCATGGCCGCCGCCCCCGTCACCGGCGGGCCGCCGGCCCCGGGGGCGGCGCTCGCCCTGGCCCAGGCGGCCAGCGGCCGCAGCCCGGGATCGGCGGGGGTCAGCGCGCGCAGGGTCGCGCCGTGCACGTCCACGCAGTACGGGCAGGCGTTGCCGGCCGAGACCTCCCTCGCCACCAGCTCCCCGGCCACCCGTCCGGCCGCGCCGGCGGCCAGCAGCGACTCGCGCAGGACCAGCCAGCACGCGGCCAGGGCGCGCGGCGCGGGGGAGTGCAGGGCCACCGGCGGCGCGAGCATGCCGAAGTCCCGCTCGACCTGCTCGTACACCCGGGCCACCAGGCCGCGGGCGGCGCCCGGCCGCACCGGGCGCACGTACCGCACCTGGGCGAGCGCGCCGGGCGCGGTCATCCGGCTGAGCAGCCGTCCCATCGCCGGCGCCCTACCCGCGCAGCGCGGCGGCGGCCAGCGACGCGGTGGCCCGGCGGCCGGCGGTGGAGCCGTCCGGGGCCGGCGCGCCGTAGGAGACCTGCACGCCCCGCTCCCGCGCGGCCCTGACGATCCCCGGCACGGCCCGCTCGGCCAGCGCGGAGATGGTCATCGCCGGGTTGACGGTCAGCGCGCCGGGCACGGCCGAGCCGTCCGTGACGAAGATCCCCGGGTGCCCGCGCAGCTCGTGCCCGTCGTCCAGCGCCGAGGTGTACGGGTCGTCGCCGATCCGGCACGAGGCCAGCGGATGCACCGTGTACGCGCCGACCAGGTCGTTCGTCCACGGCGTCACCGTGGCCAGCCCGTCGCGCTCCAGGATCTCCTTGCACTCGGCGTCGGCCATCGCCCAGGCGGCCGAGGTGTTCGCGGTGGGCTTGTACGACAGCCGGCCGACGCCCAGCATCTGCTGGGAGACCCGGTCGGCGTTGCCGCGCGCGGGCGGCGGCCCGAAGACGCCCTCGTTGTCGTCCTCGATCATCTGGAAGATGATCAGCCAGGACCGCCAGCGTTCCAGCATCTCCTTCTTGCGCAGCCCGAACCACGCCGGGTCGGGGCCGCCGGCCAGCGCGAGGATGGTGCCCAGGCCGGGCGGGAAGTAGAGCTGTTCCAGCGAGTAGCGGGTGTACTCGGGCAGCGAGCCGTCCAGCCGGTCCCAGTTGGCCACCGTCGGGCCCTTGCCGATCTGGTTGGCCGCGTACGCCAGGCCGTCGCCGCGCTCCAGGCCCAGCACCTCGCGCACGCGCTCCTCGTTCAGCACGGCGGTGTTGAGCCGCTCGCCGTTGCCGGAGAAGTAGCGGCCCACGGCGTGCGGCATCGCGCCGAGCGCCGCCTCGCTGCGCTGCAGGATGACCGGCGTGGCGGCGGCGCCGGCGGCGAGGACCACCACCTTGGCCTCGATCGTGCCCTCGCCCTCGGTCAGGCGGTAGTCCTCGCCATGGACGATCTTGTAGTGCACCCGGTAGGAGCCCTCGGGCGTGCGCTCGATGCTCTGCACCTCGTGCAGCGGCCGGATCTCGGCGCCGTGGGCCAGCGCCGCCGGCAGGTAGTTGACCAGCAACGACTGCTTGGCGTCGAACCGGCAGCCGGCCATCATCCAGTTGCAGTTGACGCAGGCCCCGGTGTCCACGGCCGCGGGCACGGGGTTGGCGGTGCGGCCCGCGTGCCGGCAGGCCGCCGCCCACAGTCCGCCGGAGTACGAGACGTCCTCCCAGCCCTGCTGGGTGATGGAGATCGACTCGGCGACCCGGTCGTACCAGGGGTCGAGGGTGTCGCGGCTGATCGCGGCCGGCCACATGCGGCGGTTGATGCTGCCGCGGCGCTCGAAGACGAAGCGCGGCGCGCGCGGCATGGCCGCGAAGTAGACCACGCTGCCGCCGCCCACGCAGTTGCCGCCCAGCACGCTCATGCCGTCGCCGACGGTGAAGTCGAAGATGCGGGTGTAGGACGAGCCCAGCTTGAAGTCGTGCTCGTAGTCGGCCGACTCCAGCCACGGGCCGCGCTCCAGCATCACCACGTCGGCGCCGCCGGCGGCCAGGTGGTAGGCGGGGATCGCGCCGCCGAAGCCGCTGCCGATCACCAGCACGTCGGTGCGTTCGACGCCGTTCATGCGGGGCTCCCTGAAGCTGTCGTGTCCGGGTGGAGGTCGGCGAGGGGACGCCCGTAGGAGTAGGCGGGGAAGCGCCAGAGCCCGTCCGCGTCCGGCGGGGCGATGCCCATGGCGGTCAGGCCGGGATGCCCGGCCCTGATGGCGTCGGCGGTGTGCAGGTGGGCGGCGGAGTCGTAGGCCATGTAGCAGAACAGCACCAGCAGCACCCACAGCGCCTTCTCCGGATGGCCGGGCGCGGTCAGCGTGCGCACCAGCGCGCCGCGCTCCTCGAACGGCAGGGCCACGAACGCCGGCACGCCCTCCTCCAGCACGATGCCGTGCTGGTCGGCGTGGGCGCGGGCGTGCTCGTTCAGCGAGCGGGCGTAGTCGTCCAGGCCCTCGGTGACGCCGGTGGCGTCCCATTCCAGCAGTTCGACGGCGCCGGCCGCGACCGCGCCGCCCGTCGGGCTCATGCCGGCCACCGCCCGGTCGTCCGGACCGCGCTTGGGGCCGGGCACGATGGTGTCCGCGAGCGCCTCCAGCGTCTCCACCCTCGTCTCGTAGAGCAGTGGACCCATGGGTACTCCCTCGTTCAGGTCGGCTTTCGGTCGGTACGGTCGGCGGGGTCGGTGCGCGCCAGCGCGGCCCGCAGGGTGCTCAGCGCCCTGACGGTCTGGCTGCGGACCGTGGAGGACTCGTTGCCCATGACCCGGGCCGTGTCCTCGGCGCTGCGCCCCTCCCAGAACCGGAAGAAGATCGTCGCCCGCTGCCGCGGCCCGAGCCTGGCCAGCGCGCCCATCAGCACGATGCGCTCGCCCACCAGGTCGTAGGGGTCCAGCGCCGCGGCGGCGTCGGGCGGCGCGCCGCTGAGCACCTCCCGCGACCAGCGCAGCGACCGGCGGTCGCTGATGAGCAGCCGCCGCATGATCTGCCGCGCGTACGCCTCGGCGCGGTCGCGCCGGTCGAGGCCGTCCCAGTGCCGGTGCAGCGCCAGCAGAGTCCGCTGGACGAGGTCCTCGGCCTCGTGCCAGTCGTCGGAGAGCCGGAAGGCCACCCGGCGCAGCATGGGCCTCGCCTCCCGCGCGAAATCAGCGAATTCCTGCCCCCGTACATCGGCCATCACCCTCACCCCCGGAACACGGCCGTGCAATTTCCGCTTTCTTCGGCATGCTCAGAATTGAATGCGCGGTGCGCCGCAACAACCCCTAACGGACGCCCCCGCGCCCTTATCCACAAAGGCGCCGCCGCCACCCCCTATTCGCCCCTATGAGACCCCTGTTTCTCGCTCCGCGCGCTTCCCGGTCGTTCTCGCGCGCATACGCTCGCGGCGTGAGCGCCTCCGGTGCATTACTGGCGATCAGCGACCTCCACGTCGGATTTCCCGAGAACCGGGCGGTCGTCGAGGAGCTGCGCCCGCGCACCGCGGACGACTGGCTGCTGGTGGCGGGGGACGTCGCCGAGCGGCTGGACGACTTCGAGCGCACGCTCGGCCTGCTCGGCGAGCGCTTCGCCAAGGTGGTGTGGGCGCCGGGCAACCACGAGCTGTGGACCACGCCCGGCGACCCCGGCCTGCGCGGCGAGGAGCGCTACCGGCGCCTGGTGCAGATCTGCCGGCGTCTCGGCGTGCTCACGCCCGAGGACCCGTACGCGGTCTGGGCGGGGGAGGGCGGCCCGGTGGCCGTCGTCCCGCTGTTCCTGCTGTACGACTACAGCTTCCGCCCGCCCGGCACCACCCGGGAGCAGGCGCTCGGCCTGGCCCGCGAACAGGGGGTGGTGTGCAGGGACGAGTTCCTGCTGCATCCCGAGCCCTATCCCAGCAGGCAGGCGTGGTGCCGGGCCCGGGTGCGCGAGAGCGAGCTGCGGCTGGACGCGCTCGACCCGGCCCTGCCCACGGTCCTGGTCAACCACTTCCCGCTGCTGCGCGCCCCCACCCGCGTGCTGCGGCACCAGGAGCTGGCGCTGTGGTGCGGCACCGAGCAGACGGCCGACTGGCACCTGCGCTTCCACGCCGCCGCGGTCGTCCACGGCCACCTGCACATCCCGGGCACGAGCTGGCACGACGGGGTGCGCTTCGAGGAGGTCTCGCTCGGCTACCCGCACGAGCGGCGGCCGCACCACCGCGACGGCCGGGTGCTCAGGCAACTGCTGCCGGCCCCCCGCCGCGAATGGGCCCTATAAACCGCATTCTCAGATAAATTGCCGAGATTTCCGAAGATTTCCCAAAAAAGGGCGATTTGTCATGCAGCGTACTGCGCGCCCGCGAGCGTGTACCAGGTGGCAACCGAAAGGCAATGCATCCGGAGCGCCGAGGAATCGTCGCGCCCCCCGGGAATTCTCCGGCCGGAGAATCGACGAGGGACGCGCGCCCGAGGGCTTCCGGGTTCCGGGAGACCATATGGACGACGTCATCGAACGAGCGGTCCTGCGGGTCATCGAGAGCATGCAGGAGAACCACGGCGAGCAGCTCACCATTGACGACATGGCGCGGACCGCGATGTTCAGCAAGTTCCACTTCTCGCGCGTCTTCCAGCGCGTGACCGGGCTGTCCCCTGGACGGTTCCTGTCCGCGGTGCGGCTGCGCGAGGCCAAACGCCTGCTCGTGTCCACCTCGCTCAGCATCACGCACATCAGCCACCAGGTCGGCTACTCCAGCGTGGGCACCTTCAGCTCGCGCTTCACCCACAGCGTGGGCCTGTCGCCGAGCAGGTACCGGCAGTTCCTGAGCGTCACGGCGGCGGACCTGGCCGGCGGCGAGCGGGCGTTCGGCGGCCCGGCGGCGACCCTGCACGGCGTCGTGACCTCGCCGCTGGCCGATCGGCCGGTGTTCGCCGGCGTCTTCCCCGGCCAGATCCTGGAGGGCAGACCGGCGAGCTTCACCCTGATCGACCGGCCCGGCCCGTACGTGCTGGAGAACGTGCCCAAGGGCACCTGGTACCTGATCGCCCAGTCCGTGGCCGAGTCCCGCGAGGACGCCGTGCACCACCCGCCCCAGGGGGACGCCGCGACGTGCATCGCGCGGATCGGGCCGATCGAGGTGGGCGGCGGCGGAAGCGAGCGCGCCGACCTGCGGCTGCGTCCCATGAACGCGCTCGACCCGCCTGTCCTGCTCGCCCTGCGCGACCTGCTGGCCTGGACCGACACCCACACCTGACAGGAAGGGGCGGCACGTGCGGAAGGGCCCGCGGACGACGTCCGCGGGCCCTTCCGTGATCTCCGGTCCCTAGGCCGGGCTCACCGTCATCGGCAGCCCGCCGCGCACCCGCAGCGACAACATGGCCTCCGGCACCGCCCGGCGGCCGGGCAGCCCGGTCAGCCGCAGCTCCCGGGTGACCATCGCCAGCACGAACGTGGCCTCCATCATCCCCAGGTGGTTGCCCACGCAGAAGCGCGGGCCCGCGCCGAAGGGGATGTAGGCGTACCGCGGCCGGTCGGCGGGTGCGCCCGGCTCGAACCGCTCGGGACGGAACGCGTCCGGCTCCCGCCAGTACGCCGGATGCCGGTGCAGCGTGTACGGGCTGATGAGCACGTCCGCCCCCGCCGGGACCCGGTACCCGCCCACCTCGTCGTCCTCCCGCGCCACCCGGGTCAGCGCCCACACCGGCGGGTACAGCCGCATGACCTCCTCCAGCACCGCCGCCGTGTAGGTGAGCCTGCGCAGGTCCTCGTACACCGGCGGCCGGTCGCCCAGCACCGCGACGGCCTCCGCCCGTACCCGCTCGCGCACCTCCGGATGCCGGTCCAGCAGGTGGAAGGCCCACGACAGGGTGCTGGCGGTGGTCTCGTGCCCGGCCAGCAGCACCGTGACCAGCTCCTCGCGCAGGCGCTGCCGGGCGGCCCGCGGGTCCTTCCGCAGCCCGGTGGACTCGATCAGCAGGGACAGCAGGTCGCCGCCGCCAGTCGGGTTCGCCAGCCGCTCGGCCACCAGCTGGTCCACGACCCGGTACAACTCCCGCCGGGACCGGCGGAAACGCAGGTGCAGCGGTAACGGCAGCCACAACGGCACCATGGCCAGCGTCACCATCTCGAACATGGCCTGGTCCTGGACGCCCTCGAAGGCGTGCCCGACCGAGCCGTGCGCGCCGAGGTCGGCCGCCAGCAGCGTGCGGCCGAGCACCCCGAGCGCCAGGCCGGTCATCTCCCCGGCCACGTCCACGGGCCCGCCGCCCACCCGGGCCCGCAGCCGCTCGACCAGGCGGCCGGCCTCCTCGGCCAGCACGGTGTCCTGCTGGGCCAGCCGCTTGTTCTGGAACAGCGGCTGGATGGTTCTGCGCTGTTGCCGCCACCGTTCGCCGTCGCTGGTCAGCAGCCCGTCGCCGATCACCCGCCGGGCCTCGGCCAGGCCGATGCCCTTGCGGTAGTTGCCGCTGTTGTCGGCCAGGACGTGCTTGGCGTGGTCGGGATGGTTGAACAGGTAGATGCTCTTCGGGCCGATCGTCATGCGCACCGCGTCGCCGTACCGGGCGGTCGCCTTCGACAGCAGCGCGAGCCGGTCGCCGACCAGCCGCCGGTACAGGACGGGCGCCGCCCAGGGCGGCGGGCCGGGCGGCACGCGGCCGCCCAGCGCCACCGGGCGGGTGCCCAGTGTGGTCACGCCGACACCCCCTGCAGAGCGGGGGAGGTCTCACCGAAGCGGCCCCGGTAGACCAGCAGGCCGTCGCAGTCGTCCCGCCGGCTCAGGGACAGCACCTCGCCGACGAAGATCGTGTGATCGCCGCCGTCGTAGGCGCGCCAGACCCGGCACTCGAAGCGGGCCGCCGCGCCCGCGATGAGCGGCACCCCGGTGACCTCGCCCGGCGTCACCTCGACGTCGGCGAACTGGGCCAGGCCGAGCGGCCGGTAGCGGTCGGCGAAGTGCCGCGCCTCGGCCTCCTGGTGCCCGGCCAGCACCGAGACCCCGAACGACGTGGCCGCGGTGATGCACTGGTGCATCACCGCGCCCTTGCCGACGCACACCAGCAGCAGCGGCGGGTCGAGCGAGACCGAGGTGAAGGAGTTGGCCGTCATGGCGTGCGGGACCTCGCCGCCCGTGGTGATCACGGTGACGCCGGTGGCGAAGGCCCCGAACGCGTCGCGCAGCGCCTTGGCGTCCGCGACCTGCGGCGCCGGGGCCGATGAGTGGAGTTGCACGGTGACCTCCTGGGTCCGGGTTCTAGGCCAGGTACGGTTCGAGCGCCCTGACCAGGGGCTCGGGGACCCTCGCCGGCGCGGTCTTGGTGTTCGGCCCCCGCATGCAGGCCACGCGCTGCCTGCCGCGGGCGACGAGGACCTCGGGCGCGCCCGGGGTGACCCGGACGTAGTCGAAGCCGAACTCGATCTGCGTCTGCGCCAGCTCGATCAGGCGCATCCGGATGGACAGCTGGTCGAAGGCCGTGATCTCCGCGAAGAACTCGCAGTCGACCTTGAGGGTGAACAGCTTGAGGTCGTCCTGCAGGTCGGCGAGCACGTCCCGGGCCCGTTCCATCAGGAACATCTCCCGGCAGCGTCCCTGCCAGCGCAGGTAGTTGACGTAGTAGACGTTGCCGACGAGGTTGGTCTCCTCGAAGCCGACCGTGTGCAGGTACTCGTAGTAGGTGCCCATGGGCTAGGACCGCCCTTCGGTGAGTATCGCGACGACGACGGGGGCGGGCAGGCCGTGCACCCGGGTGGCGAGCGTGGCCACGCCCGCGCCGCCGCCGGTCAGGACCACCCACCCGTCGGCCGCGGCCCGGGTGACCGCGAGCGGCACGTCCGTCCCCGCCGCCGTCCCCGCTGCCGCTCCCGCGGTGCGCAGGCAGGCGAGCGCGGCGCGGGTGCGGGCGCGGGCGGTGTCCGCGTCCTCCCCGCAGGCCGCGGCGATCTCGCCGGCGAGCGCGTCCCGCCCGTCGCCCCGGTCGTCCCGGTCGCCCGGGTCGCCGGGCCCGACGGCGGTGACGGGCTCGACGGCGGTGACGGGCTCGACGGCGCACGACAGCGGCCCTGGGGCGGCCACGCACACCGTCAGTCCGGGCACGTGGGCCGACACCGTCCGCACGCCCTCCGCCGTGCCTTCCGCCGTGCCTTCCGCCGTGCCTTCCGCCGTGCCTTCCGCCGTGCCGAGCCGGGCCGCGGCCAGGTCGCCGGTGCCCTCGCCCGGCTCCACGACGACCGCCACCCGCGCGCCCGTCAGGTCCTCCAGCGTGCGCTCCAGGTACGGGCCGAGCAGCGGCGCCGCCCACGGACCGGCCCCGCCCTTCTTCCGCACGGCCTGCAGCCGCAGCCCCTCCCAGCGTTCGACGACCTCGCCGTCCTTCGTCCGGACCGCGACGTCGTAGACGTAGGCGTCGCCGTCCCTGGACCGCTCGGAGGCGCAGTAGCGCACCTCGTCCGCGCCGGACAGCGCGGCCCCGGCCGGGTGCACGCGGTCGATGCCGGTCGGCAGCAGGGTGGCGTCGGGCACGCACACCTGGTTGCCGTGCATCAGCGCGTCCCGCATGCCGGGGTCGCCCAGGAGCAGGTCCGGCGGGAGGAACCCGGCGAACCAGTCGCACTCCTGCGCCACCTGGAGGTCGGCGTCCACCTCGCGGGCCGCGGCCCGGTGGTAGCGGCGCAGCCGCTGGAAACGCCTGCCCTGGAAGAGCACCTCGCCGTAGAGCTGGGTGTCGGGGTCCAGCGCGACCGGCGGCAGCTCGTCGCCGGACTGCTCGGGCGGGCCGGCGGGCGGGGCGCCGGCGTCCAGGCGCAGCACGGCCGTGAAGTGGTCGACGTCGAAGCCGGTCTCCTGGCTGCGGATGGCGACCGCGACCGTGTCGTGCCCGGTGACCGTCGCCGCCACCCGGAGCGTGGTGCTCCCGTCGGGCGGCACGATGATCGGCCGGACGAACTCCGCCTGCTCCACGACGGGCGCGCCGGGACGGCCGGTGGCCGCGTACGTCACCTGCGCCATGGCCTCCAGCCCGAACACCGCGGGGAACAGCAGGTTGCCGTCCAGCAGGTGATCGGCCAGGTACAGGTCGGTCCCGGCGTTCACCTCGACCTCGCTGACCAGCTCCACGCCGTGGTAGCGGACCAGCGGCGTGCCGACGAAGCGGAGCAGCGGCAGCTCCGGCTCCTCCCGGCGCACGGTGTGGATGCCCTCGGTGCGCCCGCTGATCACCACCACGCCGGGCGCGTCGGGATCGCTCACCAGGCGGCGCATGATCTCCACGCCCTGGTCCACCGGGATCGGCGTGATGCCCTGCTCGACCAGCCGGTCCACGACCGACAGCCGCTCGCCCATGCCGACCTCGGACCAGACCGACCACTCCATGCAGATCGCCCGCAGGCCGGGATGCCGCTCGCCCGCCTCGCGGGTCAGGTCGGCCAGCCACTCGTTGGCGGTCGCGTAGTGGCCCTCGCCGTGCAGGCCGGCCCGGCCGATGATGCTGCCGAACGTCACCAGCAGCCGCAGCCGTCCGGGCTCGACCGCCTCCAGCACGTTGCGTAGGCCGTCCACCTTGGGGGCGAACGTGCGGCGGAAGGCGTCCAGGTCCAGCCCGGCGATGCCCTCGGGCTCGTTGCGCCCGGCGCCGTGCAGGACGGCGGTCACCGGCCCGAGCGCCTGCTCGGCCGCGGCCACGGCCGCCCGCACCTGGGCGGCGTCGGTGACGTCGGCCCTGGCGTAGTGGACGGTCAGCCCGGTCGCGGCCATGCGCCGCAGGTTCGCGGCCAGCTCCTCGTCCCGGGCGGGGTCCGAGCGGCCGAGCACGGCCACCTTGGCCCCGCCGGCCATGGCCATGGCGCACTCGGCCGTGATGCCCTTGCCGCCGCCGGTCACCAGGAGCACGTCGGAGCCGGTCAGCGGCTCCTCGGCCCGCTCCTGCCGGTACGGCAGCGCCCGCAGCGTCGGCACCCGCCGCACGCCGGCGGCGTCGTAGTGCACCTCGCAGAAGGCCGTCGTGGCCGCCGCCTCCGCCGCTACCCGGGCGGCGGCCTGCGGCGCGTCCTGCGGCAGGTGCACGACCGTGGTGGGCAGGCCGCTCTCCAGGTGGAACGTCTTGGCCAGCCCCGCCGCGCCGCGGCCGTGCTGGACCAGGACGAGCCGGGTGCCCGGCCCGCCGGCCAGCGCCGCCTTGGCGCCGAGCAGCGCCTGCTCCAGGTCGTCGGCCGCGCACCGCGCGGGTAGGCACACCAGGACACCGGAACCGATCTTCTCCCCTTCGAGTGCCTCGCGCAGCGGCCCCGCCAGGGACGCACCGGCGGGCGCGAACACCTGCCACGTCCCCGCCCGCTCCTCGGCCGTCCGCCGGGGCAGCGGCTGCTCGTCCAGGTCCACGGCGAACGGGCGCACCCACGGCGCCGCGCCCGCCACGCCCCGCGCCGACTGCGCGCGCGGTTGCGCGGCCAGCCGGTCCAGGGCCTCGCCCAGCTCCTGGAGCGTCGCGGTGGCGACGTTGGCCGGCGCCATGCCCGCGGGCACGCCCAGCTGCTGGGTGGCCTGGTCGATGATGTGCATGACGGTGACCGAGCTCAGGTGCAGCTCGTCCAGCGGCTTGCTGTCCTCGGTGACCATCTCCAGCGGCAGCTCGGCGCGTTCGGCGGCCAGCCGCCGCAGCAGCTCGACCGTGGACTCGCCCGGCTTGGCCGCCGTCCCGCCGTTCGCGCCGCTGTTCGCGCTGCCGTTCGCGCTGCCGTCCGGATCGGCCGCCCGCTCCGCCGGCTGCGGGGCGGCGGCCTTGACGCGCACCTGCGGCGCCTGTTCGGCCGGGCTGGTGAAGAACGAGAACGCCGCGCCGATCTCCAGCGGCTTGACCAGCCGCCCGTGGAACAGCTCCTCGCAGTCGACGGGCACGCCCGCCACGTGCGCGGCGCCGGCCACGCCGAGCAGCCCGGCCAGCGACTCGCTGTCGGTGTCCAGGGCGACGGCCGGCACGTCGGTCAGCTCGGCCGCCAGCCTGCTGAGCACCCGGCCGGGGCCCACCTCGACCAGCAGGTCCGCGTCCGCGGCCACGGCGGCCAGCGCCTGGGCGAACAGCACGGGCGCGGTGATCTGCCGGTGCAGCAGCGCCGGGACGTCGGTCCCGGCGGCCAGGTCCTCGCCGGTGACGGTGGAGACGACCCGCCGGGCGACCGGCCCGAACCGCTCCTCGGCCAGGTATCCGGCCAGCGCCTCGGCCGCCGGGGCGACCAGGGGCGAGTGGAAGGCGTGCGAGACGTTCAGCCTGGTCCAGGTAAGCCCGGCGCGCTCGGCCCGGCGGCCGGCCTCCTCCACCGCCGCCACCGGCCCGGCGACGACGGTCTGCAGCGGCCCGTTGTACCCGGCGATCACCACCGGCAGGTCGCCCACCAGCGCCGGCACGGTCTCCGGCGCGGCCCGCACGCCGGCCATCGTGCCCGGCTCGCTGCGCTCCCGCATCGCCCGGCCGCGCTTGGTCGCCACGCGCAGCAGCGCGTCCTCGTCCATCGCGCCCGCCCAGTGCAGGGCCGACAGCTCGCCCAGGCTGTGCCCGACGGCCGCGTCCGCCTCGATGCCGAGCAGCGACAGCGCGCGCAGGCCCGCCATCGAGCCGGTGACGATGCGCGGCTGGGCGACCTCGGTGGCCGCCATGTCGCCGCCCGTGGGCAGCGCCGCGGTGGCGTACACCTCGGCGACGTCGGCGAAGCGCCTGGCCAGCGCGCCGCCGTCGGTCCCGCGGCCCGAGCCCTGGCCGGGGAACAGGAAGCCGATCCGGGGCCGGGCCGATGCGCGGCCGACGAACGCCTTGCCGTCGGGGGTGGACAGCGCGTTCTCGCCGGACTCCAGCGCCGTCAGCACCCGGGTGAGCTGCCGTACGGCGTCGTCGGGCGAGCTGACCACGACGGCCGCCCGGAACGGCAGGCCGCGCAGCCGCCCGCGCAGCGTGGCGGCCAGGTCGGCGAGCTGGCCGTAGGACACCTTGGGCACGAAGTCGAACAGCTCCGACACCAGGCCGCGCAGCTCGTCCCAGGTGCCGCCGTCCAGCAGGAACAGCTCCGCGTCCTGGGACGCGGCGGCCAGCGCCTTGACGCGGCTGGACACCCGCCGCCGCGGGCCGGTGTTCTCCAGCACCACGTGCGTGTTGATGCCGCCGAAGCCCATGGCGGTCACCGCCGCGCGCAGCGGCGCGCCCTGCGGCCACGGCTCGGCCGTGCGCAGCACCCGCAGCGTGGCGCCCTCGTCGGTGAGCACCTGGTGCGGGTCGACGCACCCGATGGTCGGCGGCAGCACCTGCTCGTGCACGGCCATGGCCGCCTTGATCAGGCCCGCCACGCCCGCGGCCGCCTTGGTGTGGCCGATCATGCCCTTGATCGAGCCGACCGCGGCCGGCCGCGCGGCCGCGGCCCGGGCCCGCGACAGGGCCGTGAGCTCGGTCGCGTCGCCGAGCGCCGTGCCCGTCCCGTGGCCCTCGAACAGCTCGACGCTCTCGGGCCCGAACCCGGCCTTGTCGTACGCGCGGCGCATCGCGAGCAGGTAGCCGCTCACCTCCGGACGGGTGATCCCGCCCTTGCCGTCGGAGGAGACGCCCCAGCCGGCGATCGTGGCGTAGATCCGCCGCCCGGCGACCAGCGCGTCCTCCTCGCGCATCAGCACGACGATGCCGCAGCCCTCGCCGGGCCAGAAGCCGTTGGAGTGCCGGTCGTAGAGGCGGAAGTCGCTCTTGGCCAGCGCGCCGGTCTTGGCGAACCCGATCACCTCGAACGGGTCGATGGACAGGTCCACGCCGCCCGCGACGGCCACGTCCACGTCGTGGTCGGCCAGCGCCTTGCCGGCCGTCACCACCGACAGCAGGGACGAGGAGCAGGCGCCGTCCACGGTGTAGCCGCCGCCGTTGAGGTCGAAGTGGTTGCAGATGCGTCCGGCGATCGTGTTGGACAGCCCGCCGGCCAGCGTGTCCTCGTCCACCGGCGGGAACGGGCTCTTGTAGGCGGCCTCGTAGTCGGCCAGGAACGCGGCCAGGCGCTCGTCGTCCCAGCCCTGCTCCTTCAGGGCCGCGGCCAGGGTGCGCCGCACGTACGGCCAGCGCAGCCGCAGCACGTTCGCCCGGGTGAACTCGCCGGTGAGCGTGTTGCCCACGACGACCCCGGTGCGCTCGCGCGGCAGCCCCTCGCCGCCGGCGAACCCGGCGTCGGCCAGGGCCCGGCCGGCCATGTCCAGGGCCAGCCAGTGGGCCAGGTCGGTCGACCGGTACGTGCTGCCGGCGATCTTGTGTGCCACCCGGTCGAAGGCGTAGCCCTCGATGACCGCGGCGGTCTTGGCGTAGAAGCGGTCCGGCGCTGCGGGATCGGGGTCCCAGTAGTCCTCCAGCCGCATGCGCTCGTCCGGGAGCCGGCGGAAGGCCCGGCGGCCGGCCACCGCGTTCTCCCACAGCTCCCGGGGAGAGGCGGCGTCCGGGTACCGGCAGGCCATGCCGACGATCGCGATCCTCGTCATGCCTTCGCGACCTCTTCCCGCGCGTGCTGCAGCGCCTGGGCGGCGGCTGCGCTGACCCTGGCGGCGTCGAGCTCGCGCGCCTTGTTGACGATGTGCAGCGCCCACAGGAAGCCGCCGCGGATCAGGCAGACCGCCGCCGTGGCGAAGAAGATCCCGTACGGGATGTTCATCCCCATGAGCAGGCCGTACACCACGGCCACGCCGCCGCCGAAGGCGACCTGGGACAGCGGCCTGGACGGGCTCGTGCCCGGATCGGTGATCATGTAGTTGGTGAACAGGATGAACGCCACCCCGGTCATCATCGACAACCCGCCGAGGATGGAGATGTCGTCGATGATCAGCCCGCGCACCACGGCCTGGAGGGCGAAGACGCTCACCCATCCGCCGATCAGCCACATGCGGCCGGTCAGCTTCCCGTTGATCATGGTCCCGCCGATGATGATGATCCCCGGGATGATCCAGTCGATCGGGTTGTCGACGTTCTCCGTGAAGTGGTACGGCGGCGCGATGCTGGCCCACGGCAGCAGCAGCAGGATGATCGCGATGCCGAAGTTGGACGGGTTCATGAAGTGCCGCATCCGCCCGCGCACCGGCGCCTTGAGCACCCATTTGGCGCCCACGGCGACGGTCACGCCGAACATCATGACCAGCACCTGGTCGTTGACGTAGATCAGCATGTTGAGCGCGATGGAGGTGATGTGCGCGGGGTAGAGGAACTCCATCAGCCCGCGCGGGCCGTTGCCGAGGAAGCGCGGCGCGCGGCCCTCCTGGCGGGCGCCGATCACCTCAAGGATGATCTCCACGGTGTAGCCGGTGGCCAGCGCCACGAACGGCCACGACCACGGCTGCTCGAACCCCAGCACGGTGTAGCCGAGGATGTTGAAGATGGTGATCGAGATCGCGAACCGGCGCAGCGCCGTGATCACTTTGGGATCGTGACGTGGCGGGGTGATCGTCTTGGCGGCCATGCCGTCACTTCTCCTTCGCTTGCGAGCCGAGCTGGAGGGTGTGCCAGCCGGGGGTGAGCGTGAGCTCCTGCTGGTGCCGCTGCCCGGCGCGGTCGCGCCAGTTCAGCTTGACCCGCACGGGCCCGGTGACGTTCGCGCCGAGGCCGATGTGCACCGCGTGCGCGCGCTTGCCGGAGTGGCCGCTGCCGCCGTCCACGCGGCCCATGAAGGAGCGGCCGTCGGGCGTGGTGGCGGTCACCGTCGCGCCGATCACCGGCGATCCGGCGGCGGGCAGCGGGCCGGCCGCGGAGGGGGTGTCGTGCAGCAGGCGCAGCCCGAGGAACGAGCCCGCCGACCGGCTGGTGTTGAGGTAGAAGGCGGGGGCCTCCCACTGGCGGGCCACCGCGAAGTCGATCAGGCCGTCGCCGTTGACGTCCCCGGTCGCGATGCCGCGCGTCGGCACGGGCACGGCCAGGCCGAGCTGCTCCGACAGGTTGGCGTAGCGGCCGTCGGGGCCCTTGGCGAAGAAGGCCAGCGTCTGCGCGCCGGCGATGTCGCCGCCCTCGGTGACGTTCGGCCACGACTTGGGGTTGCTGGTCACGCCGTCGTTGGCGGCGGCCAGCTCCTGCAGCGGCGGCCACCGGTTGACGTCGCCCTTGACGAACCCGGTCGCCTGGACGATCTCGTTCTCGCCGTCGTTGTCGAAGTCCTCGATCTTCGGGTCCCAGCCCCAGCCGGACCAGGCGGTGCGCAGCTCGGCGCTGAGGTCCTTCCACGGCGCCTTGCCCTGCCGCAGCTTCTCGCGCAGCTCGGCCTGGGTCTTGACGGTGGACAGGAACGTGAAGTTGCTCTCCTGGATGCCGTACGGGGTGGTGATGTTGCTGACGAAGAAGTCCAGGACGCCGTCGTGGTTGAGGTCGCCGGCGTCCGAGCCCATGCCCTTGAAGGAGTCCTCGCCGAGCACCTTCGACTTCGGCACGCCGATCTCGTGCGTCCCGACGGTGGGGGAGAACGTGATCTTTCCGGGGGAGGAGGTGTTGTAGAGCAGGTGGTCGGGTCCGAAGTCGTTGTTCAGCAGCAGCTCGGGCAGGCCGTCGCCGTCCAGGTCGGCGCTGGTCGCGCCGAGCTCCCAGCCGGTGGAGACGTCCGGCGGCAGCACGCCGTCCAGGCGGGTGAAGCCGCCGTTGCCGGTGCCGCGGAAGAAGTAGTCCCGGCCGCCGTTGACGGCCTTGGACAGCGAGTGGTTCATCTGCACGCCGCCGTCCACGCGGCTGTCGAGGACCGGGCTGCCGTCGGGGAAGTAGTTGCCGACGAAGATGTCCTGCCGGCCGTCACCGTCGAAGTCGGCGACGGTCGCGACGTTGCTGTTCCACACCTCGCCGGTGTACTTCGCGCCGCCCGCGTTGGGCACCAGCTCGGCCGCGTCGAAGGCGGCGGCCTCGAACCGGGTCGCGGTCGGCCGCTGCAGGTGCAGCGTGGGCGTGCGGCCCCACCAGTAGACCAGCAGGTCCGTCCGGCCGTCGTCGTTGTAGTCGGCGGGCACCGCGCCCATGGGCGCCATCGCGTCGGTGACCGGCAGCGAGCCGAGCGACAGCGCGAACGGCCGGTACCGCTCGCCGCCGCCCTCGACCGGCGCCGGGGTGACGACCACCTGGTCGGTACGCGGGTCGACGATCACCAGGTCGTCGTCCCTGCCGTTGCCGTCGAGGTCGTTCAGCGCGATCGCGGCCCCCACGGAGGAGATCCAGGCGTCGATGTGCTTGTAGGCCTGGTTCACCTTGCGGACGGTCTTGGCCGGGCCGCCGCCCGGCATCGCGATCGCCAGGGACTTGAAGCCGTACGCGCCGGCCATCTCGGCCTTGGTCGCGTCGGAGGCGAAGGTCGGGTGGCCGATCGCGAAGACGGCGATCATCAGCGCGAGTGCGGCGACTCCCGCCGCCTGCTTGCGCAACCACGCGGCTACCGAGCTCACGAGGGAACACCTCCATGGAAGACGAACGTCTCGGCGATACGCCGGCGCCACGCCTCGTAGGCGGGCGGCGAGTCCTGTGCTGTCGCGGTGGGGCGGGTCGCGCGGCTCACCTCGGCCGCCTGCTCCGCCGTGGTGCCGCAGAGAACGCCCACGGCCGACTCGGTGTGCGGGAAGAGCAGCCCGGCGCGGATCCTGGCCTCGGCAGCGAACACGCTGCCCTGGGCCAGCGGCCCCCGGTGCGCTCCGGCGCGCTCGCGCAGCCACCGCAGCTCGGCGTCGTCGGCGCCGCCCGCGTAGGTGGCGGCCAGCCCGATGCCGGCGTAGAGGTCGGCGTGGCGGGACTCGGGGAACCGTTCGAGCAGCGTGACCGCCCGCTCGGCGCTGGTGCCGGCGACGAACCACAGCGCGCGGCCGATGCCCTGGTCGAGGGCGTGGGCCGCGTAGTCCTCCTGGCCGGCCGGCCAGGAGAAGCGGGGTTCGCGCACCTGCTGGTGCACGTACTTGTCGGTGTGGAAGTAGGCCTGGTGGAAGCCGTACCCGTCGTGGACCAGCCACAGCAGCAGCGGGTCCAGCAGCCGGGGCTTGGGCCACAGGAAGCGGGGGAGCCGGGCCATGGCCCAGCCGATCCCCACGTAGATCATGTAGTTGTGGTGGTGCCCGCGTCCCCGGAGGCAGGCGTTGACCCGGCGCAGGTCGCCGAAGGTCATGCAGTCCAGGATGGCGAAGCCCATGCCCGCGCCTTCGTAGGCGAAGCCCCGGAAGCGGGCGGGCACCTCTTCGAGCCGGTCCTCGGCCTCGGCGACGGTGCGCGACTCCACGGCGTGGGCGTAACCGGCGAGAAAGTATTCGCCGACCGTCTCCAGTAATTCGGTGGACGCCGCGTTCTTCACCCAGAAGCCGCGCGTTTCTACCTTTGTCTCGCCGACGTCCGGCACCAGAATTCTGCGTCTCAGTGACCGCAATGCGCTTGCCAATTGAGCCTCCGCCGCTTATAGCCCGAACAATCCAATTTCATTGACACATGCCGTCCGGTGGCCGGACAACTTCGGCTTTGCTCAGCTCGGAGGCTCATTTTTGGGCGTGCGAAAGCGAATGTCGTGCTTATTCCGGGAAACGCTCAGCGGGCCGGGAGCTCGGCCTCGGCCGCGAAATGCGCGCGCACCCTGCCGCGCCACAGCTCGTAATCCGGGACGCGTTCCGACGTGCCCGCGGCGACTTCGCTGTCGTCGGCCAGCGCCACCGCGCCGGCCACGTCGAGCCCCGTCAGCACCGCGCCCGTGGCCGCCGAATGCTCCGGGACGAAGCCCGACCAGTGCCGGGCCTTGGTCGCGAACACCGAGCCCTGGGCCAGCTCGCCCCGGTGCTCCCCGGCCTCCTCGCGCAGCACCGCCGCCGCGCCCGCCGCGCAGCCGGCGAACGTGGCCGCCAGCCCGACCCCGCTCCACAGGTCCGCCTGCCGCCCCGGCGCGAACGCGCGCACCGCCGCGGCCACGTCGGCCGGCCTGCCGCCGTGGACGAACCACAACGCCCGGCCGACGCCCTGGTCCACGGCGCGCGGGAAGTAGGCCGCGTCGCCCTGCCAGGGGTAGGGGGCCGGCACCTGCTGCCCGTCGACGTACCGGCGGGTGTGGAAGTAGGCCAGGTCGAAGCCGTACCCGTCCACGGCCAGCCAGCTCATCACCGGGTGGTACGGGGTGCCGTCCAGGTCCGGCAGCACCTTCTTCCACAACACCCGCGGCAGCCGGGCCATGGCGAAGCCGATGCCGATGTAGGCCAGGAAGATGTGCGGCTGCCCCGGGCCCATGAGCAGGTCCCGGGTCCGCCGCCCGCGCCCGCCGCCCATGGCGTCCAGCACGGTGAAGGCCATCGTCGCGCCCTCGTAGGCGAAGCCGCGCTGCTCGACGTCCACCAGGGACAGCCGGCGCTCGATCTCCCACTGGTCGCGGACGTCGATGCCCCACTCGAAGCCGCACACGACGGCCTGCGGGATGGCCTCCAGGCGGCCGGTGAGCGCCGAGGGGACGACGGGGAAGCCGCGTGCGCCGAAGGTCACGTCGGCCAGGGATGGCGCCAGCACGAGCCGGCGCAGCGAACCGAGCAGAGACGACATGGTGTGCTCCTCCTCCAGTACCGTGAAGACCCGGGTCAGCTCGCCCAGGCCGCCAGCCGCCAGTCGCCGCCACCGCCGGCCAGCGGGCTGCGCACCAGTACGGACGGGTCTGCCCACGCCGACGCCTCGCGCTCGGCCGCCTCGGCCAGGCGGCGGAAGACCGCCGCGACGACCGCTTCGAGTTCCTCGGGGGTCGCCTGCCCCCGCACCACGGTGAGTTCCATGCCTTCGACGCTCGCCCGCGGGCCCGCGCGGCCGCAACTTCCTGCATGCCCGGTGCCCCCGGGAGTACAGGTGCGCACGGGTGAACCCGATCCGGCGGCGGACGCCGCGCCGGAGCGGGCGGGCCCCGGGTCAGGACTGGGCGGTCAGGACTGGGCGGTGTCGTCGAACTCCACCACGAGCGGGAGGTCGGCCCGGCGGCGGATGTTCAGCTTGCGGTAGGTGCGGGTCAGGTGCTGCTCGACGGTGCTGATCGTGATGTAGAGCTTGGCCGCGATCTCGCGGTTGCTGTAACCGGCCGCCGCCAGCGCGGCGACCCGGCGCTCGCCGACGCTCAGCACGCCGATCAGGTCGCCCGGCAGGGGGGACGGCGCGCCGTCCCCGTCCGCCGCCCGGCTGAGCGCGCCGATCATCGGCTCGGCCCCGCACTCCAGGGCCGCCGCCTGCGCCCGTCCGGCGACCGTCCGGGCCCGCCGGAACTCGCCCAGCGCCTCGTACGCCTCCACCAGGTCGAACAGCGCCCTGGCCAGCTCGTACCGGTCGCCGGCGAGCTGGAGGTACTCCACCGCCTGGCGCAGCAGCGCCGGACGGCGGGCCGGCTCGGAGACGGCCGCCTTGAGCCGCATCCCGATGCCGCGTCCCCGGTAGGCGCCGGGGCCGCAGCCGTCCAGGTGGGCCTTGATCAGCTCCCTGGCCTCCTCGGTCTGGCCCATCCGCAGGCACGCCTCGGCCGCGTCGGCCTGCCAGGGGATCAGCGCCGGGTTGTTCAGGCCCCAGGCCGTCACCAGCTCGCCGCAGCGCAGGAAGTCGTGCAGGGCGGCCACGAACGACTCGCCGGCCAGGTTGTAGCGGCCGCGGGCGTACAGGTAGTGCAGGCCGTAGCGGGTCTGGAACATGGCCTCGGCGACCGGCCGGTCCAGCGGGTCGCGCACGGCCTCGTGCCGGCCCATCGCGGTCAGCGCGATGACCAGGCTGGCCAGCGGGCCGCCGATGGCCACGCCCCAGCTGCTCATCGGGATCGTGTCCAGCGCGATGCGGGCGTGCCGCTCGGCGGCGGGCATGTCGCCCTGGCGGATCGCGATCTCGGCCCGGATGGCCGCCAGCCGGGCCCGGCGGCTCGGCGCCTGCCGGGCCGCCGCCTCGTCGCCGAACAGGTCGCACAGCGGCGCCGCGCGCTCGCAGCGTCCGGCGTAGGTGAGGGCGAGCAGCGAGTTCTCCACGACGTCCAGGGACATCTCGTCCAGCCGCTCGCCCTCCAGGATGCGCTCGACGGCGTCGAGGTTGTGCTCGCGCGGGCCGTGGGTGAGCACCTCGGCCAGGGCGAGCGTGGACTCCAGCCGCCGGTTGACGGCGACCGACACCATGCCGGCCAGGATGTGCTCGCGCGGCGGGTTGGCCACGTAGGCGGCCAGCGGCGGGCAGGTCACCCGCAGCCAGAGCTGCGCCACGACCAGCTCGGCCAGCGTCGCGTGGTCGGACGCCGACGCCTCCTGGTTGAGCTGCTCCAGCACGTCGCGGGCGTCCTCGAAGCGGCCGTGCCACAGCAGCGCGCGGGCCAGCACGACGGCGTCGCTGCCGTGCAGGCTGCCCTTCTGCAGCGCCTCGGTGAGCTGGTCCAGGTGCCCGGCGGGGGTGGCCGGGTTGATCCGCCACTCGGCGCGGACGAGCATGGTCATCAGCTTGGAGCGCTGGAGCTCGTCGGTGCACTCGCGCCAGGCCAGCTTCAGGTAGGCCACCGCCGACTCCACCTCGCCCTTGCGCAGCGCGGCCAGCGCGGCCTCCTCCAGCGTCGGCACCACCCACGGCGCCTCGACCCTGGCGGCCTGGAGCAGGCGGTCGGCGACCACGCCGGGCCGCACGCCGCGCGTGTAGGCCAGCTCGGCGGCGCGGCGGTACAGCTCCTTGCGCTCCGGCAGGTCCATGCCGGCCAGCACCGCCGAGCGCACCGCCTCGTGCCGGTAGCCGCCGCCGCGCAGCAGGCCGGTCGCGCCGATCGTGAGCAGCTCCCTGCTGACGTCGACCGCGGGCAGTTCGAGCATCTCGGCCAGCCCGTCGGCCTCGCCGAGCACGGCCAGGCCCTGCGCCACCCGGACGGTACGCGGGTGGCTGCGCCGCAGGCACGTCTCGACCGCCCGGACGAACCGGTCGCCGACGACCAGCTCACGCGGCGGCTCCTCCACGGCCCGCAGGTGCTGGCGGTAGTCGGCGGCCAGCTCGCCGGCCAGCAGCGGGTTGCCGCCGCTGATCGTGTGCCACTCCTCGGCGAACCGCTCGGTCGCGCTGAGCCCCACCTGGCCCGCCACCAGCGCGGCCACGCCCCTGCGGGAGAGCGGGGCGAGCTGCAGGCGCAGGCAGTGCGGCAGCCGCAGCAGGTCGGTCTCCAGCGGGCCGTCCGTGCCCTGCCGGTCGTTGAGCGCGAACACCGCCACGATCCGGGCGTTGCGCACCCGCCGCGCCAGGTAGGCCAGGCACAGCAGGGACGTGCGGTCGGCGTGGTGCACGTCGTCCACGACGACCACCAGCGGGCAACGTTCGGACAGGTCGAGCAGCACCGTGACGAGGGCGTGCACGACCTGCGGGTCGAGCAGCCGCTCGGCGTCGGCGTGCGCCGCGGTCGCCGTCCGCACGCCCTCCGCCAGCAGTTTCTCCGAGCGCTCGCGCTCCTCCTCGACCAAGGGGGCGTCCTGGATGAGCTGGCGGAGCAGGCCCAGCTGCAGGTCCTGCTCCATGCGCGATCCTGTCGCCGTCACCGCGAGCGCGCCCAGCTCTATGGCCTGCTCGGACAACGCGCGCAGCAGCGCGCTCTTGCCCGTCCCGGCGGGCCCGCTGACCAGCGCGACCCGTCCACGGCCGAGGATGGCGTTGGCGACGAGCGACTCCAGGCAGGACATCTCCTCCTGCCGTTCGATGAGAGTCATGGCCGTCTCCCCACATGTCGTGTTGCGCTCACGCTAGGCCGGGGTGGTATTCGATCTCTATCGTCCCGCCATCAGCCGCCGGTTCCTGGCCGCGCGCCGGCGTCCGGGCTCGGGAAGGGGCAGCTCGGGGGCAGTGGTGGGCGCGGTGGCGGGTGCGGTGGCGGGTGCGGTGGCCGGCGGGTGGGCGCGGCGGGCGCGGGCCACGGCCGTGCCCAAGGCGGCCAGGGCCGCGGCGGCCGCGTCGGGCGCGGCGCCGGCGCCCCACGCCGTGCCGCCGTCCAGGCCGCACCGGGCGTAGACGGTCACCTCGCCGCCGGCCGCGCCGGCCGCGCCGTCGAGGTGGTGCACGGCCCGGACCCGGACGCCGGCGGCCTCCAGCGCCGTGCGCAACGCCGCCGCCGTGTCCGATCGGGCCTGCCCGTACGCGCCGCCGTCGACGTGCAGCGTGGCCACCGTCCCGGCGAGGTCGCCGGGCAGGTCGGCGGGGTCGCCGGGGGTCAGGTACTCCTGCTCGAACAGCCGCCTGATGCGCTCCGGCTCGACCTCGCCGCGCCCGGCCTCGGCCATCGCCTGGACGGCCCGGCCCAGCTCGATCTGCAGCCCGCGCGGCAGCGTGATGCCGTACCGGGCGTTCAGCAGGTACGCCGGGCCCGCCTTGCCCGACTGGCTGGTCACCCGGACCACCGCCTCGTACGTGCGCCCCACGTCCCGCGGGTCCACCGGCAGGTACGGCACCTCCCACGGCAGCCCCGCCGGATCGTTCCCGGTACGGGCCGCCTCCCGGTCCATGGCGTCGAACGCCTTCTTGATCGCGTCCTGGTGCCCGCCGGAGAAGGCGGTGAACACCAGGTCGCCCCCGTACGGGTGGCGCGGCGGCACCGCGAGCCCGGTGCACTCCTCGACGACGCGCCGCACCCGGTCGAGATCGGAGAAGTCGATGCCGGGGTCGACGCCCTGGGTGGCCAGGTTCAGGCCCAGCGTGACCAGGCAGACGTTCCCCGCCCGCTCCCCGTTGCCGAACAGGCAGCCCTCGACGCGCTGGACGCCGGCCAGCATCGCCAGCTCGGCCGCCGCGACCCCGGTGCCGCGGTCGTTGTGCGTGTGCACCGACAGGCAGACGTGCTCGCGGTGCGGCAGGTTGCGGTGCAGCCACTCCATCTGGTCGGCGAACACGTTGGGCGTCGAGCGCTCGACGGTCGTGGGGAAGTTCAGGATGATCGGCCGGTCGGGGCCCGGCTGCCAGACGTCCATGACGGCCGCGCAGACCTCCAGCGCGAAGTCCGGCTCGGTGTCGTGGAAATGCTCAGGCGAGTACTGAAACCGAACATCACCCTCTTCGAGTAATTTATCGGCATATTTCATGACCAGTCGGGTTCCCTGGACCGCCAGGTCCTTGCACTCGTCCCGGTTCATCCCGAACACCAGCCGCCGGGCCAGCGGAGAGGTCGCGTTGTAGAGGTGGATCGTCGCCCTGGGCGCCCCGCTCACGCTCTCCACCGTGCGCTCGATCAGCTCGTCGCGCGCCTGGGTCAGCACGGTCACGCACACGTCGTCCGGGATGAGGTCGCGCTCGACCAGGAGCCGGACGAAGTCGTAGTCGTCCTGGCTCGCCGCCGGGAAGCCGACCTCGATCTCCTTGTAGCCCATGCCCACCAGCAGGTCGAACAGCACCAGCTTGCGGCTGGGGTCCATGGGCCTGGGCAGCGCCTGGTTGCCGTCCCGCAGGTCGGTGGACAACCAGCGCGGCGGCGCGGTGAGCTCGGCGTCCGGCCAGGCGCGGTCGCCGAGCGGCATCCTGGGGAAGGGTCGATAGCGGCTGATCTTCATGTCCGGCCTCACTGTCCCTCAGCTGAGCGATCCGAAATAGACGGTCGAGAAATGCGGCGAGATCAGCACGACGATGTGGTTCACGGCGGTCTCGTCCACCATGCGGAAGGTGACGACGATCTCCGGATACGCCGGCCGCAGCCCGAGCCCGACGAAGTACGGGTCGGTGGCGAACACGATGCGGTACAGGCCACGGTCGAGCGGGCGATCGGCCCACTCGCTGACCGATCCGTCCTGATCCGTACGGGTCTCGGCTTCGAGCACCCAATGCCCGTCGGCGTCATGGTCCAGGCGTACGTGCAGGTCAGCCGCACCCCGGCCGTAGACCGCGTCCTGGGCTTGCACCGCTATTCCCATCGAACCTCTCCGAGTGGTCCGCGCGGGCCGTCCGCGCACATGGCCACCCGGACGGCGACAGGTCGCGCCGCCCGGGCTCGCGCCCAAGGCTTGCGCCGCCGCCTATCCGCCGGACCTCCGGCCGCTATCGCCGTGCTATCGCCGTCCGATCGCCGCCGATCGCGAAAAGAGGCGGCCGCCTTATTTCGCGCTATCCCCGCTATCGCCGGCGGGTGCGGGGGTGGGGGTGCACAGCGTCCAACGTGCACTGATGTCCGGTGAAAAGAAGATGGATAAAGCGCGAATTGCGGGTCGTGTGAGCGTCATTTCCGAAGCCGCGGACGAGAACCGCGGTAATCACCGGAGGTAGATCGAAATGACCGCGACCACCGCCATCACCGCCCGCGTCCGTCTCACCCTCGCCCTGCTGCTCGCCGCGCTGGCCGGCTTCGCCGCCGTCGCCGCCGCACCGGCCCCCGCGCACGCCGTTCCGTCCGCCGGCCAGCACGACACCGTCAACGGCACGATGGACTGGCCGTGGGGCCTGATCGAGGGTGCCTTTCAGCGCTGACGGTGACAGGCAACACGGATCACCCTGAAACGCTCCAAAACTGGCCACATACCCAAGGGCGTTGTACCATCCACCCAACCATGGCAGAAACTTTTGAGGGGTAAGCACCAGTTACGCCACTCATCATGGCAATCACGCCCGCATTCCGGTCGCGTCGGGAAAGATCTTTGACCGAGGGCGATGATTTGTGTGAGGGGATGCGGGTGGAGTTTCGCGTGTTGGGTGCGCTCGAGGTAACTGCGAGCGAGAGACAGCTCGATCTCGGCGGGGCGCGGCAGCAGATCGTCCTCGCCGTCCTGATCCTGAACGCCAATCACTCGGTCACTCTGGACCGCCTCGTCGAGGCGATCTACGACGAGGACCCCCCGGCGACGTCGCGCGCGCAGGTGCAGATCTGCATCTCCGCGCTCAGGCGCCTGTTCAGCGCCCACGGCCACCCCGAGATGATCGTCACCACCCGGCAGGGCTACATGTTGCGCGCCCCCGCCGACGCGATCGACGCACGCCGTTTCGAGAGCCTGGTGAGCCGGGCCCGCAAGGCTCGCGACGGACGTCTGTTCCCCGAGGCCATCCAGCACTACCGCGAGGCGCTGGCGTTGTGGCGCGGCCCGGCTTTCGACGGCATCGACAGCAGGGCCGTGCAGGCGCTGGCCAGCGGGGTCGCCGAGCAGCGCGTCACCGCGAACGAGGACTGCGTGCAGCTCGAACTGGACCTCGGCCGCCACCACGAGCTCGTCGGCGAGCTGGCCGCGCTGGTCCAGGAACACCCGCTCAGGGAGGGACTGGCCGCCCAGCTCATGGTCGCCCTCTACCGCTCAGGACGGCAGGCCGAGGCGCTCCAGGTCTACCGCGACGCCCGGCGGGTGATCGTCGAGGAGCTGGGCATCGAGCCCAACGAACGGCTCCAGCAGCTCGAATCGGCCATCCTCACCTCCGACGAGAGCCTGGAGGCGCAGCCGCCCCCCGCGGCGGCCCAGGCCGAGCCGCCCGCCCGTCCGCCCGCGGTGCCCGGCATGCTCCCCTCCGACATCGCCGACTTCATCGGGCGGCAGGCCCAGCTCGACGTCATCAGGCAGCGGGTGACCGTCCCCCTGGCCGGGGACGGCCGCTTCGCCGTGCCCGTCATCGCCGTCGCCGGGCGGGCCGGGATCGGCAAGACCACGATCGCCGTGCACGCCGCGCACAGCGTCGCCACCCACTTCCCCGACGGGCAGCTCTTCGCCGACCTGCACGGCGGCGTCTCGCGCCCGGTCCACCCGATGCAGGTGCTCGACCGGTTCCTGCGGGCCTGCGGCGTGCAGGGGACGGCGCTGCCCGACACCCTCGGCGAGCGGGCCGAGCTGTACCGCATGCTGCTGGCCGACCGCAGGATGCTGATCGTGCTCGACGACGCGGCCGCCGAGAGCCAGGTGCTGCCGCTGTTACCCGGCAGCCCGACCTCGGCCGTCATCACCACCAGCCGGACCCGGCTCGGCGGCCTGGCCGGCGCCACCCACGTGGACGTCGACCTCTTCGACGCCGCCCAGTCCGTCGAGCTGCTGTCCCGCATCGCCGGGGCCGAGCGCGTACGGGCCGAGCCGGAGTCGGCCGCCGCCCTGGCCGAGCTGTGCTGCTTCCTGCCGCTCGCGCTGCGCATCGCCGGCGCCCGCCTGGCCTCGCGCCCCCACTGGGCCGTGGAGCAGCTCGTGGACCGGCTCGGCGACGAGGCCCGCCGGCTCGACGAGCTCAAGCACGGCGACATGGGCATCAGGGCCAGCCTGTCGCTCACCTACGACGCGCTCACCGAGCACGCCCGCCGCCTGTTCCGCCGGCTGGCCATCCTGCACTCGCACATCTTCTCCGCCTGGACCGGCGCCGCCCTGCTCGACCGGCCGCTGGCCGACGCCCAGGACCTCTTCGACGACCTGGTCGACGCCCAGCTCATCGAGGTCGCCGGCGTCGGCAGGAACGTCAACGTCCAGTACCGCTTCCACGACCTCATCCGCGTCTACGCCCACGAACGCCTGGCCGCCGAGGAGCCGCCCGCCGAGCGCAGCGCGGCGCTGGCCCGCGTGCTCGACGCGCTGCACCGCCTCACCGAGACGGCCAGGACGCGTGAGTACGGCCCGCCCGCCGGCCCCCACCTGCGGCCCGGCTCCGACTCGCCGCTGCCGGCCGAGCTGGTCGAGCGGCTGGTCGCCGACCCGATCGGCTGGTTCGAACGCGAGCGCCACGTGCTGCTGGCCGGCATCCGCCAGGCCGCCCAGGCCGGGTTCGTGGAGCTGTGCTGGCGCACCGCGATGAACGCCGAGCCCTTCTTCGAGCTGCACGTCTACCTCGACGACTGGCGCGAGATCCAGGAGATCGCCCTGGAGGCCGCCCGCCGGGCGGGCGACGAGCGCGGCCAGGCCGAGATGTTGTGCGTGCGCGGCACGCTGGCCCAGACCGAGCAGCACTTCGGCGAGGCCAGACGCGACTTCGAGGCCGCCCTGACGCTGTTCGAGAAGACCGGCAACGTCGTGCAGATCGCCCGGTCCCGGCGGAACCTGGCGTTCCTGGAACGCATGAACGGCCAGCTCGACGCCGCCGCGACGCACCTGGAACAGGCGCTGGCCATCTTCACCGACATCGGCGACCAGATCTCGGCCGCGCACACGCTGGACAACCTGGCCGCCATCCGGTCGGAGTGCGGCGACATCGACGACGCCAAGATCATGCTGGCGGAGGCGCTGGTCCGCGGCAAGAGCGGCGGCAGCCGGCGCATCATCTCCCAGATCCTGCACCGGATGGGCCGGGTGCACCTGCAGGCCGAGGAGTTCGCGCTGGCGGCCGGCGCGTTCGAGGAGGCGCTCACGCTGGTGGAGGAGATCGGCGACACCGTCGGCGAGTCCTTCGCCCTGCACGGCCTCGGCATCGCCCACCTGCGCAGGGGACGCCTGCGGGAGGCCGGCGACCTGCTGCGCCGGGCGCTGGCCGTGGCCGAGACCGCCCGCCACCGCCTGGCCGAGGCGCACGCCCTGGCCGGGCTGGGCGAGCTGGCCGTCACCGCGAACGAGCCGGGCGACGCGATCGGCCGCCTGCGCAAGGCGGTCACGCTGTTCCGCCAGATGCGCGCGCCGCTGTTCGAGGCGCAGACGCTCACGATGCTGAGCGAGGTGCTGGTCGCCCTCGGCGACGCCAGCGCGGCCGAACGGGCGTTGTCGCGGGTGCACGAACTGGCCGACACGGTCGACGAACGGGCCGGTCAGCGGCTGCGCGACAACCTGTCGTCGGCCGCCGGGCTGGTGGAGGGCATCGGCTGACAAGCCCTTCTTCGCCGTCATCGCGCACTGTCAGAGATGCCCGCGGGGGCCCGCCGTTGGGATTCTGGCGAGCATGAAGGCTCTGGTGCTGTCCGGCGGGTCCGGCACCCGCATGCGTCCCTTGAGCCACTCCATGCCGAAGCAGCTCATCCCGATCGCCAACAAACCGGTCCTGGAGCACGTGCTGGAGAGCCTGCGCGCGCTCGGCGTGACCGAGATCGGCCTCGTGGTCGGCGACAGGGAGGCGCAGATCGCCGAGGTCGTCGGCGACGGCTCGCGGTTCGGGACGCGCGTCACCTACATCCGCCAGCTCCGCCCGCTGGGGCTGGCCCACTGCGTCAAGCTGGCGCGACCCTTCCTCGGCGGCGACGACTTCGTCATGTACCTCGGCGACTGCGTCCTGGCCGACGGCATCGGCCCGATCGCCGAGGAGTTCCACGCGTTGCGCCCGGCCGCCCAGATCGTGGTGCACCGGGTGGCCGACCCCCGGCCGTTCGGCGTCGTCGAGACCGACGAGACCGGCGCGGTGCTGCGGGTGGTGGAGAAGCCGGAGCAGCCGCGCAGCGACCTGGTCATGACCGGCGTCTACTTCTTCACCCCGGCCGTCCACGAGGCGGTGGACCGCATCGTCCCCGGACGGCGGGGCGAGCTGGAGATCACCGACGCCGTCCAGTGGCTGCTGACCTCCGGCCAGGAGGTGCGGGCGAGCCTCTACCGCGGCTACTGGAGCGACGCCGGCCGCGTGGATGACGTCCTGGAGTGCAACCGGCGGCTGCTGGCCCGGCTCGCCCGCGACATCGCCGGCCACGTGGACGCCGCCAGCCTGGTGCGCGGCGACGTCGTGCTCGGCCCCGGCGCGCGGGTGGTGGCCTCCGTCGTCGAGGGACCGGCGATCATCGGCCCGGACACCCTGATCGTGGACAGCCACATCGGGCCCGGCACCTCCATCGGACGCGACTGCGTGGTGCGCTCCACCCGCCTGTCCGACTCCATCGTGCTCGACGGCGCCTCCATCGTGGCCGCCAGCGGCCTGCGCGGCTCGCTCATCGGGCGCTACACCACCGTCGCTCCCGGCCGCAGCGACCACCGTCTCGTGGTCGGCGACCACACGCGGATCGAGCTGACCACATGAACCCAGGGAACAAGGAGTGAGGACGTGACCGACGACGGCGCCCCGCGCGCGGGGCGGAAAGAGTGGCTCGGGCTGGTGGCGCTGTTCCTGCCCACGATGCTCGTGGCCCTGGACATCAGCGTGCTGTTCCTGGCCTTGCCGCACCTCAGCGCCGACCTGGGCGCGGACGCCACCCAGCAACTGTGGATCACCGACATCTACGGCTTCATGACCGCCGGCTTCCTGGTCACCATGGGCTCGCTCGGCGACCGGATCGGCCGCCGGCGGCTGCTGCTGGCCGGGGGCGCGGCCTTCGGCCTGCTCTCGCTCCTGGCCGCCTTCTCCACCAGCCCCGAGATGCTGATCGTGGCCCGCGCGCTGCTCGGCGTCGCCGGGGCCACGCTGCTGCCCTCGACGCTGTCCCTGATCGGCGTCATGTTCCGCGACCCCCGGCAGTTCGGCCTGGCCATGGCCGCCTGGGGCACGGCGTTCATGCTGGGCATCGCGCTTGGCCCGGTGGTCGGCGGCGCGCTGCTGGAGCGCTTCTGGTGGGGGTCGGTCTTCCTGATGGGCGTGCCGGTCATGCTCCTGCTGCTGGCCGCGGCCCCGCTGCTGCCGGAGTTCCGCGATCCCGCCGGCGGCCGGATCGACCTGGTCAGCGTCGTGCTGTCGCTGGCGGCGATCCTGCCGGTGATCTACGGGCTCAAGGCGGTCGCCCGCGACGGCTGGGGCGCCGGTCCGGCCGTCGCCGTCGCCGCCGGGCTGCTGGTGGGGGCGGTGTTCGTGCACCGGCAGCGCGCGCTGGCCCACCCGCTGCTGGACGTGCGGCTGTTCCGCCACCGCGCGTTCACCGCCGCGGTGCTGATCGGGCTGCTGTGCGGGGCGCTGCAGACCGGGACCGGGATGGAGGTCGCGCTGTTTCTGCAGACGGTCGAGGGCATGTCGCCGCTGGAGGCGGGGCTGTGGCTGCTGGGCCCGGCCGTCGCGCTCATCGTCTCGATCAACCTCACCCCGCGGCTGGCCGGCCGGGTGCGGCCGGCGTACCTGCTGGGCGGCGGGATGGTGATCGCGGTCGTCGGGCAGCTGCTGCTCACCCAGGTCGTCGTGGGCGCGGTGACCGCGCTGATCGTCTTCCTGGGCGTGTGCTACTTCGGCGTCGGGCCGGTCGGCGGCATGATCAACCAGGTGGCGATGAGCACCAGCCCGCCGGAGCAGGCCGGTTCGGCCGCCTCGCTGGTGGCCACCGGCGGCGAGTTCGGCGTCGCGCTCGGCGTCGCGACCCTGGGCAGCCTCGGCACCGCGGTCTACCGGGGCACGTTCACCCCGCCCGCCGGCACCCCGGCGCTCGCCCAGGACGGCATCACCGGCGCGGTCACCGTGGCCGGGCAGCTGCCCGCCGACCAGGGCGCGGCGCTGCTCGGCGCGGCCCGCGAGGCGTTCACCGCCGGGCTGCACGCGGTCGCGTGGGCGAGCGCCGCCCTGTGCGCTGTGCTGGCCGTGCTCGCGCTGGTCCGGCTGCGCGGCGTGGCGCCCTTCACCGGCGTGCACGACGGCCACCACCAGCCGGACCGCGAGCCCGCCCTGGTGGACTGAGCCCACGGGACCGAGCGCACGACACCGAGCGCACGACACCGAGCGCACGACACCGAGCGCACGAGAAGGCGGGCCCGGGGAACCGGGCCCGCCTTGGTCGTGCGCGGGTTCAGTCCAGGCCGAACCGGGCGCGGGACAGCTCCCGGTTGGCCAGGGCCGCCAGGTAGATCGCGAACCCGGCGTGGCTGTGCGTGGTGGACATGTCCCGCCAGATCCGCTCCATGCGCTGGCCGTCCCTGACCGCGCTGGATCCGGCCGTCGGGAACAGGCAGCCCTCCACGGCCCGCCAGGCCAGCCGGGCCACCTCGCGGCTGACGGTGGCCAGGCGCACGTCCCGCTCCCTGGTGAACGCCGCAGGCCCCGCCGCGCACGTCCGGCTCCACTGCTGGACGGCGTTCGTCATGGCCGCCTCGGCGGCGGCGAGCATGCCGGCGGCCTCGCCGTACCAGAACTGGTAGTCCGGGTCCTCGGCGCGGGTGGTGAAGGGCGGGAAGATGGTCGTCCTGGTCCGCATCAGCTCCTCGTAGGCGTCCAGGGCGCCCTGGGCCATGCCCAGCACGACGGCCGCGCTGCCGAGCAGCATGACGCTGAGCGGGCCGCCGCCGTACTCGGGGTTGCCGTGCAGGTCCCGGCCCGGGGTGCCGCCGGTGACGACGGCCTGGCTCAGGTGGATCGGCAGCGTGAGGTGGCCGGGGACGCGGCCGCCCTCCATGGCGATGCTGTGCGAGCCGCTGCCCTTCAGGCCGAGCTGGCCGCCCCAGTCGTCCAGCCGCCGCCACTGGTCGCGCGGCGCGACGAACAACATCGGCTGCCCGTCCACGACGACGTGGCCCATGAAGTGGGTGGCGTACGGGGCCCCCGAGCAGTAGCTCCAGGTGCCGTCGAGGAGCCACCCGCCCTCGCCGTCCGGACGGGCGGAGCCGCCGGGCGCGACCGTGGCCGGGCAGACGAAGTCCCCGCAGGCGAACAGCTCGCTCTGGGCCCGCTCGCCGAACAGCGTGGCCACCGCCAGCGTGTGCGCCGCGCCGAAGGAGTACATCCAGCCGGTGGACGGGCAGCCCCGCGCGAGCGTCATCGACACCCGCATGAAGGTCTCCACGCCGAACTCGTAGCCGCCGAAGCGGCGGGGGACCAGGATGCGGTAGAAGCCCGCCCTGGCGAACGCCTCGTGGGTGTCGGGTGCGTAGTAGGTGCGCCGCTCCGTCTCGGCCTGGCGCTCGACCAGGGCGGGCACCATGGCCTCGGCCCTGGCGACGATCTCGTCGGGGGTGAGCCCGGGCTCGGGCGGAGCCATGGGGGCGTGGGTGACGGCTGTCATGCTGCGCGAACCCTTCGTCTCGGGTTTTCCCTCAAGGCTCGCCCGGCGCCGGTGACCTTCGCATCTCCGTGCGTGCCCGGCAATCCCGCACGCCGGAAGATGCGCCCGTCAACCGGCGAATGGGACGTTCAGGGAGCAGTGTCTCGACTGACGTCCCGGGAGGACATGGTGTTGATGACAGGTGCTCCGGCGCGGGAAGACCTCGTCCGCCGCGCGACGGAGGCAGGCCCTGTCCTGCGCAGGAACGCGGCCTGGGCGGAGGAGAACCGCAGGCTGCACGAGGAGACGATCGAGGCGCTGGCCGAGGCCGGCGTCTTCAGGCTGCGGACGCCGCGCCGCTACGGCGGTTTCGAGGCGGACACGCGCACCCTGGTCGAGGTCGCCGCCGAGCTGGGCCGCGCCGACGGCGCGGCGGCGTGGACGGCCTCGGTCTATTGGATCCCGACCTGGATGGCGGCCCACTTCCCCGAGGCCGTCCAGGACGAGGTGTTCGCCACCCCCGACGTGCGCATCTGCGGCACGCTCAGCCCCACGGCGATGGCCGTGCGCGCCGAGGGCGGCATCGTGGTCAACGGCAAGTGGGGCTTCGTCAGCGGCGCCCACCACAGCCACTGGCAGGAGATCGTGGCCGTCGTCGTCGGCCCGGACAGCGAGCCCGAGCCGGTCATGGCGCTGGTGCCGATGAGCGACCTGACCGTCATCGACGACTGGCACACCTCCGGCCTGCGCGGCACCGGCAGCGTCAGCACCGTGGCCCAGGACCTGTTCGTCCCGGCCGCGCGGGTCATGCCGCTGGGCGCGATCCTCCAGGGACAGCACGCCGACGCCGCCAACGCCGGCTCCCCGATCTACCGCTCGCCGCTGCTGCCGGTGGCCGCCGCCTCCTCGGTCGGGACCGTGCTCGGCCTGGCCAAGGCCGCCCGCGAGGTCTTCTTCGAGCGGCTGCCCGACCGCAAGATCACCTACACCGGGTACGCCAGCCAGAGCGCCGCCCCGCTGACCCACCTCCAGGTCGCCGAGGCCACCTTCAAGATCGACCAGGCCGAGTTCCACGCCCACCGCCTGTCCGCCACCGTGGACGCCAAGGACGCCGGCTCCGCCCAGTGGACGATCGAAGAGCGCGTACGCGCCCGCGCCGACATGGGCGCCGTCTGCCGCCTGGCCAAGGAGGCCGTCGACATCCTGGCCACCGCCAGCGGCGGCTCCTCCATCTACAGCGACGTGCCCATCCAGCGCATCGCCCGCGACGTGCACGCCGTCAACCAGCACGCCCTCATGCACCCCAACACCAACGCCGAGCTGTACGGGCGGATTCTGTGCGGCCTCGAACCCGACACCCTCTACATCTGAAGGAGATCGCCATGACCACCGTGTCGGCCCCCGACCAGACCCTCGCCGTCGCCGCCCTGCCGCAGCAGATCATCGCCGCCTGGGCCGCCCACGACGCCGAGGCGTTCGCCGCCGTCTTCACCGAGGACGGCTCCATGATCCTGCCCGGCGTGTACCGCAAGGGCCAGGCCGAGATCCGCGCCTTCATGACCCACGCCTTCGCCGGGCCTTACCAGGGCACCCAGGTCACCGGGCAGCCCATCGACCTGCGCTTCCTCGCGGAGGACGTCTGCCTGCTGACCACCGAGGGCGGCGTGCTGGCGGCCGGCGAGAGCGCGGTCGCCCCCGAGCGCGCGGTCCGCGCCTCCTGGCTGGCCGTCCGCCGTGACGGGCAGTGGAAGCTGGCCGCCTACCAGAACAGCCCGCGTGACTGAGATGGCCGCTCACGTCGCACAGCGCGCGGTGGTGCTCGGCGGAGGCATGGCGGGGCTGCTGGCCGCGCGCGTGCTCGCCGAGCACTGCGCCGAGGTCCTGCTGGTGGACCGGGACACGCTGACCGGCGCGGCGGGCCCGCGCCGGGGCGTGCCGCACGGCTGCCACGCCCACGCCCTGCTGGCCCGCGGCCAGCAGATCCTGGACGAGCTGTTCCCCGGCCTCACCCAGCAGATGATCGACGACGGGGTGCCCGCCGGCGACCTCGCCACCAGCCTGCGCTGGTACTTCAACGGCCGCCGGCTGCGCCCGGCCCCCACCGGCCTGATCAGCGTCTCGGCCACCAGGCCCGTCCTGGAGGAGCAGGTCAGGAACCGCGTCTCGGCCCTGCCCAACGTGCGCTTCCTGGAGCGCACCGACATCCTCGGGCCGACCGCGACGCCGGCCCGCGACCGGGTCACCGGCGTCCGCGTGCGCGGGACGGACGGCGTCGAGCAGCACCTGGCCTGCGACCTGCTGGTGGACGCGACGGGCCGCGGCTCGCGCACCCCCGCCTGGCTCCAGGAGCTCGGCTTCCCCCGGCCGGACGAGGACCGCGTCAAGATCGGCCTGGCCTACACCACCCGCCACTTCCGCCTGCGCCGCGACCCCTACGGCGAGGACCTGTCGATCAACCCCGTCGCCTCGCCGGCGAACCCGCGCGGCGCGTTCTTCCCCAAACTGCCCGGCGACATGAGCATGCTCTCCCTCACCGGCATCCTGGGCGACCACCCGCCGGCCGATCTGGAGGGCTTCCTCGCCTTCGCCAAGTCCCTGCCCGTGCCCGACGTCTACGACGCCGTCCGCGACGCCGAACCGCTCGACGAGGGCGTCACCTTCACCTTCCCGGCCAGCGTGCGGCGCCGCTACGAGCGCCTGCCCGCCTTCCCCGACGGCCTGCTGGTGCTGGGCGACGGCGTGTGCAGCTTCAACCCGGTCTACGGCCAGGGCATGACCGTCGCCGCCATGGAGGCGATGATCCTGCGCGGGCACCTCCAGGCGGGCGCGGTGCCGCCGTGGCGGGCCTTCTTCCGGGACATCTCGCGGGTCATCGACGTCCCGTGGGACATCTCCGCCGGCGCCGACCTCGCCTTCCCCGGGGTGGAGGGGCGGCGTACCGCCAAGGTGCGCATCGGCAACGCCTACATGGCGCGCCTGCACGCAGCGGCGGCCCGCGATGGCGCGGTCACGGCCGCGTTCATGCGGGTGGCCGGGCTCGTGGACCCGCCGCAGACGCTCATGCGGCCCGCGCTCATGCTGCGGGTCCTGTGCCAGAGCGGCGGCGGCACCGCGCCGGCCGCCGCCCCCGAGCAGCGTCCGCAGGTGCCGCTGCTCAAGTCCTGACCCCGTCCGAACGACGAAAGGACGCCGGCGGATCCCCGCCGGCGTCCCTTTCGCCGGTACGGCTACCGCAGCGAGCGGGCGAACGCGCGGACGTCGCCCACCAGCAGCTCCGGCTGCTCCATGGCGGCGAAGTGGCCGCCCCGCTCGAATTCGGTCCAGTGGCTGATCGTCGGGATGTCCCGGTCGGCCAGCCGGCGCACCGGCACGAAGATGTCCCTGGGGAAGACCGCCACGCCCACGGGCACGGTGATGGGCGGCGGACGGTGGCCCTCGGCGGCCATCTTCAGCCCCGCCGCGCCCTCGTAGTAGAAGCGCGCCGACGACCCGGCGGTCGCGGTCAGCCAGTAGATCGACACGTTGGCCAGCATCCGATCCCGGTCCACGGCGTCCTCGGGCGACTTGTCGGAGTCCGTCCAGTCGTGGAACTTCTCCACGATCCAGGCGAGCTGCCCCACGGGCGAGTCGGTGAGCGCGTAGGCCAGCGTCTGCGGGCGGGTGGACTGCAGCTTCATGTAGCCCGACAGCTCCTCGTCGAACCGGGCCAGCCCGGCCAGCCGCCCCTGCTCGGCGGGCGTCAGGCCGGCCAGCTCGGCCGGGTCGCCCGAGGGGAAGGCCATCAGCATGTTGACGTGCGCGCCGATCACGTGCTCGGGGGCCAGCCTGGCCAGCTCCAGCGAGATCACCGCGCCCGCGTCGCCGCCCTGCGCCAGGTAGCGGTCGTAGCCCAGCCGGCGCATCAGCTCGGCCCACGCCAGCGCCACCCGGTACGGGTGCCAGCCCGCCTCCCTGGTGTGCCCCGAGAACCCGAACCCCGGGATCGACGGGATGACCAGGTGGAAGGCGTCGGCCGGGTCGCCGCCGTGCGCGCGGGGGTCGGTGAGCGGCCCGATCACGTCCAGGAACTCGGCGACCGAGCCCGGCCAGCCGTGCGTCAGCAGCAGCGGCACGGCCTGCGGCTCCGGCGAGCGCACGTGCAGGAAGTGCACGTCGGCGCCGTCGATCTCGGTCACGAACTGCGGGTGCCGGTTCAGCTCGGCCTCGGCCGCCCGCCAGTCGAAGCCGTGCCGCCAGTGGTCGGCCAGCTCCTTGAGGTAGCCCAGCGGCACGCCGCGCTCCCAGCCGGTGCCGGGCAGCTCGTCCGGCCAGCGGGTGGCGTCGATCCTTCGGTGCAGGTCGGCCAGGTCGGCCTCGGGGATGTCGATGCGGAATGGACGCATGGGTGGTCCGCCCTTCTCGTGTCAGGGGTGGGTCGAGCAGGTCAGCCGGTGCCGGTGCGCCGCAGCTCCTCGAAGGAGGACAGGTCGGGCACCGTCCAGCCGTCCAGGTCGTACTCGCCGAGGCAGCGGTCGACGAAGGCCGCGTACTCGTCGAGCTGGCCGCCGTTCATCTGCGAGAACAGCAGCTCGACCCGGGTGTTCTCGTGGTTGCCGCCGTAGTTGCGCTCGTAGAGCTCGTGGCGGCCGCCGAACTCCGAGCCGATCGCGTCCCACAGCAGCTTCATCACCTTGACGCGGCCCTCGGCGTCGGTGCCGTCCGAGCCGCGCAGGTATTTGTCCAGGTACGGGCGGATGTCGGGGTTCTTGAAGTCGGCCGCGCCGGAGTTGACGTAGATGAGCCCGCTGGCCACGTCCTGAAGGACGATCTCCTTGATCCGCGGGTAGCCGATCTGCATGAACCAGCGGTAGGCCAGGCCGTACTGCGGGTTGGGCAGCAGCGCGCCGTTGCGCCACTCCACCGGGTTGCGGGCGGCGGCGTCCGACAGTGCCCAGAACAGGTTGCGCCAGGCCAGCACCTCGCCGATCCGGGTCTGCACGCCGCGGAAGTCCTTGGTGCCGGTGATCTCCAGCGCCCTGACCAGCAGCCCGGCGATGAACTCCAGCTTGACCGCCAGCCGGGTGCAGCCGTGGAAGGTGAACCGCTCGGTGAAGCCCGACTGGCCGGTGAACAGCTGCGCCTTGCCCAGGTCGCCGTAGATGAACACGTTCTCCCAGGGGATGAGCACCTTGTCCAGGACGAGGATGCTGTCGTTCTCGTCCAGCCGGGAGGAGAGCGGGTAGTCGAACGGGCCGCCGGTCAGCGCCGCGTTCATGCCGTAGGACGGGCGGCAGATCAGCTTCAGGCCCTGCGCGTCCATCGGCACGGTGGCCACCAGCGCGAACTCGCGCTTCTTGACCGGCAGGCCGTAGTGGGCGATGAAGTTGTAGTGCGTCAGCGCCGAGCCGGTCGCCACCACCTTCGCGCCGCTCACCACGAGCCCCGCGTCGGTCTCCCGCTCGACGTGCACGTAGACGTCGTTGACCTCGTCCGGCGGCCGGTTGCGGTCGACCGGCGGGTGCACGATCGCGTGGTTCCAGAACAGCACCTTCTCCTGCGACTCGCGGTACCAGCGGCGGGCGTTGCCGTCGAAGGGCGCGTAGAAGCCGGCGTTGGCGCCGAGCGTGCCGAGGAAGGAGGCCTTGTAGTCGGGGCTGCGGCCCATCCAGCCGTAGCTCATCCTGGCCCACGTCGCGATGGCCCGCTGGTCGGCGACCAGGTCCTCGACCGTGCGCGGGGTGGTGAAGAAGCGGTGCGTGTAGCCCTCGCCGCCGCTGTCGGTGGGGCAGGTCAGCAGCTCACGGGTGCCGTCGGCGTGGAGGGCGTCGTAGAGCCTGGCGGTCATCCGCACCGGGTTGTGGAACGCCGGGTGCTCGGTGACGTCCTTGACACGGTCACCGTAGAGGTAGATCTCACGATCGTCACGCAGGCTCTCGACGTACTCGCTGCCCGTGAGCGGGCGGGTCTTCGGCGCGGCATCGGGCATCGGACATCTCCCTGGGCAGGCAGCACGGTGCATCCTCAGCGTGGCACCCGCGCCCGCGGCGGCCATCTCGCGATGTGCGCTGTTCCGCCGGCGCGGGCGCGGGCGGCATTCTGGAAGGTGCCCGTGCCCGCGCCCCGGTGTGACGATGACCGCGTGACGGAGCACCGCCTGTGGGCGCTGGCCCACCTGGGAACCCCGATGGCGATCCGGGTGGCCGCGACGCTGAGGATCGCCGACCGGCTCGCCAAGGCGCCGGCCACCGGCGCCGAACTCGCCCCCGCCGTGGGCGCCGACCCCGGCGTGCTGGAGCGCCTCATGCGCTACCTGGCCGCCAGGGGAGTGCTCGGCCGGGACGACGACGGCAGGTACACGCTGACCGCGCTCGGCGAGGAGCTGCGCGACGACCACCCGGCCGGGATGCGCGCCATGCTGGACATCGAGAGCTGGGAGGGCCGGGCCGAGCTGGCCTTCGCCCACCTGCTGCACAGCGTGCGCACCGGCGAGGCCGCCTTCCCCCGCCAGTTCGGCCGCTCGTTCTGGGAAGACCTGGCCGCCGACCCGGCCCGCGCCGCCGCGTTCGACGCGCGCATGGCCGCCGAGGTCCCCGGCCGGGCCCCCGCCATCGTGGCCGGCTACGACTGGGGGAGCCTCGGCCGGATCGTCGACGTCGGCGGCGGCGACGGATCCCTGCTCATCGCGCTGCTCACCGCCCACCCCGGGCTGCGCGGCACGGTCGTCGACCAGCCCGCCACCGCGCGGGCCGCCGCCGCGGCGCTGGCGGCCGCCGGCCTGTCCGGCCGCGGCGAGGCCGTGGCGGGCAGCTTCTTCGACCCGCTGCCGCCGGGCGCCGACGGCTACCTGCTGTCGTGGATCCTGCACGACTGGAGCGACGACGACGCCGCCGTCATCCTGGGCCGCTGCGCCGAGGCGGCCGGGCCGGACGGCTCGGTCTTCGTGGTGGAGGACTTCGGCCCCGACGGCGAGTCGCCGCGTACCGGGATGGACCTGCGCATGCTCGTCTACTACGGCGGCCGCGAGCGCGCCGTCGCCGACCTGCGGGCCCTGGCCGCGCGGTGCGGCCTGGAGGTCGCCTCCGTGCATCCGGCGGGCGCGCTGCGGATCGTCCGGCTGGTGGCACGCCCGTGAACCCCGCCGAGATCGTCGCCGCCCTGGTCGCCCCCGAGGGCCGCCGCGACCCCTACCCGCTGTACGAGCTGCTGCGCGCCCACGGCCCGGTCGTCCCGGTACGTCCCGGTCTCACGGTCGCCGTCGGGTACGCCGAGATCAACCGCGCGCTGCGCGACAACCGCCTCCGCGTCCAGGACGCCGCCGGGTACGACCACATCTATCCCGCCTGGCGCTCGCACTCCTCGCTGCGCGGCTACACCGACTCCATGCTGTACCGCAACCCGCCCGGCCACACCCAGACCCGGCGCCTGGTCAGCAGCGGCTTCACGCCCGCCCGGGTGGCCGGCATGCAGGAGTCGGTCGAGCGGATGGTCCACCGGCTGCTGGACCGGCTGGCCGACCTCGGCGCCGGCGGCACCCCCGTCGACTACATCGCCGAGTTCGCCTCCCGGCTGCCGATCGCCGTCATCAGCGCGCTCATCGGCGTGCCCGAGGACGACCAGAAGTGGTTCCGTCAGGTCGCCTCGGACCTGACGATCGCCCTGGAGGGCATCACCAACGTCTCCAGGCTGTCCATCGCCGACAAGGCCATGGACGAGCTGGCCGGCTACTTCGGCGAGCTGATCGACGACCGCCGCCGCCACCCCGCCGACGACATGCTGACCGCGCTCGTCCGCGCCCACGACGACGGCACCCGGCTCAGCCACGACGAGCTCGTGGGCAACCTCATGCTGCTGCTGACCGCCGGGTTCGAGACGACGAGCTTCCTGCTCGGGCACGGGCTGCGGCTGGCGTTCGAGCATCCGGGCCAGGCCGCGCGGCTGCGCGCGGAGCCGGGGTTCGCCACCGCGTACGTGGAGGAGGTCCTGCGGTTCGAGGCGCCCGTCCAGGCGACCAGCCGGTGGGCCGAGACGGCGACCGACGTCTCGGGCGTCGTGGTGCCGGGCGGGACGAAGGTCGTCCTCATGCTCGCCGCCGGCAACCGGGATCCGCGCCGCTTCCCCGACCCGGACCGCTTCGACCCGGACCGTCCGGACGTCCAGCCGCTCAGCTTCGGCGCCGGGCCGCACTTCTGCCTGGGGGCGCCGCTGTCGCGCATGGAGGCCCGCATCGCGCTGCCGCTGCTCCTGCGGCGTTTCCCGGCGCTGTCCGCGGCCGAGCCGCCGGACCACCGCGACCGCTGGGTGGGCCGCGGCCTCCACCGCTTCCTCGTCACCACCTCCTGACCTCCAGACGCCCGCAGGGCGCCGTGCGGGCGTCAGGCGGCGGTCACGCCTGGACGCGCACCCGCCGGGCCGCCGCCAAGGAGGCCGCCACGAGAACGGTGAGCACGCTCCAGTACAGGAAACCGCCCACACCGGTCACGAGCAGATTCTCGGCCAGATACACCAGGCCGGGAACCAGGAAGACGGCGGCGGCCAGCGCCCAGCGGCCGTCCCGGGCAACCAGCGTGGCGGCCAGCACCAGCAGCAGGACCACCACCTCGACGCCGGCCCGCGCGACGACCCAGACCGGCTCGTACGCCGGCACCCGCGCGAGCTGCAAGGCCCAGCAGACCGGCGGGACGACCAGCCACCACGGCGACCGGGCCGGCATCGTCGCGCCCCACCGTCGGCCCTCCCCCGGCGCGCGGCCCACCCCGGCCCGCCGGACGGCGAGCACCGCCGTCGCGGCCGCGACCACCCAGTAGGGCGCGACCGGCGCGAGGTCGCCGTACAGCGGGCCGACGTCGACCACCGGGCCGTGGAGCCACCCCAGGACGATGGGCCAGCTCGTCAGCAGCGCGGCGATCGCCGCGAGAGGAGCCGCGACCCGCGTCCATCCCCGCACGAGCGCCACCGTCAGGACGACCCCGAGCACGGTCCACACCTTGTACGTGAGGTAGGGCAGGACGGGCAGCTGCGCGACGGTGACGACCGCCACGGCCAGCGCGCCGAGGTGCAGGCCGTCGGCCCACCCCGGCACCCCGCCCGCCCGGGCGGCCCGCACGCGCACGCTGAACTCGCCCGCCAGCAGAGACAGCGTCTCGCGGAGCGCCGGCCGCCGGGCCCCGGCCGGGCGGTCGCAGGACGAGCGCGGCGGCGCGCCGCAACCTGGCTGCTTCCGCACAGTCGGCCCCCTTCCCTGCGCTGCTCACTGAGAGCCTGCCGCAAATGTCGCACAGGTGGATCGATCTCTCAATGCCGGCCGGTTGGCGACGTGGCTCATAACGGTTCACGCCGGTTCGTCCAAGTAGGGGTGTGGCATTCAGAACTTTGCGAACAGGATTGGTGACCGCCGTACTGGCCGGTTCCCTGGGGGCCGTCACGGCTCAGGAACCCTCACTCGCCGCGGCCCCGACAGGGTCCGGGCCGGTCGTGTCGGGCAGCGTGACGCTCCTGACCGGGGACAAGGTGACGGTCAGCGGCCGGGGCCACCGGGTGGAGAGCGCCCCCGGACGGCAGGTCCGCTACTCGACGCAGTTCCGCGACGGACACCTCCACGTGATCCCCTCGGACGCGCTCCCGCTCCTCAGCGAGGGACTGCTCGACGAGCGGCTCTTCGACGTCACCCAGCTTCTCGCATGGAGGTACGGCGACGCCGACACGGACGAGATCCCCCTGATCAGTCAGACCCCGGGGCAGCAGCCGGCCCCGACGCTGACCGGGACCCGCCTGACCCGCAAGCTCGACGACCTCGGCGCGGCGGCCGTGCGGGTGCCGAAGAGCACCGCCGCGCGGACGTGGCGGAACCTGGTGAGCGGGAGCCGTACGCCGGCCGCGGGCAAGGGCAGGATCTGGCTCGACGGGCGCCGCTCCTTCTCGCTGGACCGCAGCACCGCGCAGATCGGCGCGACCGAGGCGTGGAAGCAGGGGTTCACCGGCCAGGGCGTCACGGTGGCCGTGCTCGACAGCGGCTACGACGCCGGTCATCCCGATCTCAAGGGCGTCGTCACCCAGGAGCGCAACTTCTCCGACGAGCCGGACATGACCGACCGCGTCGGCCACGGCACGCACGTCTCCTCGATCGTCGCCGGGGCCGGGGAGAAGTACCGAGGCGTCGCGCCGGGGGCCCGCATCGCCATGGGGAAGGTGGGCGGCGTGGACGGCATCACCGACTCGGCGTTGCTGGCCGGCATGGAGTGGGCCGCCACCGAGGTCCGCGCCAAGGTCGTCAACATGAGCCTCGGCACGGTGGACGAACCCGGCGACGACCCCGTCGAGCAGGCGATCAACACCCTGTCGGAACGGACGGGCACGCTCTTCGTGGTGGCGGCCGGCAACGGCGGCGGCGAAGGGTCCGTGACCAGCCCGTCCACCGCGGACGCCGCGCTCTCCGTGGGCGCCGTCGACCGGTCGGACCGGGTGGCCGCGTTCTCCGACAGGGGCCCCAGAACGGGCGACCACGCGATCAAGCCCGAGATCACCGCCCCGGGCGTGGACATCGTCGCCGCCGCGGCCGAGGGCACCGCCGACGGGCCCCATGTGGCGCACAGCGGGACGTCCATGGCCGCGCCGCACGTGAGCGGCGCGGCGGCGATCCTCGCCCAGCGACACCCCGGCTGGACCGGGCAGCAGCTCAAGGCCGCGCTGGTCGACAGCGCCAGGCCCACCAGCGGCACCGGCCTCTACGAGCAGGGCGCCGGGCGGGTGGACGTGCCCCGCGCCCTGGCGCAGCCGGTGGTCGCCTCACCCGCCACCGTCTGGGCCGCCTTCCCGTGGCAGCACACCGGTGGCGACCGGGCGACCCGGACGATCACCTACACCAACGACGGGGACGCCCCCGTCACCCTGAACCTCACGACCGACACCGACGTGCTGAAGCTGCCGCAGGACAAGCTGGAGGTCCCGGCCGGCGGGCAGGCGTCCCTCACCCTCACCGTCGACGTCACCGGCAAGCCCGCCGGCGACTACCCGGGCGTGCTCACCGCCGCCTCCGGCGACACGATCCTCCGTACGCCGGCGGGCGCGTACGTGGAACCGGAGTCCCACGACGTCACCGTCAGCACGGTCGCCAGGTCGGGCGCCGCGCCCGGCGTGGTGTTCGGAATGGTCTACGACCAGGCGAGCGGCGCCCAGCGGATCCTCAACTTCCGCGGCGGGATGGCGAAGGCACGGCTCCCGAAGGGCGCCTGGAACCTCTACACCGAGATCTACGACTTCGACCCCGTCGTCCTGACGACCGGACACCGGCCGCTCACGGTCGGCGACGGCGACCTGAGCGTCACGGTCGACGCGCGCGAGGGCAAGCGGATCCGGTTCGCCGTGGACGACCCCACCGCCGCGGCCGACCAGGTGTTCGGCCTCTACCTGGCCAACGGTCCATGGCAGTACGGCTGGTACGCCTCCGGCCAGGACCCCAACGAGGGCAACTACGTCATTCCGGTCCGGCAACCCGGGCTCACCTACGAGTCCTGGACCGTCTGGCACAAGAAGGACACCGCGCCCAGCCCGTACCGCTACGACCTCGTCGACCGCCGCACCGGCGGCATCCCGGACGACCCCACCTATTCCGCCCGGGCCAGGGACCTGGTCAAGGCGTCCGAGACGTTCCGCTCCACGGGCGCGGCCGGCACGGGCACCATGTGGACGGGACCGCTGGACCCGGCCGGCCTCGGGGCGCTCACCCTGCCCACCAGGGACCTCCCGCTGCCCTCCGCCATGACGCACTACCGCAGCCCCGGGCTCGCCTGGTCCTCGGAGTTCCAGACGGGCGGTTCCCGGCAGATCGGCACCAGCCCGGTGCGCGAGCGCGCCTTCTCCGAGGTCTGGAACGCGGCGGTCGCCGGCCCGTCGTTCGCCACGCCCGGCGGCAGCCGTACCGGGGACACGCTGCGGTTCCTCGCGGGCCGGCTCTACACCGACGGCGTCGCGGGGCTGACCGGCATGGACGACACCGCCACCGGCACCCTGACCCTCTCCCGCGACGGCAGGCAGCTCGCCACCAGCGACATCGCCGGGTGCGCGCCGGGCGACAGCGACCGGTGCGCGCTGTCCGCGACGCTGCCGCAGGACGCCGGCACCTACACCCTCGCCGCGTCCTCGCGCAGGGACACGTCCGTGAACGCCCTGTCCACAGGGGTCGACGCCGTCTGGACGTTCCGCTCGGCCCGTACGGCGCAGGCCACGCCCCTGCCGCTGACGGCGGTCAGGTACGCGCCCAGGGGACTCGACACCGCGAACCGGGCCAGACCGGGGTCACGAACTCCGCTGTCGATCTGGACCGAACGCAACCCCGGCGCCCGCGGCGCCGCGGTGCGCACGGTCAAGCTGGAGTTCTCCACCGACGACGGTGCGACGTGGCAGCCCGTCAGCACCCGGGCGGCCGCCTCCGGCTGGACGGCGACCATCCCCAACCCGGGCTCGCCGGGGTTCGTCTCCCTGCGCGCGACGGTCAAGGACGCCGCCGGTGACGGCGTCACCCAGACGGTGACCCGCGCCTACGCGGTCGGCTGACCGGGCCCGGGCCGGGCGGCGGTGCCCGTGAGCCCGGCCGGGGCCGGCGCCCGGCCCGTGCCCCCCCCCGCGCCCCCCCCCAACCCCCGCCCCGGCGCCCCCCCCACCGAGCCCGGCCCCCCCCCCCCCCGGGCGCGGCCCCGCGCCCCGGGCCGCGGCCCGGCCCGCCCCCCCGGCCCCCGGGCCTCGCCCGGGGACGTGCCGCCGCGGCGCGCCCCCGGGCGGTCTCAGCCGGTCACGGTGAGGACGAGCTTGCCCCGGGTGCGGCCGGTCCGGAGGCGGGCGTGGGCCGTGCCGGCCTGCTCCAGCGGGAAGGTCTCCGCCACTTCTACGGCGACCTCGCCGGCGTCGATCAGGCCGGCGATCGTGGCCAGCGCCGCGCCGTCCGGCTCGACCAGGTACGGAGTGACGCGCACGCCGGCCGCCTCGGCGGCCTGGGCCAGTTCCGGGGACACCCCGGCCGTGAGGGTGACCAGCAGCCCACCGGGACGCAGCACCTTGAGCGATCGGGTGCTGGTCCGGTCATGGGCGTCGCCCACCAGGTCGATGACGACGTCGACGTCGGCGGCGGCGTCCTCGAAGCGGGTGGCGGTGTAGTCGATGGTCTCGTCGGCGCCGAGCTCCTTGAGCCAGGGGTGGCGCGCCGCACTGGCGGTGGCGATCACGTGGGCGCCCAGGTGCCGGGCGAACTGGACCGCGAAGTGACCGACCCCGCCGGCGGCGGCCGTGATCAGGACGCGCCGGCCGGCCCGCACGTGGGCGGCGTCGACCAGGGACTGCCAGGCGGTCAGCGCCGCCAGCGGCACGGCGGCCGCCTGCACGTGGTCGAGGGTGGACGGCTTGCGGGCCCACTGGCGGGCCGGTGCGGTCACGTACTCGGCGTAGCCGCCGGCGGCGCGCGGGAACCACGGCATGGCGTACACCTCGTCGCCGGGCGCCAGCGTGGTGACGCCGAAGCCGACCTCCTCGACGACACCGGAGACGTCCCAGCCCAGGATCAGCGGGAGCGTCTGCAGCCCCGCCATCCCCTGACCCTCGCGGGTCTTCCAGTCCACCGGGTTGACGCCGGCGGCGTGCACCCGCACCAGCACCTCGGTCGGCAACGGCTCGGGGCGCGCGACCTCCTCGACGGTCAGCACCTCCGGCCCGCCGAACTCCCTGACGGTGACAGCCCGCATGACGTGCTCGCTCATGTTCTTCTCCACTTCCTGTCCGCCAGGACGGCGGTCCCGGCAGTGGCTGGCTCAGCGGCGGCTGGCGCACGCGCGGCTGCTGCTGGAGTCCACCGACCTGAGCGTCGCCCGGATCGCCGCCGCCTGCGGCTTCGGCGACCCCGTCGCCCTGCGCAAGCACTTCCACACGTACCTGGGCCTGTCACCGCTGGCCTACCGTCGCGCCCACAACGCACCCGAGCCGACGACGGCACGGTGAGCGACTCAGCGGCGAGCCGGCGGGATGTTGTGGTTGAAGCGGAACATGTTGCCGGGGTCGTGGGCCGTCTTGACGGCGACCAGCCGCTCGTAGGCCTCCGGGGTGAACGCCTGGCGCACGTCCTCCGGGTCGGTGTGGGCGACGCCCGCCATGAAGTTGAGCGTGCGCGTCCCGCTGTTCCACGGGGCGAGCGTCCGGACGACCCGGTCCTGCCCGGCGTGTACGGCCTCGTCCGCGCCGATGCCGAGGACACCGGCGGAGTACACCTGGAACTGGTCGGGGGTGTGCGCGACCGCGTTCGGTAGGCGCGGCGGCCGGGCGAGGGCGCCGCCGAGATGACGGATCTCGATGCCGACCGCGCTGTCCGACCCGGGGCCCACCAGCGCCAGGATCGCCTCGACGGCGTCGTGGTCGAGGTGGGTGAGCCGGAAGTTGTCGATGTGGTACGAGCCGGGCGTCGGCGGATCGTTGTGGATGGTGCCGACCTCGGTGTACGGGATGTCGGCGACCGTGTCGAGCAGCGGCGTGGCGATCTCGCGCAGCGGCTTGACCAGCCGGGCGCCGTCCCGCGGCGAGCCGAGGTAGCTCAGACGCAGGTGCATGGCGAAACGCCCGCGCAACTCCTCGGGGACCTGGGGCACATCGGGCCAGGGCATCATGAGGAAGGAGGAGCTGAGCTCGTCGGGCACCTCGGTGACCCACGTGCGGTAGAAGTGCAGCACGTCACGGATCGACTCGGCCGGGAAGTACAGGCCGCCGCCGTAGATCCGCGACACCTCCACCAGATCCACCTCAAGTGCGGTGACCACGCCGAAGTTGCCCTTGCCGCCGCGCAACGCCCAGAACAGGTCGGTGTTCTCCTCCTCCGAGGCGGTGCGCAGCTCGCCGTCGGCGGTGACGACCTCGATGGAGCGGACGTGGTCGGCGGCGTAACCGTGGCGGCGGGACAGGACGCCGATGCCGCCGCCCAGCGTGTAGGAGACGGCGCCGACGAACGGCGCCGAGCCGTTCAGCGGGGCCAGGCCGTGCCGGGCGGCGGACCCGATGACCTCCCGCCACAGCACGCCCGCCTCCAGCCACGCGGTGCGGCGCCCGGGGTCGACCCGGTGGCCGTCCATGCGCCGCGTGGAGATGAGCACGGCCCCGTCGGCGGGCAGCCCCACGCCGTGGCCGGTGGCCTGTACGGCGACGCCCAGGCCGTGGTCGCGGGCGAAGCGCACCGCGGTCACCACGTCGTCGGCGCCCGCCGCGCCGACGATGACGGCCGGGTGGTGGACGACGGAGCGGTCGAAGCCCTCCGCCTCCTCGGCGTACCCCGGGTCGCCGGGGAGGAAGACCGGGCCCTTGACGCTGCCGGCGAGTCCCGTCACGGCCCCGGCGGTCAGCGCGGGGCCGGCCGTCGGCCGGATCTGCTCGATCACTGCATGTCCTTACGTGTCGTCGGTCGGGTGGCGTGTCGGCCGGTCCAGGTCAGCCCGTGGTGAACTCGAACGTCGGGTTGCGCCGGGCCCCCACCCGCTCCAGCGCCTCGGCCAGCAGGTGCACCTGGTCCAGGGAACTGCCGGCCGGGTAGAGCACCAGGTCGTCGACGCCCGCGTCCGACAAGGCGATCAGCTCCTTGAGCAGGCGCTCGTCGGAGTCGAGCGAGTCGGCGCGGACCGCCTCGTAGTACGGCGACTCCTTGGAGCCGTAGTAGTGGGCCACGTACTCGTCGGTGAGCTGGACGGCCTCGGGACCGCAGCAGAAGTAGCGGCCGGTGAGGATGTGCGGCTTGCCGGGCCGCCCGGCCGTGGCCCAGGCCTCCGTGACGCCCTGCACGCCCTTCACCAGCAGGTCCAGGCTCAGCGTCGGCGCCACCCAGCCGTCGCCGAAACGGGCGGCGCGGGCGTAGCCCACCGGGATCAGGCCACCGATGAGCAGCTTGGGACGGCCCTTGCCGGGCAGCGGGGTGGGGCCGGAGATGCTGGTGACCTCCCCGTCCCAGACGCGGCGCAGCTCGGTCAGGGTCTCGTCGAAGATCCTGCCGTGGCCCTTGTCGGGAGCGCCGCTGAGGGTGAAGTCGTCCGGCCAGCCCCCGATGCCCAGGCCCGCCGTGAGCCGGCCCTGCGAGATCAGGTCGACGGTGGCGAGCTGCTTGGCGAACAGGATCGGGTTGCCCCGCCATCCGACGTTCAGCACGCTGGTGAACAGCTGGACGCGCTCGGTCACCGCCGCGGCGACGCCGAGGGAGACCAGCGGGTCAAGGATGTCGTAGACCAGGCGGTCGATGGATCCCAGGGAGTGGAAGCCGAGGCGCTCGCTGTCCTCCGCCCACTGCTTGACCTCCCGCGCAGGACGTCCGGGAACGGCGTTCGGCAGACCGATTCCAATATTCACGAGCACTCCGTCTCAAGATCTCACTCCGGCACAACGATGCGGACAGTCCGTTTCCGGCCGTCCTCATGCGCCCCCGTGGCGCACAGCCATGACGCTATTCAGGAAGATCGGCATCGGTCTTGTACGGATCGGACACGAGGGCGGGCACGCCCGACGGGTGTAGCCTAACTTTAGGGCTAAACTCGAAGGAGGAATGAGCATGACGCGCACGATCGTGGTCAGCGGCGGCGGCACCGGCATCGGCAGAGCGGTGGCGGCCCGCTTCGCGGCCGACGGGGACCAGGTGGTGATCATCGGCCGTCGCGCCGACGTGCTGGAGAAGACGGCGCCGAGATCGGCGCCCTCGCCCTGCCCGCCGACCTCAGCGAGCCGGCCGACGTCGAACGGGTGCGCGGCGACCTGGCCGAACGGTTCGGCGGGATCGACGTCCTGGTCAACAACGCCGGCGGCAACGTCGAGGGGCGCGGCGGCGTCGGCGACCTCGCCGAGCGGTGGACGGCCAACTTCCGGGCCAACGTGCTGACCTCGGTGCTGCCCACCGAGGCGCTGCGCGACCTGCTCAATCCGGCCGGGCGGGTGGTGTTCCTCAGCTCGATCGCGGCCCTGCGGGGCTCGGGCGGCACGTCGTACGGGCCGATGAAGGCAGCGCTGCACCCGTACGCCTACGATCTCGCCGCCGCTCTCGGGCCGCGCGGCATCACGGTGAACGTGGTCGCGCCGGGGTTCATCGAGGACACCGAGTTCTTCGGCGGCGCTCTTGACGACGACCGCCGCGCCACCCTCGTCGCCCAGACCTGCACCGGCCGCGCCGGGACGCCGGGAGACGTCGCCGAGACCGTCCACTGGCTCGCCTCGCCCGGCGGCGGTCATGTCACCGCCCAGGTCGTCCAGGTCAACGGCGGCGCCGAACGTGGCCGCTGACCTGCCCCGCGACGGAGCCGACGCGATCCAGGACGCCTGGCGGCGTGAGCTGCCGGGCGTCCCGGTGGAGTCGATCGGGGTCATCACCCGGATCTGGTGGGCCGCCAAGGTCTTCGGCGACGAGCGCCGCCGCCTGCTCGCCCGCCTCGGCGTGGACGTCGCCACGCTGGACCTGCTGTCCACCCTGCGCCGTTCCGGGCCGCCGTACCGGATGAGCCCCGGCGCGCTGGCCGAGGCGTGCATGGTGACGCGCGGCGCGATCACCCAGCGCGTGGAGCGGGCCGTCGCGGCGGGACTGGTCGAACGGACCACCGCCGGAACGGGTTACCACACCCGCGCGGTCACCCTCACCGAGGCCGGCCACGCCCTGCTCGACCGCGTCGTGGCCGGTCTGCTCACCGCAGAGGACCGCCTCCTCGGCCACCTGCCGCTCCAGCGCCGCGAGCAGCTCGCCGACCTCCTGCGCGAACTCCTGGCCGGGTTCGGCGGCCCCGAGCCGACCGGCCAGGTAGGCGACTGACTCCCGGACGGCGGCAGGTCCCGAGCAACGAGGCACTACCTAGAGTCGCTGCCGAACGGAACCCTCGGGAAGCCCGTCGTCCCCGGCGATCCTCACTGCAAGAGCAGAGCGGCGTTGACCCTCACCTCGTAGACGTCGCGGTACGGGCTCGACCCACCCCCCACAGGCCACAGATAGGGCAGCGGCTGGGTCAGGTCGAAGGAGATGGTCGGGTTGGTCGGCTGGACGGTGTCGACCGGATAGATGGTCCACCGCGGCGTCTGGTCCGGCGTGCCCGTTCCCGGGCTGGGCTGGGAGCTGGGCTGGGAGCTGGGCTGGGGTACCGGATGGAAGGGCGGCGGGTCGATGTTGACGTAGGTCATGGTCGAACGCGGGCCCACGTTGGGGATGATGCCGCCGCCGCCTCCCCCTCCGCCGCCGGTGCCGCCGGTCGACCCGCCGCTCTGGGTGGCCTTGGCGGGCAGATAGTGACGGTCGCTGGGGCCGCCGTCGCACGGCTGCGCCGCCCTGGCCGGTGGGGGCGCCCCGTCGGCCGCCTTGAGGCGCAGCCCGAGCTCACCGGCGATCATCAGGGCGTAGTGACCCGCCAGCGCCTTCTGCCCCTCCTGGTTGGGATGCCCCGACTGCTGCGCCATGTTGAATTCGTCGCCTCCCTCGGCGGGGGTCCAGCTGATGCTGCGAACGTAAGGGGCCCTGCTCCCCAGCTCGTGGCCGGCGAAGGCGTTCGCGAGGTCCAGCACGTCGGCGGCGATCCCGTGGTCGGCCAGGACCTGCTGCGCCTTCTTGATGGAGGCGGTCAGCCGAGGTCCGAGAGCGCGGAGCGGCTCCAGGTCCGCCGAGGTCACCAGCCATCGCATCAGGCCTCCCGGTGTGAGACCCTGCGCCAGGGGCTGGGGATAGTTGACCATCATGATCCTCGCCTTGCCGCTGGTGGCGACGTTCATCGCCCGCACCAGCTGCACCAGACGCGCCGAGAGGGTCGTCGGCTGCGTCAGCGGGCGGACGAACGGCGGACGCGGCGGCTCCGAGTCCGCCCATTCCTGCGCGGAGGTGCGGGTGACGTCGAGCAGCGGCGCGACCTCCGCCACGATGCTGTCCCGGGAGCCGATGTTCTTCTGGAGCAGGGCCTTCAGCATGGGCCCGAAGCGGGCGTCGTTGCCGCCGAAGCCGGAGATCACCAGGTCGGTGGCGGCGTCCAGCCCTTCGTTCTGCGGCGGGTTGACGCGGCCGTGGTCGTTCTGGCCCACGAAGAAGTGCTCGGTGGCCGCGCCGGAGGAGGCGTTGAAGCGCACGTCGAAGAAGACCTCGGGGTTGGCGCGCCGCAGCAGGTCGATGGCCTGCAGGACCGCGGCGTTGGCCGAGCGGTGACGGAAGTCCTCGGCGTAGTCGGCCTCGGTGTGGCCCTCCGCCGGGATGCGGCCGCCGTTGGGCCCGGGAAGGAAGCGCATGGGTTCGGGGAGGAAGCCGCGCTTGTTGTAGTAGTTTCCCGCCCCCTCTCCCGACATGTACGAGTCGCCATTGATGACGATCTTCACGACCCGCTGCCCCGGCCGGGGGACGCCCTGGCGGAACTGGACGGGCTTGTCGTCCCCCCAGAACGGCGGCCCGCCCGGCCCGCCGCCCACCGGCGGGCAGGTGTCGGTCGGCGCGTACCGCTGAGCCAGGTACTCCAGGCCGCCGACGGCGGGCAGGTTCGCCAGCGATTCGGCGTCGTAGTCGTCGAGCAGCGGGACGTCGGTGATGGGGGCGGCGCTCGCGGGAGTGAAGCCGGAGCTCGCGACCAGAGCCATGGCCAGGGCCCCCGCGGTGAGGGCGCGGGGCAGGGGCCGCCGTAAGGATCTTCGGGTCATGCCGTCAACTATGAGCAACCCTCACGTGGCCTGCCTCCTGCTGAGGAACGAGCCCGCTTATCCGCCGACTGGCCGCCCGCCCTCCTGCGACAGGCCGGTACCCCGGCCGGCGAGCCCGACGTGCTCCCGGAGCCTGCGCCTCAAGAAGCCGGGGCTCCTCTCAGGTTCCGCCGCCGCCGGGTCAAGGCGGCCGCGGCGGTGAAGGCCAGGGCCGCGCATCCGAGTTGGGCAAGGGCCGTGACGGTCGGCACCGACGGCAGGTCACCGAGGTCGCCGAGGGCCGCCGCGGGCACGAACAGCAACAGCGCCGCCCGCCGCCCCACGGCCGACCGGCACGCGTACCCGGCGGCCAGCCCGACCACGACGAGCCAGGGCACGGGTTTCCAGCTCACGACGTCCTGGTGGGCGATCACGTCCACCCAGCGCACGATGGCCTTGCTGGCGGTCAGCCCGGCCACGGCGAGCGGCCCCCACAGCAGGAACGCGCGCCGGGGAACGACCGCGATCGCGCGGTACGCCACGGGCGCGAAGGCGATGACGACGGTCGCGAGCCGGGCCAGCAGGACCAGGCCGTGGTTGGGGAACAGCAGCGTGTCCACATCCAGCACGCCTGGGTCGTCGGCCAGATCCAGCATGAGCGCGACCAGCGCGGCCACGGCGATCCATCGCCGGGCGAGCAGCACGGCCAGCACCGGAAGGGCCGCGACGACGATCGGCTCGGCCAGGTACAGCATCCAGGCAGGCCGCTCCACAGCGGCGGCCCCCACGTTCGCCACCGCTTCGGCGCCCTGGAGCACCGCTGTCGCCAGCGCACCTGTGAGCATCAGGAACGGCCACAGCGCCACGGCGAGCGCCAGCCCGGCGCGCCACGCCGGCGAGGACACCGGGCCGAAGGCACGCCGCCCGTGGACGCGCAGCGCGCCCCACAATAAGTCCGCCGCGTCGGCCAGATGAGGACGGGTCTGGCCCGGCCGCGCACCGGCCAGGAGCACGCCGATCATCTCTTCCTCGTGCCGCGCCCGGTGATCGCGTGGGTAGGTGGCCAGGAGACGGCGGTAGCGGGATTCGAGCGGGCTCATGCCGTCCCTCCCGAGCCGATCGCGCGCAGGCGTACGGTGGCCGCCTTGGCGTGCCGGCGCATGCGCTCGGCCTCCGCCGCCAGCCTCGCGGCGCCGTCGCCGGTCAGCCGGTAGTAGCGGCGCACCCGGCCGTCGACGATCTCTTCCCGGTCCTCGGCGATCAGGCCCTCTTCCTGGAGCCGGTCGAAGGCCGCGTACAGGGTGCCGGCGCGCAGGCGAACCTGGCCGTCGGAGATGCGCTCCACGTCGGTGATGACGCCGTATCCGTGTTGTGGACCGGCGGCCAGCGCGGTCAGGATCAGGAAGGTCGGCTCCTGCATCGATCTCATGTGATCAATATATACCGGTCATCGGTCTATGGAACGAGCGGCACTCCGGAGCGGGCTCTAGCGGCGGCGGCCCGTGGACCTCCTGGTGCAGGTGGTGCAGCGGCCGGTCCACGACGGCGTCGAGCCGCCGTCGTCGTTCGCGCAGGAGCCGCCGATCGTCATCGAGCAGGTTCCGCTGTAGGTGCGCGTACGGGTGCCGGCGTCATCGGTGACGGCCGGGGGCTCTTCCTCGACGACCATCGCCTTGCTGCCCTTGCCGCCGCTCGGGCGCGCCTTGAACGATTCGGAGTACTCGTTCGAGAAGTAGGAGCCTTTCGCGGCCTTCCTGCCGACCGCGGGGATCCGGCGGGAGAGCGGGAGGTAGTACCAGCCGTAACCGGATCTGTCGTTCTCGCAGTGCTTGTCGGCGGCGCGGACCCGGGTCTCCTCGCGGACGCAGATCTCGATGCGGTCGTCCCTGTCCAGGATCATGTTCGTCACGCCCTTGCCGCCCTTCTTGGGGGCTCGGTACGTCAGGCCGTCGTACTCGCCGGTCGTTCCCTTGCCGACCTTCCTCCCGATGGCGGGGATCCTCGCGGTGGCGGGCAGGAGGCGGCGGGCGTAGCCCTTCTCCTTGTCGTCGCAGAGCTGGTAGTCGACCCTGATCGAGGTGGCCTTCCTGACGCAGACCTCGACGCGGTCCTCTTCCGCTTCTTCCACGTCGTCCGTGCTGTCTGCCGAGGGGTCGCCGCTCCACGCCTGCGGGGGCTGGACGGCCTGCTCGGGGGCGGGGGGTGAGGCCGAGCATCCCGCGGCGAGGAGGAGTGCCGCCAGGGAGATGCAGGCGAGGCGTAAGACGGTCGGCGACAAAGGGCCCACTTTCTGAATATGTCGGTATATCGCAGTCGTGACGATCAACGACCCACCTCGGAACCGGGGTTCCCCCATTCAGGTAGGGCGAACTTCCCCTTTCGCCGCAGGAAAATACAAGCACGTGCGGGTCTGCGAAGAAGCGCGGCCAGGCCCGCCCACGCCGGCCGCGCCTGCTCCTGATCGCTGTGCGGCACGGGCCCCGCCGCGGTCGCCGGCCAGGGACACGCCTTTCTGTACGGCACGGGCTCGGCCGCGGTCGCCGGCTAGGGACACGCCCTTCTGTACGGCAGCGTGGGCACGATCACCCGCCACTGGGCCGCGCTCAGCCCGCCCGCCTTCGCGCACACCGCCGCCGCCATCGCCTCCCCGCCCGCGGCGTACCGCCTGACGAGGCCGTTGCCGTCCACGGTCAGCACGGCCGACCCGTCGGCCGTGAACGCCACGTCGAGCGGCTGCCCGATCTCCGGGTCCTGACCGCCGCCCTGGTCGAGCAGCGTGCCGAGGTCCGTGCCCGACATCACGTCGACCAGCCGCACCCTGCCGCCCACCTGGAGGGTGGCGAGCAGGTCCTCGCGCGGCGAGTAGGCGGCGGGTTCGCCGAACCCGCGCACGGTGGCGAGCCTGCGGCGCGTGGCCACGTCCCAGACCGTCATCCGTTGCCGCGCGTCGAGCACCACGACGGCCTTGCCGGAGCGGGTGAAATACGCGCGCACCCCCTCGGCGTTCCTGCCGCCGCCGCCGAACGCCGGCCCCAGGGCCTTGCCGCTGGCCGTCTCCAGCAGGTGCACGCGGTCGCCCGCCACCACCAGCGTCCGCCCGTCGGAGGAGAAGGCCGCGTACTTCGCCGCGCCCGCCCTGGCCGACCACACCCGCCGCCTGGTCCGCCGGTCCCACAGCTCGACCCCGCCCTGCTCGGTGACCACGGCCAGCCTGCCGCCGTCGGGCGAGAAGGCCACCTGCGCGGCGGACGTGCGAATCGTCCCCTGGACGGCGGCCGAGGCGGTGTCCACGATCCGCACCCCGGGCCCGTACGTGGCGACGAAACGGGAGTCCGGGCTGAACACCGCGTTCTCCGCCTCCGGCAACGCGCCGATCTTCCGCCCGCCGACGGCGGACAACGCGCCGTCGCGGACCACGAGATGCCCGTCGCCGCTCAGCGCCGCCGTCGTCACGATGTGATCGTCGTCCTCGAGAGCCAGGTCCGCCACGTTCACCGAGAAGACCTGGTCGCCCAGCAGGTAGCGGAACGTGCTTCCGTCGAAGGCTCCCTGCACCGCGTCCTCATCCGCACTCACCTGGACCGAGGTGAGCAGCTGCGTGTCCGACCTGCGCCAGAACTGGATGGAGCGCGGTCCCACCGTCGCGATGAGGCCAGGGCCGAACACGGCCGCGCCGCCGTTCCAGGTGCCCTGGGTGCCGGCGCCGTCCTTGTCGCCGATGAAGTCCTTCGCCCCGGTCCTCAGGTCGGTCAGCTCCAGCAGGCGACCGCGCCGTGCGGCGCGCCAGACCCCGTCCCGGCTGAACGTGCCCGCGGGGGCGGGCCCGAGCGCCTTGGCGGCGCCGGTTCGCAGGTCCCAGCGGGTACGCCGGTCAGCCTCCTCGAGCAGGACGGAGTCGTCCCGCTCGAACACCACGTCGACCCACTCGCTCGTGAAGTCCTTGGCGGCGGGGAAGGCGTGGTCGCTGATCGGCCTGCCGCTGACGAAGTCGACCGCGGTGGCGCGCGTGGCCGTCACGGTCACCAGCACCTTGCCCGACGGGCTCAGCGTCACGCTGTCCAGCGGCTCGGCCGGGCGGGTGGGGAGCGTCCGCAGGAGCCGGCCGTTGCGCACGTCCCACGCGCGCGTCGTCGTGGAGTCGGCGCTGACCAGCGTGCGGCCGTCGGCGCCGAGCGTCCGTACCGTGTCGCCCGCGGTGGACGGGTCGCCGAACATCGCCGTCTCGCGTCGCCCCAGCGAGGCCACCAGGGCCGCTCTGGTGGCCGGCGTGTGGTCCAGCCGCCAGGCCGCCAGGCTCGCCAGCATCGCCTGGTGCGGGTCGTTGCGGCGGGCCGTGGTCGCCGCCGCCGCCAGCCTGGCCGCCTCCGATCGGGTCAGCTGCCCGGCGATCTGCTCGGCCCGGTCGTCGGCCACCGCGCTCTGCTGCACGGCCAGCCCGCCGGCGACCAGCGCGATCACCAGCAGCCCGCCCAGGCTCAGCGAGGTCAGCCGGGCCCGCCTGGCCCGCTGCCCGGCCAGGGCGGCCGCCGCGGCCAGGAAGTCGCGTTCGGCGGGCGACAGGGTGATGTCGCGGCGGGCGGTGGCCGCCCAATGCAACGCGTTCTCCAGGTCGCTGCCCTGGAACAGGTCGCCGTCCCGGCGTCCCGCCGCCTCCCAGCGCCGCGCCGCGGTGAGGATCTGCCGGTGGACGGCCAGGCCGTCGAGGTTGGACTCGATCCACCGGCGGTACCGCGGCCAGGCGTGGGGGAGGGCCGGTCTGGCCAGCCGTACGCCGCCGTCCTGGCTGGCCAGGAGATAGCCGAACACGGCGAGGATCCTCCGCACGGCGGCCACCTCGCGCGAGGCCCGCCCCTCGACGAGCTCGGCCAGCTCGGCGTGCCGGACCGACAACTCGCCCGCCTCGTCCACCGTCACCAGCCGCAGGAACACCTCGGGGACCAGCTCGCGCTCGGCCGGATCGAGCATCGTGTACGCCTGCTCGGCCAGCGTGCCGAGCGCGGGATCGTGCCCCCGCGCGCCGATCCCGGCGGCCTGGTGGCCGCCCTGGGCCAGCAGGCGGGCGGTGTCGAGGGCGCCGTCGCCGCTGACCAGCGCCAGCAGCAGCTCGCGGGCGGTCGGCCGCTGGGCCGGCTCCTTGGACAGCGCCGAGGAGACCAGCCGGCGCAGCGTCCTGGGCAGGGCGGACAGGTCGGGGGTGGCCGACAACACCTGGTGCATGACGCTTCCCAGGCTCTCGGCGTGGAACGGATCACGGCCGGTGGCGGCGAAGACGATGACGGCTCCCCAGGCGAACACGTCCGCCGAGGCGTCCGCCCGCTGGCCGATGAACACCTCGGGGGCCATGTAGGTGGGCGTGCCGCTCACCACGCCGGTCGCGGTGAGGGACATCTCGGCGGTCCTGGCGATGCCGAAGTCGATCACGCGGGGACCGTCCGGGCCCAGCAGCACGTTGTCGGGCTTGAGGTCGCGGTGGATCACCCCGGCGTCGTGGATGGCGGTCAGCGCCGTCGCGATGGCGGTGGCCAGGCGGTGCAGGTCGTCACCGGCGAAGATCCGGCCCGCCGTGCGCAGGCTCGGGCCCTCCACGTACTCGCTGACGATGTAGGGACGCGGGCCCTCCAGCCTGGCCTCGATGATCGACGCGGTGCAGAACGAGGCCACCCGCTGCGCGGCCGCCGCCTCCCGGCCGAGCTGGGCCACCTGGTCGCCGTGCAGCACCTTGATCGCCACCCGGCGGCCGTCCTCGGCATAGGCCTCGTACACCACGCCCTGGCCGCCGGCACCGAGCCGCCCGGCCAGCCAGTACCCACCGATCCGCTGAGGGTCTCCTTCGATCAACACGCTCGTTTGATGCACTCATCACGGACGAAGTTCCGCCCGAAATACCGGGAAGAGAGGGCCGAACCCTTTTCGATCGAGCTGCATCCAACCCTGACATGAACAAGATTCAGAACCTTGCCGCCCTGGCCGTGCTCCCCGTTGCCGCAGCTCTCGTGGCCTTCCCCGCGCAGGCGGCGGAGCGTCCCAGTTGTCCCCTGCCCTCCAAGGCGGACGTGCGGCGCTCGTCGGCCGACAAGGTCGACAAGCCCGCGAGAGGCGCGGCGGCGATCAAGGGGGTCCGCGTCAACCACATCCCGAAGGGCTTCACGAACGGGCAGGTGCTCGTCAACAAGCATGACGGCATGGTCGAGTACAGCTACCAGTGGTCGGACGATCGCGACGACATGAGCCGCCGGCACCGGTCGCTGTGGGTCAGGGTGGTGTGCTGGCCGAAGGCGACCTCGCTGGCGGAGCTCAAGAACGCGCCCTTCCACATCGGGACGTTCTCCGGTGACCCGACCACCGCGAAGATCGGCGATCGCCAGGTGCTTCGCCAGCAGGGTGACGGCGCGCTGGGGGCCGGTGTGTACACGGGCTGGGTCGAGCGCCCGGGAGTCGTCGTCACCGTGATGGCGACCCCGCCTCTCGTGCCGGAACTGACGAAGATCATCAAGGGCATCCGGCTCTGATCCTGCGTCCGACCTCGACTCCGCACCGGCCGGGAACCAGCCGCAGCGGATCGCGCACCGATGAGGTTTCCGGGCCGCGCCCGTCTGTACACGTGAGACCGACTCACGGAAGGCTGGCAGGATGCGGAAACTGATCTTCGGCATGAACGTGACCCTGGACGGCTACATCGCCGCGCCCGGCGACGACATCGGCTGGAGCGCGGGGGAGGGGCCGGACTCGTCGCCGAGCGCCGAGCTGTTCCAGTGGTGGTACGACCAGATGCGGGCGAGCGAGCTGTCGCTGTACGGCCGCAAGTTGTGGGAGGCGATGAGCTCCCACTGGCCGACCGGCGACCAGCTGCCCGGCGCCACCCCGGCGCAGATCGCGTTCGCGCGCCTGTGGCGGGACATGCCGAAGGTGGTGTTCTCGTCGACGATCGACAAGGTCGACTGGAACGCCCGCCTGGTCACCGGCGACGCCGTCACCGAGATCACCAGGCTCAAGGCCGAGGACGGCGGCCCGATGGACATCGGCGGCGCGACGCTCGCCGCGGCCGCCATGCGGGCCGGCCTGATCGACGAGTACGCGATCGTCACCCATCCGGCCCTGGTGGGCGGTGGCACGCCGTTCTTCACCGCGCTGGACAGCTGGGTGAACCTCGACCTGGTCGAGACGCGGACGTTCCCCGGCGGCGTGCTGCTGACCCGATACGAGACGCGGCGCTGAGCACGGGCCGCCGCGCTGAGGACGAGGAGGACGGCGAGGCCGGCCCGTGCGCCGGCCCTGTCCGGTCACAGCGTCGCGGGCAGGCCCAGCCATGGTTTGCCGGTGGCGTCGAACCCGGTGAGCTCGGCGATCCTCCCGTCGACGATGTGCAGCACCGCGATGTTGAACAGACGGTGTCGCGGGTCGTCGGCGGTGCGGCGGTACAACACGGCGGCGGGCATGAGGTTGACCGTCGTGGCGATGCAGCGCCAGTCGTCGTAGCCGCGCTGGAAGAGGCCGTGGGAGACCCAGCCGTCCACCGCGTCCCTGGCCGTGACGGTCGAAGTGCCCGGCTCGGGCAGCATCGTGAAGCGCAGGTCGTCGCGGAGCAGGGCCGTCAGCCCGTCGAGGTCGTTGCGTTCATGGGCGTCCATGTACGACTTCACCACGCCGCGCTCGTCCTGCGACAGCTCGTGCGTGGCCGGGCTTCGCCAGTCGAGGCGGCGGCCGGGCAGCTGCTCGCGCACCGTCACGCGCGCCCGCTGCAGCGCGCTGGTCACCGACGCGACGGTCAGTTCGAGGGCGCCGGCGGCCTTCGAGGCCGGCCAGCCGAGGACGTCGCGCAACACGAACACCGCTCGCTGCCGCGGCGGCAGGTGCTGGACGGCGACGATGAACGCCAGCTCGATCGTCTCCCGCGCCACCACCGACTCCTGCGGGTCCACCGGGAGCATCCGGTCCGGGTAGGGCTGCAGGTGGTGCACCTCCGAGCCCGCGCCCGGCAGCTCGGCGGGCACGGGCATGCGGTCGTTGCGCTTGTCCAGGAAGTCCAGGCAGGCGTTCGTCGCGATCCGGTACAGCCAGGTCCGCAGCGCGGCGTGACCCTTGAACGACTCCCGCCTGTTCCACGCCCGCAGGAACGTCTCCTGCGTCATGTCCTGGGCGTCCTCGTAGTTGGCGAGCATCCGGTAGCAGTGCACCTGGAGCGCGTGCCGGTAGGGCTCGGTGATGAGCGCGAACTCTGCCGCGTCGTCCGAGCGGGCCGCCGCGATGAACGCGGCCCCGTCGTCGGCCGGCAGTCTGGCGTCGGTCATGGTCGTCAATCCTTCCGCGGGTGGCGAGGGCTGTCAGTACTGACGACGTGGCGGAGGATTTCTGAGCGGTGCAGCCGCTGACACCGGGCCGTTCGTCAGGGAGGGCCGCTCGCCTTGACGTAGTCGGGGCCGAGGACGTCCAGAAGCGCCAGGGCCTCGGCGTCAGGGGAGCCCGGCGGCGCGCTGTAGAGGATGAGGTTCCTCGCGCGCCGGGCGAACGGGACCCAGAACAGGTCGTGCAGCACGAACGCCAGCCGCTCGCTCGGGGTGAGCGAGTCGAGCACCACGAGGAGGGCGAGGCCGACCGAGTCGGCCAGCGCCGCCTGCTCGTCCGGCGTGGGCTCGTCGCCGGGTGTCCCCAGCAGGGCGCGGCTGGCGATCATCTTGGCGGCGTCGGCTGACTTGCCCAGGATGTGGCCGATCTCCTGGACGGTGCCGCTCGGACGGATGGCCGAGCCGCGCGAGGTCGCCGAGGTGGCCGCGTGGCTGCTCAGCGACCGGGCCTCGATGGTGACCGGCGCGATCGTGCCGGTGGACGGTGGCGCCGGCGCGTGAGGACCAGCCTCGGCCCCGGCTGCAGCCCGGCGGGGAACCTGCGCCCGGCTTCGCGCGGGACCCGATTGATTTGTCCAATTTGTCCAAGCTTCGATCTTGTGAGCGGACGCGGGCTACAGTGACGACGGCCAGCAGTCAAAGGCAGTAAAGGCTGGCCGAAACCCGAGGAGAACATGAATGAGAAGAACGTGGCCAATGGCGTTGGTGGCCCTCGCCGCTGTCGTCATGGGCGGCGCTACGCCGGCGAGTGGCGACGCCGGCGACCCGGCGGCCAAGGCGACGACCGCAACCGCGGGAACGACGGCGGCCAAAGCCGCGGTCTGCGGTAGCGCGTCGCTGAACGGCCCCGCCACACCGCCGGCCGGCGCGGTCGTGGTGCCCGCCGGCGACAACAGCGGCGTGGACTTACGCAAGGCGAACACCACGTACTACTTCGAGACCGGCACGCACACCCTGGAGCCCGCCCAATACGCCCAGATCCTGCCCGGTGACAACGCGACGTTCATCGGCGCGCCCGGCGCGGTGCTCGACGGGAAGGGCGTGAACCAGTACGCGTTCGGTGACACGGCGACCGGGGTCACCATCCGGTACCTGACCGTCACCGGGTTCGTGGCGCCGCAGGAGGAGGCCGTGGTCAACCACAGCGCCGCCGACGACTGGGTCCTGGAGCACAACACGTTCCGTGACAACTCCGGCGCGGCGCTGATGGCCGGGGCCAGGAACCAGATCCGTGGCAACTGCATCAGGGACAACGGCCAGCTCGGCCTGAACGCGTCCCAGCACGGCGACCACATCACCGGCCTGGTGGTGGCGGACAACGAGGTCACCGGCAACAACACCGACGACTGGGAACACCAGGGCCAAGGGTGCGGATGCACCGGTGGCCTGAAGTTCTGGGCGGTGAACGGCGCCGACGTGACCGGCAACTGGGTGCACCACAACCACGGGCCGGGGATCTGGGCGGACACCAACAACAACGACTTCCTCATCGAGAACAACCTCATCGAGGACAACGACTCGATCGGGATCTTCTACGAGATCAGCTACAACGCCGTGATCCGCAACAACACCCTGCGCCGCAACACCTGGAAGGCGGGTGCCGAGCGGGCTGCGAAGGGCGACTCGTTCCCCGACGCGGCGATCTACCTGTCCGAGGCGGACGGCGAGCCGCGCATCCCGGCGCGCACCGGCAAGATCGAGGTCACCGGCAACCTGCTGGAGAACAACTGGGGCGGCATCACCGCGTGGGCGAACGCCGACCGGTTCTGCGGCAGCGCGGCCTCGACCACCAGCGACTGCACCCTGATCGTCGGGCCGGCCAACACCTCGAAGTGCTCGCCGCCCGCCATCAAGGACCAGCCGCTCTACACCGACTGCCGCTGGTGGACGAAGAACCTCGACATCCACCACAACACGTTCTCCTTCGCACCCGGCGCCGTCGACGGCGGCTGCTCGACGCAGTACTGCGGCCAGATGAGCCTGCTGTCCAACTGGGGCACGGCGCACCCGGACTGGTCGCCGTACCTGGGAGAGAAGATCGAGAAGTCGATCGTCTTCGAGTCGAACAACTCCTGGCACGACAACACCTACACGGGACCGTGGCAGTTCAGGATCTACGACATGGGCAGGCGCGTCACGGCCGCGGAGTGGGTCGGTCCCCAGTACGGCCAGGACGCCGGCAGCACGTTCGACGGCAAGGCGCCCGAGGTGCCGCCGCTCACCGAGCAGACCTTCGAGGACGTCTCGACGGCGCCCTACTCCGCCTGGTACGGATCCAGCCTGGCGCACCAGACCGGCGACGCGCACGGCGGCACCGGCTCGCTGCAGCTGACCAGCACCGAGGGGTCCGGCAGCGCGGTGGCGCTCGACAAGTACCCCGGATACAGCGGTGTGATCGCCGGTAAGAGCTACCGCGTGTCGCTGTGGTACCGGGAGGCCGTGGCCACCATGCCCACTGTCACCTGGAACGTGCGCTGGCGCGACGAGGACGGCGCGGTGCTGCGTACCGACCCCGTCTCCCTGCCCCGGAAGACGGCCTGGACCGAGGCGGCCGGCACGTTCACCGCGCCGGCGGGCGCGACCCGCGTCGACTGGACCTTCGTCTGGAGCGCCCCCACCGGGTCCGCGTTCCGGATCGACGACGTGGCGATGCGTGCCGCGCAAACGCCGTAAGCATGAACAACACCGAGGCCCCTCTGACGGGGGCCTCGGCCCGACGCGGTCGTGGTCCCTGTCGCCGCGGCCCTCGTCGTGCTCGGCCCGCAGCTGACCACCGCGCTGTTCTCCCACGGCAACGCCTCGGCCGCCGCCGCACGAGCCCTCTACGCCCTGGCCGCGCGCCTTCTCCGCATCGCCGAGTTCAGGATCCTCGCCGCCGTCCTGCGAGGGCCGGTCAGGCCTTGACGGCGAGGCCGCCGTACATGGAGACCATGGAGTCCTCCACGAGCAGCGCCCGGTCGTCGGGCCGCCACCGGTGCACCGGCACCACACCCGGCTCGATGAGCTCGAATCCGGAGAAGAGCTCCTCGATCTGCGCCCTGGTACGGGCCTTGGACATGATGCCGCGCCGGTTGTACTGGGCGACGGCCTCGCTCACCAGCCGGCTCGGCGCGCTGTCGAGCGTGATGGTGGACAGGGCCAGGAAGCTGCCCGGCGGCAGCGGCTTCATCAGGTGCTCGATGATCGAGCGGACGGCGGCGTCGTCGCGGATGAAGTGCACCACCGCGATCAGGCACAGCGCGACGGGACGGGTGAAGTCGAAGGTGTCGCGGACCTCGGCCGAGCCGATGATGGCCTCCGGGTCGTTCAGGTCGGCCTGGATGTAGCGGGTCCGGCCCTCCGGGGTGCTGGTGAGCAGGGCGCGGGCGTGGACGAGGACGAGCGGGTCGTTGTCCACGTAGATGATCCGGGCGGCGGGGTGAGCCCGCTGGGCCACCTCGTGCAGGTTGGGCGAGGTGGGCAGCCCGGTGCCGATGTCGATGAACTGGTCGACGCCGCGCTCGGCCGCCAGGTGGCGGGTCACCCTGACCATGAAGTCGCGGTTGGCGCGCACGGACGTCGGCATGTACGGGGCGATCTTGATGACCTCCTCGGCCGCCGCGCGGTCGGCCGCGAAGTTGTCCTTGCCGCCCAGGAGGTAGTCGTAGACCCGCGCCGAGTGCGGCACGTTCGTCTTGAGATCGACCGCCGTACGCCCGTCGCCGGCCACCCCCGCACCTCCATGTTGATCAACTGCCATGCGCCCCACGTTAGCGGGATTCAGGCGGCGGAATCCGGCGAATGCCACCTGGAACGACAACATCCTGGGCTCAGCGCGAGGAGGGCTTGCTCTTCTTGCGGGCGCGGCGGTCGGGGACGGGGGAGCGGCCCGCGGAATGGTCGGCGAACGCCTCGGCCGCCTTGGCGGGGTCGCCGTCGCGCAGCAGCGAGACCAGGCGGCCGTGCTCGTCGGCCATCGCGTGCCAGTCGCCGTCGAAGAGCGGGTCGGCGATGGCGCGCAGCGCGCGCAGGCTCGGTTCGAGGACCTCCCACATCCGGGTCAGGAACGGGTTGCCCGCGATCTGGCTGACCCTGGTGTGGAAGGCGATGTCGATGTCGCGGAACTTGCCGACGTCGTTCATCGCCACGGCCTGGTGCATCTGCTCGACGAGGTCCTCCAGCTCGCGGAGCTGGTCGTCGGTGACGTGCCCCGCGGCGAGCTGGGCGGCGAGGCGTTCGAGCGGCTCGCGCACCTGGCGGGCGTACTCGGCGTGCTCGGTGGAGATCTCGACGACGAAGTTGCCGCGGCGCGGCACGTGCACGAGCAGCCCCTCGCGGGCCAGCTGCTTGACGGCTTCGCGAACCGGCGCTTGACTCACGCCCAGACGGCGTGCGATCTCCGACTCCACCACGCGCTCGTTCGGCGCGAGGTCGCCCTCGACGATGGCCTGCCGGAGCAGCTCGTACACCCGATCGGAGATCAAGGTGGGACGGACCGAGTCTTTGCTCGTGGCCAGTCTGGAGGCGAAGTCACTGTTGGCTTGCCGTGTCGATGCCATGAAGTCCTCATCATGCGATCTCGCGCGTCCCCGGTCCCCGGTGTCATGATACGCGATCATCGGTTAGCAGGTATCGATTGCAGCCGATCCGCCAGCCAGGCGAGCTTGACGGCCTCGTGCGCCGGGCCGCCGCCCTCGTGGTCGTTGAACGGGTAGACGCTGATCCGCTTGCGCGCCGGGGGCAGGTCGTGCAGCGCGCCGTAGTGGTTGAAGGCCGCGTACACCGTCGAGGGCGGGCAGATGCGGTCCATGAGGCCGACGGAGAAGAGCGTCGGCGCGTTGGCCCGGCGGGCGAGCGTCGCGGCGTCGAAGTACGACAGGGTGCGCATCGCCGTCTCGGCGTGTTCCCGGTGCAGCTTCACGAACCGGGTGAACTCCACGTACGGCGGCTGGTCGGTGAACGTCGTCGCGCGCCCGAAGTGGCACAGGAACGGCACGTCCGGCATGACCGCCACGAGGTCGGGGACGAGCCCGGCCGCGGCCAGCGCGATCCCGCCGCCCTGGCTGGTCCCGGTCACCGCGATCCTGGAGGCGTCCACCTCCGGATGCGTGCGCACCGCCGCGACGGCCCGCACGGCGTCGGTGTACAGGCGGCGGTAGTAGTACCGCTCCGGGTCGAGCACGCCGCGGGTCAGGAATCCGGGGGCCGCGACGTCGCCGGTCGCGGGATCGGGGTCGGGCGTCTCGGCGCCCTGGCCGCGGGTGTCCATGACGAAGTGCGCGTAACCGGCGCACGCCCAGAGCCGCTTCTCGTGGGCCACGCCGCGGCCGCTGCCGTAGCCGAGGTACTCCACGACGGCGGGAAGGGGGCCGGTCCTGGTCACCGGCAGGTGCAACCAGCCCTTGACGGGGTGGCCGCCGTAGCCCGCGAAGGTGACGTCGAAGGTGTCGATCGTCGCCAGCCCGTTCGGCGCCGGCTCGGCCGTCATGGCGAGGTCGACGCCGCTGGTCCCGGCGAGGGTCTTCGCCCAGAACGCATCGAGGTCCGCCGGTTCCGGCAGGGTCGGCAGGTACCGTTCGAGCTGGTCCTGGGGGAGGTCGAAATGGGCCATCGATCAACCAATCATCGCTTATCGATCAACTGTCGCATCGAAGCAGGGGCTCCGGAGCGTTGTCAACCGGAGGTGCCAGGCGGTACGCGCGCTCGGCGGTCGTGCGCAGCACCCGTACGCGCTCCCCGGCCGTCAGCCCGGCGAGCCCGAGAGTCGAGAGCCGCAACGACTCCGCGCGGGACCCGCGGGGCAGGCAGATCGGCCAGTCGGACCCGACGACGCACCGGTCGGGACCGAACGCCTCGACCACGTGGGCGACCAGGCCGGCCACCCGCTCCGGTGGCACGCCGTGCTGCTGGGTGAGCAGGCCGGAGATCTTCATGATCACGTTCGGGGTGCGGGCCGCCCGCCGCACGTGCTCGCGCCACTCCTCCGGATCGGCCGCCAGCAGGTTCGGGGGGTTGCCGAGGTGGTCGACGACCACGGTCAGCTCCGGGTGCCGCGCGGCGACCTCGGCCGCGACGCCGACGGCGGCGGCGTGCAGGTTGAGTTCGAGCGCCACCCCGAGCTCGGCCAGCACGGGGACGAGCGCGCGGGCCGAGGCGGGCGTGGCCGCCCACGAGGGGCCGCCGAGCCGCATCCCGTTGGGCCGGGCCTCGTCCATGAGCTCCCGGAACCGGGACGGCTCGATCCCGGCGTGGACGTTGAGGTTGCCGACGTGCCCGGTGATCAGGCCGGGGTGACGCAGGTGCAGGTCGCGCAGCCGCCAGGTCTCGCCGCGGTCGCCCCTGGACGCCTCGACCAGGATCGTCCCGGTCAGGCCGAGGCCGTCGCCCGCCGCGGCCAGGTCGCCGGCCGTGAACGACCGGTGGTGGGGCGACTCCGGTGTGATCCACGGATAGCCGCCGTCGAGGTCCCAGAGGTGGGCGTGGCAGTCGATCACCTGTGCTCCGTATGTTCGGCCAGTATTGACACGTTGATCCGAGCTCATGATGATTCTAATCATCGGCTATCGATCAGCGATTACAGGTGTTCTCATGCGCATGGCAGCAAGACGTCCCGGCGGCGCGGCAGAGCGGGGTGGCAGGCGGTGACGGCCTTCGACGCCACGCGCGTGCCGGAGGTGCGGGCCTCCCGCGGACTGGCGACTCCGCCGCGGTGGGCCGTGTTGGAGCGGGAGCTGTTCGCCGTCCAGGACAAGGCGTGGCGGATCTTCGCCGACCGCTACACCGAGGACGACGGCCGGCTGGTCTTCCGCGACACGCTGGGGGAGGGGCTCGACGGCCGCGACGGGGTCGACGACTTCTACGAGGCGTTCTTCAACTGGCCCACGCTGTACCTGCTCGGCGGCAGCGCGGACGTCCTGGCGGCGGCGCGGCGGCACTGGCGGGGCGTCACCGCCCAGCTGACCGGGATGGGCATGCTGGTCGAGGGGTTCGAGCGCGGCTACGACTGGTTCCACCAGGGCGAGGGCATGCTGCTGTTCTACGGGCTCTGCCTCGCCTCGCCCGATGACGGCGAGCTCAGGGCGCTGGCCGGGCGCTTCGCCGACCTCTACCTGCCCGGCGGCCCCAACTACGACCCCGAGCACCGGATCATCCGCGCGCCGCACAACGGCGCCGCCGGCCCGCGCTGGGGCTTCAGCGACCACGACGTGTACTTCCCGTGGAGCCTGGCCTTGCGCCCCTACGGGCTGCCCCTGGACTGGATCGACGAGGCCGCGCCCTTCGACGACCTGGCCGCCGATCCGGCGCGGGCCCGCGCGTACGGCCGCGTGATGTGGGAGCGCATGGGCCGCGGCGACACGATCGTCAACCTCTGTGCGACCAGCCTCGTCACCAACGCCTACCTGCTCGGCGGCGAGTCCCGCCACGCCGACTGGGTGGTGGAGTACGTCGACGCCTGGCGGCGGCGGCTGGACGGCCGCGACGTCGTCCCCGACAACGCCGGCCTGCACGGCGTGGTCGGCGAGCACCTGGACGGCCGCTGGTACGGCGGCCACTACGGCTGGTCCTGGCCGCACGGCCTGCCACCCGTCGGGACGGCGGCGATCGTCGGCGCGTCCAACGCCATGTTGCTGACGGGTGACGCGTCCTACCTGGACCTGGCCAGGAACCCGCTGGACGTCGTGCTCGGCCGGGCCGAACGGCGCCGCCCCGCCGACGTCTCCACCGTCACCAAGCGCTGGCGGCCCCACCTGCGCGGGCTGGAGCACGAGCCGACGCTCATGGCGCCCATGCGCCGCGACGACTCCGGGTGGTTCGACCACAACATCATGCCGACCCAGCTGCCGGTTGCCCTGTGGCAGTTCAGCCGGGCCGCCGCCGACCGGGAACGCGTCGACCGGCTGCGCGAGGAGGCGAGCTGGGACTGGACGGCGGTGCACACCCAGCGCACCAAGGAGGAGTCCGGGCACGAGGAGCCCTGGTACGAGTACCTCGCCGGCCGCAACCCCGGCTTCCCCGAGCGGATGCTGCGCAGCGCCATCGACACCTGCGCCCAGCGGCTGGAGTCCATCGCGGCCGACCCGGTGGACCCCGCCGTCGGCCCCGACGCGTTCGGCATCCACGACTGGCAGGACCGCAACCCGGTCGTCACGGAGGCGCTGCTGCAGCTGACCACCGGATCCCCGCAGGTGCTCTACAACGGCGCGCTGGCGCAGATGCACCTGCGGTACTTCGACGCGGAGGAGCGCCGTCCGGGCCTGCCCGCCGACGTCGCCGCGCTGGTCACGAGCATCGACGCCGGGCACACCGTGGTCGAGCTGGCCAACCTCGGCGAGGCTCCGCGCTCGCTCGTGGTGCAGGCGGGCACGTTCGCCGAGCACGTCATCCACGAGGTCCGCGCCGACGACGAGCCGCCCACACCGGTCGAGGGGCCGCATGTCCACGTGCGGCTGCCCGGCTCTACGCACGTACGGCTCACGCTGACGATGACGCTGCGCGGCGGGAGACCCACGTACGAGGCTCCGCCGATGGAGGTGCGGCGATGAGGGCCGAGCTGCCGCGGCTGGGCCTCGGCACCGCCCCCATCGGCAACCTGTTCCAGGACGTCTCCGAGCAGGACGCGGCCGCCACGGTGGCCGCCGCCGTCCAGGAGGGCGTCACCTACTTCGACACCGCGCCCCGCTACGGGCACGGGGTCGCCGAGGAACGGCTCGGCCGCGCGCTCGCGACCGGTGGCGACGCCGCCGAGCCGGTGATCTCGACCAAGGCGGGCTGGCTGCTGCGCCCCGGGCAGACGGTGGTCACCGACTGGACGGAGCACGGCATCCGCCGGTCGCTGGAGTCCAGCCTGGAACGGCTCCGGCGGCCCTCCGTCGACATCCTGTACCTGCACGACCCCGACGACTTCCCCGACGACGTGCGCCGTACCGCCTACCCGGCCGTGCGCAGGCTGCGGGAGGAGGGGCTGGCCGGCGCCGTCGGCTTCGGCATGAACCACAGCGAACCGCTGGCCGCGTACGTGGCCGAGTTCGACGTGGACGTCGTCCTCATCGCCGGGCGGTTCTCACTGCTCGACCACGACGCGCTGACGACCCTGCTGCCGCTGTGCCTGAAGACCGGCACGGCGGTGGTCGTGGGCGGCGTCTTCAACACCGGCCTGCTCGCAGACCCGCGTCCTGGGGCCATGTACAACTACCGGCCGGTGCCGGGCGGCGTGCTGGCTCGGGCCGAGCGCTGCCGCGCCGTCTGCGCGGAGTTCGGGGTGCCGCTCGCCGCGGCGGCCGTGCAGTTCCCCTTCCTCCATCCCGCCGTGCGGTCGGTCGTGGTGGGCTGCCGGTCGGCGGCCGAGGTGAAGGGCAACGCGGCCGCCTCGCGTACGGAGATCCCGCCGGAGTTGTGGCGCCGGCTCGCCGAGGAGGGCTTCGTCCCTCCCGAGCTGCTGGACGGATAGAGGAAGACCCCGGCGGGGCGGGTTCGCCGCCCCGCCCCCCGTCTCTCAGTCGGTCTCGCGGGCGGCCAGGTACTCGGCGAGGCCGGCTCCGGTCAGCGGGTAGTAGTCCGACAGCCGGCCGCCCTCGTCCAGGCGGCGGCGGGCGAACTCCTCGCGGTCCTGGTGCAGGAGGGAGTCCTCGGCCACCGCCATGGCGCTGCGCTGCGGGACGACGACCGCCCCGTCCTCGTCGGCGACGATGAGGTCGCCGGGCGTCACCAGCGTGCCGCCCACCCCGACCGGGACGTTGAAGGCCGAGGGGAACAGCTCGGCCTGCGAGGCGTAGTGCGGCGTCACCCCCGTGCACCAGATCGGCACGCCGAGCGCGCGCACCCGCGCGGCGTCGCGCACCCGGCCGTCCACGACGATGCCGGCCCCGCCGCGCAGCTTGAAGTAGCGGACGAGCATGTCGCCGAGGCAGCCGGTGAAGTGGCTGGCCTGCGCGGAGATGACCAGCACGTCGCCGGGCCGGATGGATTCCAGCACCGCCCACAGCGCGGTCTTGCGCTCGGCGTCCTCCTGTCCGGTGCCGGAGAAGACGTCCTCGCGCTGGGGCAGGAACTGCAGGGTCACGGCGCCGCCGGTGATCCGCACACCGGGCTCCCTGTGCAGGGGGACGGGGCCGTCGATGAAGGTCCGGGTGATGCCCATCTGGTGGAGCTTGGCGCAGGCGGTGGCGGCGCTCACGTCCGCGAGGGCGTCCACCAGGCCCGCGCCGGGCCGGACGAAGGGCGAGGAGTGCGCCGGCCCCAGCATCGTCTCGTAGACGCCGGTTCCCGGGGCCCCGACATGCCCGTTCGTGCTCATTTCTGCCTCATCCCAACACATCGACAATTATCGCCTATCGATGGTAGATGTAACTGCCGACCGATGAGGGCTGTCAACCGTGAGAGGAGACCGGGATGCCGGCGGGGCCGACGGAGTGGTTCGAGGAAGCGCGGTTCGGGATGTTCGTCCACTTCGGGCTCTACAGCCTCGCCGCCCGGCACGAGTGGGTGCGCAGCCGGGAGAAGATGCCGGACGAGGACTACGACCGCTACCTGGAACAGTTCGATCCCGACCTGTTCGACGCGGCCGAGCTCGCCAGGAACGCCCGCGCCGCCGGGATGCGCTACGCGGTGCTGACCGCCAAGCACCACGACGGGTTCTGCCTGTTCGACTCCGAGCTCACCGGCTACACCAGCGTCCGCGCGGCCGGCCGGGACCTGGTCGCCGAGTTCGCCGCGGCCATGCGGGCCGAGGGCCTGCGCGTGGGGCTCTACTACTCGCTGCTCGACTGGCGTCACCCCGACTTCACCATCGACCAGTACCACCCGCTGCGTGACAGCGCGCCGCCGGACGCGAACGCCACGCGCGACATGGCCCGCTACCGGGCGTACATGAACGGGCAGGTACGCGAGCTGCTGACCGGGTACGGCCCGATCGACCTGCTCTTCTTCGACTTCACCTACCCGGCGAAGGGGCCCGCCGACTGGGGTGCGGAGGAGCTGATGGCGACCGTGCGCGCTCTGAACCCGCAGATCGTGGTGAACGACCGCCTCGGCATCCCCGGCGACTACGTGACGCCCGAGCAGTACCAGCCCGACCGGCCGCTCACCCGCGACGGCGTCCAGGTCAGGTGGGAGGCGTGCCACACGCTCAACGGGTCCTGGGGGTACGACCGCGACAACCACGACTACAAGGACCCGGCGCTGCTGATCCGGATGCTCGTCCAGTCCGTCGCGTGCGCCGGCAACCTGCTGCTCAACGTCGGGCCCACCGGCCGGGGCGCGCTCGACCCGCGGGCCCGGCACACGCTGGCCGCGATCGGGGAGTGGATGTCCCTGCACGCCAGGGCCGTGCACGGCGCGGGGCCGAGCCCGTTCACCCCGCCGCCCAACGCCCTCTACACCCAGCGGGCCGGCCGCCTCTACCTGCACCTGCTGTCCTGGCCGCTCAAGCACGTCCACCTGCCCGGCCTCGCCGGACGCGTACGCTACGCCCAGTTCCTCCACGACGGCTCCGAGGTGCGCTTCCACCAGGCGGACGGGGACCAGCACGAGCACAACAACCTCGCCCTGCCGAGCCAGCCGCCGGGCACGCTCACGCTGACCCTGCCCGTCGCCGCACCGGACGTGCCGCTGCCGGTCGTCGAGCTCGTGCTGCGCGACGACGATGGTTCCTGACGTCACCGCGCGGCCGGTGTGGGACGCGGCGCCCGCCGGGGCCCGCGACGCCGTCCTGGCCGCCGCGGCCGAGGAGCTGGCCCGGCCGGCCCCGCACCTGTCCCTGGACGACTGGGCCCGGACGTTCCGCGACGGGGCGCGGGCCGTCCACGAGGACAAGACGCGGCGGCTGCGCGAACGCGTGGACGTCCTCGCCCTCGCCGCCGTGCTCACCGGCGAGGTGGCCCCCGCGACCGCGCCCCCCGGAGCGTGCCCGCACCTGGACGCCGTCGTGGACGGGCTGATGGCGCTCGCCGAGACGAGCACGTGGTGCTGGGCGCCGCACGATCGCGGGGCCGCGGCCCGGGGCGAGGTCGTGCCCGATCCCGACGACCCCTTCCTCGATCTGGGCGCGGCCGAGATCGCGACGCTGTTCGCCTGGGCCGACCACGCGCTGGGCCCGCATCTGGACATCCGGGCGCCGGGGCTGCGCCGCAGGTTGCGCCGCGAGGCCGACCGGCGGGTGCTCACGCCGTTCGAGCGGGTGCGCGACTGGCACTGGATCGGCCGCGACGGCCGGGCCAACAACTGGAACCCCTGGATCCACGGCGCCGTCCTGGCGGCCGCGCGGCTGCTCTGCGACGACGTCCGGCGGCGGGAGCGCCTGGTACGCCTGGCCGCCGAGGGGCTGGACCACTACGTCGCCGGGCTGCCCGACGACGGCGGGATCGACGAGGGCATCGCGTACTGGTGGCAGGGGGCGTGCCGGCTGCTGGAGGCGCTGGACCTGCTGGAGGACCCCGGCCCGCCGGTGCTGCCCGCCCTGCTCGCCTATCCGCCGCGCATGCACCTCGGCGCGGACTGGTACGTCAACACCGGCGACGCTCCCGCCCGGCTCTCCGGCGAGCGGCCGTGGCAGGTGCTCTTCCGCTGGGGCGAGCGCCTGGGGCAACCGGGGACCGTGGCGTACGCGGTGGCCGCCGCACGCGGGTCCGGCGGCGTCGTCCAGCCCAGGGCCGGGCTCGGGCGCGCCATGACCGCGCTGGCCGACCGGCGATGGTGCCGGGCGGTCACGTCCGGCGGGACGCCGGACGGCTCGCCCTGGCTGGCCCGCGAATGCTGGCTGCCGCGCGTCCAGGTCATGGTCGCGCGCGAGCGGGCCGGGAGCGCGGACGGGCTGACCGTGGCGGCGAAGGCCGGCCACAACGGCGAGCACCACAACCACCTCGACGTCGGCTCCTACTGGGTGGCGCTCGACGGACGGCCGATGGTCGTGGACGTCGGCCAGCCGACCTACACCGCCGCGACCTTCGGCCCGCGCCGCTACGAGGAGTGGCCGTTCCAGAGCGCCTGGCACAACGTGCCGGAACCGGGGCACGGGCAGCTCCCGGGGGCCGAGCACGGCGCGCGGGACGTCGCCGTCCGGTTCGACGAGGGCCAGGCCGTCCTGCGGGCGGACCTGAGCGCCGCCTATCCGGCGGGTCTGCTCACCCGCTGGGAGCGGGTCGTCCGGCTGGTGCGCGACGGCCCGGAGCCGTCCGTCACCGTCGAGGACACATGGGCCGCGGGCCCGCGGACGGTGCTGTTCCGGCACGTTCTCGCCGGCGAGGTCGCGTGCGAGCCGGGCCGGGCGGTCGTCACGGCGGAGGGGGGACCGCCGCTCGAACTGCGCTGGGACCCCGCCGTCGGCGTCGCGTCCGTCGAGCACCGGGACATCGACGACCCGCGCCTCGCGCGCAGCTGGGGCTCCCGGCTGACCCGGCTGACGCTGGCCGTCACCGGCCCGGGGAGCGGCGGCCGGTTCGCCGTGAGCTTTCGCCGGCACTCACGAAATGACTCTTGAACAAGTTAGGTATGCCACATAACATCACCTATCGATAGGCGATGGACGTAGACGGTGGTCGATGTCGCCGCGTCGATCGTGTCGAGCCGCCACGCCGGCCCGCGCAGCCCGACCCCCTCACCCAGGTGGCCCCCGGGCGGGCGGCTCCCGAAGACGGCCAGTCCACCCCCGACCTTCCACCGGTCATGACTATGCAATTGGAGCGTGCAGCGGATATGGGAACACAGTTGCGCCGGGCGTGCGCGGTCGCGGTGGCCGCCACCACCGCGGTGGCCGCGGCCACCGCCTGCGGCGGCGAGGACCCGGCGCAGGCCGGCGCCACGACTCTGCGGATCATCGTCAACATCAGCCCGAACCTGACCGAGCAGTACTGGAAGGGACTGTTCGCGAAGTACGAGCAGAGCCACCCGGGGGTGAAGGTCAACCTGGAGCTCACCGGGACCGTCTCGGCGACCGCCAAGCTCACCCAGGACCTCGCCGCCGGCGACCCGCCGGACATCGCCCAGCAGATCACCCCGACGAAGGAGAACGCCGCGCTGTTCGCCGACCTCACCGGCGAGGCGTGGACCGCCCAGACCCCGCTGGCCGACCAGTACGCCGTGGACGGCAAGCGCTACCTGGTCGGCGTCGGCCAGCAGATCCAGTCGCTGGTCTTCTACAACAAGGCCGCCTTCGCCAAGGCCGGTCTCGACGCCACCGCCATCAAGACGCTCGACCAGTTCCAGGACGCCATGGCCAAGCTGAAGAGCGCCGGCTACACGCCGCTGCAGAGCGCCGGGCAGTGGGTGCCGGGAGCGCAGTTCTCCCTGATCGCCGACTCCGGCGTGCTCACCGCCGACCCCGACTGGACGGTCAAGCGCAAGCAGAACCAGGTCTCCTTCGCCACCGGCGACTACCTGAAGTACCTCCAGCGCTTCCGCAGCTGGATCGACCAGGGCTACCTCGACAAGAGCGCGCTCGGCCTGACCTACGCCGACGGGCAGACGGCCTTCCTCGACGGCAAGTCCGCGATGTACGTCATGGGCTCCTTCTTCGTCCCGGCCGCCGACGCGGCCAAGAAGAGCGACGAGATCGGCGTCTTCTCCATGCCGACCGACGGCTCGTACCCCACCGGCCAGTACGGCAACATCGCCAGCCCGTACGTGGTCGTCAACGCCTCCAAGCACAAGACGGCCGCGATCGACTTCGTGAAGTGGCTGGTCACCGACCCGGCCGCGATCGAGAGCCAGCTCGCCGCCGACGGCAACCTGCGCAAGGGCTTCACCTACAAGATGTCCAGCCTCGGCACGCAGGTCCAGAAGATCCTTGAGGAGGCGCCGTCCGTCCTGGTCAAGTCGGGCGAGCGCCAGCCGGTCGAGGGTTATCCGGCCGAGCTCAACACGCAGGTGCAGAAGCTGTACACGGGCGCCACGGCCGAGCAGGTCGCCGCCGGTTTGGACAAGTGGTGGAACTCGCAGAGCTGACCCGGCGGCCGGAGCGGCAGGCGTCCGAGCCTCGGCGCCCGCGCCGCGAGTGGCTGCCGGCCAGGTACCGGGCCAGGGCGGTGACCTTCGGGCTCGTCGCCCCGTCCGTGCTGGTCTACACGGTGATGACCGTCGTCCCGGTGGGCGTGGCGGTCTACCTGAGCCTGACGGACTGGAACGGCTTCTCCGACGCGGTGTTCATCGGCTTCGAGAACTACCTGCACCTGTTCGACGACCCGAGCTCGACCGGCGCCTGGTACGTGACCGCCCTCGTCGCCGTCACCGGCACCCTGCTCATGATCGGCGGCGGTCTGGCGTACGCGCTGCTGCTCAAGGAGCGCTCGCGGACGAACTCGTTCTTCCGCACGCTCGCCTACTACCCGCACGTGATCAGCGCGCTGATCCTCGGCTTCCTCTGGGCCGCGATCCTCGGCACCAACGGCGCCGTCAACAGCACACTGCAGCACTTCGGCATCGGGCCCGTCGGCTTCCTGTTCGAGGAGAACCTCGCCCTGGTCTCGCTCATCGCGGTGATCGTGTGGGCCGGCTTCGGGTTCAACGTCGTGTTGTTCGTCGCCGCGCTCCAGACGGTCCCCGCCGAACTGCTGGAGGCCGCGGCGATCGACGGCGCGACCCGGCGCCAGGCCAACCTGCGCGTGGTGATCCCGATGATCTCCCCGGTGGTGACCGTGGCCACCGTGCTGAACCTCATCGGCCTGATCAAGACCTACGACCTGGTCGTGAGCCTCACCAACGGCGGGCCCGCGGGCGCCACGCAGACGTACTCGTTCCTCATCCTGGCCAGGTCCTTCGAGGGGACGAAGGTCGGTTACGCCAACGCGCAGGCCGTGTTCCTCATGGTCGTGTGCGCCGGCCTCGCCCTGCTGGTGACCGCCGCGCGCAACCGGCAAGACCGCGCCACGACGAGTTAGGGGACGGTGATGATCGAACAGCCGCAGGCCGCCCACGGCAGGCGCCGCTCCTTCGTGCGCCCGGTCATGCTGGCGCTGCTCCTGGTGGCCATGACCGTGCCGGTCTACCTGCTCGTGGTCAACAGCTTCAAGTCCCAGGACGACATCCTCGGCAACCCCTTCTCCCTCCCGTTCGGGGACCTCACCTTCGAGTACCTCGCCAACGCCGTCAACAGCCCCCAGTACAACGTGATCCGCAGCTACGGCTTCACGCTGTTCCTGGTCGTCGTCGTGGACGTCCTGTGCATCCTGCTGGCCGGCCCGGCGGCGTACGCGATCGCGCGCAGCCTCAGCCGCCGCTCCCAGCTGCTGCTGCTGTACTTCCTCGCGGGCACGTTCATCCCGGGCGCCGCGCTGGTGATCCCGGTGATCTACGTGCTGCGCTCGGTCGGCCTGGCCAACACCGTGGCCGGCCTCGTGGCCCACGACGTGGCCTCGACCCTTCCGGTGAGCATCTTCCTGTTCGTCGGCTTCATCCGTACCATTCCGGCCTCCATCGACCAGGCGGCGATGATCGACGGCGCGGGGCGGCTGCGCACGTTCTGGACGATCATCTTCCCGCTGATGCGGCCCGCGGTGGTCACCGTGCTGATCCTCAACTCGATCGGGATCTGGAACGACTTCGTCAGCCCGCAGATCCTGCTCAGCCCCGGCTCCGGCCGGTACACGGTGACGACGGCCATCTACGCCGGGATCAGCCAGTACTCGACCCACCTGACCAGGGTGTTCCCCAACCTGCTGCTGGCGGTGGCACCGGTCGTCATCTTCTTCGTCTACATGCAGCGCCACATCATCAGCGGCCTCACGGTCGGCGCGGTCAAGGGCTGAACGGCCCGTCACGGAAAGAGGGACCATGACGTTGTTACGCAATCGGCGGCCGCGCGCGGCCGTGGTAATCGCGCCGGTGATCGCGACGATGATCGCGGTCGTGTCGGCGGCCGTCCCGGCGGCGGCCGAGCAGGGCGCGGGCGGCACCACGTACCACGTCGCGCCGTGGGGCAGGGACTCGGCCGGCGGCCGGTCGGCCGCGACGGCCTTCCGGCACATCCAGCGGTGCGCCGACGTCATGACGCCCGGCGACACCTGCCTGATCCAGTCGGGCACGTACGAGGAGACCGTCGTGCCCGCCAGGTCGGGCGCCGCCGGACTGCCCATCACCTACCGGGCGGCCCCCGGCGCGCGCGTGACGGTGAGCGGCGCCAAGCGGATCAGGGGCTGGTCCCCGGTCACCACCCGGGACGTGGCCCGCATCGCGCAGTGGGACCCGTACGCGCCGGACTCGCCCTTCGCCCAGGCCGTGCGCGACGGTCGCGTCCACAGCGCCCGCGCCGACCTCGGACCCGACGTCACGACCGTGCAGACCTTCACCGACCAGCGGATGAACGTCGAGGCCCAGTGGCCCTACCCCGGCCTCGACCTGCTCGAACCCGCGGTGCGGTACGCCGGCCCCGGCAGCGCGGAGGCCACCGTCGCCGACGACGCGCTGACCCGCCCGGCCGGCTACTGGACCGGCGCCCGCGTGACGACGAACTACTGGTACATCACGGCGACCTCCACGATCAAGAGCTCCGACGTGGGCTCGGTCGTGCTCGACGCGGCGCCGCCGTGCGTCCACAAGGTGATCCCGAAGGACACCCGGTACGCGCTCGCCGGCAAGATCGGCGAACTCGCCCACCCCGGCACCTGGTTCTACGACCCGGCCGGCAAACGGCTCTACCTGTACAGCGAGGACGACCCCAACCGGCACGTGATCGAGGCCAAGGCCCGCACGCTGGCCTTCGACCTGCGGAACACGAGCCACACGACGATCGCCGGCGTCGGCCTGTTCGCCGCCACCATCGAGACCGGGCCCGGCAGCAGCCATGTCGTGATCGACGGGATCACCGGCAGGTACCTGTCGCACTACACCGACATCACGCGCGGCGCCACCGACTGCGGCTCCACCGTCACCCGGGGCGTCGCCGACACCGGCATCGTGCTCAACGGCACGGACAACCAGGTCGTCGACAGCGACCTGTCACTCAGCGCCGGAAACGGCATCGCGCTGCGCGGCATGCGGAACACCGCGACGAACAACGTCATCCACGACGTGGACTACCTGGGCACCTACGCGGCCGGCGTCGCCGTGCAGGGCAACAGCCAGACGGTCACGCACAACACCATCTACCGGGTCGGCCGCAGCGGCGTGAACCTGCAGTGGGACAACGCCGCCGGCGGCACGCCGGGGCCGGACCGCATCGCCTACAACGACATCTCCCAGTACGCCCGGCTGAGCCTGGACGTGGCCGCGGTCTACACCTGCTGCGGCTCCGACATGCTGGGTACCTCGATCGACCACAACGTGCTGCACGATCCGGCGCCGAGGTGGGGCGCCACCAAGTTCGGGGTCACCGGCGTCTACGCCGACAACGGGCAGAGCAACATCACCATCGCCGCCAACGTGGGCTGGGGCAACCCCGAGGGGACCGTGATGCTCAACGGCCTCGGCGGCGGCTCGCACAACAACGGCGTCTACAACAACACCGGCGGCATGACGATGTTCTACGTCAAGGAGCCCGGCAACTCGACCGGCACGAAGGTCTACAACAACATCGGCCCGATCCGCGGCCTCGACGGCGCCACGAACGGCGGGATGGTGCTGTCCAACAACCTGCCGGCCGACGTCGACCCGCTGTTCGTCGACCCGGCCGGGCGCGACTACCGGCTGTCGGCGGCGTCCCCGGCGCGCAACCGGGCGATCCCGCTGCCCGGCGTCAACGACGGTTCGACGGACCCGCTCCCGAGCCTCGGCGCCTACCAGTACGGCGCCCCCAAGTGGGTGGCCGGAGCGACCCGCTAGGACGACCGGGCGCAGCAGCAGCCCCGGCGTCCGTGGCCGCCACCACGGGCGCCGGGTCCGGTGCGCGCAGGGCGTGCTCCGGGAGGTCGTCAGAGAGGGCGGTGCATGATGTGCAGTCCGACGTAGCCCTTCGCCGGGCTCCGGAAGCCCTCCGGCACGGTGCCGAGCACCTCGAATCCGAGTTTCCGGTACAGGCGCACCGCCGCCTCGTTGGTCTCCACGACCGCGTTGAACTGCATCGAGCGGAAACCCGTGGTGCGGGCCCACTCGATGGTGTACTCGCACAACGCGCGGCCCACACCACGTCCGGAATGTGCTGGATCGACCATGTAGCTGGCGCTCGCGACGTGCGAGCCGTTGCCCATCTGGTTGTTGTTCATCTTCGCGGTGCCGAGGATCGTGCCGTCGTCGTCGACCGCGACGACCGTACGGTTCGGGGCGGGCAGCAACCACCAGCCGCGCCCCTCTTCCTGGCCGAGATCGAGCGGATAGGTGAAGGTCTCACCGGCGGCGACGATCTCGCGGAAGAACGGCCAGATGGCCGACCAGTCGTCCACGGTGGCTTCCCTGATCAGCATCCGCCCAATATACCGGCGACGCCGAGACGTCAGGCGAGCCTCCGGAGCGCTCTGATGCTGCCACCCTTGTGCCATGGTTCGCACATCACTGATCGCATGCTGCTTAGCCGTCTCGCTCGCCGGCTGCGCAGGTGACCCGGTTCCGGTCGAGTCGTCCAGGTCCGCTCAGCCGGAACCCGCCGCCGCCCCGCAGACTCCGCTGCAGCAGAGCGCCGTTCCCGGCACGCAACGGTATTACGCCACCGAACTGCGACCCGGCGACTGCATCGAACCCCTTCCCCAGACGTTCCTGGTGACCGTCGTCCCCTGCCATGTGCCGCACTCGGCCGAGTTCGCCACCACCTACGTCCTCCCGCAGGGGCCCTATCCGGAGGCGGACATGACACGGCTCGCGGAGAACGGATGCCTTCCCAGAATGCGCGTCAAGAAGTCGAAGAGGGATGTCATCGGGATGACGTGGCTGGGGCCGGCCGCGGAGGACTGGCCCCGCTACCGGACCGTGTACTGCCTGGCCGTACGCACGGACGGCCAGAAGACGACAGGCCGGGTGGTCGAGTGAACCACCGAGCCACGGCGGTCATGACCGCGACCGCCGTCAGGTGGACTTGATGAAGGTGTGCAGGTCGTCGTTGAACCGGTCACGGTGGGTGACGAACAGGCCGTGCCCGCCGGTCGGGTACTCCAGGTAGGTCGCCCCGGGAACCAGCTGGGCGGTGCGCCGCCCGGTGACGGCCACCGGCACGGAGGCGTCGGCGGCCCCGTGCACGACCAGCGCGGGCACGGCGATCTCGGCCAGCGAGGCCCGGTGGTCGAAGGTCATGGCGGCCCGCTGGTACTGGCGGATCGCCCACGGCGAGACCTCAAGGCACTGCCGCAGCGTGAAGTCCACCTGTGCGGGGGAGATCTCGTTGCCCAGGTGCGTGGCGAAGAACGCCTGCGCCCGCTGGGCCAGCCACTTGGGACGGTCGGCGTCCAGGGCCGCCATCGAGGCCTCCAACATGGCGCCCGGCACTCCCTCGGGGTTGTCGTCGGTCTGCAGCAGGAACGGCAGCATCGCCGAGACGAACGCCACCCGCGCGACCCGTTCGTCGCCGTGGCGGGCCAGGTACCGGGCGACCTCGGCGCCGCCCATGGAGTGACCGACCAGGGTGACGTCACGCAGGTCGAGCAGCTCGATCAGCTCGGCCAGGTCGTCGGCGCCGGTGTCCAGGTCGTAGCCCGCCGAGGGGCGGTCCGAGCGGCCGTGGGCCCGCCGGTCGAGGGCGACGCAACGGTAGCCGCGCTCCACGAAGTACGGGATCTGGTACTCCCACATGTCGGCGGAGAGCATCACGCTGGCGACGAAGACGATGGGCTTGCCCTGGCCGTAGTCCTCGTAGGCGAGGCGGGTGCCGTCCGTGGTCTCGAAGAACATCTCATGACTCCTTATTTCGTGCGATGTCCTGAGCTTGTCAGTCAGAGGTAAGGGCGACAATTACGTCCCAGGTAAGCGTGCGCGGCCCCCACATCAGCATGTTGACGCTGCCGGCACCGCATGTTGTGATCCACACAGGCGTATTTCGTACTGGTTCAGTAGGAAATCAGGTGGTCATGAGGCTCCTCCAGAGTGCGGCCGCGGTTGTCATGCTCCTGGTGAGCGCGGCGGGCGTCCAGGTCGCGCGGAGCGGACCGGCGCAGGCGGCTCTGCCCACCGCCGCCGTCGCGCTCGGCGACAGTTTCATCAGCGGGGAGGGCGCGGGGGACTACCAGCCCGTCGTCGACGCCTCCGGTACGGCCCAGTCCTTCCCCGGCTGGTCGGCGGCCAACAGCAACGCCTACTTCTGCCACCGGTCGGCGAACGCCTCGGTGTTCGCGGCGTCGCTCCCGGGCATCCAGCAACGGTTCAACCTCGCGTGCTCGGGCGCCCAGCCCGCCGACATCGCCAGCCCCTCCAGCGCCAGGGCCGAGGGCCGCACCGTCGCCTCGCAACTCGACCAGCTGCGCGCCGTCGCCCGGACGCACGACATCGACGTCGTCCTCGTCGGCCTCGGCTCCAACAACACCCAGTTCACCTTCGGCGACGTGGCCACGCTGTGCGCCAACCGCTTCATCGCCGACGCCTGGACCGGCTGGTGGGAGTTCTGGGCCTACCTCAAGGGCGAGGTGCCGCAGAAGCCCTGCACCGCCTCGGACCTGGCCACCGACGCCGAGGTCGCCGCCGCCACCGCCGAGACCACCGCGGCCCTGCGCCAGATCCTCGACACCCTCGACCAGATCGACGCCGACGGCAGCCACCAGGTGATCCTGCAGACCTACACCAACCCGCTGCCGCCCGACGTAGCCCCGCAGTACTACGACGAGGACGGCCGCACCGACACCCGCGACAAGTTCCGCGCCCTCGGCGCCGAGCGCTACGCCGCCGGGTGCCCGATCCACCGTGCGAGCCTGGCCCCCGGGCACGTGTTCTCCCAGAACCTCGGCTCACTGGTCAAGAACGCCTTCACCACGCTGGCAGCCGAGCGCCCGGCGGCCGACCTGCGCGTCCTGGACGTCCAGCGGGCGTTCGACGGGGCCAGGCTCTGCGAGAACCCCGGCAGCCCGGCCGGTGCGCTCGCGACGCCGGTCCGCGTGCAGGACGGGCCGTCCGGCACGTTCGTCACCAGCCTGTCGGGCTGGGACAAGATCGGTATCCAGCGCGCGGCGAACACCTGCGTCACCTACTTCCAGACCTGTCAGGAGTCGTGGCACCCCAACGCCGCGGGCCACACGGTCCTCGGCCAGTGCCTGACCGGCGCCCTCACCGCGGCGCCCCGCGCGGTCGTCACGTGCGCCCGCAACCCGGACGGCACGCTCACCCTCTCCTGACGTCTCCTCGGCCGCGCGTCCGGCTGTCTGCGGCCGGACGCAGCCGCCCGAGCCGCCGCCGGCTCAGGAGCCGCCGGCCCCCAGAAGGCCCTGTTCCCGTACGAGGTCGAGGAAACCGGTCGTCAACGGGCCGGGCCGCCCGTCCTTCCACACCACGGCGATCTGCCATGCGGCCGCCGGATGGCGGACCGGCGTGATCACGACAGACGGGGGCGCGATACGGCGGGCGCTGGCCGGCACGAACGCCACCCCTGCGCCGGCCGCCACCAGCGCGAGCACGGTCTGCAGGTCCCGTGCCTCCTGGACGACGGCAGGCCGGATCGCGACGGCGGTGCACAGGCGGCTGATCTGCCCGGCCAGCCCCGGCCCTCTCTCCTGCGCCAACTGGAGGAAATCGTGGCGGGCCACCCACCCGGCGAGATCGCCGAGGTCGTGCGGCGGCCGGTCGTCATGGCCGGCCCAGGCGAGGGCGAGGCGGTCGCCGGCCAGTGGCAGCCGTCCCCATCCGCCTTCGAGGGGCAGGCGGACGAAACCGACATCGAGGTCGCCCGCGCCGATCCGGTCGAGCTGGGCCTGTGACGACATGTCATCCAAGGTGACGTGCACGTCGGGGTGGCGCCGCCGGAACGCGGCGACGATCCGGGGGGCCAGGTCGATGCTCGACAGCCCGAAGCCGACCGCCAGCCTCCCGGCCTCGCCGGCGGCCATGCTCGCCATCCGCCGCGTGAGCGCGTCGGCCTGCCGCAGGAGCGCCTGCGCGTCCGGGAGCAGGACGGCGCCCAGACCGGTCAGCACGGCGCCGTGCCGGCCGCGGTCGAACAGCCGGCCTCCCACCTGCGCCTCCAACGACTGGATCTGCTTCGTGAGCGTCGGCTGGGTGACGTTCAGCGTACGCGCGGCGCGGCCGTAGTGACCGTGCCCGGCGACCGCGAGGAAGGCGCGCAGCAGAACCAGATCCATTCCGGGAGCCTATCGAACAGCGGAAAAGATTCATTGGACGAATGGGAAGCGCATGCGCTCTCCTGGTGAACCACCCCAAGGATCCGGAGGTTCGCGATGGCGCGGAACGACGAAGCGGCCGAGACCCCAACGCCGGCACTGCGGTGCGCGACCGTGCAGTTCGAGCATCGTCCCGATGACAAGACCTACAACCTGGCCCAGGTCGAGCACTACGTGCGCCTGGCGAGCGCGGACGGCGTGCAGGTCGTCGCCTTCCCGGAGATGTGCCTGCTGGGGTACTGGCATCTCCGCCGCCAGACCCCCGAGCGGCTGCGGGAGCTCGCCGAGCCGGTGGACGGTCCGTCCGTCACCGCCGTCCGCGCGCTGGCGGCCGAGCACGGCGTCGCCGTGGGGGTCGGCTTCCTGGAGAGCGACACGGACGGGCGGCTGTTCAACAGCTACGCCCTCTGCCTCCCGGACGGATCCGTCCATCGTCACCGCAAGCTGCACGCCTTCGAGCACCCGGCGATCAGCAGCGGCGACGCCTACACCGTCTTCGACACCCCCTGGGGCGTCCGCATGGGCATCCTCATCTGCTGGGACAACAACCTGGTCGAGAACGTCCGCGCCACCGCGCTGATGGGCGCCTCGATCCTGGTGGCGCCCCACCAGACCGGCGGCACCGCCTCGCGCAGCCCCCACGGGATGCGCCCGATCCCCGTGGAGCTCTGGCGGAACCGGCACGGCGCCCCGAAGGCGATCGAAGCCGAGCTGCGCGGCCCCAGCGGACGCGAGTGGCTGATGCGCTGGCTGCCCGCCCGGGCTCATGACAACGGGCTGTTCGTCCTGTTCAGCAACGGCATCGGCGAAGACGACGACGAGATCCGCACCGGCAACGCCATGATCATCGACCCCTACGGCCGCATCCTCGGCGAGACCTGGGCGGCCGCTGACGACATGGTCACCGCCGACCTCGACCTCAGCCTGCTGCCGCTCTCGACCGGCCGCCGATGGATCCAGGGACGACGTCCGGAGCTCTACGGCATCCTCACCCGCCGGTTCGGGGACGAACGCGAGCCTCGCGCCGCTCGCTTCGCCACCGACCCGGTGCCACTCCTCCGCGCCCCCGGCAGCGGGCCCGGCGACGCGGGAGCCTGAGTCCCGGCGCCGACGCGGCGCACCGGGCCGGTTGGGCGCGGAGCCGCCCGTGGCCGGTGTGCCCAGTCACTTTGTCGGTCGCGCCCGCCATACTCGCCGCTGTCGATCAAGAGGAAGACGGGATGCGGCGTGGAGGTATCGGCATGAGCGTGGAGCGCACGCTGACGTTCGTCGGCGGAGGTTCGGCCAAGTTCTGGGAGGTGCGCCAGGACGGCGCGGAGCTGCACATCCGGTACGGACGGCTGGGCGCGGCCGGTCAGACACAGGTCAAGTCGTTCGGCTCGGCCGCCGCCGCCACTGCCGCCGCCGACAAGCTGGTGGCGGAGAAGGTGCGCAAGGGCTACGCGGAGGACGGCACGGCTCCCGCGTCGCAGGCAGCGGCCGGCGGCGTCGAGGACGAGCACCGGCTGACGTTGCCGCCCGCCTGGTTGCGCGCTCTTCACCCCCGGCGGGGCGGAGCCAAGGCCCCGGCGCACCGGCCGGACCCGAGCGCGCCGCAGAAACTGGCCGCCGAGCTGGGCAGACGCGGGAAGGGGCTCGCCGACATGGTGGCGAGGTGCCCCGACCCGGAGCTCGCGTCCGCGGGCGCGGCCTACCTGGCGGGGGAGCCCGCCGCCACACCGCTGGGCGCGGCGGTGGTCGTCAGGGCGGTGGCCGCGTCCCTGCCGTGGAACGAGCGCGAGCTGTTCTCCCTGTTCCCCGACACCTGGCTGGCCGAACGCGGCCCGGTGTTCGCGGCGGTGGCCGTGACCGAGCTGGCCTCGCTGGACTACGGTCACGACGGGGGCGCCTCGGTGGTCCGCCGGCTGACCGACGGCCAGGCCCCCGACCCGTGGCTCGGCTGGGCCTCCGGCGAGCAGATCGACGCCCGGGTCCGCGCCGTGCTGGCCGCCGCGTCCGACGACGAGTACGCCGAGGTCGTCGCGGCGCTGGAAGTGAGCCGCACGGGCGGGCTCCACCACCGCGTGGCCGCCTCCTTCCTGGCACCCACCGAGACCGCATGGGTCGCGGCCGACTGCGCCGAGGTGAGCCAGGTCCTCCCGGCGCTCGCCGTCCGCCTGATCGCCGCCGTCAGCACGCCGGAGCACGCCGAGCTGATCGCGGACCAGGTGCGTGGCGTCTACCTGGGGGACTCCTTCACCCTGCCGGCCACGGTCGTCGACGGCATGGGCGAGGCGGCCGTGCCGCTGCTGGCCGGCTGGGTGGACCACGCCTACGGCGCGGACAGCCGCAAGCGGCTGCTGCACATGCTCGCCGACCTGCCCTACGACACGGCGATGCGGGCGATCCTCGACCGCGTCGAGCAGAAGTACACCCAGGCGGCCTTCCTGCGCGCGGCCTCCCGCTTCCCCCGCCGCGCGATGCGGATGCTGGCCGAGTCCGGCGGCAAGGCCGCCGACCTGCTGCTGCGCACCCACGTGGCGGCCCGTCCCGACCTGGTGGAGGAGGTGCTCGCGAGCCTCGGCGACGGCGCCGCCGCCGAGCGTCTCGACAGGGTCGTGACCGCCGGGACCGTCGCCGCCGCTCCGCCGCAGGCGCTGCCCGAGGTGCTGGTCAGCCCGCCCTGGACCCGCCCGCGCAAGCCGCGCAAGGTGGTCGTGGTCGACGGCCTGGCGTGCACCGACGAACCGGCCCTGTCGTGGGCGCCGGGCGAGCAGGACAATTGGCGTTCCTCCCGGGCGGCGAACTCCTGGGGCCGGGCCTGGCACCGGAGCTGGAAGGACGTCGCCCGCGACATCGCCGAGAGGCGGGGCGCCCGCTGGACGGACCAGATCGCCCTGTTCGTCGCCGGGCCCGAGGAGCTGGCCGCGCCGCTGATCGGGAAGTGGCGCCCCGGCGACCTGTGGGGGGCCGGCGACTGGATGCCGACGGTGGTGGCCAGGTTCGGGCCGGCGGCGCTGCCCATGGTGGTCGACAGCGCCCGGCGCGGTCCCAGCTCGGTCGCCGCGTCGCTGCTGCCGTTCGCGGCGCCGGAGGTCGCCGTGCTGATGGCCGACTGGCTGGCCCGGCTGAAGTCCGTCCGCGCCACCGCGCTGGCGTGGCTGAACCGTCACCCCGGAGCGGCCGCCAGGGCGCTGATCCCGGCGGCTCTCGGCAAGCCCGGCGTGGCCCGGCTCCGGGCCGAGCGGGCGCTGGCGGCGCTGGTCGCGGGCGGCCACCGCGACACCGTGGCCGAGGCCGCCGCAGGGTACGGGCCCGCCGCCGAGGCCGCCGTCGCCGACCTGCTCGTGGCCGACCCGCTCGACGCGCTGCCCGCCAGGATGCCGGTGCTGCCCGAATGGACGGAGGTCGCCGTCATGACCCCGATCCACCTGCGCGGCGAGGCGGGCGCGCTGCCCCCCGAGGCGGCCCGCCACGTGATGACGATGCTGGCGATCTCCAAGCCCGGCGACCCGTACGCCGGTCTGGCCGTGGTCAAGGAGGCCTGCGACGGCCGCAGCCTCGCCGACTTCGCCTGGGCGCTGTTCCAGTGCTGGCAGGCGGCCGGCTACCCGTCCAAGGAGAGCTGGGTGATGGACGCGCAGGCGCTGCTCGGCGACGACGAGACCGTACGGCGGCTGACCCCGCTGATCAGGACCTGGCCGGGCGAGGGCGGGCACGCGCGCGCGGTCACCGGCCTGGACCTGCTGGCCTCCATCGGCTCCGAGGTGGCGCTGATGCACCTGCACGGCATCGCCGAGAAGGCCAAGTTCGGCGGGCTGAAGAACCGGGCCAAGCAGAAGATCGACGAGGTCGCCGCCGAGCTCGGCCTGAGCCCGCAGGAGCTGGCCGACCGGCTGGTGCCCGACTTCGGCCTGTCCGCCGACGGCAGCCTGACCCTCGACTACGGCCGCAGGCGGTTCGCGGTGGGCTTCGACGAGCAGCTCAAGCCGTACGTGGCCGACGCCTCGGGCAAACGGCTGAAGAACCTGCCCAAGCCAGGCGCCAACGACGATCAGGAGCTCGCGACCGCCGCCTACCGGCGTTTCGCCGGGCTGAAGAAGGACGTGCGCTCCGTGGCCGGGGACGCCATCCACCGCCTGGAGCAGGCCATGGTCAACCGGCGTCGCTGGAGCGCCGGCGACTTCGGCCGGCTGCTCGTCGGCCACCCGCTGCTCCGGCACATCGTCCGGCGGCTCGTATGGGGTCTGTACGACCCGTCGGGCCGGCTCACGGGCACCCTGCGCGTGGCCGAGGACCGCAGCTTCGCCGACGTCCAGGACGACGCGCTGACGTTGCCCGAGGACGCCCTCGTCGGCGTGGCGCACCCGCTGGAGCTGGGGGAGGACCTGGCCGCGTGGGGTGAGGTGTTCGCCGACTACGAGATCCTGCAGCCGTTCCCGCAGCTGGGCAGGGAGACGTACGAGCTGGATCCGGCGCTGGTGGCCGAGATCGAGGCGGCCAGGATCCCCACCCGCGCGGTGCTCGGCCTGGAGCGGCGCGGCTGGCGGCGCGGCGCGCCCCAGGACGCCGGCTGGCAAGGCTGGATCGAGCGGGACGTGCCCGGCGGCAGCACCATCACGATCGGCCTCGATCCGGGCATCGCGATCGGCCACGTCGACTTCGCCGACGAGCAGACCCTGGTCCAGCTGGGGCTCGACGGCCTCGATGCGATCACCACCTCCGAGATCCTCCGAGACCTCAGGGAGATCACCCGATGAACGGACACGCCCAGCGGCCCCCGGCCGAGATCCGCTACGCCGGCGAGCTGGCCAGGCTGCGGGAGCACGACACCGACGACCGGCCGCCCGGCTGGGCGCTCAGCTTGCGGGCCGCCCGCCGTTTCGTCCTCGGGGACGAGAAGCTGGGCGTCAGCCGCAAGTTCGTGGGCGATCCCTCGCTGATCGACCGGTCCCTGGTGACGCTCGCGACCAACCGCGGGCTGATGCTGGTGGGCGAGCCCGGCACGGCGAAGTCGCTGCTGTCCGAGCTGCTGGCCGCGGCCGTGAGCGGCACCTCGACGCTCACCATCCAGGGCGGCGCGGCCACCACCGAGGACCAGATCAAATACTCCTGGAACTACGCGCTGCTGGTCGCCGAGGGCCCCTCCACCCGGTCGCTGGTGCCCGCGCCGCTGCTGCGCGGCATGGCCGAGGGCAAGGTGGTGCGCTTCGAGGAGATCACCCGGTGCCCGCTGGAGGTGCAGGACTGCCTGCTGTCACCGCTGTCGGACCGGGTGCTCGCCGTACCGGAGCTGAGCGGCCCGGAGTCGATGGTGTTCGCCCAGGAGGGGTTCACGATCCTGGCCACCGCCAACACCCGCGACCGCGGCGTCAACGAGATGAGCGCCGCGCTCAGGCGCCGCTTCAACTTCGAGACCGTCTTCCCGATCGCCGACTTCGACACCGAGCTGGCGTTGGTGGAGGCGGAGGCGGGGGCGCTGCTCAAACGCTCGGGCGTCACCGCGCCGCCGCGCCGCGACGTGCTGGAGGTCCTGGTCACCACCTTCCGCGACCTGCGCCAGGGGCAGACCGCGCGCGGCGAGGCCACCGACCGGCTGTCGGGGGTGATGAGCACCGCGGAGGCCGTCTCGGTCGCCCATGCCGTCGGGCTGCGCGGCTGGTTCCTGCGCCGCGAGCCGGGCACGGCCGCCGACCTGGTCTCCTGCCTCGCCGGCACGGCCGCCAAGGACAACCCGGAGGACCTGGCCAAACTGCGCAGGTACCTGGAGCGCAGGCGGCACGGCGACCAGTGGCAGGCCCTGTACGAGGCCCGCCACCTGCTGCCGGGCTGACCGATGGCGGTCGTCTTCCTCGGCGTGCGGCACCACAGTCCCGCCTGCGCCCGGCTGGTCGCCGACACCATCCGTGCCGTACGCCCCGCGTACGTGCTGGTCGAAGGCCCGTCGGAGATGAACGGCAGGATGGACGAGCTCCTGCTCGGCCACGAGCTGCCGATCGCCGTCCACACCGGCTACCGCGACCATGAGCGGCGACACGGTTCCTGGACACCGCTGTGCGACTACTCGCCGGAGTGGGCGGCGCTGACCGCGGGCCGCGCGACCGGCGCCGAGCTGCGCTTCATCGACCTGCCCGCCTGGCATCCCGCGCTGGCGGACGTCAGCAACCGGTACGCCGACGCCGAGGCCCGCTACACGGAGGCGACCCGACGGCTCTGCCGCGCCTTCGACGTGGACAACGTGGACGCGTTGTGGGACCACCTGTTCGAGATCGAACCGGCCGACGGGCTGGCCGAACGGCTGGCCACCTACTTCGACCTCGTACGCGGCGACACCGAGACCGATCCCGGCGACACGGCCCGCGAGGCGTACATGGCGCAGTGGATCCGGGCGGCCGCCGGCGAGGCGGGCGAGCGGCCGGTGGTCGTGGTCACGGGCGGCTTCCACCGTCCCGCGCTGATCCGGCTGGCCGAGCAGGGCGAGCGGAGCTGGCCGCAGGTGCCGCAGCCGCCCGAGGGGGCGACGGCCGGCAGCTACCTGGTGCCGTACTCGTTCCGCCGGCTGGACGCCTTCGACGGCTACCAGTCGGGCATGCCGTCGCCCGGCTACTACCAGGACCTGTGGGAGCACGGCCCCGACGGAGCCGCCCGCCGGCTCACCGAGGCGGTGACGGCCCGGCTGCGCGCCCGGCGCCAGCCGGTCTCCACCGCCGACCTGATCGCCGCGCGCGCCACCGCCGACGGGATCGCGCTGATGCGCGGTCACCCGCATCCGGCCCGCGTCGACGTGCTCGACGGCCTGGCCACCGCGCTGGTCGGCGAGGCGATCGAGACCCCGCTGCCCTGGGCGTCCCGCGGGCCCCTCCAGGCGGGCCACCACCCGGTGGTCGTGGAGATGATCGCGGCGCTCAGCGGCGACCGGACAGGCCGCCTGCACCCCTCGACCCCGCTGCCGCCGCTGGTCCACGCGGTGCTCGCCGAGCTGGGCGGCCCCGGCGACGAACGGCTCGACCTCGGCGGGCAGGCCGGCCGTGCGCGCAGCCGCTTCCTGCACAGGCTGCGCGTCCTGGGCGTCCCGGGCGTGGTCCGCATCTCGGGGCCCCGCCCCGCGGGCGGCGCCGAGCTGGTCGAACAGTGGACCCTGACCGACGCCGACGACCGCCTGCCCGCCCTGATCGAGGCAGGCGGGTACGGCGTGGACCCGCAGGAGGCGGCGGCCTCCGTGCTCGCCGGGCGGATCAGGGGCGCCGGCCTGGACGAGCTGGCCGACGTGCTGTTCGACGCCGCGCTGTGCGGCATCGGCGAGCTGACGGGGCAGGTGCTCGACGACCTCGCGCGGGCGATCGCCGCGGCGGCCGACCTGGGCTCGCTGGGCCGCACCCTCACCGTCGCCCTGGCGATGTGGCGCCACGACGAACTGTTCGCCACCAGCGGCAGCGCCACCTTGGGCGCCGTGGTGCGGGCCGCCGCCCTCCGGGTGTTGTGGCTGGCCGAGGGCGTGCGCGGCGGGCCCGTACCGGCCGATCCGCGGCGCATCGGCGCCCTGGCCGCCGTACGCGACGCGCTCAGGCACGCCGGCCCGCCACTGGGCCTGGACCTGGACGCGGCGCTGGGCGTCGCCGACCGCGTCGCCGCCTGCCAGGACGCGCCGCCCGACCTGCGCGGGGCGGCGCTCGGGCTGGGCTGGTCACTGCGCGGCGCCCCCGCCGCGGACCCCGCACGGGCGGTACGCGGCGCGTTCGTCCCCGCCACGGCCGGCGACTGGCTGGCCGGGCTGTTCGCGCTCGCCCGCGAGGAGGTCCTGCACACCGGCGGCATGCTGGAGCTGCTCGACGAGCTGGTCGCGGCTATGGGCGACCACGACTTCCTGGTGGCCCTGCCGGCGCTGCGTCAGGCGTTCGGCTACTTCCCGCCCCGCGAGCGGCACCTCATCGCCGCCCGCCTGGTCGAACTGCGTTCCGGCGCGGGCGCGTCCGCGTGGGACCTGATGCGGCTGGAGGCGGCGCCGGAACTGGTGGCCGCAGGCATGGCACTGGACGAACGAGTCGATGCGGCACTGCGCCGGGAAGGACTGATCACGCCATGACCGACCCCACCCTCATGCGGTGGCGCCTGCTGCTCGGCGAGGCCGGCGGCGTCTGCCTCGGCGGCGGGCAGCTCGACGAGGAGGCCGCCGGCCGCGACGCCGCCATGGACTGGCTGTACGGCCGCGACGAGGACCTGCGCAGGCGGGGCGTACGAAGACAAGCCGGGAGCGGCCCGTCGAACCTGACCACGTTCGGCTGGCTCGACGACATCACCCGCCTGTTCCCCAAGGAGACCGTCGAACGCCTGCAACGCGACGCCGTCGAACGCTACGAGATCCACGACCTCGTCACCGACCCCGACGTGCTCGCGCGCATCGAGCCCAACCCCGCGTTGCTCAAGGCGGTCCTGCACACCAAGCACCTGATGAACCCGCAGGTGTTGCGGCTGGCCAGGCGCATCGTGGAGCAGGTCGTCCGGCAGCTCGTGGACCAGCTCGCCACCGAGGTGCGCAGCGCCTTCTCGGGCACGAAGGCACGGCGGCCGGGCCGGCTGCGGCTGGCCCGCAACTTCGACATGGTCCGCACCCTGCGCGCCAACCTCGGCCGCTACCAGCCCGACACCGGCAAGGTCGTGATCGAGACCCCGCTGTTCTTCTCCCGCACCCGCCGCCACCTCGAACAGTGGCAGGTGATCCTGCTCGTCGACCAGTCCGGCTCGATGACCGACTCGGTGATCCACTCGGCGGTCACCGCGGCCTGCCTGTGGGGTCTGCCCGGCGTACGCACCCACCTGGTCGCCTTCGACACCGACGTGGTGGACCTGACCTCCGACGTGGACGATCCCGTGGAACTGCTCATGAAGGTCCAGCTCGGCGGCGGCACCGACATCGCCCGCGCGGCGGCGTACGGCGCCGGGCTCGTGGACCAGCCGCGGCGGGCCGTCGTCGTGCTGATCTCCGACTTCTACGAGGGCGGCGATCCCCACCGGCTGGTCCGCATCGTGCGTCACCTGGTCGAGCAGGGCAGCAAGGTCCTCGGCCTGGCCGCCCTCGACGAGCAGGCCAACCCCGACTACGACCGGGACCTCGCGCAACGCCTGGCCGACGCCGGCGCGTACGTGGGCGCGATGACCCCGGGCGAGCTGGCGTCCTTCGTCGCGGAGCACGTGGGCCGATGAGAACGGACCTGCTCGGGCTCACCACCGACTCCCTCGCCGCGCTCACCAACCGCGGCCTGGTCAAGCGGGCGGGCAAGGAAGCCGCGCCCGACCTGCGCACCGACGCCGACGGGACCGTGCACGGCGACTTCGCGGGCGGACCGACCGCGAGCCTGCCCCCCGGCGGGCTCGACGCGGCCCGCTGCACGTGCGGCGCCACCGGAGTCTGCCGGCACGTCGTCGGGGTGGTGCTGGCGTACCGGCACCAGCACGCCGCGACCGTCGAGACCGTCGGACATCCGCAGGTCGAGGGCGCTGTTCCGGAACCCGCCGCCTGGTCGCCGGGGCAGCTGAGCGACGACGAGCTGACCGCCAGGATCGGCGCCCGCCTGATGACCGCCGCCCGCCGTGCCGAAAGGGCCGGATACACCGCCCGCGTGCGCCGCGCCACCGCCGCCGATCCGGTGCCGCAGGTCGAGCTCGCCACCGCGACCGTGCGTTTCCTGATCCCCGGCGACCTCGGCTTCGTGCACACCGACGCCGTCGCGGGCAGCCGCGACGACGTCATCGCCCTCGCCGTATGGGCCTTCCGGGTGGCCGACGAGCTGCATCCCGGGACGCCGGAGGTACGGGTCGACGTCGGCGGCCAAGCCGTCGCCGGGGCAGGAGCCGGGCTGGAGGGGGCCCTGGGGCTGGCCGGCACGGTCCTGCGCGAGGGCGCGGCGCACCTCGGCCAGGGATTGGCGGCCACCATCGCCGACGTCCAGCGCCGCCTGGACGCCGCCGGATCGCGCTGGCCGCTGCTGGCCGTCGGCGACCTCGCCGAGCAGCTGGCCGCCTACCGCGACCGCGGCGCCCACTACCGTCCCGAGCTGCTCGCGAGCCACCTCGCCGAGCTCCACGCCCGGCACCGGGCCGTGACCCGCCCCGACGCCACCCTCCGCAGCAGCGTGCTCGGCACCGCCGAGGCCGCCGAGACCCCGTTGCGCCGGGCCCGGCTGGAGAGCCTGGGCTGCCGGGTCCGCAGTCTCGGCGACCGGCGGATCGCCGAGGTCTACCTGGCCCACAGCGACAGCGCGATGGTCCTGGTGCTCCGCCGCGAATGGGACCGCGAACAGGACGGCGGCGACGACTGCGACGGCGCCGCACTGGCACGGCGACGCGTCGCCGGCTCCACGCTGGCCGCCCTGGCCACCGGCAACCTTGTCACCGAGTCCGCCGTCCGCAGCGCCAGCCGTACCGTGCGGCTGGCCACCGGGCGGATCGCCAGGACGACGGTCAGCCCGTCGCGCGGCGACTGGGGTGAGCTCTCGCCGTCTCTGGTGGTGACCGACCTCGCCGCGCTCGGCCGCGAGCTCGACGCCCTCACGCTGCGGCCCATCCGTCCGCGCGTCGAAGCGGAGCTGGTACGCGTCGTCGCCGTCTCCCGGGTGGTGGCCATGACCTACGCGGCCGGTGACCAGCGCCTCGACGCCGTCATCGCCGACCGGGCGGGCAACACCGGCACCGTCACCGCCGTCCACACCGGCGCCGCACCCGGCCGGCTCGACGCGCTGGCCGCCGTGCTCGCCGGGGAGGAGGGCGAGCTGCGTTTCGTGAGCGGAGTGGTCGGCCGTACCGCGGGCGGTGTCGTCATCGACCCCGTCGGCCTGGCCGCCGGCGGCCGGGTCGTCGTGCCCGACCTGCGACCCGCCGGAGGCGGCGGCCGGCTCGCGGCCGCCGCGGACGTCCGGCACGACCCGCTGACCGCCGTGCTGATCGACGCCCGCGGGCTGCTCGCGGAAGCGGCCCACCACGGCCTGTCCCACCTGCCGCCGACCTACGACGCCCGCCTCGGCAGCGCCGCGCGACGGCTGACCACGCTCGGGCTCCACCGCATCGCCCAGGCCGTCACAGCGTTCGCGGCGGCGCGGTCCCAGGGGCCGGGCGAGGCGGCCGAGCAGACCTGGGTCGACGCCTACCTGCGCCTGGAGGTGGCCCTGGAGCTGACTGACCTGACCCCATGTGGGTCCCACGCTCGCTGATTTGACTTCTGTCGAAACAGCGGCCCATGATGGCTCTTGCTTAGATGAGCTTCTATTCAAGGGAACAGTCATGAGCGACAGTTGCTGCGGCCCCACCACGATCGCGATCGAGCAGATCGCGGCCCCTCGCCAGGCGGCCTCGGTGCGGGACGACCTGCCGGTGGTCGTGATCGGCGCGGGCCCCGTCGGCCTGGCCGCCGCCGCGCACCTGACCGAGCGCGGCCTCGGCCACCTGGTGCTGGAGGCCGGCGATCAGGTCGCCGCGTCGATCGCGCAGTGGGGGCACGTACGGGTGTTCAGCCCCTGGACGTACGACATCGACGCCGCCGCCCGCCGCCTGCTGGAGGCCGACGGCTGGACCGCCCCCGACCCCGGACGGCTGCCGACCGGCGCCGAGCTCGTCGCCGACTACCTGGCCCCGCTGGCCAAGCTGTTCGGCGACCGGGTGCGCACGAACGCACGAGTGACCGCGATCAGCCGCCTCGGCCACGACCGGCTGCGCACGGCAGGCCGCGAGCAGGCCCCCTTCGTGATCCGCCTGGCCGACGGCGGCGAGCTCCAGGCAGCCGCGATCATCGACGCCTCCGGCACCTGGACCACCCCGAACGTGCTGGGCGCGGCCGGCCTGCCCGCCCACGGCGAGAACGACGTGCCCATCGACCACGCCCTGCCCGACGTCCTCGGCGCCGACCGGCACCGCTACGAGGGCCGGCACGTCCTGGTCGTCGGCGCAGGACACTCGGCCGCCACCACGCTGCTCGCCCTGGCCCAGCTGGACGACACCCCGATCACCTGGGCCATCCGCGCGGGCACCGCCGGCCGCGTCTACGGCGGCGGCGACGCCGACGCCCTCCCGGCCCGCGGGGCACTCGGCACCCGGCTGCGCGCCCACGTCACCTCCGGCCGCATCGCCTTGCTGACCGGCTTCTTCACCCACCGGGTGCGCGCCGCCGCCGACGGCGTCGAGGTGACCAGCCGCACCCCCTCCGGCGCCGAGCAGTCGATCACCGTGGACCGGATCGTCCGGGCTACCGGCTACCGCCCCGACCACTCCATCGCCGCCGAACTGCGTCTCGACCTCGACCCGGTGCTCGGCTCCACCCGCGCCCTGGCGCCGCTCATCGACCCCGACCAGCACTCCTGCGGGACCGTCCCGCCACACGGCGTGGACGAGCTGGCCCACCCCGAGCCCGGCTACTACGCCATCGGCGTCAAGAGCTACGGCCGCGCCCCGACCTTCCTGCTCGCCACCGGGTACGAGCAGGCCCGCTCCGTCGTCGCCGCGCTGGCCGGCGACTGGCAGGCCGCCCGCGACGTGCGGCTCGACCTGCCCGAGACCGGGGTGTGCTCGTCCAGCCTGGCCGAGGGCCAGGAGCGGCGGGCCGGCCTGGCCGCGGGCGTCGGCGGCGGCTGCTGCGGCTGAGCGGGGGCGCCGCGCCACGGCCGTGGCGGGTGCCGTCTCCGTGTTCGCGCCGGTCGCCTGCCAACGCCTATGATTTAGACCGGCATCGAATCAAGGAGTCACGCCATGGCAGCCCCCGCCACCGCCCAGTGCTGTGCGCCGATCGCCCGCGAACCGCTCGGCGAAACAGCTGCCGCCGAACTGGCCACTCTGCTCAAGGCCGTCGCCGACCCCGTACGGCTGCGCCTGCTGTCGCTGATCGGCTCCCATCCCGGCGGCGAGGCGTGCGTGTGCGACCTGACCGGCGTCTTCGACCTGACCGCCCCCACCATCTCCCACCACCTGAAGGTGTTGCGCACCGCCGGGCTGATCGACGGCGAACGCCGCGGCACCTGGGTCTACTACCGGATCGTCCCCGAGGTGGTGAACCGGCTGGGCGCGCTGTTCACGCCGCTCGCCGCCAAGGCGCAGAACGCCCCGGTGGACGTGGAACTCCACACCGTCTGACCGACACGGCGCACCCTCGCGGGACAATGTCTGACTTGCGCATCTGAGCAACCTTGATGCAGTCTGAAGCTGACAAAACACCTGCTCAGTAAGGACGACACCATGGCCGACCTCGGTTGGGCGGAGATCCTGATCATCGCCCTCGTCTTCATGTTCCTGTTCGGGGCCAAGCGGCTGCCCGACACGGCCCGCGCCGTCGGCCGTTCGTTGCGGATCTTCAAGGCCGAGACCACCAGGACGGACGAGCCGGCCCTCTCGCTGGAGGAGCAGGCCCGGCGTCTGGAGGAGCAGGCGGCCAGGTTGCGGGCCGGCGCGCGGCAGGACGGCCGGTAGCGGATGCGACGCTCGGGAGCCGGCGCGCCGCGCGCCTAGACTTGGCACCTGTCCCAAGAAGGAGTGAAGGTGGCCGGCGCACAGACCCCTGACCCGCCCGCCGAAGTGCTGGCCGAGGCCGCGGCCGCCTTCGCGCTGCTCGCCTCGCCGCCCAGGCTGCACATCGTGTGGGCGCTGGCGCAGGGCGAGTGCGACGTGTCCGGGCTGGCCGAGCGGGTGGGCGGCGCGCTGCCCGCGATCAGCCAGCACCTGGCCAAGCTCAAGCTGGCCGGCCTGGTCCGCTCCCGCCGCGAGGGCCGCAGGGTCGTCTACCTGATCGACGACGAGGACGTCGTGGCCACCGTGCGCGGGCTCGTCGGGCGGCTCTCGCAGCGGGCCGGCACCTCCGCGGGACGCGTCCATGGTCTGGGCGCCTGACGCGCCGACCACGGCCGGCGCCGGTCCGGCCCCGCTGACCCAGCTCCAGACCCTGCGCCTGCTGGACACCGGGCCGCGCGGCCTGACGGAGGACCAGGCCGAGGCCCGCCTGCTGGACCGCGGCGAGAACACGATCCCCGCCCAGCGGCCGGTGTCCTGGCCGCGCCGCCTGGCCCGCAGCCTGCGTGACCCGTTCACCATGACGCTGCTCGCGCTGGGGCTCGTCGCCGCCGTGATCAGCTCCTGGGGCACGGCGGGCGTCATCGTCCTGCTGGTCGTGGCGAGTTGCCTGCTGCGCGCCAACGGCGAGTTCCGGGCCGACCGCTCGACCGCGGCCCTGCGCAGGCTGGTGGCCACCACGGCCACCGTGAGACGGCGCGCCCACGAGGGAGGCGAGCCCCGGGAACGGGAGATCCCCGTCGACCAGCTCGTCCCCGGTGACGTCGTCAAGCTGGGGCCCGGCGACCTGGTCCCCGCCGACGTGCGGCTGCTGCGGGCCGCCGGCCTGACCGTCCATCAGGCGCCGCTGACGGGCGAGTCGGCGCCCGTGCCCAAGCGGGCGCGCGACCTGCCCGAGGGCGACGACCACCTGTGCTGGCAGGGCAGCAGCGTGGCCTCCGGCAGCGCGCTGGCGGTGGTGACGGCCACCGGCGGCGGCACCCGGTTCGCCGGCGCCCACCACGCTCCGGTGCGCAGGCGTTCGGCCTTCGACCAGTCGGTGAACGGCATCTCCTGGATCCTGGTCCGGCTCATGCTGGTCGTCCCGCCCGTGGCGCTGGTGGCCGGCGCCGTCCTGCGCGGCAGAGGGCTGGAGGCGCTGCCGTTCGCCGTGGCGGTGGCCGTGGGCCTGACGCCCGAGATGCTGCCGGTCGTGGTGACCACGGCCCTCGCCCGGGGAGCGGCGCTGCTGGCCCGCCAGGGCGTGATCGTCAAGCGGCTGCCCGCGCTGCACGACGTGGGGGCGATCGACGTCCTGTGCATGGACAAGACCGGCACGCTGACCCGCGACCGGCCGGTGCTGAGCGGGTCCGTCGGCCCTGACGGCAGGCCGGATCCCGAGGTGCTGCGCTGGGCGGCCGTCAACAGCTTCTGGACGCTGCACCTGGCCGATCCGCTGATCCCCGACCCGCTCGACGAGGCGATCCTGGAGTGCGCGCCCGACCCGGGCGACACCGAGGGGCTGGAGGCCACCCCCTTCGATCCCGCCGGCGCCTGTCCCGCGCGGTGGTCCGCGACGGCGGCGCGGACGTCGTCGTGGTCAAGGGCGCCGTGGAGGCGGTGCTCGACCGGTGCGCGATGGGACCGGGCGACCGGCTGCGGGCCGGCGAGGTCGCCGGAGCCCTGGCCGAGGCCGGTGCGCGGGTGCTCGCGGTCGCCGTGTGCGACCGGTCCGCCGGTCCCGGCACAGAAGGCGGGCTGACGCTCGCCGGCTTCCTCACCCTCGTCGACGAGCCGTCGCCGGACGCCGCCGCCGCGCTGGCGCTGCTGGCCCGCAGGGGCATCACCCTGAAGGTGCTGACCGGCGACCATCCGGCCACCGCCGCCCGTACGTGCCGGGAGCTGGGCCTCGACGTGGGGGCGGTGATCGAGGCGGCCGACCTCACCGCCGCGTCCGCCGAACGGGCCACGGTGATCGCCCGCTGCACGCCGGACGACAAGGCCCGCGTCGTCCGCTTGCTGCGCGAGGCCGGGCACACGGTCGGCTTCCTCGGCGACGGCGTCAACGACTCGCCCGCCATGCGCGCCGCCGACGTCGGCATCTGCCCGCGCGCCGCCGTGGACGTCACCCGCGAGGCCGCCGACGTCGTGCTGGCCGGCAAGGACCTGTCGGCGATCGACCAGGCGATCGTCGCCGGACGGCGCAGCACCGGCAACATCGTCACCTACCTGCGCATCGCGCTGTCGTCCAACCTCGGGAACGTGATCGCGATGCTGGCGGCCGGGCTGGCGCTGCCGTTCCTGCCGATGTTGCCGGTCCAGGTGCTCCTGCAGAACGTCTGCTTCGACGTCGCCCAGCTCGCCTTCGCCTTCGACCGGGCCGCGCCGGCCGTGCTGCCGCCCGCCCGGTCCATCAGATAGGCGCTGGTCTCGCAGCCGATCGTGGCCGCGTTGAGCACGATGACGCCGATGACGGCCCGCTGGGTGAGCCGGTGCTCGAGCACGGCCCGCACGCGTTCTTGCCCGGACACCACTGGATCGCTCCTCACAGTGAAGATCACAAATCGCTGATCATGGTAGAGGCGACGGGAGGCTCCCACTGCGACTGAACCCGGCTGAGACGCGGATCACATCCGGCACTTACTCTCATCCATACGCGTTGACCTGGCAGTAGGCCCAGCCCCAGGTACGGCCTTCGTCTGCGGGGTGCACAGCCGCGATGAGCGTCGCACTCGGCCTGGTGGCCATCGTCCTGCTCACCCTCGCCACCGGCTACTTCGTCGCCCAGGAGTTCGCCTACGTCAGCGCCGACCGGCTCGCCCTGTCCCAGCAGGCCGCCGCCGGCGACAAGAAGGCGGCCAAGGCGGTCAAGGTGATGGAACGGCTGTCGTTCATGTTGTCCGGCGCGCAGCTCGGCATCACCGTCACCGCGCTGATCGTGGGTTTCATCGCCAGGCCCGCGCTGGCCGAGCTGATCGCGCCCGCGCTGGAGGCGGCCGGCGTGCCGCGGGCGGCGATCGGCGGCATCGCGCTCGGCATCGGCTTCGCGCTGGCCACCGTGATCCAGATGGTGCTGGGCGAGCTCGCCCCCAAGAACCTGGCGCTGGCCCGCCCGGAGCCGCTGGCCCGCGCGCTGGCCGGCTCCACCCTGGTCTACCTGGCCATCGCCGGACCGGTGATCAAGCTGTTCGACACCGCCGCCAACAAGCTGCTGCGCGCCGTCGGCATCGAGCCGGTCGAGGAACTGCACCACGGCGCCACCCTGGAGGAGCTGGGCCACATCATCGGCGAGTCCGAGGCCCACGGCCACCTGCCCGGCAGCCACGCCGACGTGCTCGAACGGGCCCTGGCCTTCTCCGATCACACCGCCGAGGAAGTGATGGTGCCACGCGTGGAGGTGGTCGCCGTGACCGGCGCGGCCACCGTGCCCGACCTGGACGAGCTCGTCGCCGCCCACGGCCACACCCACTACCCGGTGCTCGGCGCCACCCTGGACGAGGTGATCGGCGTGGTCAGCCTGGGCGACCTGGCCGCCGTCCCGGTCGAGCAGGCCGCCGCCACCCGTGTCGCCGACCTCGCCCACGACGTGCTGATCGTGCCCTTCTCGATCAACCTGCCGGACCTGGTCGCCCAGATGCACACGCGCGGCCAGGAACTGGCCTGCGTGGTGGACGAGCACGGCGGCCTGGCCGGACTGGTCACCTGGGAGGACGTCGCCGAGGAACTGGTCGGCGAGATCGCCGACGAGAACGACGCCGACACGCCACGGGCGGTGCGCCAGGGCGAGGCCTGGGAACTGGACGCCGCCCTGCGCATCGACGAGATCGCTCTGGAGACGGACCTGAACCTGCCCGACGAGGACGAGTACGACACCCTGGCCGGGCTCGTCCTGCACCGGCTGGGCCGCTTCGCCGTCCCGGGCGACGTCATCACCGCCGGCCTGCCCGCCACCCTCGACCCCCGTGCCCCCACGCACGCCCGCATCGAGGTGCTGACGCTGGACCGGCACGTGCCCGACCGCGTGCGCCTGACCCCCTACCGTGACGAATCGCAGGAGCAGGCATGAACCTGTCCGTCGGGCTGCCGCTCACCCTGCTGCTGCTGATCGGCAACGGCTTCTTCGTCGCCGCCGAGTTCGCCCTGGTCGCCGCCAAGCGGCACCGTCTGGAGAAGGCCGCCGCGCAGGGGAGCAAGGCCGCCTCCGCCGCCCTGTCCGGGATCAAGGAGCTGTCGCTCATGCTGGCCGGCGCGCAGCTCGGCATCACGCTGTGCTCGCTCGGGCTCGGCGTGGTGTCCGAACCGCTGATCGCCGGCACCCTCGCCCCGCTCTTCGGCGCCGTCGGCCTGCCCGAGGCCGCCGCGCACGCGGTGGCGTTCGTCATCGCGCTGGCGGTCGTGACGTTCCTGCACATGGTGCTCGGCGAGATGGCGCCCAAGTCCTGGGCCATCGCCCACCCCGAGCGCTCGGCCACCCTGCTCGCGCTGCCGTTCCGCGGTTTCACCCTGCTGGTCCGCCCGCTGATCAGCGCGCTGAACGCCGTCACCAACGGCCTGCTGCGGCTGTTCCGCGTCCGTCCGGACGAGGCGGGCGCCAAGGCGCGCACCCCCGACCAGCTCCGGCACCTGGTGGCGGAGTCGCGCCGGCTCGGCCTGATCGAGCCCGACGACCACGTGGTGCTCAGCCAGGCGCTGCAGGCGCCGCAGTCGGGCATCACCGCGCTGATCACCCCGGCCGAGCGGATCGTCGGCGTCCCCGCCACCGCCGCCGCCCAGGACGTCATCGACGCCTGCAACCGGTCCGGGCGCACCCGGCTGATCGTGTGGTCCGGCGCCGAGCCGAGCGGGATCGTGCACCTGCGCGACGCCTACCTGGCCCGCCGGCGCGGCGCCGCCACCACCGCCGCCCAGCTCGCCTACCGGGTGCCGGACCTGCCCCGGGAGACCTCGGTCGCCGACGCGGTCGCCCGGCTGCGCGCCGCCCACAGCCAGATCGCCGTGATCCGCGACGGCGCCGGCGCGGTCGTCGGCCTCGTCACCTTGGACGACCTGCTCACCACCCTGCTGGTGCCCGCCTGACCACCTCGCGAAGGAAGGGCGTTTATTCGGTATATCGGATAAATTCCCATTGACGATGAATGTGCTTGGCTTCTCTCGCCGGCGTTTCTTTGCCATTGCTTAACCTGTCGGTGTGTGCTCAAATTATGATTCGATTTACCCATTCCGGCCGGGATGTTAGGCGGCAGAATTGCGACATGGATAGACATGTCCCTTTCGGTGGCCGCAGGATCGACATTTCGCACAATCGACGGAGGAAGATCGCCATGTTCAAGAAACTGCTGCGTTTCCTTCCCGCCGGCCTCGCGGCCGGCTCGCTGCTGGCCGCCGTGGCCCTGCCCGCGCCGGCGTCGGCGTCGGCCTCCCTGGCCGGAAAGCGGCAAAATGTCGTCACCGTCCTCGGCTACAACAGCACCGACTGGAAATACCTCCAGGTGCCGCCCGGGGCCGACGCCCCGCGTTTCTACGAGCCGGACTTCGACGACAGCGACTGGTCGAGCGGACAAGAAGGATTTGGCACCACCAACCGGATCTGCTCGTGGAACAATTCCACCAACGTCAAGACGCCCTGGGCGGTGAACACCGACATCCTGGTACGCCACTGGGTGCACATCCCGCGCAACGCCCGGCTGGTCCGCATCCAGGGAACGATCGACAACGATGCGCGGGTCTACTTCAACGGCCGCCTCGTCCAGGCCGTCAGGAGCGGCGGCTGCGCCGCGGGCGCCATCAACGTCGTCCTGCCCGCCAGGCACCTGGAGCGCTGCAACCTCCTGGCCATCCGCGGCCATGACTACGGCGTCGGGACCTATCTGAACGTCGAGGTCAGCTACGTCAGGGCGACCCCCTCCGCCTGAACGCGCACCCCGGCACCGCCGCGAGCCCCCGGCCCCCTTGAACCGCGAGAGGGCCGGGGGCTCTCCGCGCGGACCGGCCTTCGCCGCGGCGCGGACCCGCCTGGCAGGCGCTGCTCCCGGCCAGGTGTTCAGGGACGGGCCCTTGAAACGACCTTCGACAAGGCGTGGAATCTGGAACTGGGAGGAGAGTGCGGCCCCGACCGGCCAGGTCTTTCCGCACCCGCCTCGCAGCGCTCGGCGTGGGCTTCGCCGCACGACAAGGCGACCCCTTCGCCGTGTCCCGTCAGCCCGCAGTAGCTCCCACCCGCACGGGAGGCCCCGCGTGACCCCCACACCCGTGGTTCTCGACAGCAGCGGACACCGCGTCTATGAGCAGGCCGACTCCCTACGAGCCGCCGGACCGGCCGTGCCCGTCCGGTTGCCCGGCGACCTCACCGCCTGGTCGGTGACCGACGGGGACGTCGTCAAGCACCTGCTGACGCATCCCCACGTCTCCAAGGACGCGCGTAAGTCCTGGCCCGGCTACCGTCCCTACGCGATCGGCTGGCTCACCGCCTGGGTGGACGTGAAGAGCATGTTCACCACCGACGACCCCGACCACCACCGGTTGAAGAACCTGGTCGGCAAGGCGTTCACGCCCCGCCGCGTGGCGGCGATGCGGCAGCCGATCATCGCCGTCGTCACCACGTTGCTGGACGTCCTGGCCGCCGAGGCCCCGGGAGGCGTGCTGGACCTGCGGGCCCGCTACTCCTACAAGATCCCCACCCAGGTCATCTGCGACCTGTTCGGTGTGCCGCTGGACCAGCGGCCCGCCATGCTGGCCACCATCGACGCCGTGGTGGACACCAGCCTGTCAGCCGGGCAGGCGATCCACGTCCAGCAGGGGATGATCGCCTCGATGCTCCGTCTCATCGAGGCCAAACGGGCCCGGCCCGGCGACGACATGACCAGCCGGCTGATCGCCGCCAGGGACAGCGGACTCGATCAGCTCAGCGACGACGAGCTCGTCAGCACGCTGCTCCTGATGATCGGCGCGGGCAGCGAGACCACCGTGTCCCTGCTCGACCATGCCGTCATCGCCATGCTCAGCCACCCCGAGCAGCTCGCTGTCGCCCGCCGCGACCCCGCACGCTGGGACGACGTCATCGAGGAGACCCTGCGCCGGCGCCCGCCCGTCATGCATCTGCCGATGCGCTACGCCACTGACGACATCCCCCTGGACGGGCAGACCGTCATCCGAGCCGGCGACCTCATCCTCATCGGCTTCGGCGCCCACGGGCGTGATCCCGCCGTCAACGCCGATCCCGACCGCTTCGACATCGACCGGCACGACCGGGCGCACCTGGCCTTCGGCCACGGCATGCACTATTGCCTGGGCGCGCCGCTGGCCCGGCTGGAGGCGCGTATCGCTCTGCCCGCCCTGTTCGAGCGCTTTCCCGATCTGCGGCTGGCCACCGGCCCGCAGGATCTCCAGCCGCTACCCTCCTTCATCGGCACCGACGTGCTCCGCCTGCCCGTGACGCTGACCTCCGGCATGTCAGAAGCGGCACGATGAACGATGAGCTCCGCGCTGAGCTGCTGGAACGCATGAGGCGCGATCAGGAGGTGTGCCTGAGCCTGTGCAGGAGCGGTCCCGTGCCCGATGACCTGATGGAGCGGTGGACGGCCGTGGACGCCGACAACACCGCCTGCGTACCTCGCCTATCTCGTGGACCGGGTCCGTGTCGGTGAGGGACGGCCGCAGGTGTTCGGCATGCAGTACCACGCTCCTGACGGCGTTCTCCGGCCGCAGCCGATAGAAGATCGCGATCGGCTTGACGAGCGGCGAGCCGAGGTCGGGCTGGGGCCGCACGCCGACTACGACAGCTCCATGCGCCAGCAGTACGGGTGACCCTGGCCCCAGGAGGCGAATCGGTCGCCGGTGGAGGGTCGGGGCCAGGAGCAGCGCCTCGGGAAGCCACCGCCCTCCAGGTGGTGTATCGCATGCGGCGGCCCGAGGACCGCGAACCCGGCAGCAGGCGTCGGCCAGGTGCGGCGTCCCTCAGTCGAAGGACGGTCGGACGCCCCGCTCCCGGCTGCGCTTGAGCTCGAAGAAGTCCTCCGTCCCGGCGACCAGGACCAGGCCGTCCCAGAGCCGGCCGGCTGCTTCACCGCGTGGCGCCCGCCTGATCACCGGGCCGAACAGGGCCATGCCGCCGACGCGGAGAACGGGAGTGCCGACATCGAGCCCCACCTCGTCGAAAGCCTCATCGTGGGAGTCCCTGATGAGCTGATCCAGCTCGTCGCTGTCGGCGGCCGCCGCCAACCCAGCGGGCAGGCCCACCTCTGTGAGGGCTTCGGTGATGACTGTGGGGTCGTCGCGACGTCTCTGGTTGTGGAACCGGGTGCCGATCGCGGTGTACAACGGACCGAGAACGTCACGGCCGGCGTGTTCGGCGGCGGCCGCGCAGACCCGCACCGGCCCCCAGGCGTTCTCCATCTGCTTGCGGTAGTCCTCGCTCATCCCCTCGCCCTTGCGCTGGACGAGGTTCAGGTGGGCCAGCGACATGAGCCGCCAGTCGGCGTGCACCGGCCGTACCTTCTCCACCTCCAGCAGCCAGCGCGAGGTGACCCACGCCCAAGGGCACAGCGGATCGAACCAGAACGGGACCTCGACGAGCTCCGACTCTTCCGTGATCGTCATGATGGCTTTCTTCCTCTCAGACCGATCTCGCACGCACCGCGACGGTGGTTCGCGCCAGGACAGCGCAGGGCAGGACCCTAACGCCGCTTCTTCGAGCGCTGGGGAGTGCCGCCCTTCGCGCGTTTCTGCTCGTACGCCTGATCGAGGGTCCAGATGTAGTACCACCTGCCCTCGCGGAGTGTCCGGACACTGTTCTGGCTGATCGCTTGGACCACGCTCCATATTCCACCGGTGGCGCCCAGGACTCCGAGCGCGGCGGTCAGAGCCGGACCGTAGACGGCGGTGAGGGTCGCTCCCGTCGTTCCGAGGACGGCGCCGGTCGCGGCAAGGGCTCTGGTCCGCTGGATCCTGGCCATTTCGGCCTGGCATTCCTGAATCTGCTCCCGGATCTCCAGGCCGATCCGAGTCAGGGCCACTTCGGACTGAACGGCGTCCTGGGCTTCGTCGAGCTGGAGGAACTTCCCGCGCAGGTAGGTGCGGAAACGGTCGTAGGAGCCGAACTCCTCGACAGTGATTCTGCTGAAGTCCCGAAGTCCGACGCCGTCGATGTAGGGCAGCTTGATGTCCAGGATCGGTCGGACGAGCCGGCTTTTGACGGGTTCGTCGCCTGACGCCTCGATCGCACGCCGCCCTCTGAGCAGGAAGTCGACGGCCCGAGCATCACGGATCGACCTGCTTCTTTGGACCGGGCGTCCCTTCTTCACCTGCTGGGTGCGGAGGCAGTAGTCGGGCAGGTACCAGGTCAGCCCGGCTTGCAGGAGGGGGCGTGCCTGGAGGATCCAGGTGCCGAGCTGTGCCAGGTCGAGCGTTCTGATGCCGAAGTAGTCCTCCCCGCGTCACTCGACGTCCACGCCCGGCGGGCAGTCGACGGGCTCGGAGGTGCCGTCGGTGTGCTCGATCTGGCAGCCGTCATCCGCGCCGCCGAACGGGGTGAGATGTCCGGAGGAGGCGGCGAAGACGGCCAGGCCGACGGCGGCGGCGATGAGCCCGATGACGATGCCGCCGTAACCGCCCCCGACACCGGCGTCGCCGGCGGGCACGGCCTTCGTCGGGTCGTCCGGGTCGTAGAGGACGTCGGTCTCCCTGCCGATGCCCAGCTGCGACTCCGTCCAGGACTCGGCGGTCACCTCCCGCCCTTCCAGGGTGGTGAAGGTCAGCACCGGACGCCGGCTCGCCTTGAGATGCTCGCCGCGTCCGGTGAACGTGGTGGCCACGTCGGTGATCACGCCCGGCACTCGCCGCGCCCCGCGGACGAACCGCCTGCCGTGCACGATCCCCCTGACCGACACCAGCACGATCACGGCGCCGAACGCCACGAACAGTAAGGGCAGGTACTCGAAGACTTGCTCCACCGCGGTCCCCCTGGAATCGGCAACACTCGGACAACGATCGGCAGCGTTGCATGGTTCGCGGCCGGCGAAAGGCGAGAGCGGAGGTCATGGTCGGCACCGGCTAGGCAGGGGCGTGCGGGGCCTTGTCGTCGGTGGGAGTGTCGTCTCCGGCTGCGGCGGCTTCTCCGGTGAAGCGGCGCAGCTCCGGGCTGAGCGCGGCCACGGCGGCGGTCAGGACGAGCAGTCCGCCCAGCACGACGAGGGCCGCCGCGCCGCCCAGCGCCGCAGCCAGTGCCCCGCCGAGGACGGGCCCGAGGGGCTTGAGCGCCATCGCACTCATGCTCAGGACCGCGCCCATCCGGCCGAGCATCGCCTCCGGCACCATGCGTGCGACCACGACGTTCATCACCACGTTCAGCGAGGGCGTGGACAAGGTGATGAACACCAACGGGATCATCGGCCACCACGCGCCCCAGGGCAGTGCCGTGGCCGCCAGCGCGGCGCCGAAGACCGTGACGACGGCCAGCAGGAGCCTTCCGGGAGGCAGGAGCCTGCTGAGGCGGCCCGACAGCAGCGCGCCGGTCAGCCCGCCGATTCCGAGACCGGCCAGGACCGTGCCGGTGACGCGCGCGTCGCCGCCGCGTTCGCCGACGAGCACGATCAGCGGGATGAGGAACGCCCCGCCCAGCAGGTTGAGGACCGTCACCGCTGCGGTGACCTCCCGCAGGCCGTGCCGCCGCCACAACCAGGTGAGGGCCTCGGCCGCTTCCCGGCGCATGCCGCGCCGGATCGGCCGCTGCTCCTCGCCGTCGTCCCGGGCGGAGGGGGGCGGCTCGTCCGCCGGGCGGCGGGGCACCTTGGCCAGAGCGTAGAAGAGCGTGGCGGCGACGAAGGTGGCGGTGTCGACGACGAAGGGCACTGCCCGCCCGAGGCCGTACAGCAGGCCGCCGAGCGGAGGGCCGATCAGTCCGGCCGCGTGGCTGCGGGCCTCCTCCTGCGCGTACGCACTGTGCAGTTGGCCTGAGGGGACGATGCCGCGCAGCGCCGTGTCCTGGACGGGCCCGATGAACGCGACGCACAGCCCGTCCAGCACGGCCAGTGTGACGAACTGCCAGACCTGTACCCGACCGGTGATGATCAACACCGTCAGCAGCGCGGAGACCACCGCCTGCAGGCCCTGGGCCGTGATGAGCGTACGGCGGCGGTCCCACCGGTCCACCCAGACGCCGGCCGGCATCTGGACCGCCAGGAGCGCGACGGTACGAGCTCCGGCGACGACGCCCGCCAGCCCGGGCGAGCCGGTGAGCGCCAGCACCAGAAGCGGCATGGCGAGCGCGGTGAGCTGCGATCCCAGCTCCGAGACCGCGCTGCCGAGCCACAGCAGCTGAAAACGCGCGTTTCTCCGCAGCGGGACGATGTCGGTCACGGCGCGTCTTCCTTGCAGGCGGGGGGCGGGTCAGGTCGGGCGGGACCCAGAGAAACTATCCATCAGGGATGAAGCTGTCCAAGCGGTCACCGGTGGGCGAGACCGTCGCGGGTGCGGCGAAGGAGCTCCAGGACGCGGTGTTCGAGCTCGTGACCGGTGCCGAGCAAGCGGTTGCAGTGCAGGTGCACATGGCTGCGGCACACCACGGGGGAGGGGCGCGCGGACGGCAGGCTCCGGCGGCGGACGGCCAGCACCGATGTGAGGGCCCGGTCGTGCGGTGCCGGGACGGCCGGACCAGGATCGCCCAGCAGCCGGCGCAGCTCGCGGGAGCGCCGGCGATGGTCCCGGCCGCCGTCCGGTGAGAGGGAGACGGCGTCGCGGTAGAAGAGCGTGCGCTGCTCGACGTCCAGACCGAGGCCGTCGAGCAGGTCGTCGACGCTGAGCGCGGCCACGGTGGCCGGATCGTAGGGGAATCCGTGGCTTCTGGACAGGGCCAGCAGCTCGGCCACGGCCGGGCTGTCGGCGAGGAAGACGCCCTCGGCGGCCGGCATGTCGTCCAGGCCGCCGTACCGCTCGATCTCGCGTTCGTAGGTGTCGAAGGCGAAGGTCGCGCACGCGCCCGTGGAGATCAGGTCGGCCGCCCACGCGCAGACGTGGCGCATGAGCGGGCCGAGCAGCGTGGCGGGGTCGCCGTGGAAGCGGATGCGCAGGTGCGGGTCGGGATCGGCGTAACGCAGGAAGAACCAGCCGGCGGCCAGCCCCGCTCCGGTGACGAACTGCCCGAAGGGGCGCAGCGAGTCGACGATCAGCTCGTCCTGGAACCGGCGGGGGCCGTACAGCTTGAGGTAGAGCCAGTCGCTACCGGGCGGGCGCACGCGGGCGCCGGCAGGCACGGCGCCGGAGGTCCGGCGGCGCGGCGGGACGGTCCGTGGTGGTTCCCTCAGCGCGAGCGGCACCACCACCTCGCTGAGGTGGGCGCCCTCCGGGCCCGGCAGCCAGGCGTGATCCGGGTGGGGCAGGGCCTCCTGCAGCGTGACGGGACGTCCCGGCGGCTCGTCGCGCAGCAGTCCGGCCTGGTCGGGGTCGTCCAGGTCGAGCAGCAGCCGGTTGTCGCCCCCGGCCAGGTACACGTGGCGCGGGACGCGCTGCGCCCGCCGCCAGGCGGCCAGGCCGCCAGGCTCGCGCAGGGCCGCGGGATCGACCCGCCAGCGGGCCAGGGACAGGACGACGCGGCCCCGCTGGATCCGGGGCAGGAACGGCAGACCGGCGGCCGGCCCCCAGTCGAACGAGGTGAACACGCACCGGCCGTCGCGGGCGGCGTCCAGCAGGAAGCGGGCCGCCGGGGGCGCGTGCGACGGGTTGAGCATGTGGCACTGCGTGGCGACGACCTCCACGTCGCGGGCGGGCCACCGTACGGTGAACAGGCCGTCGCGCAGGCCCACGACCAGCTCGTCCACCGGTACGGCCCACTCCGGCGCGAGGCCGGTGGAAGGGCCGAGCCGGATCTCGTGGCGGTGCCCGCACCGGCGTACGGCGACGTTGCCGGAACGGGCCCGCTCCGGCGTGTAGACCACCTCGGCGAGGAGGCGGCCGGGCGCGTGCCGGGATTCGGCCTGCGCCGCCTCCGCCAGCGCGGTGGCCGCCGGGGGGCCGAGCAGGTCGGCGAAGCGTCCGAGGGTGCGCCCGGCCGCGTTCGCGCCCAGGTTCGGGCCCACGACGAGCAGGAAGTCGCCCTTGTCCACGGCCTCGGCGCCGGCGGCCGCCACCAGGACCGCGAGGTCGAGGGTCGGCGGGGCCGGCGCGGCCGCCGGGGTCCAGGTCTGGAGGCGTGCCAGCAGGTCGTCGTCGAGTTCGACGACGGTCACCCGGTCACGGCAGGCGTTCACCGCCAGGTCGGTCAGCAGCCGGTGCCGGGCGGCCGGCGCGTGGACCGGGGCGTGGACCGGCGCGTGGGCCGGGTTGCCGCCGTCGGTGGGGCGGCCCAGCCCGAAGTCCGGGTCGACCAGCTCCAGCAGCGGGACCTCGCGGCCCGCGCCGTAGCGGCGCTCGAACGCCCGGCGGCAGGCGTCGAGGCGGGGCGGTCCCGCGGGGTGCGGGCTCAACCGGAGCAGCAGCTCGGCCGCGGCCGCCGCCTCCGTCCCGATCCGCCTGTTCAGGCCGGTCCCGGACAGCGGCAGCGCGAGGTCCGTCTGGAGGAGGTTGCGCGGGTCGGCGGGGGACACGATCGCGGTCATCCGGTCCAGCAGGCCCGGCCACGTGCGGGCCCGTTCGCCGAGCGGGCGGGCGTCCCACTCCCGCAGGGCCGCCCGCAACCCGGCGAGGTCGTCCGCGACGGGATGCCCGGCGAGCCGCTCCCGGACGTGGCCGAGGGGGTCGCGGGTGAGCGGCGGACGCAGGTCGTGGTGCAGGAACCCTTGCCGGAGCAGGTCCTCGATCAAGGCGTCCGCCTTCTCCGGCGTGGCGCCGGGCAGCGTGATCAGCGCATCGACGAGCTCCGCACGCGAGACGGGCTCGCGGGCCAGGGCGAGCGCCCGCCGTACCGCCGAAGTGGCCCGCACGGACGCCGTGCCGCCCGCCGGGAACGCCCGCCCGGCGCGGACCAGCACGGCGGGGTCGGCCACCAGGCGCAGCCGGGCGCGCACCTCGGGATCGGCTTCGAGGCGCGCGACGAGGTCCGTGAGCCAGCCCAGGTCCGGACGGGTGCGGGTGCGCGGCTCCTGCTTGGCGAGGGCCAGGTCGGTGCAGTCTCCCCAGTCGGCCAGGGCGACGCCCGCGAAGAGGCCGAACGGGGTCGGCCGGGTGCTCATGCGGATGAGGTAGCGCAGCAGCTTGCGGCCGATGCGCCGAGCCTTGGGATGGCCGGGCGCCGTTCGCGCCAGAGCGGCGGCCAGATCGCCGCTCGCCACCTGGATGGCCGCCACCACCGCCGGCGCGCCGGGCAGCAGGCGGCCCGGCTCCGCCGGCTTGCCCGCTCGCACGGCGGCGTCCACCGGCAGCAGCGGGGCGCGCACCAGCGCCCAGTCCATCGGCGTGTACAGGCTCCGGGCAGCGCGGGTCATGACAGCAGGAAGAGCCGATCCCAGGCCGGTTCGACGTCCGTCGCCGCGGCCAGCAGCACCAGGACGACGCCCGCCGCGCCGTCCAGGACCCCGGCCCGGTCCACGGCGTTGCCCTGCGGCTCCAGGGAGGCGTACCCGAGCGGCCGTTCCGGCCGGTAGGCGGCCAGCAGCTCGTCCACGAGCCCGGCCGCCTCCCGGCGGAACAGGCCGGTGTCGCGGGTGAAGCGGAGCACGACGTGCAGCAGGCCGCTGACCCCGTGGCAGAACGTCGGCGACGGGATCGCGCGCCGCTCGGCCGGCCGGCGCAGGACGGCGTCCATCGACTCCAGCGCCAGCTCGCCCAGGAGGCCGTCGTCGAGCGCCTGGGCCGCCAGCCACAAGGCGCGGGCGACCCCGGGGGTCCCGTAGCACCACGCGCTCCGTGACGGGGCCGACCGGCCGGGCCGTCCCTCGCCGGTCAGCGGTACGAACGCGGGCCAGTCGTCCCCGGCACGGTGGGCGACCAGCCAGTCGGCGATGCGCCTGACGGCGTCCGCCTGGCCCGGCACCTCGACGCCCGCGCGCAGGGCGAGCGACAGCAGGGCGAGCGGGCCTGGGATGCCGTGCGCGAGACCGCAGTCCAGAGCGCCGTGCGGGTGCAGCCGGGACATCGTCTCGTCGCCCATCAGGCGGGCGGGCGTCATCCAGGCGGGCGGCTCCTGCTCCCGGGCGAGCGTCACGAGCCCGGCGAGGATCGCCGGGAGGATGTCGTGCGGGTCGTGCCGCAGCAGGTGGGCGCCCACGCCGCAGGCTCCGGAGATCAGGTCGAACGCGCTCACCGGGCCCGGCTCGCGGGTCTGGCCGAGCCGGGCGCCGATCGCCGCGGCTCGGGGCGCCAGGGCGTCGTCCAGCGCGGCGAGCATCCGCCGGTAGCGGGTCCCGTCCCGGCTCAGCGACACGGTGGCGAACGCCAGCCCGCTCAACCCGCCGAACAGGCCCGCCGGCGCCGCTTCCACGCCCGCCGCGGCCGCCGTGAGGAACTGGTGGCCCACCGCGTCCCAGCCTTCGCCGGGCCGGCACGCGTCCAGGTAGGCGCAGGTCAGCGCGAGGCCCGCGTCGCCGTCCGCGACGGCGTAGGGCCTGCGGGCCAGGGATCTCGGGAACCGGGTCTGTTCGACGGACGCGGCGAGCGCCGCCGCCACCCGGCCCGGGTCGGTCACCCGCGCGGCGACGTCGCGAGCGACGCGGAGGGCCGCCGCCTGCCGGTCGGGGCCGAGCGGGCTCTGCCAGGCGGCGTCGGTCCTCGGCGCCCCCGTGCCCAGCCGTCGTACGGGCGGCCCGGACGTGACGGCGCTCACCGGTTCTCACCGCACCCGGCGTCGCAGGTCACGCAGCTGGCGCAGTTGGTGGGGCTGACGCAGGTCTCGTAGCAGGATCCGCAGTTGGTCACGCAGGTCTCGCAGCTCGGCTGGCAGGTGCCCGGCGTCACGCAGTCCCCGCCCTCCGCCGCCGTCGGCTCCTCGCAGTCGTGCTCGCGGGTGTCGGTCAGGCCCGGGATGCACTGACCGCTCCCCGACCGGCCGATCCGCACGTCGAGGTCGAACTCGTCGAGGGAGCGGGCCGTACGGGTTCTGGTGAACTCCACCGTCGCGTCGCGGCGCAGGGTCACCTGGGTGGCCTCCTCGCCCCGGAACGGCTCCTCGTGGCGGGCGACCGTGGTCATGTCGATGACGTCGCCGGTGCGGAACTCCGCGTAGTAGTCGAGCCCGCGCGTGAAGTACAGCCGCCGGTGGCCAGGCCGGTCGCTGTCGCCGAGAAAGCCGGTCATGCGCAGGACGGCCGCCGGCGCCTGCGCCGGATCGGGCCGCAACCTCTCCACGATCGGGTCCTGTGGTCTGCCGGCACTCCCCGGTGCCTGCTCGTCCTCGTCGGGCATCGCCTGCGCTCCTTGACGTCCGCGGTTGCCGGGTCGCGGGGACGCGGCCCCGCGACCCCTTGATCAGCGCTCCAGCAGGGCGCCCAGGCGGCGGCCGGACTCCTCGACCATCGCCCGTACCTTCTCGGTGACGGTCTCCTCCGACCGGTCGGGCACGGGGCGCAGGAACGCGGCGGGCGGCACCGGGCCCAGCGCCCGCAGCACCAGGTCCCTCGTCCGCAGGAACGCCTCGGCGCTGTCGCGGAACGACGCTCCGGAGGATTCGCGCTCCGCGAGCGCCCTGTCCTGGCCCTGCAGTTCGTCCTGCTGGTCGCTCGGCTCGCCGGTCGCGGCCAGGACGGCGAGGCAACCGCTGATCTCCTGCCTCGCGGCGCTCCGCAGGGCGGCGGCGTCCTCGTCGGCGTCCTCGTCGGCGTGCCCGGCGTCCGGCCGGGACAGGGCCCGCCGGATCGTGTCCGCTTCACGCTCGTACAGGTCGAGCACGAGGTGCGCGTACGTGCCCGCCGGCGCGGGCGACGGGTCGAACGCCTCGTTGATCCCGCCCAGCCAGCGCAGGAAGAGCCGGCCGCCTGATCCGAGCTGGTCGGTGTGGTGGCCGAGACGGTGAAGGAGGTACTGGGCCCGGTCGAAGGACCGCCTCGCCTGCCGGGCGGGATCCGCGCCGGTGATCGGCCCGTACCGGTCGGCCAGTTCCGCGTGCCTGGCGGCCACGGTGGAGTGGAACAGCGCCAAGGTGGTGTAGAGGTGGCTCACGGTGAGGGCACGATCCACCGGCCAGCCCGCGTCCGCCTGCGGCCTGGCCCGGTTCCAGTGCGGACGGATCAGCGGCGACTCCGCCGCGTCGTAGCCCTCCTCCAGCAGGGAGTGGGTGTGTTCGAGGTCGGTGAACTTGACGTGCATCGCCTCGTGCAGAAGATACTCGGCGGCCTGCCACGGGTCGCCCAGCACGGCGGCCGACAGGAAGATCACCCCCGGGATGCGAGGATGGGTGAGCGACGCGAACCCGGGTGACGTGGAGCCGGGCGACGCCGAGCCGGGCGACGTGATGCCGGGTGACGCCGAGCCGGGCGACTTCCTGCCCGCGACGGCGACCAGGTGCACGTGGCTCAGCGCGCTCCGCGCCAGCACGGGGCAGAGCTCGTGCAGCAGCTCCGCGCCCCGCAGGAGTGTCTCGCGCACGCGGCCCTCGGGGCTCGTCAGGGTGAGCCCATGGAAGCTCGCGGAGAAGACGCGGCGGAAGAACTCTCCCAGCGGGTCCACCTCAACCCGGGGCTCGGACCACACCCAGGGCCGGCCGGTCTCGTGCAGCCGCACCAGATCCGCCGCGCCCTCGGCCAGCGGCGGCACGGCCGCGCGAGGGCTCTGCGCCGCCGCGGTCTCCAGGACGGCGTCCAGCTCCTCCTCGGGCCAGGGCAGCTCACGGCCGCCGAGCACGGCGCTCAGCCAGGTGTCGGTCGCCACCCGGACCGCCGGGTCGCCCAGCACCTGGTGGTGCCGGTCGTCGGAGGCGTCCCGCTGTGCGGCGAGCAGCAGATGCGCGCCCTTGGAGTGCTCCTTGAGCAGGAGCAGGCGGTGACGGTAGTGCAGGCGGACGCGCTGACGGATGTAGTCGCAGTCGCCGAACGGGCGGTCGCCGGCGAGGATCTCCTCCATCTGCCGCCTTGCCTGAGCGGTGTGCACCGGAGGCCTCAGCGCAGGGGGCCGGAGTCGTACATGGCGGCGCAGTACAGGACAGGGCATCTGACCCTGGCCAGAGCGGCGGCTCCCTCGCTCTTGTCGCTCAACGCTCTCAGATCGTCCTCGGAGAGCTGGCTGTCGACGATCTCGCCCTCGGTGATGCGCAGGACCATAGGCCCCTTGATGCTCTGCCCCATTGGTACTCCCCTCATCGGGCTCATCGGCTCGATGCTGGTCCTGCTCGACGTCGGGCAAGCGAGAACCATCGGCTTCTTCAAGCTTCTTCCGTCCGGGACGCCGGCGGTCACCGCGCGCCCCCGGGCCCGCATCATCGGCCGTCAGCCGGCTGCCCTCGAGACGCCTGCGCGAACCGCACGGTGATGGACAGGCCGCCTTCGGGGCGGGCATCGGCGGTGAGGGTGGCGCGGTGCGCCCGGGTGACGGCGTCGACGATGGCGAGGCCGAGGCCGTGGCCGTCGTGGCGGCCGTGACGATCGGGCGCCAGTTTCTGGAAGGGGTGGAACAGGCGCTCGATCTGGTCGTCGGGGATGACCGGCCCGCTGTTGGCGACCGTGAGGGCCGCCTGCGTGCCGGACGTCTGAGTGGTGACCGTCACGTGCCCGTCCGGGTGGTTGTGGCGGACGGCGTTGTCGACGAGGTTGGCGACGAGGCTCTCGACCAGTCTCGGGTCCCCGGCCGTCACCGCGGGCGTCAGGCGTTCGACGAGGTCGATGCCGCGTTCCGCGGCTCGGCGGCGGCGGGAGGCGAGCACTCCATCGACGGCCGGAGACGGTCGAGATCGGGCTGTTCGTCACCTCGCCAGGCGGCCCGTGGGACATGGCGAAGGCCTTCGCCCAGGCCACCGCCACCTTCGACCAGATCGAGCTGCAGGGGGCGGACGGTTCCTGGCGGCGCGACGACGTCGGCGTCTCCATGGAGTCGGACGGGAGGACCCCGCACCACCCGGGCGGGGTCGTCGAGTCCGGCGGGAAGCTCGTCGTGACCGGGGGAGGCGACATCGGGCCCGCCACGGTGGAGGGCGGTCTGCGCGCCGACCTCCTGCTGATCGGCGGGGCCGTGGGGCTGATCCCGATCTTCGTGGCGGCGGCCACGTTCCTCACCACCCGAAATCGGCCCGAACCAACGGGCCCCAGCCCGACCGAACACCCGCGCGAACCGGCCGGCAGCGGCCCGGCGGCCGTGTCGCGTCCGGCGCGGCTGCTGGCGGCCAGGGCCGTGGTGGTCGGCGTGGTCGGGTTCGCGGCGGGGCTGGTGATCGTGCTGGTCGTCGTGCCGTACCTGCTGGCGACCGCGGGGCTGGCGCCGTGGCTGCTGGTGATCACCCCGGCCGCCGGGTTCGCGATCACGCAGAGCATCCCGACGTTCGCGCATGTGGACGTGGACCCGTCACTGCTGGGGGGCTACTACCCGCTGCCGCCATGGGCGGGTTTGACCGTGACCTGCGGATACGCCGCCGTCACCTTGGGGGTGGCGATCGCCGTGTCCCGCGGAGACGTGCCCCTTCATGGCAGTCTCCCGCTCGCCCGCTGAGCCGGCACGTCCGCCGACACATCGGGCTGGGCGAGCCCGTGCCCGCCGTCGAGCGGGCACGGGCTCGCCCCCGCGAGCAGACCGCCAAGGTGACCTTCCAGACCTCGGCCACCACCCCGCCCGGCGACCCCGGGGCCCTCGGCCGTCGGGTTCGTCGTGCGTGGACAGGCGCCGTGCCGGAGGCGGGGCACGATGGCGGATGCCAGGGCGAGGGGGTGGGATGGGATGATGGGCCGGTTATGACCGCCTCCCTGCCGTTCCGTCTCGCCCGTGCCGCGGTGTTCGCCGTGGTCTGCGTGGCGCTGGGCGTGCTGGCGCACCTGTTCGGCGGGGGATCGGTCACCGGGCCGGTGGTGGCCGGTGGGCTGCTGCTGGCGTTCGGGGGCGGGGTCGTGGCCTCGGCGCGTGAGCGCACGCTGGCGGTGATCCTGCCGTTGCTGGCGGGCATGCAGGTGGTGCTGCATGTGCTGTTCTCCCTCAGCCATGCCGCCGACGCCTACGCCGCGCTCGTCCACGGCCATTCGGGGCTGGTGCCCGGCGTCGGCATGCTCGTCACGCATGCCGGTGCCACCGGGCTGATCGCCCTGTGGCTGGCCCGGGGCGAGGCCGCTCTGTGGGGGCTGCTGCACCGCCTGGCCGCGCGGCTGTGCCGGGTCCTCCTGGCACTCCTCCCGCGTCCGCTGGGCCAGCCGGTCGTCGTGGTGACGGCGCCCGAGCCGGAGCGGCTGCGCTCGGCGGTGCCGGCACACGCCGCGCCCACGCGTGGCCCGCCGTGCACGCAGGTGATCGCTTTCTCCGGCTGACCCCCGTGGTGCCGGAGTACGTCGTCATGCCCGGCTTCGTCCGGGTCCGCGTGGCCGCGGACGTCGCGGCCGCGTCGAGCGTCCCTGCCTGATCCGCCTCCGGCGCGGTGGGAGATCCCGCCGTGCGCCGAGGCCTGCCTGGAAAGGCCCACCATGCACTCTCTCCGTTCGCGTTCCCCGCTTCTTCCCGCCGCGGCGCTGGCCGTGGCCGTGCTCGTGTCCGGCTGCGGCGGCCAGAGCACGACCGCGTCGGCGTCGCCGGCCGCCGCCGCCACCGTCGCCAGCGCGCCTTCGCCCGCTCTGACCATCACCGACCCCTGGATCAAGACCGGCGGGAAGGGCATGACCGCCGCCTTCGGCACCCTGGTCAACAACACCGACGCGGAGCTGACGGTCGTCTCCGGCACCTCGCCGCTGTCTCCGAAGGTCGAGCTGCACGAAGTGGTGGACTCCGGGGGCAAGATGGTGATGCGCCCCAAGAAGGGCGGGTTCGTGGTCCCTGCTCGCGGTTCCCACCCGCTGGCCCCCGGTGGCGATCACATCATGCTGATGGGCGTCACCGGGAAGGTGGAGCCGGGAGCCGAGGTGCCCTTCACCCTGACCCTCGCCGACGGTTCCACCCTCCGGTTCACCGCGATCGGCAAGGACTTCGCCGGCGGCAAGGAGAACTACCAGCCCGGTGAGGGCGAGCACTGATGGACGCGCACACCGGCAGCAGGTCCCGCCTGACCCGGCGGGGCCTGCTGGCCTCGACCGCCGCCGCCGCGGCCGGCGCGCTCGCGACACAGGCCGCCTCGACGGGCCCGGCCGCGGCGCAGGCCCCTCCGACGGGCTCGGCGGTGGAGCCCTTCCACGGCCCGCACCAGGCCGGGATCGCCACCGTCCCGCAGGCCCACGCCGTCTTCGTCGGACTGGACCTGCGCGGCGGCGTCGGCCGGGAGGCGGTGGCCCGGATGATGCGGCTGCTGACCGACGACGCCCGCCGCCTGACCGCGGGCGGTCCGGCCCTGGCCGACACCGAACCGGAGCTGGCGGTGCTGCCCGCCCGGTTGACCGTCACCTTCGGGTTCGGGCCCGGCCTGTTCGACGCGGTGGGCCTGGCGGACGCGCGCCCGTCCTCGCTGAAGGCGTTGCCCCGCTTCTCCATCGACAAGTTGCAGCCCCGCTGGAACGGCGGCGACCTCCTGGTGCAGATCTGCGCCGACGACCCGCTGACCGTCGCCCACGCCCTCCGCATGATCATCAAGGACGCCCGCGCCTTCACCCGCGTCCGATGGGTCCAGCGCGGGTTCCGGCGGGCCGCCGGGGTGCAGGCGTCCGGGCTGACCCAGCACAACATCATGGGGCAGCTCGACGGGACCGCCAACGCCGTCCCCGGGAGCCCTGTCTTCGACCGGGTGGTGTGGGCCGGCGCGGACGCGCCCGCCTGGCTGCGCGGCGGCACCACGCTGGTGCTGCGGCGGATCCGGGTCGAACTGGAGACGTGGGACGCCGCCGACCGGGTCGCCAAGGAGTTCACGGTCGGCCGCCGCCTGGACACCGGCGCCCCGCTGACCGGGACCGCCGAGCACGACCCGCCCGACTTCGCCGAGCTGACGCCCGTGGGGTTCCCGGTCATCTCCGAGTACGCCCACATCAGGCGGGCGCACAGCGCCGACCCGGCCAAGGGGATCTTCCGTCGCCCCTACAACTACGACGAAGGGCTCACCGCGGCCGGACACCCCGACAGCGGCCTGCTCTTCGCCTCCTACCAGGCCGACGTCGGCGCGCAGTTCCTGCCCATGCAGCGCCGGCTGGCCGAGGCCGACCTGCTCAACGAGTGGACCACGCCGATCGGGTCCGCCGTGTTCGCCATCCTGCCGGGCTGCCCGCCCGGCGGCTGGATCGGGCAGGGACTGCTGGCATGACGCGAGGGGGCCCGCCGACCCGGCGGCGCCACCTCGGTGTCAGGTCAGCGGTCCTCCGGTGACAGGCGGCGCAGCAGGTACGTGTCCATGATCCAGCCCTTGCGCTCGCGGGCCTCGGCACGCAGCCGCCGGATGCGTTCACCGACCTCGGGCACCGGCCCCGACACCAGGATCTCGTCCGGCGTCCCGAGGTAGGCGCCCCAGTAGATGTGGAAGTCGTCGAGACCGGTGAAGGAGGTGTGGGCGTCGAGCATGACCACCATGTCGTCGGCGGTGGGGCCCTGCTCCGCCAGGCGGCGGCCGGTGGTCAGGTGCGTGGGCCGGCCGACCTGGGTCAGCCCGATGCGGTGGCGGGCGGTGAGGGCGGCCACGCTGCTGATCCCGGGGACGACCTCGACGTCGAAGGCGACGTTCCCGCGTCGCCGGATCTCGTCGAGGATGGCGAGCGTGCTGTCGTAGACGGCCGGGTCGCCCCACACCAGGAACGCGCCGGTCTCGCCGGCGCCCAGTTCGTCGCGGATGAGCGCTTCGCAGGCGAGCGAGCGGCGCGAGCGCCAGTCCTCGACGGCGGCGGTGTAGGCGGGGGCGGTGCGGTCGCGTTCCGGGTCGCGGGCCTCGGCGATCCGGTACGGCCTGCGGCCGTGCTCGGCGATCAGGTCGAGGCGGAGCTGGATCAACTCGTGCTTGATCTCGCCCTTGTCGACGATGAAGAACACGTCCGTGGCGGCGATGGCCTTGACCGCCTGCAGGGTGAGATGGTCCGGATCGCCGGCGCCGATCCCGATGACGAGAAGCCGTTTCACCCGCCAAAGTCTGCCAGATAGGCAGATATACGATATCCCTCGCACTTTGCCATAGAGGAGGATCGTGAACCTGGCCGAGCAGGGCGCCGCCTTCGCCGCTTCCCGTCAGCGGGTCGCCGAGGAGCTCCAGCTGACCCGGCGCGACGCGTGATCACGGTCGTCGGGATCGGCGCGGACGGCTGGGACGGCCTGCCCCCGGGCTCGCGCCGCGCGGTGGAGGCCGCCGACGTGCTCATGGGCAGCGTGCGGCAGCTCGGCCTGGTGCCCGCGACGGCCGCCGAACGCGTGCCGTGGCCGTCGCCGCTGCTGCCCGCCCTGCCCGCGCTCATGGACCGGTACGCCGGCCGCGAGGTGTGCGTGCTGGCCAGCGGCGACCCGATGTTCCACGGCATCGGCTCGACCCTGGTCCGGCTGCTGGGCGCGAAGCGCGTCCTGGTGCTGCCGCACGTGTCGTCGTTGTCGCTGGCCTGCGCCCGCCTGGGCTGGCCGGCCGAGCGGGTGGACGTCGTCAGCCTGGTGGGCCGGCCGCCCGCGGCGCTGGCCGCCGCCCTCCAGCCGGGCCGCCGGGTCGTCGTGCTCGGCGCGGGGCCCGGCTCGCCCTCGCTGGTCGCCGGGTTGCTCGTCCGGCACGGGTACGGGCCGAGCCCGATGACGGTGCTGTCGGACCTGGGCGGCCCGCGCGAGTCCGCGCTGCGGGGGACGGCGGAGAGCTGGGCGGAGGGCCAGGCGCCCGCGCTCCACGTGATCGCCGTCGAGTGCGTCCTCGCCCGGGACGCCGAGCCCCTGGCCAGGGTGCCGGGGCTGCCCGACGGCGCCTACGAGCACGACGGGCAGCTCACCAAGCGGGAGGTCCGCGCCGTCAGCCTGTCCCGCCTGGCCCCGATGCCCGGCGAGCTGCTGTGGGACGTGGGCGCGGGGGCGGGCAGCATCGCCGTCGAGTGGATGCGCAGCCACCCGTCGTGCGCCGCCGTGGCGATCGAGAGCAGGGCCGACCGGGCCGCCGCCGTCCGGCGCAACGCCGAGCGGCTCGGCGTGCCGTCGATGCGCGTGGTCGAGGGCAAGGCCCCCGGGGCGCTGGACGGGCTGCCCGAGCCGGACGCGGTGTTCGTCGGCGGCGGCGCGACCGCCCCCGGCCTGCTGGAACGCTGCTGGACGGCGCTGCGCCCCGGCGGCCGGCTGGTGGTGAACGCCGTCACCCTGGAGTCCGAGGCCGTCCTCGCCCACTGGTACGGCAGGCTCGGGGGCGACCTGGTGCGCCTGAGCGTCCAGCGGGCCTCGCCGGTCGGCGGGTTCACCGGCTGGCGGGCGGCGATGCCGGTGACCGTGTGGTCGATCACAAGGAAGGATCAACGATGACGGAGGGGGACCGGCCGTGACCGTGTACTTCGTCGGAGCCGGTCCCGGCGCCGCCGACCTGATCACGCTGCGCGGCCTGCGGCGGCTGGAGGCGTCGCCGGTCTGCCTGTACGCCGGTTCGCTGGTGCCGCGTGAGCTGCTCGACGCCTGCCCGCCGGGGGCCAGGCTGGTGAACACGGCGGACCTGACGCTCGACGAGATCGTCGCCGAGCTGGCCGCCGCCCACCGCGACGGTCTCGACGTGACGCGGCTGCACTCGGGCGACCCGTCGGTGTTCAGCGCCGTGGCCGAGCAGATGCGCAGGCTGGACGCCCTGGGCGTGCCGTACGAGCTGGTGCCGGGGGTTCCGGCGTTCGCGGCGGCGGCGGCCGCGCTGGGCCGGGAGCTGACCGTGCCCGGCGTCGGCCAGACGGTCATCCTGACGCGCACCTCCGCCCGCGCCACCCCCATGCCGGACGGCGAGGACCTCGCGACGCTCGGCGCGAGCCGGGCCACGATGGTGCTGCACCTGGCCGTGCAGCGGATCGACGCCGTGGTGGCCGAGCTGCTGCCCTCCTACGGCCCGGACTGCCCGGTGGCCGTGGTGGCGCGGGCGAGCCGGGCCGACGAGGTGATCCTGCGCGGGACGCTGGCCGACATCGCCGGACAGGTCCACGACGCGGGCATCCGGCGGACGGCCGTGATCGTCGTGGGCCGGGTGTTGTCGGCGACGCAGTTCCCCGACAGCCATCTCTACAGCGACGCCAGGGAGCGGGCGTGCGACGGGTCCTGATCCTCGGCGGCACCGCCGAGGCCCGCGCCCTGGCCGCCGAGCTGGCCGCCGCCCCCGGGCTGCACGTGGTGTCCTCACTCGCGGGACGGGTGAACAACCCGCGGCTGCCCGTGGGCGAGGTGCGGGAAGGCGGGTTCGGCGGGCCGGCGGGCCTGGCCGCGTGGCTGCTGAAGGAGCGCATCGACGTGCTGGTCGACGCCACGCATCCGTTCGCGGAGCGGATGACCGCCTCGGGGGTCGCGGCCTCGTCGGCGACCGGGGTGCCGCTGCTGGTGCTGCGGCGTCCGGGATGGCGGGAGGGACCGGGCGACGCGTGGCTGCGGGTCGGCTCCCTCCAGGCGGCGGCCGGGCTGCTGACCGCGAAGCGGTGGGGCGCGGCCGGCCGGGAGACCCGGGTCTTCCTCACGACCGGGCGCCGCAGCCTGCCGGTGTTCGCGCCGCTGCCCGGCGTGTGGCTGCTGGCCAGGTCGGTGGACCCGCCGGAGGGGCCCGTGCCGGCGAACGTGCACGTCCTGCTGGACCGGGGGCCGTACACCGTCGAGGGCGAGCGCGCCCTGATCCGGGAGCACCGCCTGGACGTGCTGGTGACCAAGGACAGCGGCGGCGGCATGACCACGGCCAAGCTCGGCGCGGCCCGTGAGCTCGGCCTGCCGGTGATCATGGTGGACCGGCCGCCGCTGCCCGCGGGCGTCCGGGCGACGGACAGCGTGGCGGCGGCGGCAGCCTGGGTTCAGGGATAGCGGCGCGGGGTGTAGACGACGCCGCCTTCGGTGGCCCGGGTCGTGGACGAGCCGATGATCAGCAGGCAGCGCATGTCCACCTGGCCCGGGTCCAGCTCGCCGAGCGTGGTGACCGTGACGCTCTCCTCCGGGCCGCCGACGTCGCGGCCGATCACCACGGGGGTGTCCGGCGCCCGGTGCTCCAGCAGCAGGTCCCGGGCGGCGGCGACCTGCCACGTACGGCTCCGCGAGGCCGGGTTGTAGATCGCCAGCACCAGGTCAGCCCGCGCGGCGGCGGACAGCCGGTCGGCCACCACCTTCCACGGCTTGAGCAGGTCGGACAGCGACAGCACGCAGTAGTCGTGCCCGAGCGGCGCGCCCGCCCTGGCCGCGACCGCCTGGGCGGCGGTCAGTCCCGGCACGACCCGCACCGGCACGTCCGGGAAGTCGGCGGCGGCTTCCAGCACGGCGCTGGCCATGGCGAACACGCCCGGGTCGCCGGACGACACGACCGCCACGCGGGCCCCGTCCCGGGCCAGCTCAAGGGCGTGCCTGGCGCGTTCGGCCTCCACCCGGTTGTCGGTGCGGTGGCGGCGCTGGCGCGCGTTCGGGGCCACCCGGTCCACGTACGGGCCGTAGCCGACCAGGTCGGTGGCCGCGGCCAGCGCCTCCTGCGCCTCCGGCGTCAGCCACGGCCGTCCCGCCGGGCCCAGGCCGACCACGGCCACCTCGCCCCGCCCCTCGTCCACCGGGCGCTCGGGGACGAACGTGCGCTCGGCCGGGCTGGCCAGCAGCGCCAGCGAGAAGTACGGGACCCCGTCCGGGTCCACGTCCTTGAGCGGGGCGACCCGCTCGGCGCCCATGGTGGCCCGCTCGACGTACCAGGCGTCGTCGAGGCGGCCCGCCTCGGCCAGCGCGTCGCGCACCTTCCCGAACGTGCGGCCCAGCTTGAGCACGGCGGCCGAGTCGGTGTCGCGCAGCCGCTCGGCCAGCACCTGCGCGGGCAGCGTGCCGGGCAGCACGGTCAGCACCTCGTCCCGCTCGACCAGCGGCCGGCCCAGCACGGCGGCGGCGGCGCTGACCGAGGTCACGCCGGGCACCACCTCGGTCGGGTAGCGGTGGGCGAGCCGCTTGTGCATGTGCATGTAGGAGCCGTAGAACAGCGGGTCGCCCTCGGCCAGCACGACCACGGTGCGGCCCGCGTCCAGGTGGGCGGCCAGGCGTTCGGCGCAGTCGGCGTAGAAGTCGTCGAGCGCCCCCTGGTAGCCGCCGGGGTGGTCGGTGGTCTCCGTGGTCAGCGGGTAGAGCAGCAGCTCCTCGATCTGGCCTTCGCGCATGTACGGCAGCGCGATCGATCGGGCGATGCTGCGGCCGTGCCGGGCGGCGTGGTAGGCGATCACGTCGGCCTCGCCGATCAACCGGGCCGTCCTGACCGTGACCAGCTCGGGGTCGCCGGGGCCCAGGCCGACTCCGTACAGGCGTCCTGACATGGTGCTCACTCCGTCTCGTTCGCGATGGCGTTGATCGCGGCGGCCGTCATCGCACTGCCGCCGCGACGGCCGTGCACCACCAGGTACTCCAGGTCGCTGCCGGCCAGCGCCTGCTTGGACTCGGCCGCGCCGATGAAGCCGACCGGGATGCCGAGCACGGCCGCGGGGCGTCCCGCGCCCTCGGCCACCAGCTCCAGCAGCCGGAACAGCGCGGTCGGCGCGTTCCCGATCGCCACCACCGCCCCCTCCAGGCGGTCGCGCCACAGCTCCAGGGCCGCGGCGCTGCGGGTGGTGCCGAGGCGTTCGGCCAGCTCGGGGACGCGCGGATCGCCCAGCGTGCACAGCACCTCGTTGCCCGCGGGCAGCCTGCGCCGGGTCACGCCGGAGGCGACCATCATGGCGTCGCACAACACCGGCGCGCCGCCGCGCAGCGCCGCCCTGGCCCGCGCGACGACCCGCGGGGACCAGGCCAGGTCGGTCACGAGGTCGGTCATGCCGCACGCGTGGATCATGCGCACCGCCACCTGGGCGACCTCGGGGGGCAGGCCCGTGAGGTCGGTCTCGGCGCGGATGGTCGCGAACGAGCGCCGGTAGATCTCGGCGCCGTCGCGGATGTAGTCGCTCACTCCTGGCGTTCCTCGTATCCGTTGATGGTCGCGATAAGCTGGCGGACCGGGCCGCGCGGCAGGCCGCAGCGCCGCTCGCAACCGGCCCAGTGGACGGGTGTGGCGGGTGCGCGGCCGAGGCTCCGCACCCATTGGCGGGCGTCCGCCCGCACGTCGGCGAGCGCCTTCGCGCAGCCGGGACGGCCGGTGCAGGCGGTGACCCCGGCCCAGGGGGAGTCCGGGTCGGTGACGAGCCCGGCGGCGGCCAGCGCCCGCTCGATCCGGTCCGCCTCGCCGGGGGATCCCGGGGAGCCCGGGGAGCCCGAGGAACCGGGGGAGCCGGGGGAGAGGTCCGGCAGGACGACGGTTCGCCAGGGGGTCAGGCGCACCGGCCGCCCGAGGTCCGCGAGCGCTCCGGCCTGGGCGGACGTCAGACGGCCGAGCGGCACGAGCGCCTCGATCGCCACCCGGCCGTCCCGCTGCGCGATCCTGCCCGCGGACGGGCGGCGCGCGGGGGCGGGTGAGGGCGGCGCGTTCGCGGCGTCCGCGGCCTGCGGGGCGTCGGCGGTGTGGGGCGCCTGCGGGGCCTCCGGGGCGTCCAGTGCGTTCGGGGCGTTCGGTCGGGCTGGTCGGCCGGCGCGCAGGCGGGTGGCGATCGCGGCGGGGCCGTCCGGCAGGTCGCGGATGCGCCAGGCGCGCGGGCCGTCGGGGGACAGCTCGTCCAGGAACGCCTCGGCGGCGTCGATCATGAGCGGCACGGCCGCGTCCGGGGCGACGGTCAGCCCGGTGTCGGCGCCGGCGAGCAGCAGCCGGCCGGTCGCCACGTAGGTGACGTCCGCGCCGAGCCCGGCGACGTCCCGCGTGCCGTCGTCCAGGGCGAACAGGAACCGTCCCGGCAGCGCGGCCAGCCGGGGCCGCGCGCACAGCGCCCGGTCCAGGGCGTCCGCCATCGCCTGCACGTCCAGCAGCCCGTCAGGACCGCGCCCGCTCAGCGGCGAGGCCAGGATGTTGCGCACCCGCTCGTGCGCGGGCGACGGCAGCAGCCCGGCCGCCGCGATGCGCCCGGCGAAGACCTCGGGCGAGCGCAGGCCCCGCACCTGGACGTTCGCCCGCGACGTCAGCTCGATCACGCCCGCTCCCAGCTCGGCCGCGCACCCGGCGAGCACGCGGAGCTGCGCGGCCGACACCGCGCCGCCGGGCAGGCGCAAGCGGGCGAGCGGGCCGTCGGCGGCCTCGTGCACCTGGAGCGCCCCCGGACAGGCATCGGGACGCGTACGTCCGGAAGATTCACCTACGGGCACGAAGGGATCGTAACGCCACTTCTGGGACGGGTCGCTCCTGCCGTAAGCTTCGGCGTAGACGATGGCAATGGGAGGAAGCCGGTGCGAATCCGGCGCGGTCCCGCCACTGTGACCGGGGAGCGAACCCCACCACGAGGCCACTGTCCGGCGACGGACGGGAAGGCCGGGGTGAGCGTCGATCCGGGAGCCAGGAGACTCCTGCCGTCGTGTCACCCGCGACCGGGGCGAGGACCCCGAGGGAGGAATGCGCCGTGCCTGGCGACAGCCGTACCGTTCTGCTGCTCTCCACCTCCGACACCGACCTGCTGAGCGCCCGCGCCTGCGGGGCGGGCTACCGTCTGGGCAATCCCGCCCGGCTGACCGCCGAGGACGTCCCCGGCCTGACGGAGGGCGCCGACCTGGTCGTGGTGCGCCTGCTGGGCGGGCGGCGGGCCTGGCCGGAAGGGCTCGACGCGCTGCTGGCCGGGCCCCGCCCGGTGGTGGTGCTGGGCGGGGAGCAGGCGCCCGACGCCGAGCTGATGGAGTTGTCCACCGTCAGCGGCGGGGTGTGCGCCGAGGCGCACGCCTACCTGGCCCATGGCGGCCCGGCCAACCTGGCCGAGCTGCACGCGTTCCTGTCCGACACCGTCCTGCTGACCGGGCACGGGTTCGAGCCGCCCGTCCCGGCCCCCACCTGGGGACGGCTGGACCGCCCCGCCAGGACCACCGGCGGTCCCGTGGTGGGGGTGCTCTACTACCGGGCCCACCACGTGGCGGGCAACACCGCGTTCGTCGAGGCGTTGTGCGACGCCGTCGAGGACGCGGGCGGGCAGGCGCTGCCGGTCTTCTGCTCGTCCCTGCGCGCGGCCGAGCCGGAGCTGCTGGACACGCTGCGCGCGGCGGACGCCCTGGTCGTCACGGTGCTGGCGGCGGGCGGCTCCCGTCCGGCCACCGCGGGGGCGGGCGGCGACGACGAGGCCTGGGACGTCGGCGCGCTGGCCGAGCTCGACGTGCCGATCCTGCAGGGACTCTGCCTGACCACCACCCGCCAGGCCTGGGAGGAGAACGACGACGGGCTGTCGCCGCTGGACGCCGCCTCACAGGTGGCGATCCCGGAGTTCGACGGGCGGATCATCACGGTGCCGTTCTCGTTCAAGGAGATCGACCCCGACGGGCTGACCGTCTACGTCGCCGACCCCGAGCGGGCCGCCCGGGTGGCGGGCATCGCGGTGCGCCACGGCCTGCTGCGGCACACCCCTCCCGCCGAACGGCGGCTGGTGGTGATGTTGTCGGCGTACCCGACCAAGCACTCCCGCGTCGGCAACGCGGTCGGGCTGGACACCCCGGCGAGCACCGTCCGGCTGCTGGCCCGTCTCGCCGAGGCGGGGTACGACCTGGGCGACGGCTTCCCCGGCGTGGCCGACCAGGACGGCGACGCGCTCGTCCACGCGCTGATCGCCGCCGGCGGCCAGGACCAGGACTGGCTGACCGAGGAGCACCTGGCGGGCAACCCGGTCCGCATCTCCGCCGCCTCCTACGAACAGTGGTACCGGACGCTGCCCGCGGCCCTGCGCGAGGAGATGGAGCGCCACTGGGGGCCGCCGCCCGGAGAGTTGTTCGTGCACGAGGGCGAGGACGGGACCGACATCGTGCTGGCCGCGCTGCGGGCCGGGAACCTCGTGGTGATGGTGCAGCCGCCGCGCGGCTTCGGGGAGAACCCGATCGCCATCTACCACGACCCCGACCTGCCGCCCAGCCACCACTACCTGGCCGCCTACCGCTGGCTGTCGGCCGAGTTCGGCGCGCACGCGATGGTGCACGTCGGCAAGCACGGCAACCTGGAGTGGCTGCCCGGCAAGTCGGCGGGGATGTCGGCCGCGTGCGGCACCGACGCCGCCATCGGCGACCTGCCGCTGGTCTACCCCTTCCTGGTCAACGACCCGGGGGAGGGCACGCAGGCCAAGCGGCGCGCGCACGCCGTGCTGGTGGACCACCTGGTGCCGCCGATGGCCCGCGCCGACACCTACGGCGACATCGCCCGGCTGGAGCAGCTCCTGGACGAGCACGCCACGATCGCCGCCATGGACCCCGCCAAGCTGCCCGCGATCCGGGCGCAGATCTGGACGCTGATCCAGGCCGCCCGGCTCGACCACGACCTCGGGCTGGCCGACCGGCCGCACGACAGCGAGTTCGACGACCTCATCCTGCACGTGGACGGCTGGCTGTGCGAGGTGAAGGACGCGCAGATCCGCGACGGCCTGCACGTCCTCGGCCAGGCGCCCACCGGCCAGGTCCGGGTGGACCTGGTGCTGGCCATGCTGCGCGCCCGCCAGATGTGGGCCGGCCGGGAGACGCTGCCCGGCCTGCGCGAGGCGCTCGGCCTGGCCGAGGACGGCACGGCGGGGCTCGGCGACGTGGACCGCGCGGAGACGACCGCCCGCGCCCTGGTCGAGGCCATGGAGCAGCACGCCTGGGCCCCGGAGGCAGCCCCCGCCGTCGCCCGCGCGGTACTGGACGCGACACCCGGCCTCGCTCCCGACGCGTCGGACGGTACGCCCGGTGCCGCTCCCGCCGCATCGGTGGGCCGTGTGGCCGAGGGACGGGTGGAGCTGGTGGCGCGGGTGCTGGCGTTCGCCGCCGCCGAGATGGTGCCGCGCCTGGCTCGCACCACCGACGAGCTGGATCACGTCCTGCACGCCCTGGACGGCGGCTACGTGCCCGCCGGCCCCAGCGGCTCCCCGCTGCGCGGCCTGGTCAACGTGCTGCCGACCGGCCGCAACTTCTACTCCGTGGACCCCAGGGCGGTGCCCAGCCGCCTGGCCTGGGAGACCGGCCAGGCCATGGCGGAGTCGCTGCTGGAGCGCTACCGCGCCGACACCGGCGAGTGGCCGCGCTCGGTCGGGCTGTCGGTGTGGGGGACCAGCGCCATGCGCACGGCGGGCGACGACGTCGCCGAGGTGCTGGCCCTGCTCGGCGTCCGCCCCGAATGGGACGAGGCGTCGCGTCGCGTCATCCGCCTGGAGCCGATCCCGCTCGCCGAGCTGGGCCGCCCGCGCATCGACGTGACGGTCCGCATCAGCGGCTTCTTCCGCGACGCCTTCCCGCACGTGGTCGGCATGCTCGACGACGCCGTACGGCTGGTCGCGTCGCTGGCGGAGCCGGCCGAGGAGAACTACGTCCGCGCCCACGTGGCCGCGACCGGCGGCGACGAGCGGCTGGCCACCATGCGCGTCTTCGGCTCCGCGCCCGGCGCCTACGGGGCCGGGCTGCTGCCGCTCATCGACAGCCGCAACTGGCGCGACGACGCCGACCTGGCCGAGGTGTACGCCGTGTGGGGCGGCTACGCCTACGGCCGCGACCTCGACGGCGTCGCCGCCCGCCCCCAGATGGAGGACGCCTACCGCCGCATCGCCGTCGCCGCCAAGAACGTCGACACCCGCGAGCACGACATCGCCGACTCCGACGACTACTTCCAGTACCACGGCGGCATGATCGCCACCGTGCGGGCGCTCACCGGCAGGGCCCCGGCCGCCTACGTCGGCGACAGCACCCGTCCCGACGCCGTGCGCACCCGCACCCTGTCGGAGGAGACCTCACGGATCTTCCGCGCCAGGGTCGTCAACCCGCGCTGGCTGGCCGCCATGCGCCGCCACGGCTACAAGGGCGCCTTCGAGCTGGCCGCCACCGTCGACTACCTGTTCGGCTACGACGCCACCACCGGCGTGGTCGCCGACTGGATGTACGACAAGCTGACGGAGACGTACGTGCTCGACCCCGAGAACCAGGCGTTCATGGCCCGCTCGAACCCCTGGGCGCTGCACGGCATCGCCGAACGCCTCCTGGAGGCCGCCGAGCGCGGCATGTGGCAGCACCCCGACCCAGAGGTCCTGCGCGGCCTGCAGGAGGTCTACCTCAAGACCGAGGGCGACCTGGAGGACGACACCAGCCGCTGAGCCAGGCCGGGCGCGCCCGCCCAGTGAAGATGCAGGTAGGACGCGGTCACGCCGGGATCGCCGTACCCGTCGTGGCCGCCGTCCCAGCGGAACAGCGGCTCGCCCGCGTACGTGACGGCCGTCCGGTGGAACTCGTGCCCGCGCAGCCGCTCGCCCGTCCTGGTGAGCGGCGAGCGCCGCAGCGCGACGGCGTCCCGGTAGCCGAGCGTCAGCCGGGACGTCATCCGCGCCCGCCCGGGGACGCGCCCGCACATGCGCTGACCATCCAGTTCGTCGCACAGGTACAGCAGCCCCGCGCACTCGGCGGCGATCGGGCCGGGGAAGGCGGCGACCTGCTGCCGCAGGGGCTCGTTGGCGGCCAGTTCGGCGGCGTACACCTCCGGGAAGCCGCCGCCGATCACGATCGCGCCGGTCCCGTCCGGCAGCCGCGTGTCGCGCAGCGGGTCGAAGACGGCCACCTCCGCACCCGCCGCCCGCAACAGCTCGACCTGCTCGGCGTAGCCGAACGTGAACGCCGCCCCGCCGGCCACGGCCACCACCGGCCGCTCACGCGCAGCCCCCGCCACCTCCGGCTGGTCGCCCGCAGCCCCCCGCGCCTGCGGCCGGTCGCCCGTCGCGCCGGGCGCCGGCGGCGTCCAGGCGGGGCCGCCCAGCGGGGGAGCGGAGCGCGCCAGCCGCAGCAACGCGTCCAGGTCGCACGAACGCGCCACCAGCGCGGCCAGCCGGTCCACGGCGGCGACCGCCTCGGTCCGGCGCTCGGCGGCCGGCACCAGCCCCAGATGCCGGGAGGGGGTGGCCACGGCGTCGTCGCGGCGGATCGCCCCCAGCACCGGCACGCCCGCCGCCGCCAGCGCCGACCGGCACAACTCCTCGTGCCGGTCGGAGCCCACCCGGTTGAGCACCACCCCGCCCACCCGCACGTCCGGGTCGAAGGTGGCGAACCCGTGCACCACCGCCGCCACCGACCTGCTCTGCCGGGCCGCGTCCACGACCAGCACCACAGGCGCGTCCAGCAGCGTCGCGACGTGCGCGGTCGAGGCGAACCCGGTGTCCCCCCTGCCGTCGAACAGGCCCATCACGCCCTCGACCACCGCCACGTCGCACCCGGCCGCGCCGTGCAGGAACAGGGGGGCGACCAGCTCCTCCCCGACGAGCCACGGATCCAGGTTGCGGCCGGTACGGCCGGCGGCCAGCGCGTGATAGCCGGGGTCGATGTAGTCCGGCCCCACCTTGTGCGGCGAGACCCGCAGTCCGCGCGCCCGCAACGCCGCCATGAGCCCGGTGGCCACCGTCGTCTTGCCGCTGCCCGACGACGGCGCGGCGATCACCAGGCGCGGAACTACCACTCGATGCCCTTCTGCCCCTTCTGCCCGGCATCCATGGGGTGGCGTACCTTGCCCATCTCCGTCACCAGGTCGGCGACCTCGATCAGCCGTTCGGGCGCGTCCCTGCCGGTGATCACGACGTGCTGGCTGCCCGGCCGGTCCGTCAGCGTCTCCAGCACGTCGTCCAGATCCAGCCACCCCCACTTCAGCGGGTACGTGAACTCGTCCAGCACGTAGAACCGGTACGTCTGCGCCGCCAGGTCGCGCTTGATCTGCTCCCAGCCCTCACGGGCGTCGGCCGCGTGGTCCTCCTCGGCGCCGGGCCGCTGGATCCACGACCAGCCCTCGCCCATCTTGTGCCAGGTCACCGGGCCGCCCTCGCCCGTCTCACCGAGCACCCTGAGCGCGCGTTCCTCGCCGATGCGCCACTTGGCCGACTTCACGAACTGGAACACCCCGACCGGCCAGCCCTGGTTCCAGGCCCGTAACGCCATCCCGAAGGCGGCCGTGGACTTGCCCTTGCCCGGCCCGGTGTGCACCATCAGCAGCGGACGGGTCCGGCGCTGGCGCGTGGTCAGGCCGTCGTCGGGCACGACAGCCGGTTTTCCCTGAGGCATCCTCAGACCGCCTTCCTGTGGTCACGGACGACCGAACCGAGATCGGCCAGAGAGTCGAGAGGCACGAGCCGCGCGCGCAGCCGGGCGGCCAGCCGGACGGCCAGGCCGAGCCGGACCGGCCCGCCCTCGCAGTCCACGACCACTGACGTCGTGCCGGCCAGCAGCGCGGCGGCCCGGTCCACGTCACCGCCGGCGGTGGCCCGTCCGTCGGTGACCAGCACCAGCAGCGGACGCCTGGCGGGGTCGCGCAGCCGTTCCACCCGCAGCACCTCCGCCGCGCGCACCAGCCCCGCCGCCAGCGGCGTGCGGCCTCCGGTGGGCAGGGAGCGCAGCCGGGCCGCGCCCGCCTCCACCGACGAGGTCGGCGGCAGCGCCACCTCCGCGCCGGCGCCCCGGAACGTGATCAGTCCCACCTTGTCCCGCCGCTGGTAGGCGTCGAGGAGCAGGCTGAGCACGGCCGTCTTGACCGCGGTCATCCGCCTGCGCGCCGCCATCGAGCCGCTCGCGTCCACCACGAAGAGCACGAGGTTTCCCTCCCTGCCTTCGCGCACCACCTCGCGCAGGTCGTCGCCGCGCAGCGCCAGCCCGGGGCCCCGGTGGCCGCGTTCCCGCTGGTGGGGCGCCGCCGCCAGCAGCGTCGCCGGCAGGTGGAGGTCGCGTACGGGGCCGTGCGGGCGGCGCGCGCCGGCGCTCCGGCCGCGCCGGGTCCGGGACCGCGACCGCCGGCCCACCGCCCCCTCGCCGACCCCCGGCACCTCCAGCAGCGGCACCCGGTACGGCGCCGCCACGCCCGCCACCTGCGAGCCCACCTGTGAGGCCGCCTGAGATGCCGCCTCGGAGGCCGCCTGCGTGGCCGGCTGGGGCGCCGACGCTCGGGAGGCCGTCGCGCCCGTGGCGGGTGCCGCGTCCGGAGCGGGACCCCCGGCCATCGGCGGCGCGTCCGCACGGGCGGCTGCGGACCCCGGCGGGTCGGCGGACGTCCGGCCGTCCGCCGGGGGCTCGCCGGCCGGGTGGTCCGGCGTGCCCGGTCCGGTGCCGTCGCCCGGTGGCGGCGTCCCCCCAGGTCCGCCGGCACCGCCGGGCCCGGAGTCGGGGCCGCCGTCCGGGCTGTCGTCCGGGGCGTCGTCGTCCGATGTGCGTTCCAGCAGTTCGTCGAGCAGCGCCTCGTCCAGCCCTGGAGCGTCGAACGGATCGCGCCGCCTGCGATGTGGCAGCGACAGCCGAGCCGCGGCCCGCACGTCCTCGGTCGTCACCGTGTCGCGGCCCTGCCAGGCGGCGTGGGCGATCGCCGCGTTCGCCGTCACCAGGTCGGCACGCAGGCCGTCCACCTCGAAGGCCGCGCACACCGTCGCGATCTGCCGCAGCCGGGCGTCCGGCAACCGCACGTCCGGGACCCGGGACCGCGCGGCGGCGATGCGGGCCGCCAGCGCCGCTTCCTCTGCCGCCCATCGACGCGCGAACGCCGCCGCGTCCGCCTCGAAGGCCAGCCGCCGCCGCACCACCTCGGCGCGCTCCCGCGGGTCGCGGGACGCCCTGACCTCGACCGTCAGCCCGAACCTGTCCAGAAGCTGCGGACGCAGCTCGCCCTCCTCCGGGTTCATGGTGCCCACCAGCAGGAACCGGGCGGCATGGCGCACCGACACCGACTCGCGCTCGACGTAGCACGTGCCCAGCGCGGCCGCGTCGAGCAGCAGGTCCACGAGGTGGTCGTGCAGGAGGTTCACCTCGTCCACGTACAGGACGCCGCGGTGGGCGGCCGCCAGCAGCCCCGGCTCGAACGCCTTCACCCCCTCCGTCAGCGCCCGCTCCACGTCGAGCGAGCCGGCCAGCCGGTCCTCCGACGCGCCGACCGGCAGCTCCACCAGGGCGGCCGGCCGTTCCACCCGCCCGGCGCCCAGCCCGTGCGGCCCATCTGGGCACTCGGGGTCGGGGACGACGGGATCGCAGGCGAACCGGCACCCGGGCACCACGGCCACCGTCGGCAACTGGGCCGCCAGCGCCCGCACGATCGTGGACTTCGCCGTTCCCTTCTCGCCGCGTACGAGCACCCCGCCCACCCGGGGCGACACCGCGTTCAGCACCAGCGCCAGCTTCAGGTCGCCGAGCCCGACGACGGCGCTGAACGGATAGGTGACGATCAAGACTCAGCCTTCCGGTTGACGTGGACCACCCGCCAGCCGTCCCGCGCGACGGTCAGCTCGGTGGTGGACAGAGGGGCCAGGTCGAAACGGGCCGCGCGCAGCGGATCCAGCCCCAGGGCATGGCCGAGCGCCGCCCTGATGGCGCCCGCGTCGCAGACCACGACGGCCCGCGGCTCGTCCCGCACCGAGTCGAGCCAGCCCGCCACCCTGGCGGCGAGCGCGCTCAGCGACTCACCGCCGTGCGGGGCGGCGTGCGGGTCGGCCAGCCAGCTCGCCAGCGCGTCCGGCTCCTCCAGCGCGACCCGCCCGTACGGCAGGCCCCGCCACCGGCCGCAATCCGCCTCCGCCAGGGCGGGAACCTCGCGGGCCGCCAGCCCCATGGCGGCGGCCGTCTGCCGCGCGGCCCTGCCGGGAGCGGTCCATGCCGCCGGCCCCTCGACGGAACCCCACGCGGCGGCCCTGGTCAGGCTCGCCGCGTCGGCGTCCTCGTCGGCGGGAAAGCAGCCGGCCCGCATCCCCGGCGTCGTGGCATGCCGGACGAACAGCACCTTGCTCAGCTCGGCGCCGCGACCAGCGGATGAGCCGCCGCGCGCCGTTCGGCCCGGTCGCTCGCCCAGCCGAACAGCACGCCGAACGCCGTCCAGAAGACGAGCTGCGTGCCGATCGAGGCGAGCCGGAACTCCCACAGCAGCGTGGCGGGGAACCCCTCGGGCACCTCATTGACCGCCGGCAACAACCACCACGCGGCGACGACGGGCACGAGGAACGCGACCGCCGCCGCCGTCCAGCGCGCCCACGGGCCGCCCTCGACGCGCCGGGCCGTCGCCACCGCGATCGCCGTCGCCGCCAGCCCGACGAGGATCATCACCACGTAGAGCAGCGTGCGGCTGTTGATGGTGTCCGGATCGCCCACCGCAGGCGGGTTGGCCGGATACTTCACGAAGGGCACGAGGATGATCGCGGTGAACGCCGTGCCGGCCGCGGCCACCGCCAGCCGCCCGTCGGAACGCGGGCCGACCCGCCCGCGCAGCCCGGCGAACACCAGGGCGAACACCCCGCCCACGGCGAGCCCGTAGAGCCCGGTGGCCAGGAACAGCCCCGCCTTCTGCACGGGCCTGCTGACCACGGCGTCCTCGCCGTGACCGTGCCCGGCCGCTTCGGCGTGACCGTGCTCGGCCGCTTCGGCGTGACCGTGCTCGGCCGCTTCGGCGTGGCCGTGCTCGGCCGTCCCGGCGTCCGGATCGGGCGCCCCGGCCTGGGCGGCGGCCTCCTCCAGGGCGATCGCGTGGTCCACGCGAGGTTCACCGAAGGCGAAGGCGAAGGCGCCCGCGATCAGCCCGGCCAGCAGCCCGATGAGCAGACCTCTGGCCAGGAAGGTGCGTACCATGCCCCGGCCCTCAGTGGCAGGGCACGCCGAGCAGGTGACGCCCGTCGTGCATCAGCTCGTGCAGGAAGGTGCCGGTCTGGGAGATGGCGCCGTTGTCCATCAGAACCAGGTAGGCGACCAGCAGCAGCACGGGCACGGCCAGCAGCAGCCAAGGGCGCAGGCGGGGAAAGGGAATCGTCGACGGGGTGGACAGCCCGGTCATGTCAAGCCTCCTCAGGGGTCACGCGTCCCATATCACGAGGTCACGGCTGCCAAGCGACCTGGCTCCCGGGATCTGCGTCCCGGATACAGTGGCGCGTCCGCACCGGCATCTCACCGGATTTCCCTTGGACAACCGTGAAATCTACCGGAACGTATCCTTTCCTCACGTTCGCGTCAACAGGCGCCCGGTGACCCTCCGTCACCTGCCGCTACGCCGCGTGCCTTTGTGAAAGGCCCAGAATTCTACCTCGCCGAGTGGACGGGTTTAGCCTGCGTTGGCAATTCGACCGCATATCCACAGCCGCGTCGGGCATCGAGCGAAGGAGGAGGATCCGGTGCCATGAATGTTGCCCGCGACGTACGCGACCGCTATACGGACGCGTTCAACGCCCACGACATGAAGGCACTGCTCAGCACTTTCAGCCCGACCGGGGTGTCCATCAGCCCCGAAGGCGTTTCCCAGGGACACGCCGAGCTGGCCTCCTATCTGGAGGAGTTCTGGACGGCGTTCCCCGACGTCCGGGCCGTGATCACGGAGTCCTCCGAGGGCGAGGCCACGACCGTCGACGAGCTTCTCATGGTGGGAACTCACCGAGGGCCGTACGCCATGGCCGACGGTCAGGTGCTGACCGCGACGGGTCGTCCCCTTCGTTTGCGTTGCTGTTATGTCTGCACGGTGGAAGACGGGCTCATAACGAGTCTGCGCCTCTATTTCGATCAATTGGAGTTGCTCACCCAGCTCTCCGCCTCGGTGACTCTGCAGTGCCCTTGACGAATTGCCCGACGCGATCCCGCGCCCGCCCGTCCTGCACCTGACAGAGGTACCTTCAGCAGGGCTCTGGTTGATCTTCACGGCCGGCCGCACGCTGGCCGCATGACGACCGAAACCCACGACATGACCGCCGCCGGCACGACCCCGCGATGGGGGCCGCGCGGCTGGCTCGTCCTCATCACGTTGTGCGGCGCGACGTTGATGACCGGGCTGGACTACTCGATCATCACGGTGGCGCTGCCGGAGATCGGCAGGGACCTCGGCTTCTCCTCCGCCTCGGCGCTGCAGTGGGTGGCCACCGCCTGCCTGCTGCCGACGGCCGCGTTGATGCCCTTGTTCGGACGCGCGTCCGACATGGTGGGCAGGCGCCGGTTGTTCGTCATCGGCGTGGCGGCGTTCTCGGCGTTCTCGTTGCTGGCCGGGCTGGCGCCGACCCCGGGGCTGCTGGTGGCGGCCCGCGCGGGACAGGGCGTGGCCGCGGCCATGATCGGCCCGACCGCGCTGGCGCTGATGACCGGCACGTTCCAGGAAGGGCCGCAGCGCACCAGGGCGCTGGGCGTCAACGGCGCCCTGCTGTCGCTGGGCTTCGTCGTCGGGACGATCGGCGGCGGCCTCATCACCAGCGGACTGAACTGGCGCTGGACGATGCTCGTCCTGTTCGGCATCGGCGTCCTGGTCATGACGGGCGCGGTGACGGTGGTGCGGGAGACGGCCGTACGCGGCCGCGCCAGGCTCGACGTGCCCGGCGCGCTCCTGGCGAGCGGCGGCCTGTTCGCCCTGGTCTACGACATCTCGACCGGCAGGTCGGCGGGCTGGGGCAGCCTGCCGACGCTGGCGACGCTGACGGCCGCGGCCCTGGTCGCGGGCGGCTTCGCGGCCAGGATGATCAGCACGCGCGGGACGGCGGCGACCATCGTCACCGGCCTGACCGTGCAGGCCGCCGGCACCGCCGCCATGGTGTTCCTGCCGGCCCAGGGCGGCCTGGTCCTGCTGCTGGCGACGTCGGCCACCATGGGGTTCGGGCACGTCCTGACGGTGGTGGCCGCCGTCACGACCATCACGTCCGGGCTGGACGAGGCCGACCAGGGCGTGGCGGGAAGCCTCGCCCAGATGCCCACCTTCGTCGGCGCCGTCGGCGTGGCGGGGCTCACCGCGATCGCCGCCGCCCGTACGGAAGCGTTCGCCTCCGTCGCCACCGAGGCGTCGGCCACCCTCGGCGGCCTGCACGCCGCCTTCCTGGTGGCCGGCGCCGTGGCGCTGACCGGCGCATTCGTCGGCGGCGCCCTGCTGCGCCGCCCCGCCCCGGCCGCGTGACCGTGCTTCCGAGGCCCTACGGTGAGACGGCGGCGGCCAGCTCGGCCAGCCGCCGCAACCGTTCCTCCGACGGCGAACCCGCCTCGGCCTGGAAGACCGTCACGCCCTGCCCTTCGTCGTCGGGCGTGCGCAGCAGCTCGGCGGTGAGGGTCATGACGCCCACCTCCGGATGCCGGTAGTCGCGCGAGATCGAGGCGCAGTTGCTCACCGGGTGCTCGGTCCACATCGAGCGGAACTCAGGACTGAGCGCCAGCAGCTCCTTGACCAGCGCGGTCAGCCCTTCGTCGGTGGGGAACCGGCTCAGGGAGCCCTCCAGGTAGGCGATGTCGTCGCGGGCCTTCTGCGTCCAGTCGACATACAGCCCGCGGGAGAACTCCAGCTCCAGGAAGTCGAGGCGGACGAAGTTCGGCTTCTCCGCCCCCTCGAAGGGCCAGTGCGGGGCGAGCAGCGCATGCGCCGGACGGTTCCAGGCCAGGATGTCGCCCCGCCGGCCGACCGCGATCGCGGGCCGGTCGGTGAAGGCGCCGACCATCAGCCTGATGCCGGGACGCAGCTGCTCCGGCTTGGCCTTCGCCCCGGCGCGGGCGGCCCTGGCCAGCCGGTGCAGATGGGCCAGCTCGTCGTCGTCCAGCCGCAGGACGCGGGCCACGGCGTCCAGGACGTCGTCGGAGACGTTGGGGCTCTGCCCCTGCTCCAGGCGGGTGTAGTAGCCGACGCTGACTCCGGCCAGCGGCGCCAGCTCCTCCCTGCGCAGCCCCGCGACGCGCCGATGCCTGACCCCTGAGCTCAGGCCCACGTCCTCAGGCCGCAGCCGGGCCCGTCGAGACCGCAGGAACATACCAAGCGCAGAAGCGGGATACAAAGCACCAAGCCTGCCAAACTCCCCACCCTTCCCTGCCGGGTGGGGTCAGACGGCGATCGGGGCTTCGTGTTCGGCGTCCTTCGGCGAGGTCCGCGGGCGGGGAAGGACGAGGTAGGTGAGGGCCAGTCCGATCAGGCTCAGGGCCGCGCCCGCCAGGCCGGTCCACCGCAGGGCGCCGGCGGCGACGATCGTGCCGCCGATGACCGAGCCGGCTGCGGCCCCGAGGTTGAAGGCGCCGACGTTGGCGGAGACCGCCAGGTTCGGGGCGGCGCCCGCGTGGTGCAGGATCAGTCCCTGCAGCGGGGCGATGGTCGCGGTGGCGAGCAGGCCGAGCATCAGGACCGCGGCCACGGCGGCAGGCTGCCACACCACGGCGAACGGGACCAGCAGGAGCGTCCCCGCCAGCCCGCCGAAGACCCCCCGTACGGTGGCGCTCATCGACTTGTCGGTCAGCCTGCCGGCAGTGAGGTTGCCGATGAAGCTGCCCGCGCCGTAGGCGAGCAGCAGGCCGGAGACCGCCGCGGCGGAGAAGCCGGAGACGCGGGTCAGCAGCGGGGCGATGTAGGTGAACACCGTGGCGACCCCGGAGAAGCCCACCGCGGTGGTGGCGATGGCGAGCATGACCGGCCGGCGCGTCACCACGCGCAGCTCGTCCCGCAGCCGCGTGGACGGCGCCTCCTGCCGGGGCAGGACGGCCGCCAGAAGCACGGTGCCCACCAGGGACAGAACGGTCAGCACGGCGAAGGGCGCCCGCCAACCGGCGCTCTCCCCGAGCAGCGCGCCCAGAGGCACGCCGAGGAGCGTGGCCACGGTGAAGCCGGAGGCCACGGTGGCGATGGCCGAGCCCGTCCGCTCGGCCGGGACCACCCGGGTCGCCGTCACCAGCGCCAGAGCCAGGAAGGCGGCGTGGCTGAGCGAGGACACCACGCGGCCCGCCAGCAGCAGGCCGAACGACGGCGCCGCCGCGCTGATCGCGCTGCCCACAGCGAACAGCAGCATCAGGCCTATGGCGAGCCCCTTGCGCGGCAGACGCGAGGTCAGCAGGGCCATGAGCGGCCCCCCGGCCACCACTCCGAGCGCATAGGCGGTCACCGCCTGCCCGGCGGTGCCCACGGAGACGTCGAGATCAGCTCCGACCTGGGGCAGCAACCCGGCGATCAGGTACTCCGAGGTGCCCACGACGAAGACGCTTGAGCACAATGCCGCGAGCGTCGCGAAACCCTTGTCCATCTTCATGGCGTAGACGCTAAAGTCTCACATCGATATGAGAGTCAAGGCGGCCGGGGGGATGACCGGCTCGCCGTCAGGAGGTCGTCGTGCGCATCGGTGAGCTGTCCCGGCGGACCGGCGTGGCCGTCCACCTGCTGCGCTACTACGGGGAACAGGGTCTGCTGCACCCGCAGCGGCGCCCCAGCGGCTACCGGGAGTACGCCGAGGAGGACGTCGCCGTCGTCCGCCGCATCCGCAGCCTGCTGGCCGCCGGCCTGAACACCTCGACGATCATGACGGTCCTGCCGTGCCTGCGGGACGCCGGCGACCGCCTCGTCCCCACCTGCCCGGACCTGCTCGCCGACCTCCACCAGGAGCGCGACCGCATCGCCCAGGCCATCAGCGACCTCCAGGCCTCCATGAACGCGCTCGACGACGTCATCGCCGCCGCCCCGGCCGACGTCACTCGCCGGGCCCTGGCCTCGCTCGGCGGTTGAATCCTCTGTCGTGCTGACACGGCACGGGGAAGATCGTGAGGATGTGGGCATGAGTTCATCACAGTCCTCCGCCGGCCGCGGGTCCGGGCCGGACACGACCTCAGGCGGGCCGGGGGATAGCGCCGGCGCAGCGTCCCACACCTCCGGGTCTGCCCCGGATCACCGCTACTTGCTGGACAACGCCCGGGCGGAGGCGGGCGAGCGGTTCACCTGGCTGGCCGAGCTGTTCGACGGCGTCACCCGGGGGCACCTCGACCGGCTCGGCCTGACGGCGGGCTGGCGTTGCTGGGAAGTCGGCGCGGGCGGCCCCGGCATTCCCGAGGCGCTCGTCACGGCCGTCGGGCCGACCGGTTACGTGCTGGCCACGGACATCGATCCCTCCTGGCTGGACCCGCACGCCGGGTACGAGGTGCTCCGGCACGACGTCGTCGCCGACCCGCCGCCGCAGCCGGGCACGTTCGACCTGGTGCACGCCCGGCTCGTGCTCGTCCACGTGCCCGACCGGGCGCGGGCGCTGGCGACGATGGCGGCGGCGCTGCGTCCCGGCGGCCGGCTGCTGATCGAGGACGCCGACACCGAGCTGCAGCCGCTGGCCTGCCTCGACGAGGTCGGCCCGGCACAGCGGCGCGCCAACCGGCTGCGGCGCGCCGTCCGGGAGTTGCTGACCCGTCGCGGCGCCGACCTGCGCTACGGCCGTACGCTGCCGCGGGCGTTGCGGGCGGCCGGCCTGGTCGACGTCGCGGCGGCCGGCTGCTTCCCGGTCGGCGGGGTGGCCTGCGACCGGCTGGAGGCCGCGACGGTGCGCATGGTCCGCGCCGAGTTGCTCGCCGCCGGTCTGGCCGACGACGCCGAGATCGACGCGCACCTGGCCGCCGTCGAGGCCGGCGAGCTCGATCTCACCCTCGCGCCGCTGATCTCGGCATGGGGACGCCGCCCGGAACAGCCCGGGGCGCCCGAACCGCGATGAGCCGTGGTGAGACTCGGCTCCCCGGTGGTCGTCAGGGACGGGAAGTTGCTGCGGAAGGCGCCGCGGGGGCCGCCGACCGGCCGGAGCCGGCGGGCCGTCAGCGGATCGCGCACAGGGCCCGGACGGCATTGAGAAATCGTTGAGCCGGGGGACGCACCATTCGCGTCATGAGCTACGTCGAGGTGGGATGCCGGGTTCTGCTGGTCACCGTCTTCGCGCTCGCACTGTGGGGCAAGATCTCCGGGCGTGAGCCGTGGGCGCGGTTCGTCAGGTCGGTCGGGGACATGACGCCGTGGCGCTCGAACGCCGTCCTGGTAGCGGTCGCGGTCGTCGTGGGGGAGGGCGCGGTGATCGTGCTGGTGGCGACGCCCCTCCGGTGGGCGGCGGTGCTGGGGTTCGCGCTGGCGGCGGCGCTGCTCGCCTCCTTCGCCGTCGCCACCGCCCTCGTCGTACGGCGGGGCGCGGCCGTACCGTGCCGCTGCTTCGGCGGCGACTCGCGGACGCCCATGGGGTGGACGCACGTCGTCCGCGACCTCGTCCTCATGGCGCCGGCCGTACTCGGCCTCGCGGCGTCGTCGTCCTCCGGGGTCGCCGACGTGGGGATGGCATTGATCGCGGGCGTCTCCGGCGCCGCCTTCGGCCTGCTGATCACCCGTACGGACGATAACCTCATCGACGCGTGGCCAAGGCGACCAGGAAAAGGGACCGGTGAAGTACGCAATGTGTGAGCCGAAGCACGAACAGCCGCTCACCGCCCTCGAAAAGGTCGATGCGCCAGGAGCGACGATTTCGATTCTGTCCCGCATCGATTACCGCATCGAAGACATCGGCCGACTTCTCGAAGAGGGACGCAGGGCTTACCGACGGTTACAGCCTGACGCAGGCCCGGAAGAAGTCAATGACGCCGTACCGGACGTGCAGAGCGCCATTTACGAGATCATGCACGCGAACGGCGATCGAATCCCCTTCCCCTTCCCTTCCGGGGTGCCGATCGCGGGCGTCACCTGGTTTCTGGAAGTGGATGAGGCGTTGGGGAAAGACATGCACAGTTCGCCGGAGGAGCCGTTCGGGATCGGCTGCAACACCGAGGACGGCGAGCTCATTTATCAGCACCGCGACATTTATCACCTGACGGCAGAGGCGCTGGAGTCAGCGAGCGAGCCCGGCCTCCGCCTCGGAGAGTGAGTCCGCCGCGCGCCGACCACCTTTACGGCATGACCCCGGACGGTGACGGCGGCTACCGCCGAAGTTGCAGCCGGACAAGCCGCCGTACGGCCGTTGATAGACGAAAAATCTCTATTTTTCGCCGTATTTCACGAGCTCAGGGCCATTGATAGCGTCAGCCGCGCAACACGGAGCGATCCTGGAGGCCAGTGTGGTCATGCGATGGTTGTCAGCACTCATGCTGGTCTTCTCCGGGATCCTCGTGGTGGCGGGGGCGCCCCCGGCCGCCGCCGCGTCGGTTCAGCCGGGACCGGGCCAGTTCTACGGAGTCCGGGCCCGGGTGCTGAGCAACGTGTCGGTCGCGGCGGGGGCCACCACCACGGTCAAGGTGGCGGGGGTGGGCGCGGTGCCCGCGAGCGGGGTCGCGAGCGTCGCGGTGAACTTCGCGGCCAAGGGCGCGAGCGCGGCGGGCGGCCTCATCGTCTTCCCCTCCGACCTGGCCGCGGCGCCCGCGGTGACGGGCACCCGCTACCGGTCCGGCGTGTGGGACGACCAGCTCGTGACGGTCAAGCTCGGCCCGGACGGCGCGCTCAAGGTCAAGAACACCGGCACGGCCGCCGTCAACGTCTACGCCGACGTGCACGGGTACTACACCGCGACGGCCGCCGCGACGGCGGGAGCCCGGTACGTGCCGCTGGACACGGGCCGGGTCATCGGCAACCAGACCGTCGCGGCCAACTCGACCGCCACGTTCGCGGTGGCGGGGGTGGGCGGCGTGCCGGCCTCCGGGGTGGCGTACGTGGCGCTGACGTTCGCGGTGAAGAGCACCGGGTCCGGCAAGATGATCGCCTACCCGTCCGGCGGCACGCTGCCCGTCGGGTCGAACATCGACTACCGGCCGTCCTACTTCCAGTCGAACCTGGTCATCGCGGCCCTCGGCACGGACGGCAAGATCGCCGTCAACAACAACGGGGCCGCCGCGCTGACGGTGTACGCCGACGTCGCGGGCTACTTCGCGACGCCCGCCGCCACGGTCGCCTCCTCGATCTTGGCGCCCGTCGCCCCGTCACGGACCCTCACCTCCGTGACGGTGGCGGCGGGCGCCTCGTACACGGTCGCCCCGCTGGGCAAGGGCGGTGTGCCGGCCTCCGGGGTGAGCGCGGTCGGCGTGAACATCACCGCCAAGGGCACGGCGAACGGCCTGCTGCGCGTCCACCCCACGGGCCAGTCGAGCATCCCGGGCGGCGGCTCGATCGCGTACCAGCCGAACGACTTCTGGTCGAGCCTGGTGCCGGTGAAGGTCGGCACCGGCGGCACGTTCGTGATCCTGAACACCGGCACGGCGAGCGTGAGCGTGACCGTCGACACCTTCGACTACTACGCGTCGGCGTCCGTGCCGTCCGCCCCGGCCGGCGTGAGCGCGTCGGCGGGCGACGCGTCGGCGACCGTCTCCTGGCAGCGTCCCGCGGACGGCGGCGCGCCGATCACCGGGTACACGGTCACCGCCGCCCCCGGTGGCAGGACCGCGACGGTCTCCGGCGACCTGCTGAAGGCCACGGTCACCGGCCTGGCCAACGGCACCGCGTACACCTTCACCGTGACCGCCGCCAACGCGGTGGGCAGTTCGGCGAAGTCGGCCGCGTCCGCGCCGGTGACGCCGGCCGGGGCGGTCACCCGTCCCTCGCCGCCGCTCGGGGTGTCCGCGACGCCGGGCGACCGCACGGCGAAGGTCACCTGGCGCGCGCCCGCCTCCGACGGCGGCTCGGCGATCACCGGGTACGTCGTGACGTCCTCACCCGGCGGCGCCACCGTGAACACGACGGACACGCAGGCCACGGTCACCGGCCTGACCAACGGCACCGCGTACGCCTTCACCGTCACGGCGGCCAACGCGAGCGGGGTCTCCGACGCCTCCGCGCCCGCCGACCCGGTCACCCCCGGCGTCGCCGGCCGGCCCGGCCGCCCGTTCGTCACCGGCGTGTACGGCAGGGACGGCGCGGTACGCGTCACCTGGGCCCCGCCCGAGACCGGCGCCGCGGGCGTGACCGGCTACGTCGTGACGGCCTCACCCGGCGGCGCCACCGTGAACACGACGGACACGCAGGCCACGGTCACTGGCCTGACCAACGGCACCGACTACTCCTTCACCGTCACCGCGGTCGGCGCGGCGGGCGCGGGAGACCCGTCGCCGCCCTCGGACGCGGTGCGCCCGGCGCCCGCCGAGGTGCCCATGTCCCCGCCCGCGCTGCTGGTGACCCCCCTCGACCAGCGCGTGGACGTGCAGTGGGCGCCCGCGGTGGACGGCGGCTCGCCGATCACCGGGTACACGGTGACCGTCCAGCCCGGCGGCCGGACCGTCGACACGCCGCCCGACACGACGGTCACCTCGGTGACCGGGCTGGCCAACGGCACCGCGTACACGGTCTCGGTCGTGGCCAGGAACGCGGTGGGCGCGAGCGTCCCGAGCACCGCGGCGGCGGTCACCCCGGCGGCGAGCCGGCCGCCCGGCGCGCCGACGCACCTGCGGGCCGGGCTCCCGGCCTCCGGCAGCGTCCAGGTCAGCTGGGACGCGCCCGCCGACGTCGGCACCGGCCCCGTCACCGGCTACACGGTGACGGCCAGCCCCGGCGGGAAGAGCGCGACGGTCACCGCCACCACCGCCACGATCTCGGGGCTGGACCCGGCCACGGCCTACACCTTCACCGTGCGCGCCGCCAACGCCGCGGGCACCGGCACGGCCAGCGCCCCGACCGAGGCGATCACGCCGAAGCTCACGGTCAAGAGCGAGCCGCGGGTGTTGTCCCCGCAGGCGGCGGTCACGCTGCGGGCCGTACGGGGGCGGGTCCTGGAGTTCGAGAACCCGCCGGCGGAGGTCACCGGGCTCACCGCGGGCACGCTGCTCGTCATCGGCCAGACCGAACGCACCCCCGAAGGGTTCTTCGGCAAGGTGTCCGGCACCGCGCTGCAGAACGGGCGGTTCGTCGTCTCGACCACGGCCGCCTCGCTGAGCGACGCCTTCACCGACGCCAACTTCGCCACCGACGGCCGCGTGGACTCCGGCGACCAGGTGGAGTTCGTGCCGTCGGTGCCGGGGGCGAGGCTCGTCAAACCCGTCGAGAACACCAGTAACCGGGCGGCCGGGCCGCGGATCGGCCTGCGGGACGGGAACCTGGTCATCGAGTTCGAGGAGTCGTTCGAGCAGAAGGGCCGCTCGGTCACGAAGGTCGAGGGCTGGGCGGTGATCGACCAGGACACCAAGATGGGCGCCAGCACCGACTCCGCCGGCCGGGGCGTGGACATCAGCAACACCACGAAGATCAGCTCCGAGGTGCGGGTGAAGCAGGGCCTCGGGTTCGCCTTCGACAAGCGGGTGCACCTCGGGCACGTCAACGGGCCGTGCTTCTCGTTCATGGTGGGCAAGGTGCCGGTCGTGGTGTGCGTGCGCTTCTCGGTCGCGCTGTCGGTCGAGGCGTCCGCGTCGGTCGGGCTGAGCTTCGCCGTCCACTGGGACAAGCAGTTCGGCACGCGCTGCCACACCGGCAAGAGCGGCACGTCCTGCACCCCGAACGACGGCGGCCCGGGCTTCTACAGCGACGGCGGCGTGGGGGCCTACGGCGACGGCACGGTCACCGCCGCCGTCTCCACCGACGTCGAGCTCCTGCTGTACGGCCTGGCGGGCCCCGCCCTGGTGGTGGACGTGCCGGGCGTGCAGCTCAAGGCCGACACCACGCAGAACCCGTGGTGGGAACTGCGGGTGCTGGCCCGGCTCGGGGCCGCCATCGACCTGGGCGCGATCGGCAAGGACTACTCGGTCTGGCGCAAGGACGACATCATCAGCTCGTTCTGGACGGTCACCCACGCCGCGGGCGCGTTCCAGGGCATCAAGGTCACCCCTCAGCTCGGCGGGGTGGGACCGGGGCAGAACTACCAGTTCAAGGTCAGCGTCTCCGGCTATCCCGACGACGTCGTCACCCAGTGGAAGCTGATCAGCGGCCCCGGCACGCTGACCGCGGACGGCCTGTACAACTCCGCGCAGGAGGGCGTGGCCGAGGTCGAGGTGACCAGCCCCGCGACCGGCGGGCACCCGCAGCTGCAGGCCCGCGGCGGGGTCGAGGTCGGCACCAAGTACGGCACACCCGGACCGCCCAAGCTCGACACCTACACCGCGCCGACGCTGCGCGGGGCCACCGTGAGCTGGTCGCCGCCCGCCGACACCGGCATGAGCGACATCTCCGGCTACGTGGTGACGGCGACGGCCGAGGACGGCAGCGGGACCGCGCGTGCGTTCGCCTATGGCGGCGACGCGACGCACCAGCTCGTCCAGGGGCTCACGCCCGGGGTGACGTACAGCGTCACCGTGATCGCGCAGAACGCCCAGGGCAGCGGCGAGCCGTCCGCCCCGCTGAAGCTGACGCCGACGGACGTGATCTTCCTCGGCCCGCCCTCCACGCTCGGCGCGGACCTCGCGGGCAGCACCGAGACGCAGGGCCGCCCCGACTCCTCCGGGACGGCCGGCGGCGCCACCGGCGCCGCGGCCTCCGGCGACGGCCGCTACATCTTCTTCCTGACCAAGGCGCGCAGCAACCTCATGCCGGACGACCGGCGCGTGCCCTCCAGCACGGCGCCGTTCATCCTGCGCAAGGACACGCAGGGCGGCGGCACGCAGGTCGTGTCCATGGGCGCCGACGGCGTCACCCCGGTCACCGGTTTCGTCGGCGGCCCGCTGGCCGGCCGGAAGGGCAACGTGGTCGCCTTCACCTCGCTGGAGTGGACCGGCGTGCTGACCCCGAGGTCGGTCGTGCACGACATCGCCGCCAGGACCTCCTGGACGCTGGAGGAGTACGGCTACGTCTCCGCCGTCAGCGACGACGGGCACGCGGTCGTGTACTGGAAGAAGCTGGACGTGCACTCGGCCACCTCCCGGTGGAACCTGTACCGGCAGGTCAAGGGCGGCGCGGCGCAGAAGCTGACCTCGTGCGACTCCCAGACCGACGGCGACTGCCCGACCTCGACGGGCGAGGGCGTCCTGTCCGGCGACGGCAACCGGGTGACCTGGTCCACCTACGACGCCACCGCCCAGAAGTACCGCACCTGGCTGTACGACGCCGCCGCCGGCGGCACGACGGAGATCTTCCCGGGCGCCGACGTCGGCGACCCGATCATCTCCGGCGACGGGCAGGTGGTGGCGCTGCGGTTCACCGCGCATCCGTCCCAGACCTCGTGCCTGATGGTCGCCAGGATCGGCGGCGCCACGCCGGGCGCGGGCAACTGCCTGGTCCCCGAGGACGTCAACGGTCACGGCAAGGCGCTGTTCCTCAGCCAGAAGGGCACCGCGCTGGCCTACGAGTACACCGACGACGACTCGGTGCGCAGCCTGCGCAGCTACCGGGGCGGTGTCACCCATCTGGCGGGCGGCGCGCCGGGGCAGTCGTGGCCGGTGACGGCGTTCATCACCGACGACGACCAGCGCCTGATCTACACCCTCGGCTACGACGGCGGCACGGCCACCGCCGACACCGTCGTCGCCCACGAGGTGCCGGGCGTGTGGTGGGACTTCACGACGGGCGGGATGCCCGGTGGCGCCCCGGCGCCCGCCGCCGCGTCCGACACGGCATCCGACACGGCATCCGACACGGCGTCCGACCGGCGCGCGCCGGCTCGCGATCTACGGGTGCGCATGCCCGACAAGCCGGTCACGCTCGGCTCGACGCGGCCACATCCGGACGTTTCCTCCTCCCGCGATTGACGCCGGCGGGGGATCGGAGAACTGTCGGCGACAGCTACTGGGCGCGGTCGGGCCAGACGGGGCCCTGGTCGGTCCAGACGACACCCTTGTTGCGGCACAGGCAGAAGGGGTGGCCGACGGGGTCGGTGTAGACGCGCCACCCATAGCCGTTGGGCCCGATGAACTCCTGCCGCAGGGACGCGCCGAGGGCCAGGACGCGGCTCTGCTCGGCCTCGACGTCGTCGACTTCGAAGTCGAGGTGGAACTGCTTGGGGTGCTCGCTGTCGGGCCACTGCGGGGCGCGGTAGTGCTCCACCGGGTTGAAGGCCAGCTCGATCTCGCCGAACTGGATGCCGGCCCAGTTCTCGTGGCTGCCCTCCTTGACCGGGCGACCCGTCACCGCGGAGTAGAAGGCCGCCAGTTTCAGCGCATCCGGGCAGTCGATGATGAAGTCGGTGAGTCGCAGCATCCCGCGATCCTGTCACAAGATCCAGTACGTCGGCCGTTAAGCAGGGCGGCCGATCTGTGGGCGGCGAAACAGTGTGCGCGCATCCGCTATCCGGAGGAAGAGACCAGGGTCATGGATCGTCTCGGCATAGGCCCTCGCAAAAGGAGCTGCGGGAGGTGGCCTTCTCCGCCCGCCGCAAGGGCCCGTCGCGCCGATCCCACCTCGTGCGTCGCCCCCCGCCCCCGTGCCTGGTGACGTGACGCCGCGGCGGGGTGCCGTCATGGAGAGGCCGGTGCCACCGTGCCGGACGTCAGGGCCGCCTGCACGATGCGGAGTGCTTCGGCCGCGTCGAGGCCGACGCTGGCGATCACGGCGGCGTAGTCGGCGGCCGCCCGCCGGGCCCGTTCCCGGCCCTCCTCGCCGGCGGCCGACACGAACGAGCCCGCCCGCCCGCGCGTCTCGATCAGCCCCGCCTCCTCCAGCTCCCGGTACGCCCGGCCGACCGTGTTGACGGCCAGGCCGAGGTCGGCCGCCAGGTGGCGGATGGTCGGCAGCCGGGCGCCCACGGCGAGCGTGCGGTTCTGGATCTGCCGGGCGAGCTGGGCCCGCAACTGCTCGAACGGCGGCACCGGCGAGCCCGCGTCGATGACGATCATCGCAGGCCCACCGCGCGCCGCGCCGTGGCCGCGTACGACGGGGTCCTGGCATGGACGGCGACCAGGGCGAGCACCCCCAGCACCAGGAAACCCACCGCGGCGGCGCTCCACCATCCGGGCGCGAACCCGGACAGCAGCACCACCGGCAGCGCCCACAACACGGGCGGCGCGTAGCTCTCGCGGGCGTCCTCGATCCGCATGACGACGTCGGCCGTCAGGGAGATCTCGTCCTCGGCCACGACGGGCCGGGCCAGCGTCTCGCGCAGTTGCAGGACGGCGACGAGGGCGACTCCGGTCACGGCGACCAGCAGCACCACGGCGGCGTACCGTGCGGTGCCCTCGGTGACGGCCAGCGCGCTCACCCCCAGCGCGAACGCGCAGGCGAAGGTGGCGCCCGCCACGACGGCGTAGGGCCGTCCGAGCAGGGCGGCCCAGCCGAGCCGCACCGGATGGGCCGCCCGTCGCGGCAGCGTGGCCCCGGCGCGCCGGTCGACGCGCCGCACCCAGGCGTCCAGCAGGGTCTGGGTCAGCAGCAGCGCGGCGATCGACCCGCTCAGCGCCAGCATCGGCGCCGGCCGGCCCGGCCCGGCGCCGCCGGAGGCTCCCGGCAGGGCGGCGACCTGCGCCAGGGAGGCCGCGATGATCAGCACGGCCAGCAGGACGCTGCCCAGCAGCCGCACCCGCCGCCGCACCGCCAGGCGCGTGGCCAGCAACGGCGTCGGCGTGCCGTCGCCCAGGCCGTGCCGCCGCAGCCAGGTCTCGGCGGACCGGACGTCGGCCGGCGGCGGTCCGGCGTCGGACGTGGAAGCGTTCGTCATGCCTCCTCCTTTTGTCGCAAGCTTTGTAGCAACATGGTGCGTCATTCCTTGCGACAAAGTCAACGCCCGGGACGCTCGCCCGCGCGAGGACGCGCAGATCTGACGGACACGTTTGCGACATTCGCCGGGACTGTTCGACAGGGCGGCCGTAGGGTGCGGTCATGGACTGGCAGACCTGGCACGACGAATACGACCTCGACGACTCCGTCCTGGCGCGGCGGCTGCAGGTCGTCCAGGACCAGCTTCGGCTGGCACTGGACGCTCGCCCGCCTGGTCCGCTGAAGGTGATCAGCTTGTGCTCGGGGCAAGGCCGTGACCTTCTCGGCGTGATGGCCGATCATCCCCGTCGTGGCGACGTCCGGGCGCGCCTGGTCGAACTGGATCCAGGCAACGCCGCGATCGCCCGGGCCGCGGCCGCGGCCGCAGGGCTGGACCAGGTCGAGGTGGTGACGGCTGACGCCGCGCTCACCGACCACTACCAGGACCTGGCGCCGGCCGACATCGTGCTGGCCTGCGGGATGTTCGGCAACATCACCGACGAGGACATCGAGCGCACGATCGGCTTCTGCCCACAGCTGTGCGCCACCGGCGCCACCGTCATCTGGACGCGGCACCGCCGCGCGCCGGACCGGGTTCCGCTGATCTGCGCCTGGTTCGAGGAGCGAGAATTCGACCGGACGTGGCTGTCCGACCCCCAGGCGGGTTTCGGCGTGGGGGTGCATCGCTACACGGGCCGGCCGCAGCCGCTGGCTCTCGGCGAGCGCATGTTCCAGTTCGTCGGCTACGACGTCCTCGAGGACACCAGCCCGCAGGCTTGAACCCTGGCGCGACCGCCCGTGATCCGGCGCTGCGCGGGGTGCCGGCTACCCGGCGGAGACGGTGATGTCTCCGGAACCCGTGGTCAGTGACATCTTGCGCGGCGAGGAGCCGTCCTTCTTGACCGAGATGCCGGCGTCGCCCGAGGCCGTACTGGCCTTCACGTCGTAGGTCTCGTCGGGGACGGTGAGCACGACGTCGCCCGAACCGGCCGACAGCTCGACGCTCTCCGGCGCGACCGCGTACTTCAGGGTGACCTTGCCCGATCCCTCCTTGACCAGCAGCTTCTTGCCGCCCAGGCCGTCACCCTTGATGTCGCCGGAGCCGGCCTCCAGGTCCAGAGGGCCGGTGAGCGACCGCAGGGTGAGATCGCCCGAACCGGCGTCCACGTCGACCGGCACCCCCTTGGGGACCTCCACCTGGTACTCGACCCCGCAGGTGCCCCACGACTTCGCGCAGTCGTAGGAGACGGACAGCGTGCCGCCCTCCACCTTGTGCGCGGCCCGCGGCTTGTCGTTGCTCCAGTAGAGCCTCTCGGTCACGCTGACATGGGCGGCATCCGACTCGGTGACGGTCACGTTCCCGCTGCCGCTTCTGAGGTGAAGCCGCTGCACCTTCTCCTTGACCTGGTACGTGCTGGTCTCCTCGTTCTTCGGTTTGCCGATGGCGTCCAGGCCGCACCCGGTCAGGAGCACCGCGGAGGCCAGCAGGCCGCCCGCGATCGCAGTGATCTTCATGCCGTCCATCCTGTCCGGCCTCGCCGCGGCCTGCATCAGGGATGCCCCCGACAGGTCCCCGGGAGAACCCTCACCTCGGACGACCCTGTCCGTAGCGGGGGCAGAACGGGCATGTGATCTCAGGGGCTTTCCACGAAGCGCGCGCCCGGTCCGGGAGTGCGGCAGACGTCTTCCGGGGCGAGGTGGCGGTGCCCCGCGGCGCACTCGAGGACGATCTTGACCGGTTCGTCGCAGGGGCTCGCGTCATCGACGGGCCGGTGCCGGACGATGACGGACGGGCCCTGCGGGTCGGCGAGGTACGTGTCGCCCCATTCCAGGAGCGCCACGAGCGTGGGCCGCAACGCCCGGCCCTGCTCGGTGAGCTCGTAGGCGAAGCGCTGCCGGTCCCCGGGCTCCTGGTAGGGCACGCGGCGCATCACTCCCGCGGCCACCAGGGTCTCGAGCCGGGTCGCCAGGAGATTCTTGGCGATCCCGAGGCGGGAGTGGAACTCTCCGAACCGGCGCGCGCCGTCCAGCGCCTCACGGACGATCAGCAGCGACCAGCGTTCCCCCACCACCGAGAGGGCGCGCGCCACCGAGCAGTTCACCGGGTCGATTCGCCGCGTCTCCATGGGAGGAGTGTACCCGTCTGGGTTTACAAGCTGTACTCAGCCCTCGTAGACTCCCGGCCTGAGTTGAAGAACTAAACTCACAGAGGAGATCGACCATGCCCATGCTCGACGTGTACATCCCTGACGGGGCGCTCCAGCCGGACGCCGAGGCGGCCCTGCTGAACCGCATCACCGAGATCCTCATCCGCAACGAGGGATTCGACCCCGCCGACCCGGTGAGCCGTTCCGTCTCCTGGCTCTGGCTGCACCGGCCGGCCGGCGTCTACGTCGGCGGACAACCCGCGGACGCGCCCCGCTACAAGGTCGTCCCGTCCGTCCCCGAGGGCCAGCTCGACGAGCGGAAGCGCGCGAGCGTCATCTCCGAGGTCACCGAGGCCATCCTCGACGCGGAGAACGGCGCCTGGCCGCGTGACGCCGGCCGGATCTGGGTCTTCCCCACCGAGATCCCCGAGGGGCACTGGGGCGGCAGGGGCCAGGTCAGCCCGCTCGCGACGATCCTGGCCCGGCTCACCGGCGACGACACCGAGCGCGCCCGTACGCTCGCGCGTGAGCGGATCGCCGCCACCCGAGCCGAACACGCCCGCCTGCCCTGATCGGCGGCGGACGACGGGGGATCGAGGCGGCCGACTTCGCGCCGCCCGGACCGGCATGCGAACGGCGCGTCACGTCACCACGGGGCGAAGGCTCTCCGACGCGACACCCGCTACGGGCGCGCTGGTGAACCGGCCGGGCTCCGGTCGATCCAGGCCGGGTCCGCGACGAGGGCCTGGAGCTCGTTCACGAGCCGGGCGGAGTGGAACCCGTCGGCGGCGGCGTGGTGCACCTGGAGGGCGAGGGGGAGCAGGACCCGGCCGTCGCGCTCGGTGTACCGGCCGAGGGTGAAGATGGGGGCCAGGTGGTCCCAGTTGTCGCCGATGTTGAGGTTGAACCCGGTGAAGGACGCCCACGGCAGGCTCGACACGTCGAACGTGTTGGACGGCGGCGGCCCCTGAGGGAAGAACTCGGTGGCGCGGCCGTGCTCGGCGAGCAGGGGAGCGGCGACGTCGTGGAAGGCGGCGAAGTCGGGGTCGTAGGGCGCCCACACGCACGCGAACGTCTCGCGTTCGGGGTTGAAGACCGTGAAGGCCGGATGCACGACGGGCCAGACGGCCGGCTCGCCCGAGGCGGTGAGGCACATCCTGAACTCGTCGTGCCGGTTGACGACCGTGGCGATCGCCCACACCTGCGCGAGGTAGGACTTGCGCCGCGACCGGCCGAGCGCCGCCGTGAACGCGGTGACGTCGATCTCCACCGTGATCGAGTACGTGCACGGGACGGCCCGGCGGTAGTGCTCGAAGTGCTGCCGGCGCGGCCAGGCATCGGTGTCGATCGGGATGGGGGTGTCCATGACCCCATCATCCCAACCGTCATCCGGCCGCCGGACCGGACGGAATGTCGGCCGCGGCGGATACGGTCACCTGCCATGAACACCCAGTACGGCTGGCCCGCCCTCTTCGCGGCGAAGGGCCTGACCCCCCGGAGCCCCGGCGGCCCGCCGCCCGCGCCGGGCAACGCCCTGCACCCTCCGGCCGGCGAGGCGGAGGTCAGCCGGCTCGAAGACCGGCTGGGCACGGCCCTGCCACCGAGCTACCGGCAGTTCCTGCTGTTCGCCGACGGCTGGGGCGACGACGAGTCCGGCCATACCGTGTTGCCGGCCGCGCGGGTCGGCTGGTATCGCGACCTCGAGCCCGAGGCCGCCGGGCTGTGGCCGTCGCCCGGAGAACCGGTCTCCTACAGCGTCCCCGACGAGCTCTACTTCGTCTACGGGGCCGAGCAGGACTGCGTCAACCTGCGGGAGGAGTACGTACGCGACACCCTGCTGGTCGGCTACGGGGATGACGGCGAGTACCTGCTCAACCCGCACGTCAGGACCGCCGACGGCGAGTGGGAGGCCTGGTTCCTCGCGCCCTGGCTGGCGGGCGCCGACCGCCACCGGTCCTTCTGGGACCTGATGAGGACGCAGTAGCGTCCGTCCAGCGCCCCCGCCTCACCGCGGCGCGGGCGCGCCAGGCCCCGCGCGGACGGGCAGCAGGCGGGCCGGCAGGGCCGTGGCCAGCGCGGCGATCAGCGCGGCCGCCAGCATACGCTCCAGGATGATCATGTGGATCGGCCACGGCAGCGCCGTCCGCAGGGGCAGCCACACCAGCTCCAGCGCGAGGGCGTAGAGCACCGCCGCGGCCAGAGCCGTCAGCATGCCCTTCGCGACCGGCGACGTCCCGGACAGCGCGGCCACGCAGGCCGCCAGGGCGGCGCCCGCGGCGGCTCCGGTCGCGATGACGCCCGACAACGCGGTGCCGGAACTCTGGAAGACGTAGCCGTTGACCGTGCCCGACACCATTGCCGTGACCAGCGCCGCGGTGGCCGCGCAGCCCACCGCCAGGGGGACGCGGCCGGTGCGCCGGGGCGCGGGCGGGCGGCGTTCGCCGAGGGTGACCAAACGTACCGCCATCGGGGTCAGGATGAGCAGGACGACGGCGAGCAGCAGCAGGACGCCCCCCGACAGGCGGGAGTCCAGCATGATCTGCGCGCTGATCAGGACCTGGGCCAGCGGGTCGGAGACGGCGGGATATCTCTGCACGTGGGCGATGATGATGTCGGCCTGGATGTCGTAGAACGCCCGCGCGACCAGCGTCACGACCACCGCGATCAGCAGCAGCGGCCCGAGCGCCGACCGCAGCCCGTGCACCCGCGGCGCCCACACCCGCGCCACCCACCGCACCCACACCCCCAGCAGCAGGCCCGCCACCGCCAGCACCACCAGCCCGGCGAGCTGCACCGACACGGGGAACGGCGCCAGCGCATGGTCCGTCATCCTGCTCGGGGCCAGCAGCCAGCCGCCCGCCAGCCCCACGGCCAGGCCCAGCGGCACGTGCACCGCGTCGCCGCGCGCCCCCACGGCCCGCAACGCCCGCAACCCCAGCGCGACGGCCAGCAGCAGGGCGAACACCTCCGCCGGCCACGGCAGCGTGTTGGTGCGTCCCTGCGCGGTCAGCGACGTGGCCGGATCCATGGTCAGGGAGAAACAGCCGCCCAGCGCCAGCGGGAAGACGAAGCCCTGGCGCACCAGCGGCTCCTCGTCCTCCAGCGCGGCCCGCCGGACGGCGAGATGCGGATGGGTGCGCACCCGCAGCGACACCGGCCACCGGCGCGGCGCCGGCGCCTGTTCGAACACGCGGCGCAGCGGTGTCGCGTCCCGCTCCCACGACAACACGCGGGCGTCGGCCATCAGCTCACGCGACTGCAGCACCACCGAACGGGTCAGCCACGACAACACCGCCAGCCCGGCGATCTGGGCGGCGAACAACCACGACAGCGCCGCGCGCGCCCCGAACGGCATCAGCTCCGACCGCAGGAACGGCGCCTGCCCCGACAACACCCCGTTCACGGCGGCGAGCAGACCCGGCACGAGGATCACCGCGGCGTAGGACCGCCACATCGCCAGCGTCACCGCCGTGATGGTCAGGTCCCTGTTGCGCACGTGCGCCAGCTCGTGCAGCACCACCGCACGGAACAGCGGCCGGTCGCGCTCGAACGACATCCAGGTGCCCCGGCTGATCACCACGTACCGGCGCCCGGCCCGGCCGAAGGCCAGCCCGGCCACCGCGGGGTCGAGCACGTCGAGCAGGAAGACGACCCGGCGGCCGCCGAGCACCTCCGCCGCCATCCGCCGCAGCTCCTCGCCCACCTCGCCGCCGACCGGACGCAGCCGCCGGCGGCGGATCCGCCAGGCCGGGCCGAACCAGTACTGCAGCCCGGTGAGCAGGACGAGCGTCGCGAAACAGAGCAACACGCCGAGCCGGAGATCCTGGTGGGCCCCGCGGCTCATCACGTCGCACGCGGGATCGTCCAGGCCCTTCAGCGCCGCGAGCTGGCACGCCTCCCTGACCTTCGCCGGGACCTCCGCCCCCTGCACCGACAGCAGGTCGAAGATCCCCGGCCGGTAGATCGCGGTCGTCGCGAACGCCAGGCTGATCAGCAGGACGAACGCGGACGTGGTGGCCGACGGCAGACGGCCGCTCATGACGGGTTGCGGGCCAGCTCGCTCACCACCGCGTCGGCCAGCGCGTCGGCCTGCGCCTGCGACATGCCCATCCGGCGCGCCTTGTGGTAGGCGACTTTGCGGATCTCCGTCAGCCGGGCCGGCGGCAACGGCGGCGGGCCCGCCGGCTGGGCCTCGGGCAGCTCCCGCGGACGGCGGCGCAACCGGCCGATCAGCCGGCCGGTCCACGAGCCGACGTCCTTGCCCACGTCCGCGAGCACCGTGGTCACCACGCCGGAGACGATCGCCGTCACCAGCAGCTCGTCCACCCCCGGCAACCCGAAACCGAGCGGATCCCGATGCGACCTCGGCCTGGTCCTGCCGCCGAGCGCGTCCCAGGTCTGGTCGAACAGCGGCAGTTCGGCGGGAGCGATCCTGGTCACGACCCGGCGGCTGAGATCCTTGGCGAACACATCGGACACCTAGCCTCCAACAGGAGAATTCCGTTGCCTGAAATATAGGCAGCTCCGAGGCCGGATGTCCTTGGATGCCGGATGTCCTTGGATACTGACGGCCCGGCCCGGCTTCCGCCGCATTTCCTCCGCGTTCCTCCGTGGCCCGTCCGATGACCAGGGCCCTGGTCAGGGCGCTTTTCTGGCTCTTGGGCAGCCTCTGGATCTAGAAGGGCCGGCCTCTGGGGCTGGAGGGAACCGGCGTCCTGCTCGCCGTTGCGGCGTGGGCCTAGGTGGCCTGGCCGGAGTCGTCGGTCAGAGCAACCGCGGTCAAGGTGAGGTGCCGGACCAGGACCTCGGCCGCGGTGTCGGCGTCGCGGGCCAGCGCCGCTTCCTCCAGTCTGCGGTGCTCCTTGGCGCCGTCCCGGCCGGGGTTGCGGTGCGCCGACCAACGGCGGGCCAGCTCACTCGCGGTCCACAGCCGGTCGAAGGTCTCCAACAGCGCGCGGTTGCCACACCCCTCCAGCAACGTGCGGTGGAAGGCCCTGTGAGCCTCGGCCCAAGCGCCGGTGTAGTACTCGCCCTCCTCCGGCACGTACGCCGGAGTGCGAACCAGACGATGGTGGGCGGCCCGCACACGGGCCTCCCAGTCGAGGTCGCCGCGCTCGATGGACATACGCAGGACGACCGGTTCGACGGTCCGACGGGCCTCCGCGACCTCCTGCCAGCGGCGGTCGGAGAAGGCCGGGACGGCGAAGCCGCGGTTGGGCAGCCGGTCGGCGAGCCCCTCGCCGACCACCCGCACGAGCGCCTCGCGCACCACGGCCAGGCTCACGCCCTGCTCCTTGGCCAGGTCCTGCGGCTTGAGCGGGGCGCCAGGAGGGTGGTCGCCGCGCATGATCGCGTCCCGGAGGTGTGCGTAGACCTGCTCGGAGAGCATCTGCTTCCCCGGTGAGATCGAGGGGTGCGCCATCTGAGCCATGAGCTCATCATAGACGATCCTCGAATAATCGATTATTTGTGCTACGGTCGATTAAGTAACCGCACTCGTCCGGAAAGGAACGACCGCTGTGCCTGCCAACGACCCCTTCGCCCGCTTTCCCAAGGCGGCCTCCTTCACCGTCACCAGCACCACCGTCACCGACGGCGCCCCCTGGCCGCCCGAGCAACGCTCCTCCGGCCTGCCCGGCGGGAAGGACACATCCCCGCAGCTGTCCTGGACCGGCGCCCCGGACGGCACCAAGAGCTATGCCGTCACCGTCTACGATCCCGACGCCCCCACCGGGTCCGGGTTCTGGCACTGGGCGGTCGCCGACATCCCCGCCACCGTCACCGAACTGCCCGAGGGAGCCGGCGACGACACCGGCTCACAGCTGCCGGAGGGCGCCTACCAGTTGCCCAACGACGCCCGCGTGGCCCGCTACATCGGCGCCGCCCCGCCGGCCGGACATGGCCCGCACCGCTACTTCGTCGTCGTGCACGCCCTCGACATCCCCTCGACAGGCGTCCCGGCCGACGCCACGCCGGCCGTCCTCGGCTTCACCATGGCCGGTCACACCCTCGGACGCGCGATGTTGATCGCGACCGCCGAGACACCCGCCTGACAGCACCGCCCGACTCCCAGGAGAAACAACCACGATGCACCTTCCCGACTCCGCCCGCCCCGGCGACGGCTTGATGGACCTGAACGCCGTCCGTGACATCAGCCGCGCCATCAGTGCCGCCCACCTGTTCATCTATCTCGTCCCCGAAACCGCCGAGGAGGCGGTCGAGCTCGGCGTGAGCGACCGCGGGCCGGCGTATCTGGCCTTCAGGTCGGCCGCGATGGGCGCGGTTCCGTGGCAGGTCACGCTCGCGGCCTTCTACAACTTCAGCCCGCGTGCAGTGCGGGCCATGGCGGGCGTGTGGGACGTCGCACCGCCCGGGCGATGGCAGGCCGCCCGCTTCCTGGCCGCCGGCCGGGCGATGCGGCGCGTCAACGTACAGCTCACCGACGACCACCTTGCCGAGGCGCGCTCGCTGATCGACCCGGTCGTCGCCGGCGCCGACTACGCCGGCAAGGTGCTGGCCGCCGCGAACGCCTCGGTCGTGCTTCCCGCCGATCCTCTCGTCGCGCTCTGGCAGCAAATCACGGTGGCGCGCGAGTGGCGCGGCGACGCCCATCTCGTCGTACTCGCCGACAACGACCTCGGGCCGTGCGACTGCCTCGTTCTGCACACCGCAACCGGCCGCCTCCCGACGGCTCTCGCACGAGCGACCCGCCAGTGGGACGACGAGGAGTGGAGCGCGGCGACGGCACGCCTCGTCGCGCGCGGCTGGCTCGACTCCAACGCTGTGATCACCGCCGCCGGCAGTGCGGCACGTGAGCGCATCGACGTGGAGACCGACGAGCACTGCGCCGCTCTGTGGGCGCCGATCGGCGACGCGGGTGCCCGCCGCCTGGCCTCGCTCATCGCGCCGATCGCCAACGCGTTCACCGCGGCGGGAACGTTCCAGACCGTTCGCGGGCGGTCCGATCTTGCCTGAACGCTGATCGCCCATGCGGCCGAGTCAGCCTACGTCCGCATGCTCCACGACGGCGCTCGGCGACGACGGGGTCCACGCCGCGCAGCTCACGGTGGTCGGCCCCTTCGGCCCTGGCGCCCGCCACGAACCGGACGCGGTGGCCGACGAACTGTGGCAGCTGCACACCCGGCGCGAGCAGGGCGTGTGGTCCCCGACGGGTCCCCAAGCAGGCGGTTCAGAGGGGGATCCGCCACAAGGCGGCCCATACGCAGGATCCACCAGCGCGTTTTACTACCCGGTCATCCTGAACAAGGGCTACCGCGTAAGCAGGGATGTACAGGTAGGGACGACCGCCGGGAAGCCGGAATTGGGAAATGATCAGCAAAAGCCCTCGCCGCCAGATTCTGGCTCAACTCCGATCGGTGGTCATCTGAAGCGTCTTTGTGATGCGCAACCCAGACTGATCCCCGCAGGATCGCGCACCATAGACGCTGTTCCGACGACTCGGGGACCCCCGCCCGAGGGGTTCCGGGCCGCCCGTTCTGTGGCAGTTGCCTGCTGCCCGGCAGTGTGGAGATGGTGAACCGCGATGTCAGGTACGCCCGGCCGTCCGGCGCACGGACGGCACGGACGTGCCCGACCTTGTGAGCTACCAGTTGGCGTCGCTGATGGGCTCCAGCCGGAACTTCTCGTTGTCTTGGTGGCCGGAGTCGTACTGGTTCACGCTGGCACCGTCCTTGAGGCCGGCGTTCTCGATGGCCGGCACCTTGCCCGAATGCTTGACGATCAGCCGGGCGCGAGAAGGGAAGGAAGCCATGGTTACCTCCTTGGTAGGGGAAATCGGGGGGGAGGGGCCTGACACACACCGGACGGCGTGCCCTCTGCCAGTGGTCTCCACATTGAGCCGGTCGACGCTCAAGGGGCAACACAGAAAAAGCGGCCATATATTCTTCGGCCATGAATTCCGGTAGATGCGCCCGTCAAGAAAGCCTGTGATGAGCTGCCGAACCACGGCGCGAGCAGCAGCGGCGTGCCCGCAGTGGTGAAGTCCACGGACAGCATCTGGTTGAAAGCGGTGCACCCTCGATGTCAATCACCAGCCCCCATTCGGTCGGTGATCGAGGCAACGACGCCCGTTCGTCTCTATGAAACTTGATTACGGGCGGGAAATCACCCTCCAGTCCTGGCCCGCATCTGGACAGGATTCAAGCCTCCGCCACTTAATCCCACCAGCGGTGCCAGGCAAGATCACCACGAGGTGTCCGGCAGTCCGTCCGAGGAGCCGGCGCAGGCGACTGTCACCGTTCAGATCCGATGACAATGGCAGAAGTGGGGTCGAGGGCCGGCCGTACGGAGAACTGATGTCAAACTACGCCGGGCCAAAGCACTGGTGCTGGTCGGGTTATCGCCCATGGAGAGATGACTGAATGGCTATGTCCATGTGACGCCGGCGCTTGGTCGCTATTGGCCGGTAGGCAGGTGATTGTTGACGTGCGCGACGACGAACTCACCGCCCGCGGGACAGAACAACCTGATCGCCGATCCGGCGGCGGGCGACAGCGCGATCTCCGGTAGAACGTTCTGCGGCGAGGCGCGCCTGGGTGTCGTACTCGCCCATCACACCCCGCATCTCCATCCAGGCATCGGCGCAGGACCAGGCCGATCGCGTCGGTGACCGTCCGCCGGTGGGCCTGCGAGCCGCGTAGCCGCTTCGGAGAACATGCAGCTCAAGCCCTGTGTGATGGTTTGACGCGGCACAGGGCGAACGGGGGTCTATGCGACGCCGGTCTGAGCGCGGACCATCCGCGCGTACCATCCGTGCCGGTCGCCGAGCAGGTCGAGGCGATCTCCGTGTTCCGCTACCCGGCCCTCGTCCAGGGCCACGACGGTGTCGAAGGACTCGAGGACGCCGAACCTGTGGGTGATCATCACCGTCGTCCGTCCCGCCCGCTCGGCCAGGATCGCCTCGACGACCTCCAGTTCGGTCATCGGGTCGAGCGCGGAGGTGGCCTCGTCGAGAACCAGCACGGACGCGCCGGCCAGGAGCGCGCGGGCCAGGGCGATGCGCTGTCGTTCGCCGCCGGACAGCAGCGCCCCCCGCTCTCCCACCAGCGAGTCGTAGCCGTCCGGGAGTGCCATGATCCGCTCGTGGACGCGGGTGAGCCGGCAGGCGCGCATGAGATCGTCCGCGGTGGCGTCGGGGGCGGCGTATCGGAGGTTGTCGGCGATCGACCCCTGGAAGAGGAAGGGCTCCTGCGTGGCGATGCAAATCTGTCCGGGCGACGGACGGGTGATCTTCACCCCGTCGATCCGGACCGAGCCCTCGGTGGGCGTGTGCAGGCCGGCCAGCAGGTGGCCGAGTGTCGTCTTGCCCGAGCCGCTCGGGCCGACGACCAGCGTGGTGGATCCGGCCGGGAGGGCGAGACTCACAGCGTCCAACGCCGGGCGGCCCCGCTCGTCTGCGGCGTACCGGAACGTGGCCCCATGGACGGCGAGCGCGCCGGGCCCGGGAACGGGGTCCGGTCGTGCGTCAGGTCCGGGCTCCGGCTCGGGCTCCATGTCGAGGTAGTCGAAGACCCGCTCGAAGGCTCCCTGGGCGGAGCGGAACTCGGTGGAGATGTGCAGGAGTTGCCAAAGGGGCTGGTAGAGCCTGGCCTGCAGCACGGTGAAGGCCACCAGTGTGCCTGGAGTGATCCCGTCGGACAGGCCCGCCGCCACGAACACCAGATAGGGGGTCAACACGAAGAAGACGTGTCCCGCGCTCAGCACCCCTTGGGCCACCAGTCCGGAGCGTACTCCGAGCCGGATCAGCCGCCGGCTTTCCGTGGCGAATCGGCCGGCCTCGTCCGCGCTTCTGCCGTGGACCCTGGCCAGGATGACGGCGCCCAGGCTCAGCCGCTCCGCCACGATGGCCGACAGTTGCGCGCGAGAGTGCTGGCTGACCTCCGACAGGTTCTTGAGCGCTCGCCCGGAGCGGGAGGCCACCCAGACGACGATGGGCGCGAGAATCAGGGCGGCACCCGCGAGCTGGGGGGATAGTGCCACCATCGCGCCGGCGGCGGCCACGAATCCGATGACGCCGGACAGCGTGCTGGGCAGGGTGTCCTTGACGGCGTTCTCGATCTGAGCGGTGTCGTTGGCCAGCCGCGACTGGATCTCGCCACCTGGTGTCGCGGCGAAGAAGGCCAGCGGCATGCGCTGGAGACGGCCGAACAGTTCCACGCGCAGCGCGTGCACCACTTGCTGCGCGACGCGGGCCGACACCCACGACTGGCCGAGGTCCACCACACCCACCGCGCAGGCGGTGGCCGCCGCCAGGCCGGCGATCAGCGCGAGCAGCGGCAGGTCGGGACCGCCCGCGCCGAACAGCGCCCGGTCGAAGACCAGCTGGGTCAGCAACGGGACGGCGGCGTTCAGCGCGGAGTAGGCCACGACGAGCAGGACGACGAAGCAGATGGCGAGCCGGTGCGGCATGAACAGCCGCACGACCCTGCGCCAGGTTCCGGGGGCGGGAGGCTTCTCCGGAGCGAAGAGGGGACGATCGTGCACGGGCCGGGCCTGTCCTTGTCTGCATCGAGCGTCTGGTGACCGAGCGTCTGGTAGATCGAACGTCTGGTAGATCGAACGTCTGATGATCGAACAGAGCCCCGCCCGCCCGTGTCCGGGCGGGCGGGTTCGACTGTCAGTTGTCGGTGCAGCCGAAGTGCTTGATGCAGTTGGTCAGCCGGAGCGCCTCGTTGGCGCCGGGCTCGAGCTCCTGGAGCGCCTGCAGGTCCTCGACGTCGAAGGACATGGTCGTCACCTCCTTGTGAATGCCGGGGCCGCCAGTGGCGCGGCCGTCTGTCATCGCCGTCCCGCTGCGGGAGCGGCGAGCCTGGGGGCCTCCTCCGGCAGCCACAACCGGGCGGACCGGTCGCGCAGTCGGATGAGGAAGGCGACGATCCCCGCCGTACCGGCGAGAAAGGTCGGCGGGAAGTCTCCCTGGGGTCCGGGGACGAGCAGGCGGCCGCGACGATCGGCCGCACGGATTTCGAGGCAGCCGGCCAGATCTCGCGCCCACCGCCGGTAGTGGTCGTCACCGGTGAAGTCGGCCATGTCGAGCAGGAATTCACCGTCGCCGGGCAGTCCGTGGCACGGCACCGGCCCTGACTGCCATCGAGTACGGTGCACGGCCGCCGCGGCCTTGCGCGCCAGGTCCAGCGCGGGCGGGTCGCCGGTGGCACGCCAGTACCTCACGAGGAAGGAGCCGATCCCGGAGGAGCCGCTGCACCAGTGCGGCCGGCGCGGGCGCACCGTGGACAGGTCGCCGCGCTGCGTCGGCCACCAGGCGGTGTCGCCGTCCACTTCGGCGTGTTCGTAGAGGGCGCGGGCGATCTCGTGGACGGTCGCCGTCCAGTCAGGCCGGTGGAGGGCCCGGCCCGCGTGGAGCAGCGCGGTCCCGATGCCGGCGATGCCGTGCGCGAAACCGAAGTGGTTGGCCCCGGCCAGGCCCGAGTCGAACGTCTGCGGCGTCGGCCACTGCGGGTGGCCGTTGCCGTACGACCGCGCCTGATGCAGGTTCTGGAGGGCTTCGGCGGCCCGGTCCCGGAGCGGGAGATCTCCCGAGGCCAGGGCGATGTGCAGGAGCGCCATGCCGCATCCGGCCAGTCCGTGCGTCACGTCGGAGCCGGGGTGGTCGGTCGGCAGTCGCCGCGCCGTCCGTACCGCGAACCGGGCCAGCTCGGCGTCGCCCGTGGCCGTCGCCGCGTCGTACAGCGCCCACACGGCGCCGGAGCGCCCGAAGTGCAGGCCGGGCGGCCAGACGTCCTCGGCCGCCAGCCGCCGCCTCAACCAGCGGGCGAGTTCGGCAGCCGCCCTCGCGTGCGGTTCGGCCCGTGTCAGGACGCCGAGGATTCCCGCCGCGCCGCCGTTGACCGAGCACGGATCGGCTTCGATGCCGTCGGCGGCGTCGGGCCACGGCGACGGGGCGTCCTCGCTCGTGTCCATCGTCTCCACCAGGTGCGCGAGCCCGTCGTCGATCAGGCGGCCGATCCGCTGCGGCGGCCGGGACCGGTGGTGGGGGGCGGCCCGCTCCGGGGCGGGAGCGGTGAGGAAGCGGAGGCAGCTGTCCAGCGACCAGCGCCGTTCCGGTTCTGTCGCCAGCAGGCCCTCCACGAGCGGTCGCAGCAGGGCGAGCGTGGGGTTGGCTGCGGCAACCGCTGCCACCCTGGCCGCCTGGCCGGGGCCCGGCGGGTCCAGGTGGGCGCCGACCGCCAGGAAGTACGCCATCGCGCCGAGACTGTAGAGGTCGGCGCTCGCGTGCGGGGCGGGCCGGAACTCCCCCGTGTGGCCCGCCAGCTCCGGGGCGAGGTAGCCCGGAGTCCCGCCCACCATGACGGTGGTGCCCGGCACGGCCGCGTGTTCCAGGTCGATGAGCCGTAGTTCACCGCCGGGCGAGAGCATCACGTTGTTCGGCGACAGGTCGCCGAACACGTAGCCTCGGCCGTGCAGCGCCTTCAGCAACGTGGTCAGGCGGCTGATGATGGGCAGGACCTGCGCCGGCGCGCTGCCGAAGCCGTCCTCGCCCAGTGGCCCGGCATTCTCGTCCGACCAGCGCTGCAGCGTGATCCCCGGCACGAGCTCCTCGACGAGGAAGATGTGGCCGCCCTGCTCGAAGAAGTCCACCACGGCCGGTGTGATCCCGGCCGTGGCGAGGGCTTCCAGGCAGGAACGTTCGGCCGCGATCCGATCCCGCGCGTCGCGGCCGCTCAGATCGGCGCACGCGTGCGGACGCCCCTCCTTGACGACGACCTCGTGGCCGGTGGCGGTGTCCTCGGCGAGGTAGACGCCGCCCCGGTTGGCATGCCGTACGGCCTTACGGACGATGAACCGGTCATTGAGCATCACCGCAGACGCCCGCGGGCGCCGGCTCGCCACCGGAACCTCGAACGGGCAGGTCGCGAACGGCGGCGGGGAGAAGCTGGGCCGCCGTTCGTCGGGAACGAGCCGGCCCTGCGGCGAACGCAGCCGAATCTCGTAGAACCCGTCGTTGCCGAGCACGCGGTGCCCGCTGAAGGCGCCGTAGCGGTAGTGGACGATCCCGCCCGCCCGGTACGGACGGTCGGAAAGGATCACCGGACCGGGAAGTCCGCGGGTGGCGTCATCGAGCAGGGCGGCCAGGCGTACCGACGCGGCGTCGTCGAGGGGATAGACGGTGATGAACTTCCCGGCCTGCGCCCGGCTGCAGTGCGGCTCAAGGAGTTTCCAGTAGTCGCTCAGCCGGGCGGGAAACTTGAAGGCGCAACGGGCCTCGGCGAGTACTCGCGAGACGCGGGCGAGCGCCAGCGGGGCGGAGAGCATCGTCGCGGAGACGTGCAGCTTCCATCCCTGGTCGGGCATCGGGTAGGCGTCGGGGGTGACCTTGCACCAGAGGTTGTCCTCGACGATCGACCAGTCCTGTGCGCCCGCGCGCCCGAGTTCGGCGGTCACGATGTCGCGCAGAATGGCCGGGTCTTCTGAATGCATGCCCACGTGACCCGCTTCCACCGTCGCCGCTTGCCTGCGGAACCGAGAGTCGCGAAGCGCTCTTGCAGATGAATGGGAAATGAATTGAATGCGAGGTGAGAGCTCCTCTCCCAGCCGGAGGTGAGCGCCACTCCCTGTATCGGTCGCATTTAGCTGAGATGCCGGAGGTGAGGCACGGCGCGAAGCAGCCCGGACGCTTTCTGGGCGAGAGCTCGACGGCCGGGGTTTGCGCCTTCGCTTTCGACCCCTATTTCATTTTCCGATTTTGCGGTTTTGGGCTGCCCGATTTTAAACGCTCAAACCTTTTCCCGTGGTTATCGTGCAGTTCTCCTGGCGCTCAGCGTTTCATCATGTCATGTGTGACATGCTACTGATCGTGTGCGGCGCGAGGCCGCACGCCCGATCATCAAAGGGGAAATCGTTGAAGCAGATCGTCAAGCGTGGAGCCGCGGTACTCGCCGCAGGGGCGGCGGCCGCGGGGGCGCTCGCGTTGAGCGGCCCGGCATCCGCTGCCACGACTACGACCACCTGCAGTGACAGCGTCCTGATCTCGGGCCTCTCCACCAAGGCCTGCGTGGATCTCACCGGCACCCAGGCACGGTTATACGGCACCGTCGGCGCGCCCGGCATCGCGGAGCCTGGACCCGGCGGAGTCATCACCCCACAGCGCGCAGAGGTGGAGGTGTCCGGCCAAGTCGTCGGTGGCCTGTTCCTCGGCTCCCGGCGGCAGTCGGTGAGCATCTGGAACAACACCGTGACCGTTGAGGGCGCCACCGCGACCGTCCCCTGCGGATCGACGGTTCGCGCCGAGGTCAAGCTGTCCCAGGGGCCCGTGGGTCCCGGCGGGCCCAGCTTCTACGGCCCTGCCTCCGTCACGGTGGACGCGCCGGTCGGCTGCTGAAACAGATGGATCGACGGTGGGCGCGGAACAGCCGTTCCGCGCCCACGTGCGCATGCCCGCGGCAGCGCTGAGGTCGTAGCGCTGGAAGGGCAGGTGGTCGCCCGCCACCGACACCGTGCCGGCCGAGCTGGAGATCCGCCGAGGAGATCCTCGAATCCCTCGCTGAATATTGCCGGCGAATTTCAGGCGGATGACACTAGTCGCCGTGGAGCCCGTCGGGGTCGCAGTAGTCGATCTCGTTCGTCGGCTTGAAGTCGGCCACGATGATCTCGCGCCGGAACGGGCCGCCGCTCTCCATCTCCTCGGCGGACGCCTCGAAGGTGAAGCGCTGCATGGGCCGCAGCAGCCTGCCCGCGATGACCACCGGCCTGCGCACCGAATAGATGGCGGGGAACGGGCAGCAGTAGTAGCTGCCGAGCGGCTTGCCCGCCGCGTCTACGGCGTAGGCGATGGCGCCGTCCCGGAAGGCGGCGTCGATCTGCGCCTGGATGTGCAGCGTGGCGGCCGGGTCGGGGTCGTACTCCCACATCTCCTTGACGGCCTGCCGGGCCTTGGGGTCGGCCTGCCAGTAGTCCCGCCGCTGCGGGTCGGTCAGGCACCACGGGTCGAGGTCGCGCAGATTCGCCTCAAGGGACTTGTACGTCGCCGCGGGCCTGGTGACGGTGCTCTGGTAGGTGGCGATGTGCCTGGGCATGGCGATGAGCTGACCCACGTGGTAGTAGAGCTCCAGGGACCGCTGCAGCCGTTGCTCGATCGCCTCGTGCAGGCTCGGCTGCGGATCGGCCTTGAGCAGCCCCTCGGCGTAGTCGGCGGCGGTGGCGGCCTCGGCCACGAGCTGGCGCAGCCGCTGCAGGTCGGCCTGGTGGTCGTGGGCGTCGGCGACGGTCTGCTCGAACACGCCGAAGGCCACTTCCGCGTGCCGGCGGATCGCGCGGGTGGCGGCCAGCATGCCGTGCAGGTGGGGCAGCGGGCACGGGTCCGCCTCGGCCCATTCGGGCAGGTCGGCGGGCAGCTGGAGCTCTGTCTCGACCAGATAGCGGGTGTTGCCGGCCGCCTGCCGGGCGCGTGACACCCAGCCTTCCACCTGCGCGAAGCACGCGGCCACCTGCCGGCTGGTGACCGGCGGCACGTAGCCCGCGGTGCGCGGGTCGGCGCTGTAGTCGGAGTCGAGCAGCTGCTCGCCGATGGTCTGCAGCACGAACGCGTTCCAGGTGCACAGCAGCTGCCCGGAGGCGGACTGCGGGCCGTGCCAGAGGTTGACGCCGTCCTGGACCAGGCGTAACCGCAGCTCCTCGGCACGCTCCAGCTCGGTGTAGACCAGGCCCCCCGCCCGCCGGTACGCCTCCAGCTCGTCCGCGCGCACCTCGCCCTTGTACGCCGCGACCATCCGCGTCATCAGCGTCGGCCGTCCCGGATCATTGGCCATCATGTACGTCCCCGTCCTCTTCCCCCGTGACAATTGGTGATCCGTACCCTAAGCCGCCATCCCTTCGGCGGGCCATCCATGGCGAGCTCCGGAATCAGCCCGCGCGGCACGGAGGTGACGCCCTACGATCGGGGGATGGCCGTCCCCGAGCTGATCCGCATCGTGACGCGTTCGTCTCCCATGGCGCTCGCCCAGGTCGAGCGCGTCCGGCGGGAGCTGGCCGACCGGCATCCCGGCATCCGCACCGAGGTCGTCCCGGTCACCACGTCCGGCGACCGGTGGCAGGGGGCGCTGTCGGCGCTGGGCGGCAAGGGCGCCTTCACCAAAGAGGTCGACGAGGCGCTCCTGGCCGGCCAGGCCGACCTGGCGGTCCACTGCATGAAGGACGTGCCCGCCGACCGCCCGCTGCCGGCCGGCACGGTGTTCGCGGCCTTCCTCAAGCGTGACGACCTGCGCGACGCGCTCGTGCACCCCGGCGGCCTGAAGCTGGACGCGCTGCCCGAGGGCACCCGGATCGGCACGTCGTCGGTGCGGCGCGTGGCCCAGCTCGCCGCGTCCCACCCGCAGCTGCGCTGCGTGCCGATGCGCGGCAACGCCAACCGGCGCCTGGAGAAGCTGGACGCGGGGGAGGCCGACGCGCTGCTGCTGGCGGTGGCCGGGCTGGAGCGCATCGGCCGGCCGGAACGGATCACCGAGGCGCTGTCGCTGGAGACGATGTGCCCGCCGATCGGCGCGGGCGTGCTGGCCCTGCAGTGCCGGGAGGACGACCCGGCGACCGTCGACGCGGTCGCCGGGCTGGGGCATGCCGACACGTGGCGGGAGATCACGGCCGAGCGCATGCTGCTGCACGTGCTCCAGGGCCACTGCAACTCGCCCATCGCCGGGTACGCCCGCGCCGAGCGCGACGGCCGGTTGTCGTTGCGCGCCCGGGTCTTCTCCCCCGACGGCAAGCGCGTGCTCGACGCGCACGAGTGGGCCGGCCCGCTCGACCCGGCGACGCTCGGCACCTCCGTCGCTGTCGCGCTGCTCCGCCAGGGCGCCCGGGAACTGATCGACACCATCCCTCACTGACGGCGGGCCGCCTATGTCGTGGCGGCCGCCATCTCGTCCTGGTCGCGGAGGGGTTCGTCGCCGTGCAGCAGCCACTCCAGCGTGGCGGGGGTGGCGTCGAAGTGCCCGGCGTGCCCGGCGTCGGGCTGGACGGTGAGGGTGGCGGTGGGGATCCGGGCGGCGAGCCAGCGGGCGTGCGCGACCGGCACGACCCCGTCCAGCTCGCCGTGCCACAGCCGGACCGGAACGGTGATGGCGGCGGGGTCCACCTCCCAGGGCCTGCCGAAGAGGGCGATGACGTCGTCGGCCCAGCCCCCGAGGCCGGGACGGACCGCCGCGGCGTAGGCGGCCGCCAACATGGCGCTGACCTCGGGCCGCGTCAGGACGGCGGCCTCGAACGGCGGCAACTGCGGCGGCCCGGACGAGTCCGCCCCCAGGTGGGCGATCATCGCGTCGCGATCCTGGAGGGCGACGGCGGCGCTGCGTCGGTTGCCCTCCATCATCCCGGCCGTCCAGTCCAGCCCTTCGGCGTCGCGCGGGGCCGGCGCCGCCAGCGTGGCGACCCGGACCGCCCGGCCGGGGTGGCGGGCGGCGAACGCCAGCGCGTGCGGCCCGCCGCCGGAGACCCCGTAGACGGCGAACTCGTCCAGGCCGAGCGCGTCGGCCACGGCGGCGACGTCGTCCGCGCCGTCCACGACGCGCCGCCCCGGCAGCGGCGTCGAGCCGCCGAGGCCGGGGCGGTCGAAGGTGATCAGCCGGATGCCGAGCCTGGTGTACAAGGAGTCGTCGGGGTGGCGGGCCAGGCGTCCCACGGGGGTGCCGTGCAGGTAGAAGACGGGTGTCCCGTCGGGGACGCCCCACTGCTCCACGGCAAGGGTGCGGCCGTCTCGCGTGATCACTGTGTGCACTCCGCCACGCTAGCCAGGACGACACCAGTGCACCGTAGGTTTCATTTCCGGCGAAACAGACGCGGCTGCGTACGGGGCGGGCGGACCTGGCGGAGACGGTGAGCTTCGTCGGAGTGTGACGCCGGGCGGTCAGGCTCGGCGGGCGCGGCACGCGAGGCGGCCGGCGACGGCGAGGACGAGGTCGCGCAGTTCGGCGGGACGTTCGATGACGAACGGGCGGTCGAGCGCGGCGAGCACGGCGGGCAGCCAGTCGAGCCGTTCGACCCGCAGCTCGACCCGCCACCAGCGCCCACCCGCCGGACGGGCCTCCCCAGCGGCCTCCGCAGCGGGCTCGTCAGCGGTCTGCGCAGCGGGCTCGACGGCGAGGGCGTCAGCGGGGTCGAGAGCGGGGTCGTCGGTGATCTCCTCCATGGTGGCGACGGCGGCGGGCAGGCGGGCGCGGATCTGCTCGGCCGTCCCGTGGATCCGCAGGGTCACCTCGTGCCGGTAGGACGCGGTGGCGAACCCCGACAGGACGCGCTGCGCCGGATCCGGGCCGGCCGGCGCCTCGAACGAGCCGGGCAGGGTCCGGGCGTCCGCGACGCGGTCGAGGCGGAAGGTCCGGTTCTCGCCGAGGCCGGGGTCCTCGCCGGTGACGTACCAGCGGCCCGCGTGGCTGACGATCCCGTACGGGTGCAGCGTGCGGTCACTGCGCCGGCCGGTGCGGTCGGCGTACCGGATCGAGACGGGCCGGCGGTGGCGTACGGCGTCGGCGATCGTGAGCAGGACGGCGGCGTCCGGCCCGGCGGGCCCGCCGGGCGGGCCGGTGAAGGCGAGGGATTCCAGGAGCGCGTCGAGCCGGCGGACGAGCCGTTCGGGCAGCACCCGGCGGATCTTCGCGGCCGCCGTCTCGCTCGCAGTGTCGCTCGCCGTGTCCCCGGCGTCGCCCGCCGTGCGCCGGTTGGCGAGCAGGCCGAGCAGCACGGCCAGCGCCTCGTCGTCGTCGAGCATGAGCGGCGGCAGGCGGTAACCGCGGGCGAGACGATAGCCGCCGTAACGGCCGCGCACCGACTCGACCGGCAGCCCGAGGTCGACGAGCTGACCGACGTACCGCCGCACGGTACGGCCGTCGACGCCGAGCCGGTCGGCCAGTTCGGCCATCGTCCGGACGCCGCCCGACTGCAACAACTCCAGGAGCGTGAGCACACGACCGGTGGGTGGCGACATGAATACGAGCCTATGGCGAATAGTGGACCGAATCCGTCCAGTATCAGTCGTACCGTGCGGGGTGCCAAGAGCTGCACGAACACTGAAGGAACGTCATGAACTTCGTATCGATCCGCATCATCACCGACGACGTCGCCCGCCTCGCCGGGTTCTACGAGCAGGCCACCGGGACCCCGGCGACCTGGTCCACCGAGGACTTCGCCGAGATCAGGACCGGCACCGCCACGCTGGCGATCGCGAGCACCCGCACCGTCCCGCTGTTCGCCCCGGGCTCCTCCCGCCCGGCCGACAACCACAGCGTGATCGTCGAGTTCCTGGTGGACGACGTGGACCGCGTGTACGAGAACCTGACCGGCTTCGTCACCGACTTCGTCAACGAGCCCACCACGATGCCCTGGGGCAACCGGTCGCTGCTGTTCCGCGACCCCGACGGCAATCTCGTCAACCTCTTCACCCCGGTCACCCCGGCCGCCGTGGCGAGATCCGCCCGCTGATCGGAAAACCAGCGGGCGGGGTCAGGCGGCGGGGGTGCGGCGGCGGGACTGCCAGGACAGGTGGGCGTCGCGGACCTTGGTCCACAGGGCCTCGCGCTCGGCGCCGTTGACGTCGTCGAGGCGCAGCCCGAACACCTCCTCCAGGGCCTCGAACCACTCCCGCCGGGTGGACAGCTCCCGTTCGGTCCTGCCGTCCGCGCCGACCCGGCGCAGCATGCAGCCCACCAGGCAGTCGGCGCCCGTCGCGTCGCGCCGCAGCACGACGGCGGCCCGCACCAGCCGGGACTCGGGCGAGGTGCACAGGTACGGATGCCACTCCACGAAGTCCCCGGGCTCGGCGGGCGCCCGCTCGACGTCCAGCCCGGCGATCGACCCGCGGGGGTCGTGGTCGAACCGCCAGCCGCCGGGCTCCACGTCCGAGGCGGACAGCCGGAACTCGAACGGCCCCTGCCGGTACGTCCCCGCCCGCAGCGGCAGCGGCTCGTGCAGCCCGTCGCCGAGCCCGATGTCCACCAGCCAGTCCTGCCCGTCGAGGGCGACGGTGAGCGCGAGGTGCGGCGCGAACGACGCCGGCGAGGCGGGCGCCCGGACGGCGGCCTGCACCCCGGCCCGATGCCAGGTGACGTCGTAGCCGAGCGCGGTAAGCAGCGTGGCGAACGCCCCGTTGAGCTGCACGCAGTAGCCGCCGCGCCCGCGCAGCACCCGCTCGACCGACTCGCGCGGGTCCACGGTGATCCGCCGGCCGAGCTGCACCTCCAACGTCTCGTACGGCACCCGCTCCACGTGCGCGCGGTGCAGGGCGCGCAGCGCCGGGAGCGACGGCTCGCCGGGGTCGCCGACGTCCAGCCGGTCGAGGTAGGCGTTCAGGTCACGGTCACGAGTTCGCCGCATGGGCCCTCCCTTCGGTCGCCGCGTCCATCGTGGTCCGCCGCGCGGCCGTCCCGCACCTCGCGGATTGCTCGCCGCGCGGCGGTGCCGGACGGCGAGCCCGGGCGACCGAGCACGGCGGCGGGCGGCCGTACCGCGCAATCCACGAGATGCGGCGGCGCGCGGCCGCGACCGACGATGACCACGATGACGCTGCCCTGAGCGGTTCACCGGGAGGAGACGACCAGATGCGCAACCAGACTGTCGCACCGGAGCGGGTGAGCGCCCGATGGGAGGATCACCTGCCCGACCTGCTGGACAAGCTGGGATTGCCGGCCGAAGGGGTGATCCAGGTGGGCGCGCACCGGGGCCAGGAGGTGGAGGCGCTCACCAGGTGCGGTTTCCGCCGCCTGGTCATGATGGAGCCCAACGGCGACCACCTGCCCGCGCTGCGCGAGCAGCTCCGGCTGCACCACCTGGCCGCCGGGCTGCCCGAGCCCGAGCACGGCCACCCGGCCCGCGAGGTCGTGGCGGCGTGCGCCGGCCGGGAACGCGGCCAGGCCACCCTCAACGTCACCCCCTACGACAAGCAGTCCAGCATGCTGCCGCCGCTGCTGCCCATGGCCGTCGTCCGGCAGGACGTCGTCCCGGTGATCCCCGTCAGCGAGGTGCAGCACGGCTGCAACGTGCTGGTGGTGGACGCCCAGGGCGCCGAGCTGGAGGTGCTGGCCGGGACCGACCTGAGCCGGCTGCGGCTCGCCGTCGTCGAGGGCAGCGTGACGGCCCGCTACAGCGGCGGCTCGACCCTCGACAGCATCGCCGAGCACATGACGGCGCACGGCTGGCGCGAGGTGGCCGCCTGGCCGCACCTGCGTCCCGGCGTCGTGGACGTCGCCTGGCTGGCCCCCTGGCCCACCCCGTTCTGATGGATCGGCCGTCGGACGGGGGCCTGGCGTGCGAGCGCCGCGGGGCGGTGGCCGTCCTGCGGCTCGACCGGCCCCGCGTGCGCAACGCGCTCGGGTCCGGGCTGGTCGCGGCGCTCGGCTGCGCGCTGGCCGAGCTGGACGACGACCCGGGGGTGCGCGCCGCCGTGCTGACGGGCGCGCCGCCGGGGTTCTGCGCGGGGTCGGACCTGAAGGAGCTGTCCGGGATGACGCGTGAGGGCATGGTGCGGCACGAGGCCGACACCGGGCGCGTGGCCAGGGCCGTCCAGCATCTCGGCATCCCCGTGGTGGCCGCCGTCGAGGGCTTCGCGCTCGGCGGCGGCTTCCTGCTGGCCACCGGCTGCGATGTGGTGGTCACCGCCGAGGACGCCCGCTGGCACCTGCCGGAGGTGCGGCTCGGCTGGGTGCCGCCCTGGGGCATCCAGAGCCTGGCCGCCCGGGTCGGGCCGGTCGCCGCGCGGCGGCTGGTCTGGGGCGACCGCCCGCTGACCGGCCGCGAGCTGCACGGGATCGGCGGCGCCGACGAGCTCACGGCGCCGGGCCAGGCCCTGGCGTGCGCGCTGGAGGTGGCGGCGGGGCTCGCCGCGCTGCCCCCGCACGCGGTCGCCTCCGCCAAGCGGGCGCTGGCCGACGCGGTGAGCGGGCCCGCCGAGACGCTCGACGCGCGTACGACCTGGATGTTCGGCGCCGACTGCGCCTCCGCCGCGGCCCGCGAGAGCCTGGCCCGCTTCGGAGCCCGCCCATGACCGGCCAGGACCAGGCCCCGGCCCCGGTCCCGGACCAGGTCCCGGACCAGGCCCCGGATCAGGTCCCGGACCAGGCCCCGGATCAGGTCCCGGACCAGGCCCCGGATCAGGTCCCGGACCAGGCCCCGGATCAGGCCGCGGACCAGGCCCCGGAGCCGGCGGCGGCCGGCCGGACGGGCAAGGTGTGCGGGGCGGCCGAGGCTGTCGCGCTCATCGAGGACCACCAGGCCGTCGCCAGCACCGGCGTGATCGGCTGGTTGACCCCCGACGCCCTGCTGGCCGCGCTCGGCGAGCGCTTCGCCGCCACCGGCGCCCCCCGCGAGCTGACCTTCTACTTCCCCTGCGCCACCGGGGACGCCGTCGGCATCGGCGGCATGGACCACGTGGCCAGGAAGGGCCTGATGCGCCGCATCGTGTCCGCCTCGTTCATCAACCCCCGCCACCCGGTGACCGGCGCCCGCCCGGCCCTGACCGAGCTGATCCAGAACGACCTCGTCGAGGCGTACAGCTGGCCGATGGGCGCGGCCATGCACTGGCTGCGCGAGGTGGCCCGGCGCGGCCCCGGCTACCTGACCCGCGTCGGACTCGGCACGTACGCCGACCCCCGGCACGGCGGCGGCAGGTTCACCCGCCTGGCCCAGGAGGACCTGGTGGAGCTGGTCGAGCTGGGCGGGGAGGAGTACCTGTTCTACCCGTCCTGGCCGCTGCACGCCGGCCTGGTCCGGGCGAGCGCCGCCGACCCCGACGGCAACCTGTCCTTCGAGGACCAGCCGCTGTTCTCCAGCGCGCTGGCCATCGCCCTCGCGGTGAAGGCGTGCGGCGGCACCGTGATCGCGCAGGTGTCGCGGATCGTGCCTGCCGGCTCGTCGCCTGCGCGGGAGATGCGGGTGCCCGGGGCGCTCGTCGACCGGGTCGTCGTGGTCCCGGACGCGCCCATGACCACCGGCGTACGGCACGACCCCGGCTACCTGCGGCACGTGCCCGACGCCGTCGCGCGAGTGCCGCGGCTGCCGTCCGGGCCGGACAAGGTGATCGCCCGCCGGGTCGCCAGGGAGGTCAGGCCGGGGGAGACCTCGATCTTCGGGTTCGGCGCCTCCTCCGACGCCGTCCTGGCCATGGCCGAGGACGGCCTGCTGGACGACGGCCGCCTGGACGAGCACCTGTTCACCACCGAGCACGGCTCGTTCGGCGGCATCGTGATGAGCGGCTGGCAGTTCTCGGCGAACTACTCGCCGCGGGCGCTGCTCGACGGGCCCTCCCAGTTCGACTTCATCGACGGCGGCGGCTGCCCGTTCGCCGCGCTCGCCTTCGCCCAGATCGACGCCGAGGGCAACGTGAACGTCAGCCGGTTCGGCGCGGCCAACCCCGGCGCCGGCGGGTTCGTGGACATCGCGCACAACGCCACGCGGCTGGTCTTCGCCGGCACGCTGACCACCGACGGCCTCCGGGTGAGCTGCGCCGACGGCGGGCTGCGGATCCTGGCCGAAGGGCGGGTGCGCAAGCTGGTCCCGCGGGCCGGGCACGTCACGTACCGGCTGGGCGAGGGCGTGCGGCGCGGGCAGTGGGCCCGCGTCGTCACCGAGCGGGCCGTCTTCGACGTCACCGCCGGCGGCCTGGAGCTCGTGGAGCTCGCGCCCGGGGTGGACCTGCGCCGCGACGTGCTCGACCAGATCGGCTTCCCGGTCCGCGTCTCGCCGTCGCTCGTCCCCATGGACCCGGCCCTCTTCCGCCCCTGACCGTCGGCGGGTGCAAGGCCGGGCCGGGGCCGGGGGCAGGTGCCCGGCTGTGGGCCGCCGCCGCCCCCTCTGGTTCACGCCGCCCGCCTCGCCCCGGCCGCCGTGCCGGCCGTCGCGCCGGTCGCCGTGCCGGTCGCCGTGCCGGCCGCCGCCCCGGACGTCAGGGAGCGGACCTCCGCGGCCAGGTGGTCCATGGCCGCGTGCAGCAGCGCGTCCGACAGGTACGGCGCCGGCCCGAGCCGCAGGTGGTCGCCCCGGCTGTCGGCCTGCACCCCCCGCGCCGCCAGCCCCGCCCGCAGCCGCCCCGCGTACGGCGAGCGCAGCGCCAGGAACCCGCCGAACTCCTCGGGCGCGGCGTCCAGGTCCCGGCTGACCACGTGCGGGGGCGCGCCGATCTCGTCGAAGCGCGCCGCCAGCAGCCCGCGCTGCCGCAGCGACACCGCCCGCAGCACCTGCGGCGTCAGCCCCTGCGCGGCGAAGAAGTCGAACACCCGGGCCGCCCGGTAGTGGCTCACCGGATCGTAGGTCGCCCCCGCGAACCGGGCCGCCCCCGCCGGGTAGCCGACCCGGCCGCCCGCCCGCGGGTCCTCGGCCAGCTCGGCGAACTCCGAGTACCACCCGGTCACCACCGGCCGCAGCCGGTCGGCGTGCGCCGGCAGCCGCAGCACGCAGTTGCCCTCCCCGAGCTGCAGGTACTTGTACCCGCCCGCCACCACCCAGGCCGACTCCAGGCCCGCCGTCGAGAACGGCACCACGCCCAGCGCATGGTAGGCGTCCACCAGCAGCTCGGCCCCCCGCAGGCGGCAGGCGGCGGCCAGCGCGTCCAGCTCCGGCACGATCCTGGCCGTCTCGAACAGCACCGCCGAGACCAGGACGGCGGCCGTGCGCCCGTCGGCCGCGTCCGCCAGCCGCGCGGCCAGCGTGCCCACCGGCTCCGGCGGGACGACGACCACCTCCACCCCCTCCTCGGCCAGCCGGGCGAGCTGGCGCCGCAGCGTGTGGAACTCGCCGCCGGAGGTGACCAGCCGGGGCCGGCCGCGCAGGTCCAGCGCCGACAGGAAGCGCAGCACCAGCTCGTGCGTGCTGGACCCGAGGGCCAGCTCGGCGTACGGGTCGCCGAGGAAGAGGCGGAACCCCTCCCTGACCCGGTCGGCCTTCTTGAACGCGGCGGCCCACTTGTCGTCCACGTCCCGGGCGGCGTCGTCGAACGCCTCGATCTGCCCGGCCAGCGCCACGTCCGGCCAGGCCTGGTGGGAGTGGCCGGTGAGCAGCAGCCGGTCGGCCGCGCGGAAGGCCGAGTAGTGCGGCGCCAGGCGTCCCGAGATGTCGTTCATGCCATGCTCCTGACGGCCCACAGGTCGGGGAACGCCGGCGTCAGCGAGGCCCGCAGGTACGCCCCGCCGCTGGAGCCGCCGGTGCCCGGCCGGGCGCCGATGGTGCGCTCGACCATCTTCAGGTGCCGGTACCGCCACTCCTGGAGGCATTCGTCCAGGTCCACCAGGCGCTCGCAGAGCTGGGCCGCGCCGGTGTCGTCCCGGTAGACCCGCAGCAGCAGGTCCTGCACCGGCTCCGACGGCTCCAGCGGCAGGCGTACGTCGCGGTGCAGCCGGTCCTGCGGCACCTCGTAGCCGCGCAGGTACAGGTACGTCAGCAGCGAGTCGTACAGCGTGGGCCTGGCCATCGCCGCCTCGATCCGGGCGCGGGCCGGGCTGCCCTCGGCCTGGCCGAGCAGCATGCGCTCGTCGCGCCGGCCCAGCACCGCCTCGATCTCGCGGAACTGCGCCGACTGGAAGCCGCTGCTGGTGCCCAGCTTGCCGCGGAAGGCGGCGAACTGGAACGGCGTCATCGTCTCCATGACGTCCATCTGGGAGACCGCCAGCCGCATCAGCTTCAAGGACCGGTGCAAAGTCCGCATGGCGTGCGCGGTGAATCCGCCGGCGAGTTCGAGTTGCAGCTCGGCGAATTCGTGCAGCAATTGTTTGAACCACAGCTCGTACACCTGGTGGACGATGATGAACAGGGTCTCGTCATGGCTCTCGGAAACCGGTCGCTGCGCCGTGAGGATCTCCTCCAGCGCCAGGTAGGACGAGTACGTCAGGACGGTGTCTTCTCTCATGGCCCCAACGATGCGCCTCCCGGGGGACGGGCGACAGGGCATTCCCGGGCAGCTACCTGCCCCGCCGGGACCGCTTCCTGCAATTCGCCGGAAACGCATTCCGGAAGATGTGGAAAAGGCCGTCCGGCGGCACGGGGAATTCAGCACGACACGAGATGCGGCCGCCCGCGGCCCCGCGTGACGATGGCGCCGAGGGGGTGCCGAGCCCCATCAGCGAGCGAACTGCGAGGAAACATGCCATGACCTCACCGGAGATCATCAAGAGGGGCGGCCCCGGCAAACGTGCCCCTCGGCTCGACGGGCTGCGCGGATATCTGGCACTGGGCGTGATCGTGGTGCACGTCGCCTTCGCCGCCGGCGTCATCGGCTTCTACGACAAACCGTCCGTCGGCATCTGGCCCGTGCTGATCCAGGGGCTCAACGTGCTGCTGCCGCCCTTCTTCGTGATGTCCGGCCTGCTGCTGTACCGGCCGTTCGCCAGGGCGACGATCGTCGGCACGTCGCGTCCTGAGCTCAAGGGCTACCTGATCAAGCGCATGCTGCGGATCCTGCCCGCGTACTGGCTGGTGGCCGTGGCGGCGCTGCTGCTGCTCAACCTCAAGAGCGTCGACGGCCTGTGGTACGTGCTCAGCCCCCTGCTGCTCATGCACTACTACGTGCCGGGCCCCGAGGCGGGCTACGCCGGGCTGGAGCCCACCTGGACCGTGCCCGCCGAGGTCACCTTCTACCTGGCGCTGCCCATTCTGGCCTGGATCTTCGACCGGTACGCCAGGAAGGCCGCCGACCCCGGCGCCAAGGCCCGCCGTCTGCTGGTCCCGCTGGGCGTCTTCGTGCTCGTCGGCCTGGCCTGGACGGCGTACACGCACCTGGAGTCGATGGGCCCCTTCCCGTACGAGTACTTCTGGGTGATCGGCTTCACCGGCTTCCTGGCCATCGGCATGGGCCTGGCGATCCTGTCGGCGTACGCGGAGGCCAAGGACACCACGCCCGCCTTCTACCGGCTGGTGGCCCGCCGTCCGCTGCTGTTCTGGCTGGGCGCGGCCGTCGTCTACGTGATCAACTGCATCCGGCCGTTCGGCAAGCCCGGCATGGCCGACTACGCCACCGTGCCCGAGGCGATGGCCGAGATGGTGCTGTTCCTGGTCTTCGCGCTGCTGATCATCGCCCCGGTGGTGGTGCCCGGCGTGCACTCGAAGGTCATCGACGCCGTGCTCACCAACCGGCCGATGCGCTTCTTCGGCCGCATCTCCTACGGCGTCTACCTGTGGCACTTCATCCTGCAGTACCTCTGGCTGCAGAACGGCAGCGTCTTCGGCGCGCCGCCGGTGCCGATGCCGATGGTGATGGGCAAGTCCGGCTTCTGGGAGCTGCTGGCGGTCGTGCTCGTGGGCACGGTCGCGGTCGCGACGGTCAGCTACTACCTGGTCGAGCTGCCCGCGATGCGGCTGCGCGAACGCCTGGTGGCCCGGCGCGCCGAGGCCGAGCCACGCCGGGCGGCCGAGAGCCCGCGCGTCCCGGTCTAGGGGTGCTCAGAAGGGGTGAGGTCCGAAGCGCCCCCAGGCGACGAACGCGGCCAGCAGGAACAGGATCGCGTTGACGGCGATCGCGCCGGGCTCCTTGCGGCGGACGTGCACGAGCGCGGCCGGCACCATCACCACGGCCAGGCCGGCCGCGGCCAGCGGGGTCAGGAGGGGCGCGACGCCGGTGACCGCGGGCAGGATCAGCCCGAGCGCGCCGGCCAGCTCGGTGAGGCCGATGAGGCGGACGGCGCCGGCGGAGAAGTCCTCGGCCCAGGGCAGTCTGGGCTCCAGCTTCTCCTTGGGTTGCGTGGACTTGGTGAGTCCGGCGAGCCCGAACAGGAGGGCGAGCACGGCCTGCACGATCCACAGGGCGATGTTCATCACGGGTTCCTTCGCGAAAGCGGGGGGTGGCCGGGGCGATGCGCCCCGGCGTGGCCGGTCGAGGGGTGAGGACGGTCCCGGGCCTTCAGGCCGGGGACGTCAGGAGCAGGTGACGGCGATCTTGCCGAGCGTGCCCGCGCGGAAGGCGGCGAACGCCTCGGGGGCCTGCTCCAGCCGGTAGGTGGCGGTGACCGGCACGCGCAGCGCGCCCGCCGCGACCCGGGTGGCCAGCTCGGTCAGGGTCCGCGGGTTCGGATCGGCCATGACGGTGTGCACGGTGACCGCGGCATCCTGGACGGCGTCCTGGACGGCGTCCTGGGTCAGGCCGAGGGTCGAGGCGAGCCGGCCGCCGTCGCGCAGCAGCCCCGCCAGCTCGGCGCCGTCGCCCGCCAGGTGCAGCACGGCGTCCACGCCCGCCGGGGCCAGCGCGCGGACCTGCGCGGCCAGGTCGCCGCCGTGGTCGACGAGCTCGACCTTGGCGTCGGTGAGCCCGGCGACGAAGTCGGCCTCGGCGCCGGGACGGGCGGTGGCGATCACCCGGGCGCCGCGGGCGGCGGCCAGCTGCACGGCCAGCGCGCCCACGCCGCCGGTGGCGCCGGAGATCAGCACCGTCTCACCGTCGGCCGGGGCGACGGCGTCGAGGCTGTCCAGCGCCGCGGTGCCGGCCAGACCCAGCGCGCCCGCCTCGGCGGCGGTCAGCCCCTGGGGGAGCGGGGCGATGCCGTAACCGGCGGACACGGTGACGTACTCGGCCATCGAGCCGGGGCCGAGGAACGGCTTCATCACCACGCCGAAGACCGGCTGCCCGACGGTGAAGCCCTCGGCGCCCTCGCCGAGCGCCTCGACGGTGCCGGCGAAGTCCTTACCCACGACCAGCGGGAACCGGTGCTCCATCGCCTGCTGCAGATAGCCGGCGGCCACGGCCACGTCGAAGCCGTTGACCGAGGAGCCCGCGACCTTCACCAGCACCTCGCCGGCCGCCGGCCGCGGGACGGGCAGATCGGCCAGGGCCGGGTCGGCGGGGACGGAGTTCATCATGACAGCACGCATGAGCTGCACCTCTCAGAAAAGTGGAACGGGCTACCCGTTTCGTGCCGTCAGCGTAGCAAGAAAAACGGGTAGGTCGTTCCACTTGGGTAGGATGGGCGCATGGATCATCCCGCCGACACCTCAGGTGAGCAGCCCGGCCCGGGCTTTCGCGCCGATGCCTCAGGTGAGCAGCCCGGCCCGGGCCTTCGCGCCGACGCCGAACGCAACCGCGAACGCATCGTGGCCACCGCCCGCCGCCTGTACGCCAGCCACGGCCTCGGCGTCTCCATGGCCTGCATCGCCCGTGCCGCCGGCGTCGGCAAGGCCACCCTGTCGCGCCGCTTCGCCACCCGCGAGGAGCTCATCAACGCCGTCTTCGCCGACCGCATGGACGCCTACGCCGCCGCCGTCGCCGAGGCGCTGGCCGACCCCGACCCCTGGCACGGCTTCGTCGGCTACGTCCGGTCCGTGTGCGCCATGCAGGCCGCCGACCGGGGCTTCGCCGACGTGCTGGCCATGACTTTCCCCGCGGCCAAGGCGCTGGAGAAGCGCCGGGCCGCGGCCTACCAGGGCTTCCTCGACCTCATCGAGCGCGCCAAGGCCACCGGCCGGCTGCGGGCGGACTTCACCGACCAGGACATGGTCATCCTGCTGATGGCCAACGCCGGGGTCATCGCCGCCACCGGGGACGCCGCCCCGGACACCTGGCGCCGCCTCGTCGGCCAGATGCTGCGCGCCTACGCCGCCCCCGGCGCCGACCTGCCCCCGCTGGAGCCGACCCCCGCGCCCACCGCCCTGTACCGGGCCATGGTCCGCCTCACCCGCCCCGCCGCCGGCCCCGGCGACGGCCGGGAGTGAGCACCGGGCGGCGACGGCCTGGAGTGAGCAGCCGGGCGGGGCCGCCTGGAGTGAGCAGCCGGCCGGGACGGGGGGCGGCGGCCGGCCCGTGGGGGCCGGTCCCGGCCGTCACGAGATCGGTCCGGCTAACCCGCCCGGGTCATGGTGGCCTCGTAGCCGCCGCCCGGCCACTCCCACCGGCCGCTGATGGTCCGGCCGTCCTCGCTGAAGGCGCCGGTGAACCCGGCAGGCGAGCCCTCCGCGCCGAACCAGATGTGGAGGTCGCGCCCGTCGAGCTTCCACACGTAGACGAAGTTGTTGCCGGTGCTGTCGAAGTAGTGCGAGCGCAGCGCGCCGCTCTCGGGGTCGTGGCCGATGTACTCCACGCCGGTCATCGTGCCGCCGCCGTGGCTCATCTCGACGCGCTGGACGAGGAAGAAGCCGCCGTCCATCCACTCGAAGACGAGCCGGCCGCCGGTCGCCTCGCCGGTGCCGAAGTCCTTGCCCGTCATCTCCCACGTGCCGACCAGCGGCTGCAGGGTCTGCAGCGAGGGGTCGGGGGTGGGGAGCTGGTTCTGCGGGTTGGCCGTCTCTGTCATGTTCCCTCCACGGGACAGGTCGATGCCCGGTACGCCGATCGCGTACCGGGCGGGGGTTGGCTCACTTGGCGCCGAAGAACGCCTTGACCCGGGACCAGCGGCCCCAGACGACCAGCGCCAGGACGACCAGCAGGACGGCCTCGATCACGGGGACGCCGCCCAGCACGATCGCGTTGGTGCCGGCCGCGCCGATCATCAGGCCGATCAGCGCCAGCGCGGCCACGCCGCTCAGCCGCGGGATCAGCAGCCCGATCGCGCCGGCGATCTCCAGCACGCCGACCACGTAGCGGAACCACTGGCCGGCGCCGATGTCCTCGAACATGGCGACCATGGTCGGGTCGCCGGCGAGCTTGAGCACGCCGCCCAGGCCGACCTGGAACGCCAGAAGGACCTGGGCGACCCAGAGGGCGATGTTGACGCCGCGGCCGGTGGACCGGCCGACGGCGGACGTGCTGTTCGTGGTGCTCATGCAGTCCTCCTTGAGGAACTAGTTGACGATCTCCATCTGGCCCATCATCCCGATGGCCGAGTGCTCCAACATGTGACAGTGGTAGACGTATCGCCCCAGGTAGTCGCCGAAGCTGGCCTGGAAGCGCACGGTCTCGCCCGGCTGGATGAGCACCGTGTCCTTCCATCCCGCCTCGCCCGGCTGCGGCGGCGTGCCGTCGCGGTCCAGGATCCGGAACTGGGCGAGGTGGGTGTGGAAGTTGTGCGGGACGCCGAAGCCGGAGCCCCCGACGTTGGTGTCGGAGTTGGTGACCTCCCAGACCTCGCTGGTTCCCCGCTTGACCTGCATGTCCACCCGGTTGGCGTCGAACGCCCGATTGTTGATCAGGGCCTGGATGTTGACCGGGTCCAGGCTGAGGGTGAGCTGCCGGGTCTGCGTGGCCGCGGCCAGCGGGACCATCGCGCGCAACTGGCTGGGCACGCGGCTGCGGTCGACGGCCCGCCGTACGACGTCGAAGCGGAGCACGGAGCCGCTCACGTCCTCCAGCGTGATCTGCGTGCCCAGCGGGAACGCGCCGAAGTCGATCACGACCTCGGCCCGCTCGCCCGAGGAGAGCACCAGCTTGGACGTCGGCACCGGCGCCGCCAGCAGCCCGCAGTCGGTGGCGATCTGCGTCATCTGGGCGCCGTTGCTCAGCGACAGCTCGAAGATCCGGTGCGTGGAGCCGTTGAGCAGGCGCAGCCGGTACTTGCGGGCCGCGACCTGGAAGTACGGCTGGGCCTTGCCGTTGGCGATCAGCGTCGGCCGGTTGTAGGGGTCGGCCGGGTCGAAGACGAGCCCGCCCTGGTCGTCGAAGAGCGCGTCGCGCAGCAGGATGGGCACGTCGTAGGCCCCGGACGGCAGGCCGAGCTGCTGCTCGTCGGCGCCCTCGACCAGGTAGAAGCCGTGCATGCCGCGGTAGACGTGCTCGGCCTCCATGTGGTGGGTGTGGTCGTGGTACCACAGCGTGGCGCCGGCCTGCGCGTTCGGATAGTCGTAGGTCTTCGACTTGCCGTCGGCGATCAGGTCCATCGGGTACCCGTCGCTGGCCGCCGGCACGCGGCCGCCGTGCAGGTGCACGTTCGCCTCGTGGCCGAGCCTGTTGTCGAAGGTGACCAGCGCCCTGCGGCCCTGCCGGGCGCGGATGGTGGGGGCGGTGAACTGGCCGCCGTACGTCAGCACGGGCGTGCTCACGCCCGGCAGGATCTGGGTGGTCGCCTGCTGGATGGACAGCCGGTAGAAGTCGATGCCCGGCAGGGTGGCCACGGGGGCCAGCACCGGGGGCACCGGCATCGCGACGCTGAAGGGCGCCGCGGTGGCGCCGGTGCGGACCGCGGGGACCCGGCCGCCGTGGTCGTGCATGCGCATCATGTGCTGCTGCTGCGCCTGCTGTTCCGGCTCGCCGAACAGCCCGCGGGACACCGGGGTGAGCGCGGCGCCTCCTGCCAGGCCACCGAGAACGATCAAGCGCCGTCGGCTTAACATACGGGAACTCCCATCGCCATGTCCGAGCGTGGCATCGCCCGCCGGCACGGTCTTCTTCTGAAGTGCTCACTTCACGGGCGGATGCCGTGGGAGCGGTGCCGCCGCCCGGAGGGCGGCGGTGGTTCAGCCCACGGACAGGCGGCGCGGGGTGCGCCCGTCCAGGCAGTCGGCGTTGTAGGCGTCGAGCAGGCCCTGAGCCCGCCGCGACGCCTCGGCGAAGCAGTCGTCGGGGTCGGCGCCGTCCAGCACCCGGGCCATGGCCTGCGTCATCAGGTCCTGGATCCCGGCGAAGTCCCCGAGCACCGCGCCCAGCGCGGCGGGGGAGCCGTCGGCGGCGCGCAGCTGGGCGGTCGCGGCCCGGTGCACCGGGTGCCGCGCGAACCAGCCCTCCTCCTCCAGCAGGCCGGCCGCGGCCCTGGTGACCGGCAGGAAACCGGCCTCACGGTGCCACCGCGCCGCGTTGCCCGCGCTCAGCAGGTGCTGGACGAACGCCAGCGCGCCGTCCCGCCGCTCCGGCGGCAGCCCGTCGGTCAGCCAGAGCGCCTGGCCGGAGACCAGGTGCCCGGCGCGCGGCAGGCTCTCGTTGTGCGGCAGCGGGCTCGCCGTCACCTCGAACCCGGCCTCCCGCCCGCGCTCGGCGATCATGCCGGCCACCACCGAGGACGCGACCGTGAACGCCACCCGCCGCTCCAGGAACGCCCCCAGCGCCGGGCCCCAGTCACCGGGCTCGCCGGCGCGCAGGTAGTGGCCCTCGGCGTGCAGGCGCCGCCACCAGGCGGCGTAGGCCAGCAGCTCCTTGGAGGCCAGGTCCACCCGTCCGGCGCGGCCGGCGCGGCCGTTGTCGTGGTCGGCCAGCAGGCCGCCCTGCCCGGCGACGGCCTGCTGGAACAGCCAGCCGTGGTTGGCCCAGGAGACGCCGTGCGGCGGGCCGCCGGGCAGCGCCCGTACGGCGGCGCACGCGCGCTCCAGCTCCTCCCAGGTGCGCGGCGGCGCGTCGATGCCGGCCGCGCGGAGCAGGGTGGCGTTGCTGAGCAGCACCGCCGTGGTCGCCGTCGCGGGCGCGGCGACGAGCTCGCCGCGGTAGGTGTAGTGGCCGCGGACGGCCGGTTCGAGGTCGGCGAGCACGACCGGCTCGCCGAGGATCTCCGCGCGTCCCCCGACGGCGCGCTCGATCGGCGTGAACAGCGGTGCGCCGGAACGCGACCGGGTGTCCAGCGCGAGCCGGGTGGCCGTGGCGTAGTACTCCGCCAGGTCCGGCGGCTCGCCCCGGCCGGCCGCGGCGGCCACCGCGGCGGGCAGCTCGCGGAAGCCGTGCCCGGTGATCTCGATCCGGAGGTCCGGGTGCGCGGCCTCGAAGTCGGCGGCCATCCTCCTGATCGGGCCCAGGTAGTCCGGCAGGGGATGCTCGGCGATCCAGACGCTGATGACCGTTCTCATTCGCCTCATGATGAACGCGGCCACCCCGCCGCACATCTTGTGAAATGCGGTGTTTCGTGAGCTCAGACAGCAATTCAAAGGATGTGGGCCCCGCGACGTGAATGTGACCCTGACTGCGAGTCGCAGAGCGGCGAAACGGAGGAGCACGGTGATCAATACTCATGACGAGTTCGACGTTGTCGTGATCGGCGGAGGCCCTGGCGGCTCGGGTACGGCGGGACTGCTGGCCCAGCGCGGGCACCGGGTTCTGGTGCTGGAGCGGGAGAAGTTCCCGCGCTATCACATCGGCGAGTCGCTGATCACGGGGTCCATGCCCACGCTGGAGGAACTGGGCCTGAAGGACCGGCTGGACCAGATGGGGTTCGTCAAGAAGTACGGCGGCACCCTGTTGTGGGGCAGGAACCAGGGCACCTGGGACTTCCGCTTCGCCGAGGCGTCCAACTACGAGTACGCCTACCAGGTGCGCCGCGCCGATTTCGACGCCCTTCTGCTGGCCAGGGCCAGGGAGCTGGGCGCGACGGTGTTCGAGGAGGCCACGGTCAAGGACCTGGTGTTCGACGGCGACCGCGTCACCGGCGTCACGTACGCGGTGAAGGGCGACGACGAGCAGCGCACCGCCCGCTGCCGCCTGCTGATCGACGCCACCGGGCAGCAGCACCTGCTGGCCCGCCGCTTCGACCTCATCGAGTACCACGACGACCTGCGCAACATCGCCGTCTGGTCGTACTGGCAGGGGTGCAAGCGCTACGGCGGCACGCGCTTCGGCGACACCGTCACCGAGAACCGCCCCGCCGGCTGGTTCTGGTTCATCCCCCTGCACGACGGCACGGTGAGCGTCGGCTACGTCACGCCCATCGAGGAGTACAAGAAGTCCGGCAAGAGCCTGGAGGACCTGTACGCCTCGGAGCTGGCCGCCGCCGAGGAGGTGCGGGCCCTGACCGAGGGCGCCACCCGGGTCAGCGGCTTCCGCAGCATCCGCGACTGGTCCTACACCTGCACCCGTTTCCACGGCTCCGGCTGGGCCCTGGTGGGCGACGCGGCGGCCTTCATCGACCCGCTGCTGTCCACCGGCGTCGGCCTGGCGCTGCGCGGCGCCCACGGGCTGGCCGGCGCGGTGGACGAGATCCTCGCCGACCCGGCCTCGGAGGAGGCCGTGCTGGCCCGCTACGAGAAGGACTACCGCGAGTTCCTGAACTCCCTGCTGGACTTCGTGCGCTTCTTCTACGACCGCACCAGGCACAAGGAGGAGTACTGGGACAGGGCGCAGAAGACCCTCGACCCCAGCAAGCTCCGCCCCCGCAAGATCGACTTCGCCACGATGCTCTCGGGCGTCTCCGGCATCCACGCCATCTTCCACGACGACTGAGGAACCCGCTGATGTCGCCTACAACTGTGCACGGACACGTCGCCGAGCAGGCCAGGCGCACGCCCGACGCGGTCGCGGTGTCGGCGGGCCCGGTGCGGCTGACCTACCGGGAGCTCGACGAGCGGGCCAACCGCCTCGCCCACCGCCTGCGCGGGCTCGGCGCCGGCCCCGAGACGCCGGTCGCGGTGCTGATGGAGCGCTCGGCCGACCTGGTCGTCACGCTCCTCGCGATCCTCAAGACGGGCGGCTGCTACCTGCCCGTCCACAGCGCCTACCCGGCCGACCGCCGGCAGTGGATCGTCGACTCCTCCGGGACGCCCGTCCTGGTCGCCGACCGGGCCAAGGCCGCCGCCGGCCTGCCGGCCGCCCCCGCGACCCTGCTGGCCGACGACGACCCCGCCACCGCCACACAGCCGTCCACGGACCCTGACGTCGCCACCGGCCCCGACGACCTGGCCTACGTCATCTACACCTCGGGCTCGACCGGGCACCCCAAGGGCGTCGCGGTCACCCACTGGGACGTGCTCGGCCTGGCCCTCGACCCCTGCTGGGACACCGGCGCCCACGAGCGCGTCCTGATGGTCGCGCCGTACGCGTTCAACGTCTCGACGTACGAGCTGTGGGTGCCGCTGCTGCACGGCGGCACGATCGTCGTGGCGCCGCCCGGCGAGCCGGACCTCGACACCCTGCGCCGGCTGATCCGCGAGGAGCGCATCACCGGGCTGCACCTGACCGCCGGGCTGTTCCGGGTCGTGGCCGAGGAGGGGGCGGACTGCCTGGCCGGCGTCCGCGAGGTGCTGACCGGCGGCGACGTGATCGTGCCCGCCGCCGTCCGCCAGGTGCTGGCCGCCTGCCCGGGGACGACCGTGCGGGCCATGTACGGCGCGACCGAGGTCACCCTGTTCTCCACCCACGCCCCCCTGACCGCCGGGACCGAGCTGGGCACGACCGTGCCGGTCGGCGGCCCGATGCGGGACGTGCGGCTCTACGTGCTCGACGACCGCCTCAGCCCGGTCCCCGGCGACCTGGAGGGCGAGCTGTACATCGGGGGCAGGGGAGTGGCCCGGGGCTACTACGGCCGCCCCGACCTGACCGCCGAGCGCTTCGTCGCCGACCCGTTCGGCGGGCCCGGCGAGCGCATGTACCGCACCGGCGACCTGGTCCGGCGCAACGACGACGGGCAGATCGAGTTCATCGGGCGGGCCGGCGACCAGGTCAAGATCCTGGGCTTCCGGGTCGAGCTGGCCGAGGTGGAGGCCGTGCTGGCCGGCTATCCCGGGCTGGCGCACGTCGCCGTCGTGGCCGGGCAGTCGCGGCAGGGCGACAAACGCCTGGTCGCCTACGTCGTGCCGGCCGCCGAGGCCCCCGACCCCGCCGCGCTGCGCGCCCACGTGCGCGCCTCGCTGCCGGACTACATGGTGCCCACGGCGTTCGTCGTGCTGGACGCGCTGCCCCTGACCGCCAACGGCAAGGTGGACCGCGCGGCCCTGCCCGACCCCGACACCGAGCCCGGCTCGGCCTACCGCGCGCCGCAGAACCCCCGCCAGGAGGTCCTGTGCACCGTGTTCGCCGAGGTGTTCGGCGTCGAGCGGGTCGGCGTGGACGACAGCATCTTCGACCTGGACGTCCAGTCGCTGCTGGCGATGCGGCTGGTCAGCCGGATCCGCGCGGCGCTGGGCGTGAACCTGTCCATCGGCGACCTGTTCGACGCGGCGACCGTGGCCGGCCTGGACGAGTGGCTAGAGGCCGGCGCGCGCACCCAGTGAGAGGGACGAGATGAGCAACCCGTTCGACGACCGGGACGCGGCCTTCCGCGTGCTGGTGAACCACGAGGGCCGGCACTGCCTGTGGCCCGCCTTCGCCGACGTGCCCGCGGGATGGGAGGTCGCCTTCGGCCCCGCCGTCCGCGACGCCTGCACCGAGTACGTCACCACCCACTGGACGGACCTGCGCCCGCGCGGTCTGGCCGCCCGGACGGACGCCGGATAGCCCATGACCACCACGACGATCTTCGACGACCTGCGCCTGGACCACATCGGCTTCTACGTCGGCGACCTGGACGGCGAGACCGAACGGCTGACCGGCTCCCTGGGCCTGACGGCCCACGCCACGGCCCGGGACGACCGGGCCCGCGCGGCCGCCCTGGGCGCGAACCGGATCAGGTTCGTGCTCACCCAGCCGCTGGCCGCCGACCATCCCGGCGCCGGCTACCTCGACCGGCACGGCGACGGCGTGTCCGACATCGCGCTGGGCGTGCCCGACGCCGCGGCCGCCTACCACGAGGCGGTGCGGCGCGGCGCCCGTCCGGTCGCGGCCCCCGCCGGGCGCGACGGCTTCGTCACGGCCGCCGTCCACGGCTTCGGCGACGTGCTGCACACGTTCGTGCAGCGCCCGGCCGGGGCGGCGGAGCGGGCGCTGCCCGGCTTCCGCGACACCGGGCCGCGGCCGGCCGATTCCGCCCTCGGGCTGCAGGAGGTGGACCATCTGGCCGTGTGCGTCCCGGCCGGGGAGCTCGACGCCACCGTCGAGTGGTACCGGCGGGTGCTCGGCTTCGAGCTCACCTTCGCCGAGCGCATCGCCGTCGGCTCGCAGGCCATGACCACCAAGGTCGTCCGCAGCCGCGGCCGCGGCGAGGTGACGTTCACGCTGATCGAGCCGGACGTGACCAGGACGCCCGGCCACATCGACGAGTTCCTGCGCGACCACGGCGGCGCGGGCGTGCAGCACCTGGCGCTGGCCGCCGCCGACATCGTGGCCGCGGTGGAGGGCAGCGCGGCCCGCGGGGTGGAGTTCCTGACCGCCCCCGACGTCTACTACAGCCTGCTCGCCGAACGGGTCCGGCCGGTGAAGTACCGGCTGGAGGACCTGGCCCGGCTCGACATCCTCGTGGACGAGGACCACGACGGGCAGCTCTACCAGATCTTCGCCCGCTCCACCCACCCCCGCGACACCTTCTTCTTCGAACTCATCGAGCGACTGGGCGCGCGCAGCTTCGGCAGCGGCAACATCAGCGCCCTCTACCGGGCCGTGGAGCTCCAGCGCAGCGGCCGACGCGATGCCCGCACGGAGGCGGCAGCATGACCATTTCCCCGCCGGCGATCCGGTACCCCCTGTCCTACACCCAGCACTTCCTGCGCCTGTTCGACCAGGGCGACGCCCAGGGGCCCTTCAGCGCCCGCTACAACATCGTCGTCGGCTGGCGCCTGCGCGGCCGCATCGACGTCGACACCCTCCAGCTCGCCATGGACGACGTCGCCGACCGGCACGACGCGCTCAACATGACGATCACCCGGGGGGAGGGGGAGGCGTACCAGGTGCGGCAGCCGTCCGCGCCGGCCCGGCTGCTGGTGGTCGACCTGCCGGCCGCCGCCCCCGAGGAGCGCGCGCTGCGGGCCGAGGAGCTGCTCACCGAGGTCGAGGCCGGCTCCTACAGCCTCCAGGAACTGCCGCACCTGCGCGCTATCCTCGGCCGGTTCGACGACGAGGACGCGGTGCTCGCGCTGATCGTGCACCACACCGCGGGCGACGGCTGGTCCATGCAGCTGCTCATCCGCGACATCGTCACCCGCTACGCCGAGCGCCGCGGCCACGCCGTGCCGCAGCTGCCCGAGCCCCGGCCCTACCACGAGTACGCCGGACGGCAGCAGGAGCAGGCCGGCAGCGCCGAGACCCAGGCCGCCCGCGACTTCTGGGCCGAGCGGCTGCGCGGGGCGCGCATGCTGGCCGTCCCCACCGACCACGCCAGGTCGGCCGGGCTGGCCAAGGTCTGCCCGGTCCACCGGTTCTCGCTGCCCAAGGACGTCTCCGCCCGGGTGATCGGCTACGCCAGGACGATGCGCAGCTCGCCGTTCATGGTGCTGCTGGCCGCCTACAACGTGCTGCTCAGCCGGATCACCGGGGCCACCGACCTGGTCGTCCCGGTGATCAGCTCCGGACGCGGGCAGCCGGAGTTCCAGGAGACCGTGGGGCCGTTCTTCAACTTCCTGCCGCTGCGCACCGGCCTGGACGGCTGCGCCACCTTCCGGCAGGTCGTCGAGCGCTCCCGCCGGACCTGCATGGACTCCTACGCCAACGAGATCCCGTTCCTGCAGATCGTGGCCGAGGCGCCCGAGCTGATGGCCGACGCCGCGCTGGAGAGCAAGGCGCTGTGCGCGCTCCAGGTCTGGCAGTTCGCCACCGGCATGGACGGCGAGCGCGTCGGCGACCTGGAGATCGCCGAGGTCCGCGAACGCCTGCTGGACCAGCCCAACGGCACCGACATCCCCGACGGCGCGCTGCTCACCTTCGACATCGCCCCCTCCGGCGAGATCTTCGGCAACTTCGCCTACAACAGCAACCTGTTCACCGAGAGCACGATCGTGACGATGGTGGCCGACTTCGGCGAGATTCTGCGCGCCGGCCTGGCCGCCCCCGACTCGCCTCTGGAGTGATCGCCATGCGCGTGATGTTCACCGTCTTCCCCGCGACGGCGCACTTCCTGCCGATCGTGCCCTACGCCTGGGCGTTGCAGGCGGCCGGGCACCAGGTGGTGGTGGCGGCCCCGCCGGGCGTCGACACCGGCGTCTCGGTGCCCGACTTCCACCGGTCGGTGAACGCGGCCGGGCTGACCGCGGTCTCCTGCGGCGCGCCCGAGCCGCTGTCGGTGCACGACCGCGGCTACCCCGGGTTCGCCGATCTGATCCCGACGATCGAGGAGTCGGAGCGCCTGGTCGCCGCGCTCGGCATCACCGAGGCGGAACGCCCGCCCTGGGATGTCTTCTACCACTTCGCGCTGCTCACCATGCGCAACTACCATCCGCCGGAGCCGCGCCAGGACGTGCGGGCCGTCGTCGAGTTCGCCCGCGAGTGGCGGCCCGACCTCGTCCTGTGGGACCCGTGGTTCCCGTGCGGCGCGGTGGCGGCCCGGGTCTGCGGCGCCGCCCACGCCCGTACGCTGCTGGCCCCCGACTACACCGCCTGGGCCGCGGACAGGTTCGCCGGCAGCGGCGAGCGCAACCCCATGACCGGGGTGATCGGCCCGCTGGCCGACGCGTACGGCGTGACCGTCGACGACAACCTGCTGCTCGGCGACTGGACGGTGGACCCGTTCCCGCCCGGGATGAGCCTGCCCACCCCCGGCGTGCGCCGCCTGCCCGTCCGGTACGTCCCCTACACCGGGGCGAGCGTCGTGCCCGAGTGGCTGCGGCGGCCGCCGGAGCGGCCACGGGTGGCGATCTCGCTGGGCGTGTCGATGCGCACGTTCTTCAAGGGCGACTGGGGCCGCACCGCCAAGCTGATGGAGGCCGTGGACGGCCTGGACGCCGAGGTCGTCGCCACCCTGGACGCCAACCAGCTGCTCGACCTGGACCGCCCGCTGCCCGCCAACGTGCGCGTGTTCGACTACGTGCCGCTCGACCAGCTCCTGCCGACCTGCTCGGCGATCATCCACCACGGTTCGATCGGCACCTTCGCGGCCGCCTCGGCCATGAACGTCCCGCAGATCGTCTGCGACACCGACGAGCACAACCGGCTCGTCGGCACCCCCGTCGAGGGCGGCATCGACTGGCAGCTCCAGTGCCAGAAACAGCTCACCTCGACCCGGACCTCCCGGTACGTCACCACGCGCGGCGCCGGCGTGCGGATCAACCACCAGACGCAGTCCGCGGCCGAGATCCGCGACGAGCTGCTGCGCGTGCTGAAGGACCCCTCGTTCACCAAGGGCGCGGCCGCCATCCACCAGGACTGGCTGGCCACGCCGAGCCCGACCGACATCGTCGCGGAGCTGGAGCGGCTGACCGCCGCCGCCCGGTAGCCGTCGACCCCTCAGACAGGAGGCGGACAGTTGCGGATCCTGGTCACCGGCGGCGCCGGTTTCATCGGCTCGGAGTTCGTCAGAGCCACGTTGCGCGACTCGCCGGGCACGCGGGTCACCGTCCTGGACAAGCTCACCTATTCCGGCAACCTGGAGAACCTCGACCCGGTGGCCGGCCACCCGGGCCTGCGCTTCGTGCAGGGCGACACCGCCGACCCGCTGGTGGCCGACGAGGTGGTGGCCGGGCAGGACGCGATCGTGCACTTCGCCGCCGAGACGCACGTCGACCGGTCGATCGTCAGCGCGACCGGCTTCGTGCGCTCCAACGTGCTGGGCACCCAGACCCTGCTGGAGGCGGCCCTGCGGCACGGCGTCGGCCGTTTCGTGCACGTCTCCACCGACGAGGTGTACGGCTCCATCGCCGAGGGCTCGTGGACCGAGGAGACGCCGCTCGCGCCGAACGTGCCGTACGCGGCCTCCAAGGCCGGCTCGGACCTGCTCGCGCTGGCCTTCCACCGCACGCTCGGCCTGGACGTCGTGATCACCCGCTGCACCAACAACTACGGCCACTACCAGTTCCCCGAGAAGGTCATCCCGCTGTTCGTCACCAACCTGCTCGAAGGCCGCCGGGTGCCCCTGTACGGCGACGGCGGCAACCGGCGCGACTGGCTGCACGTCTCCGACCACTGCCGGGCCATCCGCATGGTCCTCGACCGCGGCCGGGCCGGCGAGGTGTACCACATCGGCGGCGGCAGCGAGCTGAGCAACCTGGAGCTGACCGCCCGCCTGCTGGAGGCGTGCGGGGCGGGCTGGGACATGGTCGAGCACGTCCCCGACCGGCCTGGGCACGACCTGCGCTACTCCCTCGACATCTCCAAGATCGAGCGGGAGCTGGGCTACGCGCCGTCGGTCGACTTCGAGACCGGGCTGGCCGCGACCGTCGCGTGGTACCGGGACAACCGGTCCTGGTGGGAACCGCTCAAGCACCGCGAGCTCGCCGTGGCCGCCCACTGAAGATCATGAGGAGAAGCCATGCAGGACATTGTCCGACGTCTTGACACGTGCCGGGTCTGCGGGCGCGACGACTGGCTGGAGGTCACCTCCTTCGGGTCCGTGCCGCTGGCCAACGGCTTCCTCGACCCCGCCGACCTCCCGGCCGAGGAGCCCGCCTACCCCGTGGACGTCATCGTGTGCCGCAACTGCCGGCTGATGGCCATCCGGCACGTGATCAGACCCGACGTGCTGTTCCGGCACTACGTGTACGTCACCTCCGAGTCCGACCAGATGACCGCCCACATGCGGCGCATCGTCGGCTGGTGCACCCGCCGGGCCGGGCTCGCGCCCGGCGAGCTCGTCGTCGAGCTGGGCAGCAACGTCGGCCTGCAGCTCGCGCTCTTCCAGGAGCAGGGGCAGCGGGTCGTCGGCGTGGACCCGGCCGAGAACCTGGCCGAGATCGCCAACGCCCGCGGCGTGCGCACGCTGCCCGAGTTCTTCGGCGCCGACCAGGGCCGCCGCATCCACGCCGAGCAGGGCGAGGCCAAGCTGGTGCTCGGCCGCCAGTGCTTCGCCCACATCGACGACGTGCACAACGTGCTGGACGGCGCAACCGCCGTGCTGGCCCCCGACGGGCTGGTCGCGATCGAGGTCCCGTACCTGCTGGACCTGCTGGAGGAGAACCAGTTCGACACGATCTACCACGAGCACCTGTCGTACTACTCGGTCACCACCCTCGCCCACCTGTTCGCCCGGCACGGCCTGCGCATCGTGGACGTCGAGCGGGCGGCCGTGCACGGCGGCTCGATCGTCGTCTTCGCCGCCAGGGAGGACTCGGCCCACCCCGCCCGGCCCTCCGTGAACCGGCTGCTGTCGCTGGAGCGGCAGAGCGGCCTCGACTCCGACGACGCCTACCTGGCCTTCGCCGAGCGCGCCCACCAGGTGATCAGGCAGATCGGCGACCTCGTGCGCGACCTGGCCGGCCGCGGCCTGACCGTCGCCGGGTACGGCGCGCCCTCCAAGGGCACCACCCTGCTGCAGTTCTGCGAGCTCGGCCCGGCCGAGGTGCGCTTCTGCAGCGACACCACCAGCCTCAAGCACGGCAGGCTGCTGCCCGGCACCCGCATCCCGTGCCGCTCGCCCGAGCAGGCCCGCGACCAGCAGCCCGACTACTACCTGCTGCTCGCCTGGAACTACGCCGACGAGATCATCTCCAAGGAGCAGGACTTCCTGCGCCGCGGCGGCAAGTTCATCATCCCCATCCCGCAGCCGAGGGTCGTGACGGCCGAGCCCGTCCCGGCGGTGGCCTGAAGGAGATCTGCATGGAATACGGATCCGACCACGCCGAGTACTACGACCGCGTCTTCCGCAGCCGCGGCAAGAGCTTCGAGGGCGAGGCCCGGGAGCTCGACCGGATCATCAGGGAACGGTCGCCGCACGCGGCCTCGCTGCTCGACGTCGCCTGCGGCACCGGCGCGCACCTGGAGACCTTCGCCAAGCTCTTCGACCACGTCGAGGGGGTCGAGCTGTCGCCCGACATGCGGGAGGTCGCCGGCCGGCGGCTGCCCGGCGTGCCGCTGCACGCCGGCGACATGCGCACCTTCGACCTCGGACGCACCTTCGACGCCGTGACCTGCATGGGCAACGCCGTCGGCGAGCTGGGCTCCTACGAGGAGCTGGTGGAGGCCGTCGGCCGCATGGCGGCCCACCTGGAGCCCGGCGGCGTCCTCGTCGTCGAGCCCTGGTACTTCCCGGAGAACTTCCTCGACGGGCACGTCGGCGGCCACACGCTGGTGGAGGAGGGGCTCGTCATCTCCCGCATGACGCACTCGCGCAGGGAGGGCGGCAAGAGCCGGCTGGAGGTGCGGTTCAGGGTCGCCGACGCCTCGGGCTTCAAGGAGTTCGCCGAGGTCCTCTACTCCAGCCTGTTCACCTGCGACCAGTACCTGGAGGCGTTCGCCAAGGCGGGCTGCCGGGCCGATTTCCGGCCCGCGTTCAAGCTGGCCGACGGCCGGCCCAACAGCCCCGGGCTGTTCGTCGGCGTGCGCGAGGAGGCCGGCGATGGCCTTCGGTGAGCCCCTCGTCGTCGGCCGGCCCAACGCGGGGGAGCGGGCGCGCCTGCTGGAACGGCTCGGCGGCGTGCTCGACCGGCTCTGGCTGACCAACAACGGCCCGCTGGTGCGCGAGTTCGAGGCCCGCCTGGCCGACCTGACCGGCGCCCGGAACGCCGTGGCGACCTGCAACGCCACCACCGGCATCCAGATCGCGGCCAGGGCCGCCGGGCTGCGGCCGGGCGACGAGGTGATCGTCCCGTCCTTCACCTGGGTGGCCACCGCCCACGCGCTGGAGTGGATCGGCATCGTCCCGGTCTTCTGCGACTCCGACGAGATCACCGGCAACGCCGACCCCGACCACGTCGAGCGCCTGATCGGCCCGCGCACCCGCGGCATACTCGGCGTGCACGTCTTCGGCTACCCGTGCGACGTGGACGCCCTGGAGCGCCTGGCCCGCGAGCACGGGCTCGTCCTGCTGTTCGACGCGGCGCACGCGCTCGGCTGCACCTACCGGGGCAGGCCGATCGGCACGTCCGGGGACGCCGAGATCTTCAGCTTCCACGCCACCAAGTTCGTCAACAGCGTCGAGGGCGGCGCGATCGTCACCGACGACGACGACCTGGCCGCGCGCGTCAGGGAACTGCGCAACCAGGGCATCGACGCGGCCGGTCAGATCTCCGGGGCCGGCACGGTGGCCAGGATGAGCGAGTTCCACGCGGCCATGGGGCTGACCTCGCTGGAGGCCATCGACACGATCGTCGAGGCCAACCGGCGCAACCAGCGGGTCTACGAGGAACTGCTCGCCGGGCTGCCGGGCGTCGTGGTGCGCGGCCAGGCGCCCGGCGAACGGGCCAACTTCCAGTACCTGGTCATCGAGGTGGACGAGGCCGTCGCCGGCGTGTCGCGGGACGCGGTGCTGGCGGCGCTGCTGGAGGAGAACGTGCACGCGCGGCGCTACTTCTCCCCGATCTGCCACCAGGTCGAGCCGTACCGGTCGGACCCGGGCAGGCACTTCCCGCTGCCCCTGCCCCGCGCCGAGGGCCTGGCCGCCCGCGTCCTGTCCCTGCCGACCGGCCCCACGGTGGACGCGGGGCACATCGCCGGCATCTGCCGCGTGGTCCGGGAGACCGTCCGGGCGGCCGACCGCCGGCTGGTCGCCTGACCCGCGACGAGGGCGCTCCTCGACGGGGCGCCCTCGTCCGTCAGGCCGCGGGCACGGTCCCCTGGACGGCCTCGGGGACGGGGGTCACCCGGCGGCGCACGGCCAGGCCGAACAGGGCGACCAGCAGGCCGCAGGCGCCCGCCAGCGCGAAGGGGGCCGCGGGCCGCCACAGGTCGTAGAGCCAGCCGCCGACGCCGGAGATGACGAAGATGCCGATCGCGCCGCAGAGCGTCTGGACGCCGAAGCTGGAGCCCCGGTAGCGGGCCGGCACCTGCTGGGCCAGCAGCGGGCCCGCCGTGGTGATGACGCCGATCTCGCCCAGTCCGACGGCCGCCGCCACCAGCATCATCCCCGGCCCGAGCGGGTCGCTGACCAGCAGCGTCGACAGGTACGCGGCCCCGGCCAGCGCCTGGGCCAGGATCACCACGTCCTGCCGCCGCATCCGGTCGCCGAGCCAGCCGAACAGCGGCGCGCCCACCACGATCACCATGTACGCGATGCCCACGATCGCGCCGCTCTTGGCCAGGGCCTCGGTGGCGGACATGCCGCGCACGGCCTTGGCGTGGTCCACGATCCACAACGACAGGAAGCTCGCCACCAGCGCCAGGTCGGCCCTGGCCACGAAGGACGCCGCGTACGACAGCGCCACGCCGGGGTCGCGGGCCAGCCGCACGCCCTCGACGACCAGCCGCCCCAGCCCGGCCCGCTCACCGGCCGGCTGCCCGGCCTGCTGCTCGGCGGGCGGCTCGACGGACGCGGCCAGGCCGGGGGCCAGCGTGCCGCGCAGGGCCAGCGCGCCCAGCAGCACCAGCCCGGCGACCACCAGGAAGCCCACCTTGGCCGCCGTGGCCGGGGCCATGCCGCCGCCCTCCAGCATGTTCGGCAGGCGTACCAGCACCAGCACCGCGACCACCGCGCCGATGCCGCTGAACAGGCCGAGCCAGCCGTAGGCCTTGCCGCGCGCGCGGTCGCGCACGTAGTCGGCGGTGATCGCGGACATGGTGACGTTCAGCGCGGCGATCCCCAGGGCGAACACGACGCGCAGGGCGACCAGGACGGGGACGTTGCCCGCGAACGGGTAGAGCGCCGCGCCGAGCGCGCACAGCAGCAGCCCCGCCACGGCGACCGGCCGCCGGCCGATCCGGTCGGCGAGCGCGCCGTACCAGGCCAGGCTCAGGATGAGCGCCGCCTCCGCGGCGACCTGGAGGTAGCCGGTCGTGCGGCCCAGGTCGTCGCCGGACAACCCCAGCGCGTCGGTGAGCAGGTACGGCTGGGCGGCCGGCAGGAACGTGATGACCGCCGTGCCGAGGAGCCCGAGCCCCATGCATGCCCAGAGGTTGGTCCTGCTGATGCCCGCCGCGGGGTCGAGACCTAACATGGCAGAGATCATCCCAACGTCAGCCCTAGATCGTCTAGGTTTGGCACATGATGAGTGACCGAGTCCCGCCGGGCGTCAGCGCCGCGGTGCCCAACGTGGCGCGGATGTACGACTACTACCTCGGCGGGAAGGACAACTTCGCGTCCGACCGGGCCGCCGCGGAGAAGGTGCTGTCGATCATCCCCGAGATCAGGGGCGACGCCCGCAACAGCCGGGCCTTCCTGCAGCGCGCCGTGCGCCACCTGCGGCAGGCGGGCGTCGACCAGTTCCTCGACATCGGGTCGGGGCTGCCGACCGCGGGCCACGTGCACGAGGTGATCGACGGCGCCAGGATCGTCTACGTGGACAACGACTCGGTCGTGCTCACCCACTCCCGCGCCCTGCTCGGCCACTCGCCCGACGTCACCGTCCAGGAGGGCGACCTGCGGCGGCCGGAGGCCGTCATGGAACGGGCGGCGGAGGTGCTGGACTTCTCCCGGCCGATCGCGCTGCTGGTGGTCTCGCTGCTGCACTTCGTCACCGACGACGAGGACCCGGTGGGCGTCGTCCACCGCTACCGCGACCTGCTGCCCGCCGGCAGCCACATCGTGCTGACGCACGTCGCCCCCGACACCATGCCGAGCAAGGCCGACGACGTCAGCGCCGTCTACCGCAACGCGACCTCGCCGTTCACGGCCCGCAGGCGGTCGGTGTTCGCCTCCATGCTGGACGGCTTCGACCTCCTGGAGCCGGGCATCGTCAACACCCGCGAGTGGCGTCCCGACGCCGACACCGACCCGTCCCCGATCGACGGCGACTACCACCTGTGCGCGGTGGGCCGCAAGCGCTCCTGACCCGCGCGGCTCCGCTGCGGCCTGGCCCATCACCCTCCGGGTGGTGGGCCATACGTGTGCCGGTCGCCACACCGTTTCGAACATGTGATCCAAAACTTGTGGGCTTCCGTCGCCGGTCGTGCTTACGATCTTGGTGTTCGCCGGCCGGGTCGTCCGGCCGGCCCTACCGGACGGAGAGATGTCCTTGAGGCGTGCAATGATCACGTCGGCCGCCGCGCTGAGCCTGCTGGCCCCCGTCGTCGTGGCCGGCCCCGCACGGGCGGCCACCGTCGCGACGGTCCCGCTGGCCACCGTCGTGGACAAGGCCAGGGAGGTGGCGGGGTTCTGGCTCGCCGACGACGCGGCCAACCTGCGGGCCGCCACGCCGTACACCGTGCCGGCCGCGGCGACGGGGGGCGAACGCCTGTCCACCGGCGTCGTCCCGGACGGGCCCGCGGTCAGCACCCCGCCGATCGGGGCCGAGAACCCGCCGCCCGGCGACGAGGTCGTGACGTCCGGCAAGGTGTTCTTCATCGGCAGCGACGGCCTGCCCCACTGGTGCACCGGCACCTCGGTGCAGTCGGCCTACCGCAACCTGGTGGCCACGGCAGGCCACTGCGTGTTCGACATCGAGGCCCCGATGGGCGCGCTCGGCAAGTGGGTCTTCGTCCCGGCCTACTCCGACGGCGCCACCCCCTACGGCCTGTACGTCGGCAAGCAGGGCGTCACTCACTACGACTTCGAGGACCTGCACGACTTCGACCGGGACTACGCCTTCGCCACCGTCCACAGCGGCGTCGTCCTGTCCGCCCCGGGCGCGCTGACCACGGTCGGCCGCCTCGGCGACAACGTCGGCGGCCTCGGGATCGCGGCCAACCAGCCGCTCCCGCCCGCGGCCGACGTCTTCGGCCACCCCTCCGGGCCGCACCCCGACGGCTCGAGCCCGTACGGGGGCGGGAGCCTCGAACGCTCGACCGGGCCGACGTTCGCGGTGAAGCCCTCCGGCCTGCGCGTGGACCGGCCCGTCGGCGTGGACTCGCCGTTCACGGCCTCGCCCGGGGCGGCGTGGGTGACCGGCTACGACGCCGAGACCCGGGCCGGCTACCTGAACGGCCTGACGATCAGCGTCGCCGACACCGACGCCGACGGGCGGTACGACACCGGCGTCTCCCCGTACTTCGACACCGGGCTGTTCCAGGTCTACCGGGACGCGGCCAACCGCTGGACCGGCTCCATCACCTACGTCTCCGGCTGACGGGAGCCGCCGGGCCGGCTGGTCGGGCGTCAGGAGCTCGCGGCCGGGACCGCGCCGGCGTCCGGCAGGCCGTGGGCCTCGGCGGACAGGTCCTGCCAGTCGTCCCACATCTTGAGCCGGTCGGCGTACGCCTTCTGGACCATCGGGTAGAAGCCCTGGCCGAACAGCACGCGCAGGGGCGGGTTCTCGGCGTCGACGAGCTTGAGCAGGGCCCGGGCGGCGGCCTTGGGGTCGCCGGCCGGCTGCTTGCCCGTCATCGCGGCCAGCCGTCGGCGCAGGTCGTCGTAGGCCGGGTCCGGCGTGGCCAGGTGGCCGTTGGCGAGCGGGTCGGGGTTCTTGCCGTTCCTGGTGGCGAAGCCGCCGGGCTCGATGATGGTCACCTTGACGCCGAACTCGGCGACCTCGCCGGCGAGCGCCTCGTTCAGCCCTTCCAGGGCCCACTTGGAGGCGTGGTAGGCGCCGCCGAGGGGGACGGCGATGAGCCCGGCGGCCGAGGACAGCTGGATGATGTGGCCGCTGCCCTGGGCGCGCAGGTGGGGCAGGACGGCCTGGATCACCCACACCGCGCCGAACAGGTTGGTCTCCAGCTGGTCGCGCAGGTCCTGCTCGGTCAGCTCCTCGACCGCGCCGACCTGGGCGTAACCGGCGTTGTTGACGACGACGTCCAGGCGGCCGAAGTGGCCGACGGCCCGCCGCACCGCCTCGGCGACGGCGGCCCTGTCCGTGACGTCCATCGCCAGCGGGAGTATCGCCTCGCCGTGGGCGGCCACCAGGTCCTGGAGGTCGTCGGCGCGGCGCGCGGTGGCGGCCACCCTGTCGCCGCGGGAGAGCGCGGCCTCGACGAACTCGCGGCCCAGGCCGCGGGACGAACCGGTGACGAACCAGATCTTGCTCATGGTGACCTTCTGTCCTTCCGTTGCTGGGTGCCGGGCACGGGACATCGATTTCTCGGTTGTGCATTGATTGCACTCCCGTGCAGCGACTGCACATAGATATACTCAGCTCGCGAGTGGTCGTCAACACGGCCGCGCACCGAACAGACCGGCGGCCCAAAGGAGTGACAGACGGCATCATGACCAGTGACGATCCGGTCCGCGGCGGCGGACGAGAAGCGCAGCGCCGCCGCACCCGCAAGGCGATCATCGACGCGGCGATCCGGCTGAGCGCCGGGGGCGCCACCCCGTCCATCGACGAGGTGGCGGCCGCCGCCGACGTGTCCCGCCGCACGGTCTACACGTACTTCCCGACGCTGGACCACCTGCTGATCGACGCGACCGCGGGGGCGATCAACGATCCGCCGGTCGAGCAGGCGCTGGCCGACCCCGCGCTGGCCGGCGACCCCGCCGCCCGCGTCGACGCCCTCATCAGGACCCTGCTGGAGCACTCCCCGCAGTCGCTGCCCCTCGGGCGCCGGCTGATCCGCCTGACCGTCGACCCGCCGGTGGGCGGCTCGCCAGGGGCGACCGGCCCGCGCCGCACCCAGCGGCGGGTGGGCTGGCTGGAGCAGGCCTGCGCGCCGCTGCGTGACACCCTGAGCGAGGAGGCGTTCCAGCGGCTGATCTCGGCGCTGACCGTCGTGGTCGGCTGGGAGGCGCAGATCGCCCTGCGTGACGTCCGCGGCCTGGACGCCGAGGCCGAACGGGAGACCGTCCGCTGGGCCGCGCGTGCCCTGGTGAACGCGGCCATCAGCGAGAACGGCCGCGGTCCCGGCGCGACCGCCTGAGCCCGCGCCGGCCGTCCCGGGGACGGCCGGCGCCGGGCCCTCGTCCTCCGCCTGGTGGCGGCCGTGCGAAGATCAGGCTCCCTTGTGTGTGCGGGTCATGGAGGCGACGCGGTGCTGAACGAGCGGGAGCGGACGCGAGGCGGCCGGACGGCGTTACGTCCGAGGCTGGTGGCGGCCGGCTGGGACTACCTCGTGATCGCCGCCTGGCTGACGGTGCTGGCCGGAGTGTTCGTCCCGCTGAGCCGCGCGGGAGCGGGGTTCGGCGGGCTCGGCGCCCTGGGCACCGACCTGCTGATCACCGCGCTGAGCGTGCTGCCCCTCGGGGCGTACCTGGTCATCGGGGAGGCGGGGCGGCGGCAGGCCACGTGGGGCAAGCGGCGGGCGGGGCTCGTCGTGGCACTGGACGGCGGGGGGCGGCCCGGCGTGGCGCGGATCGCAGCGCGCGCCCTGGTGAAGCTGCTTCCGTGGCAGTGCGCGCACATGGCGGTCTCCCGGCTGGTCCGCGACCCGGACTCGGCGATCGCCATGCCGCTTCTGGTCGCGGCGTACGCCCTGGCCGGGGCCTCGGTCGTGCTGGTGCTGACCCGCCGCGACCGGGCCGCCCTGCACGACCTCGTGACGGCCACACGGGTGGTGCCGTCGCCCTGATCACACCTCCGGCAGGGAGGGGTCGGGCCGCCAGGGGCTCGGCGCGGTGATGGACCAGCGTTCGTGGTCGCGCCAGGCGCCGTCGATGTAGAGGTAGTCCGGCGACAGCCCCTCGTACCGGAAGCCCAGGCGCCGGGCCAGGGCCAGGGCCAGGGACGCCTTGTTCGCCGGCTGGATGTTGGCCTCCAGGCGGTGGAGCCGCAGGTCGTCGAACGCGTGCCGCAGGGCGAGGGTCAGCCCGTCGGTCATGTAGCCGCGCCCGGCGGACGGGGCGAAGGCCGCGTAGCCGAGGGACGCCCCCTGGTAGCGGCCCCGCGGGTGCAGCTCCACCCGTGACGGCATGTCGGACATGGGGCAACCTTAGGGCGTGCCGCGCGCGGCGTCGTCCCCGTCAACTCGCCGTGGTGGTCCAGGAGCGGTGGGCCGTCTCGCGGATCTCCTCGTCGGCCGTCTGCTCCACCCGGGCCATCGCCGCGCGCAGGATGGGCGGCGTCATCAGCGAGGTGACGATCGCGACCAGCACCACCAGCGTGTACGCCTCGACGCTGAGGATGCCCAGCCGCAGGCCGACCATGGCCACCACGACCTCGATCACGCCGCGCGCGTTGAGCCCGGCGCCCAGGGCCAGCGCCTCCCAGCGGTTGAGCCGGCTCAGCCGGGCTCCGGCGTACGCGCCGGCGAACTTGCCGACGATCGCGACGGCCAGCACCGCGAGCCCGGCCAGCAGCACCGGCGGCCGGGTCAGCGCGGTCAGGTCCATCCGCAGCCCGGCGGTGGCGAAGAAGACGGGGGCGAAGCCGGACAGCGTCACGGTGCGCAGCGGCGCCAGCCGGGCCGGGTCCACCCGTCCCGCGCCGCCGATGAGCATGCCCATCACGAACGCGCCGAAGACCGACTCCAGGCCGAGCGCGTGCGTCCCGGCCGAGGCCAGCACGATCAGCATGATCGCCATGCCGACCGTCGGGCCCGCCTCGGGCGACCGGGCCGCCAGCCGCATCGCGCCGCGCACCAGCGGACGCCCGACGGTCAGGGCCGCCACGACGATGGCCACGAGGTAGGCCAGCGAGGTGAGCACGGTGCCGGTGCTGACCGCGTTGACGGCCATGGCGCTCACGATCGAGAGCATGAACCAGCCGAACGCGTCGTCGATCATCCCGGCGGTGAGCGTCAGCTGGCCGATGTTGCGGTGCAGCAGGCGCAGGTCCATCAGCGTCTTGGCCAGCACGGGGATCGCGCTCACGCACATCGCCACGCCCATGAACAGCGCGAACACCGTCCCGTCGGTGCCGTCGGGCACGATCATCCGGGGCAGCAGGAACCCGGTGGCGATGCCGAGCCCGAGCGGGATGACCAGGCCGCCCACGCTGATCCCGGCCGCGGTGGCCGCCCGCCGGCGCACCAGGTTCAGGTCCATGTGGATGCCGGTCAGGCCGACCAGCAGCAGCACGCCGACCTGCCCGACGGCGTCCAGGAGGTGGAACTGGCCGGGGTCGGCGGGGAAGAGCCAGCGCTGGAGGCCCGGCGCGACGTGCGCCAGGATCGACGGCCCGAGCACGACGCCGGCGAACAGCTCGCCCACCACGGCGGGCAGCCGGAACCGGGCCGCCAGCGCCCCGAGCCCCAGGGCCAGGCCGAGCAGCACTCCGATCTGCAACAGGAACACGAGCATGCCGTGCGCGCCGATGGGGGCGATGGGCGTCTGCATGAATACCCCTGGAGGTCGATCCTGGTTTCCGAACCTGGATATTCAGCAAAGAACGCCCGGCGCGGGCGCCGCAACGGGCCCGTTCACATGCGGCAATCTCCGAGAAAGCAGCCCAGGAAGATCCGCAATCACGGAGAAACCGGCGGAGCTCAGCCGACGGAGCTCAGCCGGTGGCGCGCGGGCCGAGCAGCACCGGCAGGGCGCGCACGCCGTTGTCCAGCAGCGAGGTGAGCCGGGGCAGGTCGTCCAGCGGCCCGGCGGCCCGGATGCCGGGGAACGTCGCGAACAGGGCCGGCAGCGCCACCTCGGCCTGCAGCCGGGCCAGCGGCGCGCCCAGGCAGAAGTGCGGCCCGTGCCCGAACGCCAGATGCGGCACGGCCGGCCTGGTCACGTCGAAGTCGGCGGCGTTCTCGCCGAACCGCTCGGGGTCGCGCCCGGCGGCGGAGAAGCAGGCCAGCACCGCCTCGCCCGCCCGCAGCCGGACGCCCTCGATCTCCAGGTCCTCCATGGCGTAGCGCATCGGGAAGTAGGCGTTGGGCGACTCCCAGCGCAGCGCCTCCTCCACCGCCGCGCTCCACGGCACGGCCCCCGAGCGCAGCAGTTCGAGCTGCTCGGGCCGTTCGAGCAGGGCGCGCACGGCGTGCGCGATGAGGTTGATCGTCGTGACGTGGCCGGCGATCAGCAGCACCTGCACGGTGTCCCGCAGCTCGGCGTCGTCCAGCCGGCCCTGGGCGTGCAGCGCGATCAGCTCGCTCGTCAGGTCCTCGCCGGGCGTGCCGCGCCGCACCTCGATGATCTCGCCGACCAGCTCGAACAACGCCCTGCGCCCCTCCGGGCTGTCCGGCGGGCTCTGGTCGAGCTGCACCACCTCGTCGGTGAGCGCGCGCAGGCGCTCGCGGTGGGACTCGGGCACGCCCAGCATCTCGACGATGACGCGCAACGGCAGCGGGTAGGCGTACTCGGCGCGCAGGTCGACCGGCTCGCCCGGCGGCCGGGCCGCCAGGTCCTCCAGCAGGTCGCCGACGATGGAGGTGATCCACGGCTCCATCCGCTGCACCTGGCGCGCGCTGAACAGCTTGACCAGCGGGCCGCGCAGCCGCCGGTGGTCCTCGCCGTCGGCGTTGAGCATGGACGCGTCGGTGACGAGCCGCATCAGCGACGTGCCCTGCGGGGCCGCGGCGCGGGCCGCCGGGTCCCAGTACCGGATGTCGCGCGTCATCGCCGGGTGCGACAGCACCGCCTCCAGCGTCGCGTGGCTGGTGGCGGCCCAGGCCAGCACCCCCTCGACCCGTACCGGGACGAGCGGGCCGGCCCGGCGCAGCCGCTCGTCGCTGTCGTGCAGGTCGAGGGTGGCCGGGTCGAGGACGAACTCGGGTTCCATGGTCATCCTGTCTGTCTGGTGCGGTCGGGCGGTCATCGGCTCGACGTCGCCCCGCTGTAGCGGCGGGGGAGGACCATGACCGGGTTGTCGTCGAGGATCACGTCCGGCGGCCCGAAGCGTTCGGCCACCCGGCGGATCTCGGGGTCGTCGAGCAGCAGCAGCCGGCCGTCGAGGACGAGCGGCTCGTCGTCGGCGTACAGGGTGGGCCGGTCGACCTGGCAGTCGCAGTGGGCGAAACCGGGCGCGGTGGTGACGGCCACGCCGTCGGTGAGCGCGTCGAGCCCGCAGTAGAACGCGCCGGCGTGCTTCTCCCGCTCGAACTGGCTGCCGCCCGCCACCCGCACCTTCGGGTTCAGCCCGATCAGGGCGTGCCGCAGGTAGAAGCCGCCGGGGGAGAAGCGGCGCAGCCGGTCGGCGTCCGCCCCGCCCTCGATCTTCTGCACGACGTTGCTGGCCAGGTGGACGCTCAGCGGCTCCTCGGGCACGCCGGTCACCGTGCAGTCCTCGACGACGAGCACGCCCTCGGTGTCGGCGGGCCAGAAGTTGACGCCCCCGTACGGGAAGGGCCGCCACTGGCCGGGGCCCGGCGGCTCGGCGTCCGGCATGAGGGTCAGCCCGGACAGCGTCAGGTCCGTGCCGGCCGTCGAGGTGACCCGGATCCTGCTGGTCGCGGCCAGCTTCTCCAGCGTGCGGTGCGCCAGGGCGTAGAAGACCTCGTTGGGCAGGCGGGCGCCGGTGAGCAGCGCCCCGGCCGTGGCGCTCATGTGCAGGGACGCGAACCTGACCGGCAGGGCGGCGATCTCGTCGAAGAACAGCGGCGCGGTGTGCACCTCGCCCCACCAGGTGCAGGCGATGACGACGTCGGACGCCCCGACGGCGGCCCGCTCGACGTGGTGCCCGGCCCCGCTGTCCCAGCCGCCCGGGCTGAACGGCGCCACCGACAGGATGTGCACGTCGGCGTCCCGGTAGGCCGCCGCGGCCGCGATGGCCTGGACGACCACCGGGTCGACGGTGTGCTCGGCCAGCACCAGCACCCGCTCGCCCGGCGCCACCCGCAGGTAGTGCACCAGGTTGCGGGCGCCGGGCATGAGCTCGACGATCGAGTACGGCGCGGCCGTCGGCTCGGCCGCGTAGCCGAAGGGCGCAGTGGCGTACGGATTCGTGGTCATCGTTGTCTCCCCCGGTGCCGGTCGTACCCGCTGCCGTGCCAACCCGCGGCAACGCCACGCCTCGATCACGGAAAGGATGCGGCGTCGGCGCGGGCGGCACCACTGCGGGCGCGGTGTCAGCGCGAGCGCCGCCGCGACCCGGCCGACAGCTCGATCGGGTCGAAGCCGAACGCGTCCGCCGGGTCGTGGCCCAGGTACAGGTCACGGACCAGCTCGCCGGCCGCCGGGGCGTTGCACAGCCCGTGGCCGGAGAACCCGGTGGCGTACAGGAACGCCGGCGATCCGGGCAGCCGGCCGATGAAGGCCGACCGGTCGGGGCTGGCGTCCCTGGGGCCGCGCACCGCCGTCTCCAGCCCGGACAGGTCCAGGCCGGGGTAGGTGGTGGCGAGCTGCGCCCTGGCCTTGACGAACCAGGCGTCCCGGTCGGTGCCGGGGTTGCCCATGCCGATCAGGACCCGGTCGCCGCGCCGGCGGATCAGCAGCCCGCTGGCGGCGTGCAGGGTGACCGGGATGTCCGGCACCTCGGGCAGCGGGCCGGTGGTGAGCAGCTCCTGCACCGCCGGGCCGGTCAGCGGCAGGTCCACGCCCGCCGCCGAGGCGATCCAGCCCGACCAGGCCCCGGCCGCGCACACGATCGCCTGCGCGGTGAGCGTGCCGTCCGCGGTCTCGACCCGCCCGGTGGCCGGATCGACGGCGGTGACCGGGCAGCCGGTGCGCAGCGAGGCCCCCGCCCGCGCCGCCCCCTCCGCGTACGCCTCCACGATGGCGGCCGTGTCGCTCACGAACGCCTGCGGCGACCACGCGGCCGCCAGCAGCGACGGCTCCTCGACCAGCGGGTTGAGCCGCCGGGCCTCCTCGGCGCCGATCAGCGACACGTCCACGCCCGCGGCCCGCTGCGCCGGCAGCTCGTCCTCGAACCTGTTCACCTGCTCCCGTTCGGTGAACAGCACGAGGTAGCCGACCTGCCGCATCGGCAGCTCGACGCCGGGCCAGCGCGGGAACGACTGGTACGCCGACAGGCTGCGCACCGCCATCGCGGAGCTGACCGGGTCGCCGGAGAAGTAGGCGCGCAGCACGTCCGCGGTGGCCCGCGAGGCGCCGGAGGCCAGGTCGTCGCGTTCCAGGACGACGGTCTCCACCCCCGCCTCGGCCAGGTGGGCCGCGATCGACAGGCCGATCACGCCGCCGCCGATGACCACCACCTCGGCCCGGTCGGCCTGGCTCATGCCGGCGCCACCGTCCCGCCCTCGAAGGGAGTCAGCATCGAGCCGGAGATCGGGGCCACCGAGCCGTCCGCGCGCAGGTGCTCGTCGACCTGCCACGGGAAGAGCTGGAGGTTCCAGGCGCCCAGGCAGTTGACGTACAGGGCCATGTGGCTCATGAGCGCGACGAAGTCCTCGCGGTCCTGGAGCTGGTCGGCGACCTCCAGGGCGCGCTCGGTGAACTGGTGCAGCTTGTTCAGCCCGCAGTAGCCGAGGAACTCGGCCGGGGTGGCGGCCATGATGCGCGCCATCTGCTGCAGGAACTCCAGCGGGAGCTGTTGTTGCTGGGCGGCCCTGACCAGGCCGGAGTAGCAGCAGTAGCCCAGCGGGCGGGTCTCGCCGTTGACGAACAGCATCGTGGTCAGCGTGGTGCCGAAGCTGCCCGCGCCCGAGGCGATCCGGCCCTCGTGCAGGTCGACCAGCTCCTGGGGCGGGTCGAGCCAGATGCGCTCGATCTCCTCGTGCAGCTCGGCGAGGAGCTGCTCGGCCTCGGCGTGCCGGGCCGTCGGGCGCCGCAGCTGGTGACCGCCGCCGTCGCCGGCCCTGCGCACCTCGACGATCACGGGCTCGCCGCCGGAGTACACCGACTGCCACACCGCCTGCCCGGCCTCGGCGAGCGCGTCGAGGTCCTCCTCGCGGACGGTGCCGATGGGCGTGGCGGGCATGGGCTCGCTCAGCGGGCCGTACTTGATGCCGAGGTGCTGGAGGCGGGAGCAGAACACCGATCCGTCGGGCGCGATCCGCCGGTCGATCTTGTGGACGCCCGGGACGTGCAGCAACTCGGGCATCGGGGCCAGGTGGTAGAGATGGTGGCCCGCCACGAGGGCGTGGCCTTGCAGGCTGCGGTAGGGCAGGGTCCGCCACAACGCGTCGGCGAGGTCGCGGTTGCGTCCGTCAAGGTCTGCTGTGACCGATACGCCGATGGTGGGCCAGAGAATTTCGATCTGCCGCTCAGTGGCCGATTTGTTCATAACGCGGACAGTAACACAGCCGTTACGACACGTAATTGAGGGGGCGGGCGGCACCCCGAAGGGGAATTGCCCGAAAATGTGGCCCTATGGGCGGCCGGTGCGCACGCCGGCGGAAGAAGTTTTGGCGCCCCAGTCGCTTCCGACTGGGGCGATGCCCACATTAGGGCGTTTTGTCTGTTTTGTATAGGTTCTTTTACGCGAACGTGCGGGCCGCGCCTGGACGCGGCCCGCACGCGGATCGGCTCACCCGCCGTCAGCGGCCGATCAGAAGACGTTCACCCCGTAGGCGCTCAGCGCCTCGGTGACCGGCTGGAAGAACGTCGTCCCGCCGCTGGAGCAGTTGCCGCTGCCGCCGGAGGTCAGGCCGAGCGCGACGCCGCCGGAGAACAGCGCGCCGCCGCTGTCGCCGCCCTCGGCGCAGACGTTGGTCTTGATCATCTGGCGTACGGTGCCCTCGGCGTAGTTCACGGTGGCGTTGAGCGCCGTCACCGAGCCGCTGTGCACGTGCGTCGTGCTGCCGCTGCGCTGCACGGACTGGCCGACGTAGGCGTTGCCCGCGCTGGTGATGTCGCGCGAGCCGCTGTAGAGGTCCACGCCGCCCGGGTGGGCGATGCTGGTGTTGGTGTACTTGACGATCGCGTAGTCGTTGCCCGGGAAGCTGGACCCCGTCGTGTTGCCCAGGGTCGTGGTCTTCGCGGAGTTGGCGTACCACGTGGAGGCGATGTTGCCGCAGTGACCGGCGGTCAGGAAGTAGTAGGTCGAACCGCTGACCACGTTGAAGCCCAGCGAGCAGCGGTACTGGCCGCCGTAGATCGCGTCGCCGCCCTGGATGAAGAGGCTGAACCTGCCGGGCTCGTTCTCGACGCGCACCGCGGGCGTGGCCGCCTCGGCGCTCTGGCCCTGCGCCGCGGCCGCCTGGGTGTTGGCCTGCTGGACCGCGATCTGGACCTTGGTGCGCGCGCTGCTCGCGACGGTGCTGTCCACCCAGACGACGACCTGGTTGGAGGCCGGGTCGACGGCCCACGCGGTGCCGGGGACGGCGGCCGTGCGGTCGAGGAAGGACATGATGGCCTCAAGTGCGGGGCCGCTGCGGGACACGACCCGCGGCACGGCGCCCGAGGCGGTGATGGCCTCGGCGTCGGCCGGATCGGTGGTGGTGACCACCATCTTGCCCTGTGCCTGGTCGAAGTAGGAGCCGGCGGTGCGGGCGCCGAGCTGCCCCTCCAGCCTGGCCGCGGCGGCGGCCGGGTCGGCGGCGGGCTGGGCCGGCGCGGGCGATGCCTGGGCCGGTACGCCCGTGACCGCGCCGGTGAGGAGTCCGGCGGTGGCGACGATCAGTGCGGCGCGCCGGATCCGTAAGCCATGGATGCTCACTGGAGCCTCCTGAGGGTGGGGTGACTTGTCCGCAAATATGAACAAAATCCCTAAGGAGGGCAAGGGGCTGTCATACTGATTTTTTGACCGGGAGTAATAGATCAAGGAAGGGGCGTCGCCGCTTCAGGTGCGCCGCTGACCTGGCCTTATGTCCCGGAGAATGAGATCGCATCGGCCCGAGCAGGACTCATGAAAAGTTCGACCCGGCAGTTTCGGCGATGTCAAGAATGTTGTTTGTGCCGTGCAGGAACGTCTCGGCGAAGGCGTCCCGGCCCAGCACGGCGACGGCGGACGCGGTGATCCGCTCCACGTCGCCGCGTTCGGCGTCCGGCAGCCGGGCGCCCACGCTGCCGCGCAGCCCGTCGGCCGCGCCGAGCAGCAGCGCGGCCCGGTCCGCCGCCCCCGCCAGCGCCGCCGCTCCGGCCAGCCCCTCCAGGGAGAGCGCCAGGGTCCGCGGCTCACCGGTCGAGCGGGCGATCTCCAGGCCGCGCCGGTGGCGGGCGGCGGCCGACTCGTGATCGCCGCGCAGCTCGGCCACGAACCCCAGCTCGGCGTGGACCAGGTGCGCGCCCGCGGGTGAGGAGGGATAGACGTCGCGCAGCCGGGCCAGGAAGGACTCGGCGGCGTCGAGATCCCCGGACCGCCGCGCGCCCAGGGCCAGGCCCATCACCGCGTGCACCTCGCCGTAGAGGTGGCCCTGCCGCGCGGCCAGCTCCCGCGCGCGCTCGTGCAGGTCGCGGGCCAGCCCTGGCCCGGCCCGCTGCCCGCCGACGGCGGCCGGCGCGAGGCGGAACGGCTGCTCGACGCGGGCGCCGACCTGGTGTCGCTGGGACGCGCCTTCCTGGCCAACCCCGACCTGCCCGACAGGCTGGCCGCCGGGGCCCCGCTGAACCCCGTCCGCATCGAGCACTGGTACGGCGGCGACCACACCGGCTACACCGACTACCCGGCCCTGCGCCGGCCTGCTCTGGCCTGAGACCACCTGCTCGCACCGGCGGCGTGGCCGCGGCTCCCAGCTGCGGTCACGCCGCCTTTTCGCGTCTCCGACCTGCGGTGACATCCCCGATCTCGCTCCTCGCGCGGCCTTCCGGACGGTTCTCCCCGGGTCCGGACGGCGGTCTTGACAGACGGTCTCTTTGCCTTCAAATTAGGCAAGGCTTACCTAACTAAAGCATTCGGGGAGGACGTGCCGCAATGGACGGGATCGACGGCGGGATCGCCTTGGTGACCGGCGCGGCCCGCGGCATCGGGGCGGCCGTCTGCGCCGCCCTGGCCGGGGCCGGGGCCGTGGTCGCCGCGGCCGACCTGCGACCGGTGACCGGCGGCGACGGGCGGCCGTACCGCGTGGACGTGCGCGACCCCCACGACGTCGAGCACGTCGTCGCGGCGGTCGAGCGGGACCTCGGCCCGATCGCGATCCTCGTCAACACCGCCGGCGTGCTGCTGCCCGGCGAGGTGGACGGCACCGGCGACGACCACTGGAGGCAGAGCTTCGCCGTCAACGCCGACGGCGTCTTCCACGTCTCGCGCGCCGTCGCCCGGCGCATGACGCCGCGGCGGCGGGGCGTGATCGTCACCGTCGGCTCCAACGCGGCCGGGGTGCCGCGCGTCGGCATGGCCGCCTACGCCGCCTCCAAGGCGGCGGCCCGGATGTTCACCCGCTGCCTCGGCCTGGAGGTCGCCAGGCACGGCATCAGGTGCAACGTCGTCTCACCCGGCTCCACCGACACCGCCATGCTGCGCACCCTGTGGGACGGCGCCGACCCCGACGAGGCGCTGTCGGCCACCCTGCACGGCGACCCGGCCGCCTTCCGCGTCGGCATCCCGCTCGGCCGGGTGGCCGACCCGGCCGACGTGGCCGACGCGGTGCTGTTCCTGTGCTCGGAACGCGCCAGGCACATCACCATGCACGACCTCCTCGTGGACGGCGGCGCCACCCTCCGCGCCTGACCCGTCCCTCCTGCCCGCGGCCTCCCGACCCGGACGGCCCGGCGTCGGGCCGAACCAGATGGGCCGAACCAGATGGACCGACCGAGATTGGACCGATCGAGATTGGACCTCCCTTGCATCTGCTGACAACCGCGGCGGATCCGCTCGCGGGCTACGACCGCGCGGAGTCGGTGCTGTTCGCCTCCGCCCGCGGCACGCTGCTCACCCGCGGGGTGCGCGGCGTCGCCGCCGGCGACCTGGCCACGCTGGCCGGCAGGGTGGACGGCCCGGCAGCCGGGGCCATCGGCTTCGACGGCACGGCCCACCTGATCCTGCCCGAGTCCGAGACCTGGTCGCCGCCGCTGCCGCCGGGCGCCGCCCCCCTGGTCAGCGGCGGCTGGTGGAGCAGGCGGGTGCCCGAGCCGGCCGCGTACGCCGCCGCGGTGCGCCGGGCCCTGGCCGAGCTGGAGCGCGGCGGCCTGGCCAAGGTGGTGCTCGCCAGGACCGTGGAGCTGCGCTCGGACGAGCCGATCGACCTGCCGGGGCTGCTGCGTCCGCTGCTCGGGCACGGCTACTCCTTCGCCGCGCCGCTGCCCGGCGGCCGAACGCTCACCGGCGCCAGCCCCGAGCTGCTGGTCTCCCGTCACGGACGGGCCGTGGTCAGCAACCCGCTGGCCGGCTCGGCGGCCCGCTGCGCCGACCCCGCCGAGGACCGGCGCAGGGCCGCCGCGCTGGCCGCCTCCGCCAAGGACCTGCGCGAGCACCGGCTGGTCGTGGAGGCCGTCGCAGACGCGCTCGCGCCGTACTGCGCGGGCCTGGAGGTGCCCGGCACGCCCGAGCTGACCTCCACCGAGACCATGTGGCACCTGTCCACCCGCGTCACCGGCACGCTGCGCGACCCCGACACCCGCGTGCTCGCGCTGGCCGCCGCCCTGCATCCGACGCCCGCCGTCTGCGGCACGCCCGAGGCGGGGGCGCGCCGGATGATCGAGGAGCTGGAGCCGTTCGACCGCGGCTTCTACGCCGGGCTGGCCGGCTGGACCGACGCCGCGGGCGACGGCGAGTGGGCCGTGGCGATCCGCTGCGCCGAGGTGGCCGAGCACACCCTGCGCCTGTACGCCGGCGCCGGCATCGTCACCGGCTCCGACCCCGAGGCCGAGCTGGCCGAGACCGCCGCCAAGTTCCGCACCATGCTGCGCGCCCTGGGGGTCTCCGATGCACTGGCCTGAGCAGGAGGCCGCGCGCTACCGGGCGGCCGGTTACTGGCGCGGCGAGACGTTCGGCGGCCTGCTGCGCGACCTGGCCGCCGCGCACGGCCCCCGCCCTGCCCTGATCTCACCCACCGCCCGCTGGACCTTCCGCGACCTGGACGAGCGCGCCGACCGCCTGGCCGCCGGGCTGCGGGCGAGCGGCATCCGCCGCGGCGACCGCGTCGTGGTGCAGCTCCCCAACGTGCCCGAGTTCCACCAGGTGTGCTTCGCGCTGTTCCGGATCGGCGCCTGGCCGGTGTTCGCGCTGCCCGCCCACCGCTCGGCCGAGATCTCCTACTTCTGCTCCTTCACCGAGGCCGCCGCCTACATCTGCCCCGACGACGAGCACCGGGCCTTCGCCCCCGGCACGCCCGCGCACGTCCTCGGCGAGCTCCCCGAGGCCGAGCCGGACGAGGACGGCCCGGACGAGGACGGCCCGGACGAGGAAGACCCCGGCGGCCCGCACCGCCCCGCGCCCGGCGACGTCGCGTTCCTGCAGCTCTCCGGCGGCAGCACCGGCCTGCCCAAGCTCATCCCGCGCACCCACGACGACTACATCTACAGCTTCCGCGCCAGCGCCGAGATCTGCGCGCTGCGGCCGGACAGCGTCTACCTGTGCGCGCTGCCCGCCGCGCACAACTTCCCGATGAGCTCGCCCGGCGTGTTCGGGGCGCTGAGCGCCGGGGCCGCTTCCGTGCTGGCCCCCGATCCCAGCCCCGGCACCTGCTTCCCGCTCGTCGAGCGCGAGCGCGTCACGATCGCGGCCCTCGTCCCGCCGCTCGCCCTGGTCTGGCTGGACGCCGCCGCCACCACCGGCCACGACCTGTCCAGCCTGGAGGTGCTCCAGGTCGGCGGCGCCAAGTTCAGCCGGGAGGCGGCCAGACGCGTGCGGCCCGAGCTCGGCTGCACGCTCCAGCAGGTGTTCGGCATGGCCGAGGGCCTGGTCAACTACACCCGCCTGGACGACGACGAGGAGACCATCGTCACCACCCAGGGACGTCCCATCTCGCCCGACGACGAGATCCGCGTCCTGGACGACGACGGCCGCGACAGCGACCACGGCCACCTGCTGACCCGCGGCCCGTACACCATCCGCGGCTACTGGCGGGCCGAGGAGCACAACAGGACCGCCTTCACCGACGACGGCTTCTACCGCACCGGCGACATCGTCCGCCGCACCCCCACCGGCCACCTGATCGTCGAGGGACGCGCCAAGGACCAGATCAACCGGGGCGGCGAGAAGATCGCGGGCGAGGAGGTCGAGAACCACCTCCTGGCCCACCCGGCGGTCCACGACGCCAGCGTGGTCGCCGTGCCCGACCCCTACCTGGGGGAGCGGGCCTGCGCCTACGTCATCTGCCGCGGCGACCCGCCCAGCAGGGCCGAGCTGCGCGCGTTCCTGCGCGGGCGCGGCATCGCCGTCTTCAAGATCCCTGACCGGTTCGAGTTCGTCGACGCCTTCCCGCAGACCGCGGTCGGCAAGGTCAGCAAGCGCCACCTCCGCGAAAGGACATGACATGCCGATCCCCAGGATCGAACCGTACGCCATGCCGTCCGAGCTCCCGGCCAACCGGGTCGACTGGCGGCCCGACCCGCGCCGGGCCGTGCTCCTCGTGCACGACATGCAGAACTACTTCCTGCGCGCCTTCACCCCCGGCCGCTCGCCGATGGTCGAGCTGATGGCCAACGTGCTGGCGCTGCGCGAGCGGTGCGCCGAGCTGGGCGTGCCCGTCGTCTACTCGGCCCAGCCCGGCGCCCAGAGCGCCGAGCAGCGCGGCCTGCTGCTGGACTTCTGGGGCACCGGCATCGGCGCCGACCCGCGCGAGGCCGCGATCGCCGACGAGCTGACGCCCGGCGACGGCGACGTGCTGCTCACCAAGTGGCGCTACAGCGCCTACCAGCGCACCGGGCTCGCCGAGCTGATGGCCGGGCAGGGCCGCGACCAGCTCGTCATCTGCGGCGTGTACGCCCACATCGGCGTGCTGATGACCGCCTGCGAGGCGTTCATGCGGGACGTGCAGGCGTTCGTGGTCGCCGACGCCGTCGCCGACTTCTCCCGGCAGCACCACGAGATGGCCCTCACCTACGCCGCCGAGCGGTGCGCCGTCACCACCACGACCACGCGCGTCAGCCGCGCCCTGTCGGGGGCGGTGGCCGGTGTCTGAGGCCGAGGAGCGCCTGCGCGCCCAGATCGCCGGCCTGCTGTACGTCGAGCCCGCCGAGCTCGGCCCGCACGACGACCTGCTGGACGCCGGCCTGGACTCCATCAGGGTGATGACGCTCATCGAGGCGTGGAGGCGGGAGGGCCGCGACATCGGCTTCCCCGACCTCGTGGACCGGCCCACCATCGCGGCCTGGGCGGAGCTGCTCACGTGACCGTGCAGACCAGGCCGCTCACGGGCGCCCAGGCCGGGATCTGGCTCGCCCAGCGCCTGGACCCCGAGAACCCCGTCTACAACGCCGCGGACCGCATCGACCTGCGCGGCCCGCTCGACCCCGCCCTCTTCGCGCGGGCGCTGGAACGCTGCCTGGCCGAGGCCGAGCCGCTGCGCCTGCGCTTCACCGCCGAACCCGCCCAGTACCTGCCGGACTACGACTCGCTGCGTGGCTGCCTCACCGTGCTGGACCTGCGCGGCGAGCCCGACCCCGAGGCCGCGGCCGACGCCTGGATGCGGGCCGACCTGGCCGCGCCCGTGGACGTCGTCACCGGCCCCCTGTCGCGGCACGCGCTGCTGCGCCTGGCCGGCGACCACCACGTCTGGTACCTGCGGGCCCACCACATCCTCATCGACGCCTACGCCCTGTCGATGCTGGTCGGCCGGACCGCCGACATCTACACGGCGCTGGCCGACGGGCTGGCCCCGGGGGCGGGGCCGTTCGGGTCGATGGCGGCGGTGCTGGCCGAGGAGGAAGCGTACCTGGCCTCGGAACGGCGGGCCGGCGACCGGGCGTACTGGCTGGAGCGGCTGGCCGGCGCCCCCGAGCCCGCCGGGCTCGCCGGGACGCCCGCGCTGCCGGCCCGCGAGGTCGTACGGCGCCGCGCCGCCCTGCCGCCCCTGCCCCGGTGGGACGACCTGGCCCGCGCCGCCCGCGCCACCTGGGCCGACGTCGCCGCCGCCGGCCTGGCCTGCTACGTCGGACGGCTCACCGGCAGCACCGACGTGCTGGTCGGGCTGCCGCTGATGAACCGCGCCGGAGCCGCCGTCCGGGTGCCGTGCCTGACGGTCAACGTGCTGCCGGTCCGGCTGGACGTCCGGCCCGGCCGCACGGTCGGCGACCTGGTCGGCCAGGCCGCCCGCCGGATCGCCGAGGCCCGCCGCCACGGCCGCTACCGCATCGAGGACCTGCGCCGCGACCTGGGACTCGGCGGGACGTCACGGGCCCTGTTCGGCCCGCTGCTCAACATCAAGCCGTTCCCGGCGGAGACGAAGTTCGGCAACGCGACCGGCACCGTCACCAACCTGGCCGCCGGCCCGGTGGACGACCTGGCCGTGGCGCTCCTGCCCGACGGCGACCGCCTCACCCTGGAACTCGACGGCAACGCCGCCCACTACGACCCGCCCGCCCTGGCCGCCCACACCCGGCGCCTGGCCGGCTTCCTCACCACCCTGACCGGCGCCTCCCCGGACACCCCCCTCGGCCGCCTCCCCCTCCTCACCGACGAGGACCGCGCGGCCCTCCCCACCTGGCCCGCCCCGCGGACCGGCCGCGCCACCGGACAGACCGACGGGCGGACTGACGGGCGGACCGCCGAGCGGACCGAGAGGCGGGCCGGCGGGCGGACAGTGGTGGACGCCTTCCTGGAACGGGTCCGGCTGACGCCCGCCGAGACGGCCCTGGTGTGCGACGGCGACAGGCTCACCTACGAGGAGCTGGGCGCCCGGGTGGACCGGCTGGCCCGGCGGCTGGCCGCCGGCGGCGCGGGCCGGGAGCGGGTCGTGGCCGTCGTCCTGCCGCGCTCGGCCGAGCTGGTGGTGGCGCTGCTGGCGGTGCTGCGCAGCGGCGCGGCCTTCCTGCCGGTGGACCCCTCCTACCCGGCGGAGCGGCGCGCCCTCATGCTGGCCGACGCAGCCCCGTCCGTGGTGCTCACCCCCGGCTGGGCCGGGGACGCGCCCGGCACGCCGGACGCGCCGCCCCTTCCCGGGCCGGGCGACGCCGCGTACGTCATCTACACCTCCGGCTCCACCGGCCGGCCCAAGGGCGTCGTGGGCACCCACGGCGGGCTCGCCGCCCTCCTGGACTCCCACCGCGAGCGCCTGTTCCCGGACGGCGGGCGGCTGCGCGTCGCGCACACCGCGTCGTTCTCGTTCGACGCCTCCCTGGACCCGCTGCTGTGGATGATCGGCGGCCACGAGCTGCACCTGCTGGGCGAGGACCGCTACCGCGACCCGGAGGCCCTGACCGCCTACGTCCGCGAGCACGGCGTCGACTACCTGGACCTGACGCCGTCCCACCTGAAGGAGCTGCCCGGCCTGCTGGCCGAGCCGCCGCGCGTCGTCGTGGTCGGCGGCGAGGCCGTGCCCGGCCCGCTGTGGCGGACCCTGCGCGAGCGCACGTTCGCCGTCAACCACTACGGCCCCACCGAGGCCACCGTCGACGCCTACACCTGGCTCGGCGACGGCTCGGAAGGGCCCACCGCGGGCTCGTCGGCGCACGTGCTCGACGACGCGCTGCAACCGGCGCCACCGGGCGCCGCCGGCGAGCTGTACCTGGCGGGGGAGGGGCTGGCCCGCGGCTACCTCGGGCGTCCCGACCTGACGGCCGAACGGTTCGTCGCCGGCCCCGGCGGGTCGCGGCTGTACCGGACGGGCGACCGCGCCCGCTGGGCCGCCCCCGGACGGCTGGAGCTGCTGGGCCGGGCCGACGACCAGGTCAAGGTGCGCGGCGTGCGGATCGAGCCGGCCGAGGTCGAGGCGGTGCTGGAGGAGCACCCGTCGGTGGCCGGTGCCGCGGTCGCCGCCCACACCGGCCGCCTGGTCGCCTACATCGTCCCCACCCGGCCCGGTGGCGACCCGCGTACCGGTGGGGAGGTGCTGCGGTTCGCCGCCGCGCGGCTGCCCGCCGGGATGACGCCCGCCCAGGTCGTCAGCCTGGAGGCGCTGCCCCGCACGCCCAACGGCAAGCTCGACCGCGCCGCGCTCCCCGCCCCCGAGGCCGGGCCCGCCACCGGCCGGGCGCCCGCGAACGCCGCCGAGGAGAGCATGTGCGCCCTGTTCGCCGAGGTCCTGAACCTTCCGGCGGCGGGTCCCGAGGACGGCTTCTTCGACCTGGGCGGCCACTCGCTGCTGGCCGCCCGCCTCACCGTGCGGATCAGGGAGACCTTCGGCGCCGCCGTGCCGATCAGGGCCGTGTTCGACGCCCCCACCCCGGCCGGGCTCGCGGCCCGGCTCGGCGTCACCGCCGCCCCCCGGCCGCCCCTGCTCCCGTCCCTGAAGAGCGGGCCGCAGCCCGACCCGGTGCCGCTGTCGTCCGCGCAGGCCAGGCTCTGGTTCCTGTACCGGATGGAGGGACCCGATCCGACGTACAACATCCCGCTGGCGCTGCGGCTCGGCGGCGACGTGGACCGCGCCGCCCTGCGGGCCGCGCTCGACGACGTCGTGGCCCGGCACGAGATCCTGCGCACGGTCTTCCCCGACCGCGACGGCGTCCCCTGCCAGCGGATCCTGGACCGGTACAGCGTTCCGATGCCCGTCTGGCAGCCGGCCGAGCCCGCCGCGGCCATGCGGCGGATCGCCCGCCGCGGCTTCGACCTGGCCGCCGAGCCGCCCTTCCGCGCCCACCTGCTGCGGCTCGGCCGCGACGAGCACGTGCTGATGCTCGTCCTGCACCACATCGCGGGCGACGGCTGGTCGGCGGGGCCGCTGGTCGGTGACCTGAGGGTGGCCTACGAGGCCCGCCGGAGCGGGCGGGCGCCGGCGTTCGGGCCGCCGCCCGTCCAGTACGCCGACTACACCCTGTGGCAGCGCGACCTGCCACTGACCGGGCTGGAACACTGGCGGGCCACGCTGGCCGGCCTGCCCGACCGGCTCGACCTGCCCCTCGACCGGCCACGGCCCGCCGTGCTGGGCGGCGATGGCGGCACGGTCCCCGTGGCGTTCCCGCCCGTCCTCATGGCCGAGGTCGAGGCGCTCGCCCGCCGCGCCCGCGCCAGCGTCTTCATGGTGCTGCACGCCGCCCTCGCCGCCCTGCTCACCCGGCTCGGCGCGGGCACCGACATCCCGATCGGCACGCCCGTCGCGGGCCGCGGCCACAGCGCCCTGGACGGCAGCGTCGGCTTCTACGTCAACACCGTCGTGCTGCGCGCCGACACCTCGGGCGACCCGTCGTTCGCCGAGCTGCTGGACCGGGTCAAGGCCGCCGACCTGACCGCGTTCGACCACGCCGAGCTGCCCTTCGACCGGCTCGTCGAGGCGCTCAACCCGCCCAGGTCGCGCGACCGGCACCCGCTGTTCCAGGTCATGCTCGTCCACCAGGACGCCGCCGAGCCGCCCGGCGTCGAGGTCGTCCACACCGGGACGGCGAAGTTCGACCTCACCCTGAACGTCGGCCCGTCCGGCGCCGGCTTCCTGGAGTACAACAGCGACCTGTTCGACCGGGCCACCGCCCACACCCTCGCCGGCCGGCTGACCCGGCTGCTGGAACAGGCCGTGGCCGACCCGGACCGGCCGCTCGGCGGGTACGACCTGCTCGACGCCGCCGAACGCCGCACCCTGATCGAGGAGTGGAACGGCGACCTGGTCAGCGAGCCCGGCGGCACCCTGCCCGGCCTGTTCGAGGCCCAGGCCCGCCGCACCCCGGACGCCGTCGCCGTGGACGCCTGGACCTACGCCGAGCTGAACGCGCGCGCCAACCGGCTGGCGCACCGGCTCATCGCCCACGGCGCCCGGCCCGGCGCCGTCGTCGCGCTGTCGCTGCCCCGCTCGCCCGACCTGGTGGCGGCGCTGCTCGCGGTGGTCAAGACGGGCGCGGCCTACCTGCCGCTCGACCCGTCCCACCCGGCCGCCAGGACCGACCACATGATCGCCGACGCCGGGCCGGTGTGCGTCGTGGACGCGTCCTGGCTGGGCGACCTCGGCGACTGGCCGGACCACGACCCGGCGCGCGACCTGCGTCCCGGCGACGCCGCGTACGTCATCTACACCAGCGGCTCCACCGGACGGCCCAAGGGCGTGGTCGTCACCCACCACAACGTCGTCCGGCTGCTGTCGGCCACCGACGCCTGGTTCGGGTTCGGCCCCGGCGACGTGTGGACGCTGTTCCACTCCTACGCCTTCGACTTCTCGGTGTGGGAGCTGTGGGGCGCCCTGCTGTACGGCGGCCGCCTGGTCGTGGTGCCGTACGGGACCAGCCGGTCCCCGGGTGACCTGCTCGCCCTGCTGGAACGCGAGCGGGTCACCGTGCTCAACCAGACGCCGTCGGCGTTCTACCAGCTCATCGCCGCCGACGACGGCCGCGACCTGGCCCTGCGGTACGTGATCTTCGGCGGCGAGGCGCTGGAGCCGGCCCGGCTGGCGCCCTGGCGGGCCCGCCGCCCGGACCTGCCGCGCCTGGTCAACATGTACGGCATCACCGAGACGACCGTGCACGTCACCCACCACGTGCTGCCGCCCGGCGAGCAGCACGGCAGCCCCATCGGGCGCGGCATCCCCGACCTGCGGGTCTACGTCCTGGACGACCGCCTGCGGCCGGTGCCGCCCGGCGTGGTCGGCGAGCTGTACGTCGCCGGGGACGGCCTGGCCCGCGGCTACCTCGGCCGGCCCGGCCTGACCGCCGAACGGTTCGTCGCCGACCCCTTCGGACGGCCCGGCACCCGCATGTACCGCTCCGGCGACCTGGCCAGGTGGCGCGCCGACGGCACGCTCGACTACGCGGGCCGCGCCGACCAGCAGGTCAAGGTGCGCGGCTTCCGCATCGAGCCGGGCGAGGTCGAGGCGGCCCTGCTGCGGCACCCGTCGGTCGCCCAGGCCGCCGTGATCGTCCGCGAGGACCGGCCCGGCGACCAGCGCCTCACCGCCTACGTCGTCCCACCCGCCGGGACCGCCTCCGCCGGGACCGCCTCCGCCGGGACCGCCCTCGACAGGGATGCCCTCGACCGGGGCGCCTCCGGAGGCGGCCACTCCGACACGGAGGTCGACGTGGGGGAGGTGCGGGCGTTCGTGGCGCGGGCGCTGCCCGGCTACATGGTGCCGGCCGCCGTCGTCCGGGTGCCCGCGCTGCCGCTCACCGTGAACGGCAAGCTCGACCGCGCCGCCCTGCCCGCCCCCGAGGCCCCCATAGGCGGCGGCCGGCTGCCGGACGGGCCGCGCGAGGAGGCGATGTGCGCGCTGTTCGCCGAGGTGCTCGGCCTGCCCCGGGTCGGCGTGGACGACGGCTTCTTCGACCTCGGCGGTCACTCGCTGCTCGCGGTCCGGCTGGTGGCCAGGGTCAAGGAGGTGTTCGGCGCCGAGGTGTCCGTCGGCGCGCTGTTCGAGGCGCCGACCGCCGCCGCGCTCACCGCCCTGGCGCAGGGCGGCGCGCGCACCGACCCGCTGCGCACGCTGCTGCCGCTGCGCGAGTCCGGCTCCCGGCCGCCGCTGTTCTGCGTGCACCCGGCGGGCGGGCTGAGCTGGTGCTACGGCGGCCTCCTCCGGCACGTCCAGGATCGCCCGATCTACGGGCTGCAGGCCCGCCGCGACCACCTGCCCACCTCGCTGCGCCGCCTGGCCGCCGACTACGTGGCCCAGCTCAGGCTGGTGCGCCCGCGCGGGCCCTACCACCTGCTGGGCTGGTCCACCGGCGGGATCATCGCCCAGGAGATGGCGGTGCAGCTCCGGCTGGCCGGGCAGGAGGTCGCGCTGCTGGCCGTCCTGGACGCCTACCCCGCCGAGGGCATGCGCGACCTGCCGCCCTCGGACGAGGCCGAGGCGCTGGAGGCGCTGCTCACGATGGCCGGCTTCGCCCCCGACGCCGCCCTCACGCTGGAGCGGGTGGCGGAGATCCTGCGCCGCGAGTCCAGCCCGCTGGCCGGGCTGCCGGCCGGGACGCTGGCCGAGCTGAAGGACCTCTACCTCAACACCAACCGCCTCGTCCGCGCCCTCGACACCCGCCGCTTCGACGGCGACGTGCTGTTCTTCCGCGCCACCGTCGACACCGTGGACGACACCCTGACCGCGGACGCCTGGCGCCCGCACGTCGGCGGCACGATCGAGACGCACGACGTGGCCTGCAGCCACAAGGACATGACCCAGCCGGGCCCGATCGCCGAGATCGCCGCGATCGTCGCCGCCCGTCTCGACCATCTCGACGGAATCGACCACCTCGACCACCTCGACGGAATCGACCGGCCCGGCGGCCCCGGCCCCCTCGGCGCCGTCGCCAAGACCCAGGAGCACACCCCGTGAACCCCTTCGACGACCCGGACGGCCAGTTCCTCGTCCTGGCCAACGACGAGGACCAGCACTGCCTGTGGCCCTCCTTCGCCGCCGTCCCGGACGGCTGGTCGGTGCGCTTCGGGCCGGACGGCCGGGCCGCCTGCCTGGCCTACGTCCAGGCGTCCTGGACCGACCTGCGCCCCCGCAGCCTGCGCCGGTGAGGGGCCGCGTACTGGCCGCCTACGTCACGGCGATGTGCGTGAGCGGCCTGGACGCGACGATCGTCAACCCGGCGCTGTTCGCCATCGCCGCCGACCTGGGCGTGCCGCCCGCCGCGGCGAACGCCGTGGAGTCGGCGTTCCTGGCCAGCCTCGCGATCGCCATGCCGGTCGCCGGATGGCTGTGCGACCGGTACGGCGCGTCCCGCGTCTTCCTGGCCGCGCTCGCCGCGTTCACGGCGGCCTCCGGGCTGTGCGCGCTGTCGTGGGACCTGGGGGCGCTGGTGTGCTTCCGGGTGCTGCAGGGCGCGGCGGGCGGCGTGCTGACGCCCGCCGGGATGGCCATGTTGTTCGCCGCTTACGCCCCCGAGGAGCGCATGCGGCTGTCCCGGCACATCGTGGTGCCCACCGCGCTCGCGCCCGCGCTCGGCCCGGTGCTCGGCGGCCTGCTGGCCGACACGCTCTCGTGGCGCTGGGCGTTCCTGGTCAACCTGCCGCTCGGCGCGGCGGCCCTGCTCGCCGGCGCCGCCGCCCCGCGGCCCGCCTTCGCCCCCGTCACGGGCGGCGGGACGGGCAGGGGCGGGGGCACGGGCGGCGGGACGGGCAGGGGCACCGGGCCCGGCGGGGGCACGGGCAGGGGCGGGGGCCGGTTGGACGTGCGCGGCCTGCTGCTGGCCGGCGCCGGGTCCGGTCTGCTGATGTACGGGCTGAACCAGGCCGCCGCCGGCATGTCGCCGCTCGCCTGGGCGGCGCTGCCCGCCGGAGCCGCCCTGGTGTGGGCGCTGGCCAGGTCGGCGCGCCGCACCGAGCTGCCGCTGCTGGACCTCGGGCTGCTGGCCGATCGCGGTTTCCTGCGCGGCGCAACCACCGCCACGTTGTCGGCCGCCGGGCTGCTCGGCATGCTGTTCGCCTTCCCCGTGATGTACCAGGACGCGCTGGCGGCCACGGCCACCGACGCCGGTCTCGTCGTCTTCCCGGAGGCGCTGGGGCTCATGGCCGCCGGGTTCCTGGTGGACCGCGCCTGCGCCCGCTGGGGCGAGCGGCGGGTGGTGGCGGCCGGGCTGCTCGGCGGCGCGGCGCTGTTCGCGTTCCTCGCGCTGGCCGAGCCGGGGCCCTGGACGCTGCGGGCCGCCATGTTCGCGGTGGGCCTGGTGCTCGGGCAGGCCGTGACGGCGGTGCAGGTGTCGGCGTTCACGACGATCGGGCCGCAGGTGATGGGCCGGGCCATGACCCTGTTCCAGTCGCTGCGCATGCTCGGCGGCGGGCTCGGCGTGGGCGTGTGCGCCGCGGCGGCGGCCCTGGCCGGGTACCGCGCCGCACTGCTGGCCGCGGCGGCGTTCCTGCTGGCCGCCTACGGAACCGCGGCGCTGCTCCGCCCCGCCCCGGCCGCCACGCGGCCGCACGAGGCTACCGGGTGAGCCCCGGGGCGTCGGCCGTGCGGGAGGCCGGGGCTACCGGGTGAGTGCCAGGTCGGCGGCCGTCAGGGCGAGCAGGACGGCCGCCTGCGCCAGCGCGCGGTCGGCCGCCGGGGCCGCCGCGGCGGCGGCGAACGCCGGCTCGTGCGGCGCGGCCCCGCCCGCCCCGATGTCCAGCATGGGATGGACGGCCGGCACGACGTGCGACACGTTCCCCATGTCCGTCACCGCGAACGGCTCACGCTCCACCGGCGCCGGACGGCCCAGCGCGGCGGCGTTGGCCGCGTACAGACCGGCCAGCGCGGCGTCGTCGCGGAAGTCCAGGTAGTCGGGCTCCGGCCGGGTCAGCCGCAGTTCGCAGCCGGTCGCCGTCGCCGCGCCGCGGAAGCAGGACTCCACCCGCGCCCGCAGCTCGACCAGGTCCCGCGCGGCGGCGGCCCTGATCTCGTAGGAGGCCGTGGACCTGGCCGGGATGACGTTGGGGGCCTCGCCCGCCGAGGTGACCACGCCGTGCACGCGCAGGTCGCGCGGGAGCTGCTGGCGCAGCAGGCCGATCGCCACCTGGGCCAGCGTCACCGCGTCGGCCGCGTTGCGGCCCTCGTGCGGGGCGAGGGTGGCGTGCGCGGCCCGTCCGGTGTACTCGGCGTCCAGGGTGCCGAGCGCGAACGAGCGGAACCGGACGGTCTCGAACGGCCCCGGGTGCACCATCATGGCGGCGTCCACGCCGTCGAACACCCCGGCCTCCAGCAGCAGCGCCTTGCCGCCGCCGCGTTCCTCGGCCGGGGTGCCGACGACCTTCACGGTCAGCCCCAGCTCGTCGGCGAACGGGGCCAGCGCCAGGGCCGCGCCGGTCGAGGCGGCGGCGATCACGTTGTGGCCGCAGGCGTGGCCGAGGCCGGGCAGCGCGTCGTACTCGGCGCAGAAGGCCACGGTCAGGGGGCCGGTGCCGCGGGAGGCGGAGAAGGCCGTCGGCAGGCCGCCCGCGCCCGCCGTCACGTCGAAGCCGCCCGCTTCGAGCAGGCCCGCGGTCCAGGCGGCCGCCCGGTGCTCCTCGAACGCGGTCTCGGGATGGGCGTGGATCCGGTGGCTGAGCGCGACCAGCTCGGGGGCGAGCGCCTCGGCGCGGCGGCGGATCGCGTCCCTGACGTTCACAGCCAACCGGCCGCGAGGTCGGTGAGGCCGTCGGCCAGGCCGCCGAGCCAGCAGGCCGGGTCGTGGCCGCCGTTGTACTCGGTGTAGCTCACCTCGTACCCCTGGGCGGCCAGGGTGCGGGCGAAACGGCGGTTCTCCTCCAGCAGCATCCACTCCAGCCGCCCGGCCTCGACGTGGAAGCGCACCGGCAGCCTCGGGACGGCGGCGTACCGGCGGGTCAGCCGTTCCGGATCCTCGTCGGGCCACCAGTACGACCCCGACTGCGACAGGACGTTGCCGAACCGTCCCGGCGCGAGGAGCGCGGCGTAGGACGCGGTCAGCCCGCCGAGGCTCTGCCCCGCGATCACGGTCAGCCCCGGATCGCCCGTCGCCCCGTACGTGCGCCCGGCCCACGGCAGCAGGTCGTCGGCCAGGTAGCGGACGAACGGCTCGTGGCAGGCCAGCTCCCGCAGCCGGGTCGGCCGGTCCACCGAGTCGGGCATCAGCACGACGAGCGGCGGCAGGCGGCCCTCGTTCACCAGGTTGTCCAGGGTGGGCGCGACGCGTCCGGCCCACAGCTCGCCGTCCAGCAGCACGACGACGGGAAGGGGACCGGCGGCCGGGCCGGGCGGCGTGTAGACCCACACCCGCCGCCCGCCCGACCGCGCCTGGCCGACCCGGCCGCGCGGCACGCCCGGCCGGCGCTCCCGGTACGGCTGCGGCGGCGCCTGCGGCAGCTCCAGCAGCGAGGACGCACGCCGGTCCGGCGGGCCGGGCACGGTGAGCGGGTTGCCCGGATCCGGCACGGCCGCGCGCATGACCTGGAGCCAGGAGTCCCGGTCGGTGCCCGGCAGCCGGTCGCAGGGCAGGATCTGGTAGCCGGCCCGCAGGTCGGCGTCGAGCTCGTAGGTCAGGTGAAGCAGGTCGCTGCCGGGACGGCGGGTCATGACATGTCGGCTGATGTCGCCCGCGTGCCGGTCGCGGTCGGTCATCGTGTTGATCAGCACGACCGCCTGCTCGCCGCGCGACCTGGGCCGCCACAGGAACGTCACCTTGCACCGGCCGGGCGTGCCGGCGGGCTCGACGATCGGGGTGGTCACGGGTGTCATGTCACGGCCTCCGGTCCGACAGCAGGGTCCACAGCAGGAAGGGGCCGCCCAGGATGCTGGTCACGACGCCCACGGGGATCTCGGCGCCGTCGGCGGCCACGCGGCCGGCCGTGTCGGCGATCACGACCAGCGCCGCGCCGGTGAGCGGCGCGCTGACCAGGGGCAGCCGGGCCGGTCCCGCCAGCCGGGCGGCGACGACGGGCGCGGCCAGGGCCACGAACGCGACCGGCCCCGCCACCCCTGCCGCCAGCCCGGCCAGCACGACGGCGAGCGCCAGCAGGGCGATCCTGGTCCGGCCTGGATCGACGCCGAGCCCGGCGCTGACGTCCTCGTCGAAGCGCAGCACGGCCACCCGGCGGGCCAGCGCGAGCGCGGCCGGGACCAGCACCGCCAGCCCGGCGGCCACGGGCAGGGCGACGGGGTAGCCGCGCCCGGCCAGGCTGCCCACGCTCCAGGAGTGCACCGCCGTGGCCGAGCCGAGCCCCTGCCAGGCCAGCAGCGACTGGGTGAGCGCGCCGGCCAGCGTGGTCAGCGCCAGCCCCGTCACGATGAACCGGTATCCCTGCCGGCCGACGCCGCCCGAGACGGCGAACACCGCCACGGCGGCGGCCAGCGCGCCCACGGGGCCGATCCACCAGTGGGCGAACAGCGTGCCCGAGGCGGACAGCATCCCGGCGACCATGATGGCGATCACCGCGCCCTGGTTGATGCCCAGCATGTCGGGGGTGGCCAGCCGGTTGCGCGCCAGCGCCTGGGTCAGGCAGCCGGACAGCCCGAGCGCCGCCCCGGCCACCAGCCCCGCCACCACCCGCGGCAGCCTGATCTCCTGGACGAGCAGCACGTGCCCGCCCTCACCCGCGCCCGCCAGGGCACTCAGCGCCTGCCCGGCCGTCATGCCCGACTGCCCGGCCGCGACCGCCGCCACGACGGCCACCGCGGTGACCGCCAGCAGCGCCGCCGCCGCCACGGACGACCGTACGGGCACCAGCACCGACCAGCCCCGCCCCCGCAGCACCCGCGCGCCGGAGGGCGACAGCCCGCCCGCCCGCGCGGTCCTGCGGGCGGGCCACCGCGACGGCCGCGGCGCGCCGGACGGGACGAGGTCGCCGGGCCCGGCGGCCACCGCCCGCGACCGGGCCACCACGACCAGCACCGGCGCCCCCAGCACGGCGACCAGCAGCGCCACGGGCGCCTCGTACGGCCGCACGACCATCCGGGCCAGCACGTCGGCCCCCAGCAGCACCACCGCCCCGGCCAGCCCGGACAACACGATCCGCGACCCCACCCGCCCCCCGCGCAGGGACCTGGACAGGTAACCGGCCAGCAGGCCGAGGAAGCCGATCGGGCCGGCCACCGCGACCGCCGCGGCGCTGAGCAGCGTCACCGCCACCGTCACCCACAGCCGCGTGCGCCCCGGCCGGTGCCCGAGCGCGACGGCCAGGTCGTCGCCGAGCGCCAGCGCCGCCAGCGGCCGGGCCGCGACCGCCGCCATGACCAGCCCCGCCGCGACCGCCGGCGCGATCGCCAGCACCCGGTCCATGGGGATCCCGGCCAGCGAGCCGAGGATCCAGTACCGGTACTGGTCGAACGTCACCGGGTCGGCCACCAGCACGGCCGTGGTGATCCCGGTGAGCGTGGCCGACAGGGCGGCCCCGGCCAGCACCAGCTTCAGCGGCGAGAGCCGGGCCCCGATCGCGAGCACGACCCCGGTGGCCGGCAGCGCGCCGCCGAGCGCCCAGCCCAGGTACGCGCCGCCGGTCTGCGCGCCGGCGGTGACGATCCCGGTCACGACGCCGAGCGCGGCGCCCGCGTTCACGCCGAGCAGCCCGGTCTCGGCCAGCGGGTTGCGGGTGACCGACTGCAGCAGCATGCCCGAGACCCCGAGCGCGGCGCCGACGACGAGGGCGGCCAGCGTCCGGGGCAGCCGCAGCGTGTCCACCACCATGCGCAGGTGGCCGTCACCGCCGCCGCCGAGCAGGTAGTCGAGGACCTGCCCGGGGGCGACCCGGCCCGCGCCGGTGAGCATGGACGCCGCGCACAGGGCCAGCAGCGCGGCGGCGCCGAGCCAGAAGGCGCGGGCTTGCGTAAACATAAGGTAAGGCTAACCTAAAAAAGGTAAGGCTTTCCTAACTTCTCAGCCCGGGAGCTCGAATGGCCCCTCTCCGCAGGCTCGGCGGACTGCTCGTCGCCGCCGCCGCCGTCCTGACCGCCGTGGCGTGCGGCGCGTCCTCCGCACCCGCCGCGCCGGGCGCGTCCGCCGCCGCGCCGGCCGTCCGGGAGGTCAAGGACGCCACCGGCGCCCTGATCAAGGTGCCGGTCGAGCCCAAGCGCGTGGTCACCCTCACCCAGGAGGACCTGGACGCCGTCCTCGCCCTCGGCGTGACCCCGGTGGGCATCACCAACGGCCAGGGCATCGACACGCCGCCCGCCTACCTGGCCGACAAGGTCAAGGGCGTCCCGGTCGTCGGCAACCTGCTGCAGCCGGTCATCGACAAGGTCGTCGAGGCCCGGCCGGACCTCGTCCTCGCCGGCGACCTGCAGGACCAGCAGGTGCTCGACCAGCTCCGCAAGGTCACCCCGGCCACCGTGGTGACGATGGCCCCGACCGACGACTGGAAACTGTCGTTCATGGGCGTCGGCAACGCGCTCAACAAACTGGACGCGGCCAGGAAGGTGATGGCGGACTACGACGCCCGCGTCGCCGCGGCCAAGGCCAGGATCAAGCCGGCCGAGGTGAGCATCGTGCGCTGGAACCCGCAGGGCCCGAGCTGGATGGAGAAGCGGCAGTTCGCCGGCTTCGTCGCCACCGACCTCGGCCTGACCCGTCCCGCCGCCCAGGACAAGGACGGCACCGCCCACTCCATGCCGCTCAGCCTGGAGGCGCTGTCGGACATCGACGGCGAATGGCTGTTCGTCTCCACCCTGACCGCCGACGGCGAGAAGACGCTGGAGGAGGTGCGGCGGACGCCCGCGTTCAAGGAGCTGAAAGCGGTCAAGGCGGGGCACGTGGTGCCGGTGAACGGCTCGGTCTGGAGCACCCGCGGCGCCCCGCTGGCCGCCGGCGTCGTCCTCGACGACCTGGTCAAGGCCCTCAGCGCGGCCTGAACGAGCCTGGAAGGGGAATTTACCGGCCGCGGCGCGGGTTGGCGGGGATGATCGTCGCCATCTGATGAGGAGAACCCATGAACGACCACCCCGACGCCCCGGCCGTCCGACAGCTCCGGCTGGTCGTCGAGGCGGAGGACTACGAGGCGGCGCTGGCCTTCTACCGCGACGTGCTCGGCCTGCCCGAGGAGGCCGCCTACTCCTCCGGCGACGGCGCCCGCGTGGCCATCCTCGACGCGGGCCGGGCCACCCTGGAGATCGCCAACCCGGCCCAGAAGAAGATGATCGACGACGTCGAGGTGGGGCGGCAGGTGGCGCCCAAGCTCCGGGTCGCCTTCGAGGTGGACGACTCCCGTGAGACCACCGCCCGCCTGGTGGCGGCCGGCGCGGACGAGGTGGCCCCGCCCACGCTCACCCCCTGGCAGTCGCTCAACGCCCGCCTCGACGCGCCCGGCGGCCTGCACATCACCGTCTTCCAGGAGCTCGCCACCCCGGAGGAGCGCGAGAAGCTGGACGGCTTCGGCACCTCCTGACCGGCGCCTCCCGGACGGCGGCTCATCGGGCTGCGGTTCATCGGGCTGCGGTTCATCGGGCTGCGGTTCATCGGGCTGCGGTTCATCGGGTGGTGGGGCGGGCGCGCACGTGCAGGCGCTCGCCCTGCGGGCCGAACAGGGCGAGCACCTCCGTGAGATCGGGGCCGGGATTGGCGAACGCGTGCGGCACGCGGGTGTCGAACTCGGCCACCTCGCCCGCCGTCAGCACCACGTCGTGCTCGCCGAGCAGCAGGCGCAGCCGCCCGGACAGGACGTAGAGCCACTCGTAGCCCTCGTGGGCCCGCTGCTCGTACTCGCCGTGCGGCCAGCCCGGCGGGTAGATGTGCTTGTACGCCTGGATCCCGCCCGGACGCCGGCTCAGCGGGATGTACGTCATGCCGTGCCGCGACACCGGCCGCAGGTGCACCCGCGGATCGCCGGTCGGCGGCACGTCGATCAGCTCGTCCAGCGGCACCTGGTGTGCGCGCGCCAGCGACAGCAGCAACTCCAGCGTGGGCCGGCGGCCGCCCGACTCCAGCCGCGACAGCGTGCTGACCGAGATGCCCGTGACCTCGGCGAGCTGGGTCAGCGTCACGCCCCGCCGCTGCCGCAACGCCCGCAGCCGCGGCCCCACCGCCCGCAGGACCTCGTCGAGATCCGGTGTCTCGTCCATGCGGCCCAGCTTGCCATTTCGGCAACGACATTTGTCAACCTGGCTGCGCGGGACGCACAGTGTGCCATCGGCACATCTCTGGAGGAACACGATGGACGACAAGTACGACGTGGTGGTCGTCGGCGGCGGGGCCGCCGGGCTCAGCGGCGCCCTGACCCTGAGCAGGGCCCGCCGCCGGGTGCTGGTGATCGACGAGGGCCGGCCGCGCAACGCGCCGGCCGACGGCGTGCACACCTACCTGGGCCGGGAGGGCACCCCGCCGCTCGACCTCTTGGCCGCCGGCCGCGAGGAGGTGACCGGGTACGGCGGCGAGCTCGTCACCGGCTCGGCCGTGGCGGCCGAACGCCTGGACGCCGGCGGTTTCCGCGTCCGGCTGGCCGACGGGTCCGCGGTCGTGGCGGACCGGCTGCTGGTCACCACGGGCCTGGTGGACGAGCTGCCCGACCTGCCCGGCGTGGCCGAACGGTGGGGCCGGGAGGTGCTGCACTGCCCGTACTGCCACGGGTGGGAGGTGCGCGACCAGCCGATCGGCGTGCTGGCCGCCGGCTCGATCGCCGCCCACCAGGCGCTGCTGTGGCGGCAGTGGAGCGACGACGTGACGCTCTTCACGCACACCGCCCCCCCGCTCGGCGAGGAGGACCGGGCCAGGCTGGCCGCGCGCGGCGTCACCGTCGTCGAAGGGCGGGTCGCCGGCCTGTCGCCGGACTCCGGCCCGCTCACCGGCGTCACCCTGGAGAACGGCGACGTCGTCCCGTGCCGGGCCTTCGTGGTCGCCCCGCGCTTCACCGCCCGCTCGGCCCTGCTGGCCGGGCTCGGCGTCGAGACGGCCGAGCAGCTCATGAACGGGCACGTCATGGGCGTCCACGTGCCCGCCGACCCGGCCGGCGCGACCGGCGTCCCCGGTGTGTGGGTGGCCGGGAACGTGGCCAACCTGGGCGAGAACGTCATCGGCGCCGCCGCCGCCGGGGTCAGGGCGGCCGCGGCGATCAACGCCGACCTGATCGAGGAGGAGACCCGCCGCGCGGTGGCGGCCGCCGCGGGCCCGCCGCTCTCCGGCGAACAGTTCTGGGACGGCCGCTACGGGCAGGCCGACCGGATCTGGAGCGGCAACCCCAACGCGCGCCTGGTCGAGGAGGTCGCCGACCTGGCCCCCGGCACCGCGCTGGAACTGGGCTGCGGCGAGGGCGCCGACGCCGTGTGGCTGGCCCGCCGCGGCTGGCGGGTCACCGCCGCCGACATCTCCGGCGTGGCCCTGGCCCGCGCCGCCGCCCACGCCGCGGACGCGGGCGTGGCCGAGCGCATCGAGTGGCAGCGCCACGACCTGGCCGAGTCCTTCCCCGAGGGCGAGTACGACCTGGTCACCGCGAGCTACCTGCACTCGCCCGCCGAACTGTCGCGCGAGAAGGTCCTGCGCGCCGCCGCCGCGGCCGTCGCGCCCGGCGGCCAGCTCCTGGTGCTCGGGCACGCCGGCCCCCCGCCGTGGGAGCCCGAGGCCCGCGTCGAGCTGCCCACCCCGCAGCAGGTGCTGGACGCTCTGGAGCTGGCCGAGGGGGAGTGGGAGGTGCTGCGGGCCGAGGAGTTCGACCGCGCCCAGACCGCCCCGGGCGGCACGCCGGCCGTCCGCGTCGACAACGTGCTGAGGATCCGGCGGCGCGGCTGACCCGGGCGCTCAGCGGCGGCGCTCGCGCAGGGCGACGGCCACGTTGATCACGGTGAGGGCGACCAGCATGACGATCGCGGCGATCAGCCCGTCCGGCCGGCCCACCAGCGCGATCGTCCCGCCCACGCCGAAGATCCCCGAGAAGTAGGCCAGGCCCGCGGACATCCCCCGGTGACTGCTGTCCTGGGGGGCGGGAGGCGTCAGTCGAGGGCCGTCGTCAGCGGGCCGCGGGCGGCCTGTTCCAGCAGGGCGACGGTGCCGGCCAGGTCGGGGAAGGCGTCGATGAAGGCGTCGACCGGGTGCGGGGCGAAGTCGGCGGGCCTGCGCAGCCCGCTCTGCATGCAGGCGACGAACCGCAGGCCCGCGCCGGTGGCCGCCGCCGCGTCGGTGGGGGAGTCGCCCACGTAGAGGCATTCATCGGGGGCCAGGCCGGTGGCGGCCAGCAGCTCGTCGAAGGCGCGCGGGTCGGGCTTGCCGAAGCGGGTGTTGCCGGCGTGGTAGACGGCCGCGATCCGGCCGTCGAGCGCGTGGCCCGGCGCCATCAGGTGCTCCATCTCGGCCTCGTCGCGCGAGGTCAGCAGCATGACCGCGCGCCCGGCCGCGTTGAGCTCGTCGATCGCGCGCAGGTTCTCCCCCGGGACGACGTCGACCAGCCCGGCCGCCACGTACTCGCGCAGCACCGCGTGATGCAGGGGCAGGTAGGCGGCCAGGTCGAGGCCGGGCGAGCGCAGCGGCATGGCCTCGTGCAGTGGCCGGCCCCAGGTCGCCACGTGCACCGCCCTGGACATGGGCCCGTGGCCGAGCCGCCCCAGGACCTCGTTCTCCAGCTCGAAGCACGCGGCCTCGGTGAGGCACAGGGTGTCGTCGACATCAACCACCACGGCACGGATCACAGGCCACACCATAACCGGTGGCCGCCTCAGGAGCCGACGGCGGCGGCGCGCAGCGCGCCCGCCAGGTCCGCGACCGGCCCGGGGAGAGGGCCGGGGAGGCGGGCCAGCAGCAGCCGCCGCTGCTCGCGCGGGCCGCCCCGCACCGGCAGCACCCGTACGCCCTCCGGCACGGCCGCGCCCATCGACGCCGGCACCGTGGTCAGCCCGCAGCCGGCCGCCACGAGGGCGAGCTTGGCCAGCCAGTCGCGGACGACGAACACCGTCTCCGGCCGCTCGTCCAGGCCCGGCCACACGCCCAGGGTGGGGCTCTCGCCCGCCGGGGCGGCCGGGCCGGCGATCCAGGGGCGGCCGTGCAGGTCGGCGACGTCCACGTACTCGCCCCTGGCCAGCGGGTGCCCGGCGGGGACGGCCGCGCTCGGTGAGGATCTCGATGTCCAGCGGCGGCGTCTCGGCGTCCGGGGCGCGGAACGGCGGGGCCGAGCTGAGCAGGGCCACGTCCAGCGTGCCGGCCCGCAACGCGCGCACCAGCGCCGAGCTGCCGTCCTCCCGCCCGGTGACCGCGATGGACGGACGCGTGCGGCGCAGCTCGGCCAGCGCGCGGGGCACCAGCGCGGCCCCCGCGGAGGCGAACCAGCCGAACCGCACGGTCGCCGGCTCGCCGGGCAGCCCGGCCAGCTCCCTGGCCGCGGCGTCGACCTCGTCCACGACGGCCGCGGCGCGGCGCAGCACGAGCCGTCCTGCGGCGGTCAGGCGCACGCCGTCGTGCCGCCGCTCCAGCAGGCGGGCCCCGGCGGCGCGTTCGAGCGCGGCGACCTGCCGGGACACGGCGGACTGCGTGTAGCCGAGTGCGGTGGCCGCCGCGGTGAGCGTGCCCCGCTCGGCGACCTCGCGGAAGACCCGCAGGGCGGTGAGCGACGCGTCGGTGAAGGCCATGACGATCACGCATACCGGACTTGAGGAACTTTCGCTACCCGAATGCCCCCGGCCGCTCCTAACCTGGCCGGTGCCGGGAGCGCGCACCGGCTCGCAGAACCATTCCCCGAAGGAGCACCCATGAGCACCACCCCGAAGGTCGCCCTGGTGACCGGCGCGACGCAGGGGCTCGGACTGGCCCTCGTCGAAGGGCTGGCCCGCCGGATGACGCCGGACGACACCGTCTACCTCACCGGGCGCGACGCCGCCCGCGTGGCCGCGGCCGTGGCGGCGATGCCGGCGACCGGCGCCCGCGTCCGCGGCGAGCTGTTCGACGTGGCCGACCCGCGGGCCGCCGCCGAGTTCGCCGGCCTGCTGCGCGAGCGGCACGGCGGCGTGGACGTCGTCGCCGGCAACGCCGTCATGCGCGTCGGCCCGGACGACGACATGCGCGCCCTCATCGACGCCTACACCGAGGTGAACAACTTCGGCACCACCCGGCTCCTGCGCGCCTTCGCCCCGCTGGTCCGGGACGGCGGCAGGTTCCTGGTGGTCGGCAGCTCGCTGGGCACGCTGCACCACGTGGCCCCCGTCCTGCACGACCGCTTCGACGGGCTGACCACCCTGGAGGAGGTGGACGCGCAGGTGGCCGCCTGGCGCGACGCGGTCAAGGACGGGAGCGCCCGCGCCCAGTCCTGGCCGGGGTTCGTCAACATCCCGTCCAAGGTCTGGCAGGTCGCCGCGGTGCGGGCGCTGGCCGGACGGCGGCGGGAGGAGGACGCCCGCCGCGGGATCCTGCTGGCGGCCGTCTGCCCCGGGATGATCAACACGCCGACGTCCGGCCTGTGGTGGGACGTCAGCGGCGCGCCTTCGCCGGAGCAGGCCGCCGTCCCCCTGCTCGACCTGGCCCTCGGCCCGGTGGACCCCGGCCACTACGGGGAACTCGTCCGGTTCGGACGGGTTCTCCCGTGGCGGCCGGAGTGGCGGCCGGAGCGGCGGGCGGCTAGTTGATCGTGACGATCGTCCCGGCGCCGTTGGGGTACTCGACGTAGCCGGTGTTGACGCGCTGGGTCACGCCCGTCCAGGACGCGGTCAGCGTGAACGGCGTGCCGGCGGTCACCTTCGGGCGGGCCGGCGTCACGGTGAGCGCGCCACGCGCGTGGCCCGCCTCCACGATGTCGGCCTGGGTGGTGAACGCCGTGGACGCCGTCCCGGGCAGGTCACCGAGGCTGAGCACGATCAGGGTGTGCCTGCCGGGCCGCGGGCGGGAGAGCGCGGCGCGGTGGTCGCCGTCCGGGCTGGACAGCCAGGCCTCGAACTCGCGCCCGCCGGCGCCCTCGTAGACGAGCAGGCCGCCCACCTGGGCGTCCGGGTTCGCCGCCTTGATGCGGAACGCGGCGGCCCTGGCGCCCTCGGGCACCGTGATCGGGATCTCGCGGCCCCACACCTCGTCCTGGCTCACCGTGCCGGGCGTCTCGGCTCCCGAGACCGGCCCGTACGGGGTGACCTGGAACTTCTTCAGCCCCGGCGTCACCTCGAAGGAGAGCGAGCCGGCCGCGCCCGAGCCGCGCACCTCGGCGGGCGCCCTGGCGCTCAGCGGCGTGGCCACGATCGCGCTGCGCACGCTGATGCCCGCCCCGGTCCAGGTGAGCCGCCCGGCGGCGGTCCCGCCGGTGGCCTCGGGCAGCGTCTCCAGCGTGACGGTGAACTCCCTGGCCTGGCCGGCCTCCTTGAACACCAGCGTGGACGGCTTGACCTTCGCCCTGAACCCGGGCACCTCGATCGAGGCGTGGTAGACGCCCGGCGTGAGCGCCGTCACCCGGCGGGTGACCGTGCGCGAGCCGAACAGCTCGGCCACCGCGATCGTCGGGTAGTTCAGGTCGGAGGCGGCCAGCGGCGCCACGCCGGTGCCGGTGGCCACGCCGAGGCCCTCCAGGAACCCGTACCAGTCCTTCGGCCCGGCGTCGTAGACCAGGCCGGGGGTGAACATGCGGGACGGGTCCACGTGCCCGGCGCCCTGGGCGAAGACGTCCGGGGTCCTGGTGTCGTAGGCGGTGGTCATCATGGCCGACTTGATCGCCATCGGCGACAGCTGGGGATGCCGGCCGAGGTAGAGGGCGGCCAGGCCGGCGATGTGCGGGGTGGCCATCGAGGTGCCGGAGTAGAAGTCGAAGTCCTTGCCGTCGTTGCCGGGCGGCGCCACGGCGGCCAGGATCGCCGCGCCGGGGGCGGTGACGTCCGGCTTGAGCAGGTCGCCCTTGGCGGACAGGGCGGGGCCGCGCGAGGAGAAGCTGGTCACCTCGGGGTAGGCCACGCCGTCGGCGGGGGCCGGGAGCAGGGTGGCCGTCGCGCCCGGCGTGGCCGCGTACGCCGCGATCCTCCCGGCGTCGGGCGCGTCCACGTGCACGGTCGGCACGGCGTGCAGGTCGGCGTCGGTGGACTGCGGGGTCGGGTTGCCCAGCACCATGCCCACGCCGCCGGCCCGCCTGACCTCGGCCGACTTCTCCACGCGGGCCGTCGTCCCGCGCGCGCAGTAGACGATCTTGCCGGCGGCCCTGGCCGGGTCGAGCGAGCCGGCCGCGCACACCTCGGCGTCGGCGTCGGCCGCCTGACCGGCCTTCACCGACACGGCGGTGACCAGCGGCACGGGGCCGAGCGGCGCGACGACCGAGGTGCTGATGCCCCGGTAGGCGGCGCCGTCGCCGAGCCGGACCTCGCCCCGGCGCGGCGCGATCGTGCCGGCGGCGACGGTCGTCGTCCAGGGCGCGGTGTTGTCCAGCGTGGAGGCGTCGGGGCCGGAGTTGCCGCCGGCGGTCGCGACGAAGACGCCGGCCTGGGCGGCGGCCAGGAAGGCGAGCTGGATCGGGTCGTCGGCGGGCGATTCCGACATCGCGCTGCCGATCGAGTAGTTGATCACGTCCACGCCGTCGGCCACCGCCTGGTCGATGGCCGCGATGAGGTCGGAGCTGAAGCCGCCCGTCGTGCCGCCGTCCTTGCCCTGCCACAGCGCCTTGTAGACGGCGATCGCCGCGCCCGGCGCGACGCCGGACACCGTGCCGAAGTCGATGCCGTTCGCGGCGGCCGGGACGCCGTGGTTGCCCGCCGCGGTCCCGGCGGTGTGCGAGCCGTGGCCCTGGGCGTCGCGCGGTGAGGCGAAGTCGTCGCGCTGCTGCGGCGGGGTCTGCCGCAGCCACTGCTCGCCGAAGTAGCGGGCGCTGACCAGCTTGCCGTTGCACAGGTCGGCGGTGAAGCGCTCCCCGGTCTGGCAGCTGCCGGTGAACGTTCCGCCGTCGGCCTTCCGCATGACCGTGGCGCCGTCCTTGAGATAGGGACGGTACGGGTCGGCGCCGCCGGGCGGCTCGGTGCCGAGGGCGGGGCCGGCGAAGGACGGGTTCTCCGGCCAGATGCCGGTGTCGACGACGCCGACGACCACGCCCTTGCCCGCCTTGCCGGTGCCGCCGAGGGCGGCCCACAGGCCGCGGTCGCCGGACAGGCGCAGGAAGTCGGTGGAGTTCCGGTCGTCCAGGGCCTTGTGCAGGACGTCCGGCGTGACCGAGAGCACGCCCCGGGTGGCGTGCAGCCGCAGGGCCTGGGCCGGGGTGAGGTCGGCGGTGAAGCTGTTGGAGGCGACCACGTGGTGGGCGGTGGCGGACGCGCCGACGCTGCGGGCCACCTCGTCCTGCCGGGCGGTCAGGCGGTCGCGGTAGCGCCTGGCGTGGGGGCTGGTGGTGTCCACCTTCCTGCCCTTGCCGCCCTTGGTGGGCGCGATGCCGGTGACGCCGCCGTCGTAGGTGGCCAAAGGCGACTCGGTCAGGGTGACGACGTAGGGGGACGGGCCGGGGGAGGGGGCGGCGGGCGGGGCGGCTGCCGCTGCGGGCCCGGCCACGGCCGGGACGGCGGCGGTGACCGCCAGCGCGGCGGCCAGTGCCAGTGCGCGGTGAACGCGGGTGTTGCGGGACATTGCTCCTCAAGGGGGACGAGCCTGGTCACCCGTCCGGGGAGGATCACCGGAGGGCCGCCATGGAGTCAAGCGTCCAGTGGAGATCAGTGTCGAGATATAGTGCTGACATTTTCGGCCACGTGACCAAAAACGACATTTTCGGAAGGTGCTTTGTGGCGGACGGCTCTGTGCTCGGCGCGGTGGGCCTGTCGGACTTCGACGAGCGGCTGTACCGGCTGCTGCTGCGCGGGCCCGGCCTGCGCACGTCCCAGGCCGCGGCCGCGCTGGAGACCGGCCCCGCCCGCGTGCGCGCCGGGCTGGCCCGTCTGGCCGACGCCGGGCTGCTGCGCCGCACCGGACCCGGCCGGTACGAGGCCGTGCCGCCGGAGGCGGCGATCGAGTGGCTGGTGGACCGCCGGCGCCTGGAGACCGAGGCGCGCCTCGCGGCGGTCCGGACGGTCGTGTCGGACTTCGCCCAGCTCTACCACTCCGGCCGGATGGGCTCGGGGCCCGCCGGGGTCGTGGAGGTGCTGGCCGGTGAGGAGGCCGTCAAGCGGGTGATCACCGAGTTGCAGCGGACGGTCGGCGTGGAGCTGCTCGGCTTCGACCGTCCGCCCTATGTGGGCCGCCCCGACGACTCCCACGACACCAACGAGTCGGAGCTGGCCGGCACCCGGCAGCTGCTGGCGCGCGGCGTGGACATCCGGGTGGTCTACTGCGCCGAGTCCCTGGACCGGCCCGGCCGTCTGGAGACGCTGATCCGGCTGGCCGAGGAGGGCGAGCGGTCCAGGTTCGTCGCGCACCTGCCGTTCAAGCTGCGCATCGCCGACCGCAGGATCGGCCTGTTCCCGCTGGTGGACGGCGTCTACGACAACATCGCCCTGCTGCACCCCTCGCGGCTGCTGGACGCCCTGGTCGAGCTGTTCGACGTCTATTGGGAGCGCGGCCGGCCGCTGGCCGGGCTGCCGCAGGCGGCGCAGGAACGCCCGGCGGAGGCGGACCTGCTCGTGCTGCGCCTGCTCAACGCCGGGCTCAAGGACGAGGCCATCGGCCGTCACCTCGGCGTCAGCCCCAGGACGGCCACCCGCAAGATCGCCGCCGTGGTGGAGAGCCTCGGCGTGACCAGCCGCTTCCAGGCGGGCGCGGAGGCGGCCGCCCGCGGCTGGCTCTGATTTCATACCGCCTTCCATATCGCCGCACTTCGCTCGATCTTCGCTTACTGTGCATCTCGGGGGGTGCGCTGCGGGAGAATGATCCTCGCCGCGCGCCGGTGCACGGCCGGCGGGGGAACAACGGGGGAACACGGAGGATGACGTCGAGGATGAGTGCTCAGACGCAGGAGCATCTCGGCCCTTACCGGGTGATCAGGAAGATCGGCGAAGGCGGCATGGGGGTCGCCCACCTCGGTCTCGACGGCGCGGGCCGCCAGGTCGCGATCAAGGTGCTGCATCCGCACGTCGCCGCCGACCTCAAGGCGCGCGACCGCCTGGTGCGCGAGGTGGAGACCATGCGCCGGGTGCGCAGCCGGTACGTCGCCGAGGTCGTCGACGCCGAGTTCGACGCCCCCCGGCCCTACGTCGTGACGCGCTTCGCCGACGGGCGCACGCTGGAGCAGGCCGTCCTGACCGACGGCCCCCTGGAGCCCCACGCGGTCGTCAGGCTCGCGCGCGGGCTGTGCCAGGCGCTGGTCGACATCCACGCGGCCGGCGTGATCCACCGCGACCTCAAACCGGCCAACGTCATGCTGGTCGGCGGCGAGCCGCTGGTCATCGACTTCGGCATCGCCCACCTGGTCGACGCGGCCCGCCTGACGCAGTCGGGCATGTTCGTCGGCACGCCCGGCTACCTGGCGCCGGAGATCATCCGGGCCTCGCAGGTCACCCCGGCGGCCGACGTGCACGCGCTGGCCTCGACGGTGTTCTTCGCGGCCACGGGGCTGCCGCCGTTCGGCACCGGGTCGTTCGAGGCCGTCTGCTTCAACACCATGGAGGGACGGGCGCGGCTCGACGAGGCCCCCGCGTGGCTGCGCGGCTGGCTGGCCGGCGCGCTGCGCGTCGACCCGGCGGCCCGGCCCGTCGCCCGGGAGCTGCTGCGGCAGGCCGGTGCGCTCGACCCCGGCGGCCGCCCGCTGGCGCCCGAACCGCCCGGCGCCAGCACGCTCACCATGGACGCCGTCTCCGCCCTGCTCCCGCCGGTCGAGTACGCGCCGCGCGGCCACCACGAGCAGCCGGCGCCGCCCGCCCCCACCGTCCACGCCGACCGGCAGTGGGAACGCCCGCGGCCCGCCCCCGAGCCCGCCGCCCCCGCCGAGCCGTTCGACCTGCGGCGCTTCGTGACCAGCAGCGCGTTCGTCGGCGTGCTGGCGCTGGTGACGCTGTCGGCCACGACCGTCGTCACGCCGGTCGTCGGCGGCCTGCTGGCGGTGGCGCTCTCGCTGGCGCTGCGCGTCGCCGACCACTTCCTGTCCGAGGAGCGGCCGACGCCGTCCCGCGCCGCGCTCGTGGGCATGGGGAGCCTGCTGCTGTCGCTGGCCTGCGGCCTGGGCGTGGCCGGCCTGCTGGAGGCGGCCGGATCGAGCACCAGCCACGCCGAGGCCCTGGCGGCGGGCGCGTTCACGCTGGGGCTGTTCGTGCTGCCCGGCGCGGGGCCCGCGCGGCGCAGGGCCGCCCGCGTGCTGGCCCGCCTGCTGCCCGGCCGCAGCGCGACCGTGGTGACGGTGGCCGTCATGGGCCCGATCGCGCTGCTGGCGACGATCGCCGCGCTCCTCCAGAGCTGACCGGCCTCAGCCGCCGGTGACTCCGGGCAGGTCCCGCAGCAGCGCCAGGTCGTGCAGGTCGTGTGCCCTCGGCTCGTACCCCTGGTGGAAGGCGAGCTGCTGGGCCGCCGACAGGCACGGCACGCGCCGCCCGGCGACCGTGCCCGAGGCGAAGGCGGCCGCCGGGTAGAAGAGCGCGCCGCCCCGGTCGTCGAGGTCCTGCACGGCCGAGCCGTCCGCGGCGAAGCGGAGCGGATGCAGGTCGAGCTCGCGGCCGAGGTCGTCGGCCATGACGAATCGGGCCGGCCGGCCGGGCACCGCGCCGTCCCGCTCGGTGTAGCCGAGCGCCTCCAGCGCCCCGATCACGCGCGGCTCCTGCTCGGCCCGGTGCAGCAGGTCGAGGTCGTGGTGGTCGCGGGTGGCCCGGCCGGCGAGGGCGTCGACGCCCCAGCCGCCGGCGATCCACACCTCGCAGCCGGCCGCGCGCAGCGCCGCGCGCACCCGCAGCAGCTCCCCGGCATCGAAGATCATTCGGGGTAGCGTACGGCTGGACACCGCGCCGGTCAACGTGCTCAGAATGGGCCTCGTGACGCCTTCGACCGGGCACGTCGTCAGGAACCCGCGCACCGGGCGCGCCGAGCGGCCGCTCGCGCCCGTCGGCCCCGGCCGGCTGGCGGAGATCGCGGCCGGGCTGCGCGCGATGGCCCCCGCCTGGCGGGCCCCCGACCGGGCCGCCGACCGGGGCGAGGTGCTGGCCGCGTTCGGCCGGGCGCTGGCGGCCGACGACGAGCTGCTGGCCGCGCTGGTGGCCGACACGGGCCGGGAGGCCGAGTCCAGGCTGGAACGGCAGCTCACCGCCGGGCTCGCCGAACGCTGGGCGCGCCAGGCCCCCGCCCTGCTCGCGCCCCCGCCCGAACGGCCGGCCGCGCTGCCGGGCATCGCCGTGGGCGGCGACGCGGTGCCGTACGAGCTGGCCGGGGTGATCAGCCCCTGGAACTTCCCGCTGCTGCTCGCCCTGATCGACGCGCTGCCCGCGCTGGCGGCCGGCTGCGCGGTGCTGGTCAAGCCGAGCGAGGTGACGCCGCGCTTCATCGAGCCGCTGATGCGGCTGGTCCCGGCCGAGCTGCCGCTGCGGCTGGTCGAGGGGGCCGCCGAGACCGGCGAACGGCTCGTCGGGCTGGTGGACACCGTCGTGTTCACCGGCAGCGTGCCGACCGGCCGCCGGGTGGCCGAGGCCGCGGCGCGCGCGTTCGTCCCCGCCCACCTGGAGCTGGGCGGCAAGGACCCGGCGATCGTGCTGGCGGGCGCCGACCTGGAACGGGCGGCCGAGGCCGTCCTGTGGGGCGGCACGGCCAACGCCGGGCAGTCCTGCCAGTCGATCGAACGCGTCTACGTCGAGCGCGACGCCTGCGACGCCTTCCTCGGCCTGCTCGCCGACAGGGCCGCGCGGACCCGGCTGACCTGCGAGGGCGGCCCCATCGGGCCGATCATCGACCCCGCGCAGGCCGGCGTGATCGCGGCCCACCTGGCCGACGCCGCCGCCAAGGGCGCGCTGACCCACACGGGCGGCGCGATCGAGCGGCACGGCGGCGGGCTGTGGTGCCGTCCCACCGTGTTGTCGCGGGTGCGGCACGACATGCTGGTCATGACCGAGGAGACGTTCGGGCCGGTGCTGCCGGTCATGGCCGTCTCCGGGGCGGAGGAGGCGGTGGAGCTGGCCAACGACAGCGCGTACGGGCTGTCGGCCGCCGTGTTCGCCGCCACCGAGAAGGAGGCGCTGGCCGTCGCGGCCCGGCTGAACGCCGGTGCGGTCAGCGTCAACGACGCCGCGCTGACCGCGCTCGTCCACGAGGGCGAGAAGAACTCCTTCGGCCTGTCGGGGCTCGGCGGCTCGCGCATGGGCGCCGCCTCGATCGGCCGGTTCCTGCGCCGCAGGGCGTACCTGATCAACCGGTCCGGCGCCGCCGACCCGTGGTGGCACCCCAGGGAGGGATAGAGCATGGGACTGCGTGCCGAGATGCCGCTGCTGGCCCGCCACGAGGGCGAATGGGCCGGCGAGTACGTGCACGTCGACAAGGACGGCGCCGTGATCGACCGCCACCACGTCGAGATGACCTGCGCGATCGTCGACGACACCGGCTACCACCAGACCAACCGCTACCGCTGGGACGACGGCCGCACCGAGGTGCACGAGTTCCCCGGCACGTACCTGGGCGGCGGCCGGTGCGCGTTCGACACCGACCGGCTGACCGGCCAGTTCTGGGAGCTCGACGACAACACCATCTACCTGACCTGGCGCTTCAAGGCCGAGGGCGACGACCTGCGGCTGTTCGAGCTGATCGTGCTGAGCCCAGACGGCGACTCCCGCAGCCGCACCTGGCAGTGGATCAGGAACGGCGAGTGTGTCCGGCGCACCCTGATCGACGAGCACAGGACCGCCTGACATGACCGCCTGCACCGCCCTGGCGCTCCAGATCGCGGCCAGGGCCGTCACCGACCGCGCCGACCTGGCCGCCGCCGTCGGGCGGGTGGCGGAGCGCGTCGGCGGCAGCAAGGCGTGGCTCGGCCCCGCCCTGCGGCTGGTGGTGCTGCCGGAGTACGTCCTGACCGGCTTCCCCGCCGGGCAGGGCCCGGCCGAGTGGCGCGAGAAGGCCGCACTCGACGTGGACGGGCCCGAGTACCGGGCGCTGGCCGCGATCGCCGCCGACAACGACGTGTTCCTGTGCGTCAACGCCTACGAGCGCGACGAGCACTTCCCCGGCCTGTACTTCCAGGCGTGCGTGATCCTCTCCCCGGCGGGGGAGGCGGTGTTGCGCTACCGGCGGCTGCACTCGCTGTTCACGCCCACGCCGTACGACGTGTGGGAACGCTACCTCGACCGGTACGGCCTCGACGGCGTGCTGCCGGTCGCGCGCACCGAGATCGGCAACCTGGCCGCGCTCGCCTCGGAGGAGATCCTGGTGCCCGAGCTGGCCAGGGCGCTGGCGCTGCGCGGCGCGGAGGTGTTCTGCAACCCGACCTCCGAGGCGTACTCGCCCGCCCTGACGCCCAAGGCCGTCGCCCGCCGCGCCCGCGCGGTGGAGAACCTGGCCTTCGTCGTCTCGGCCAACACCGCGGGGTTGTCCGGCATCGCGATCCCGGGCGACTCGGTCAACGGCGGCTCGGAGGTGATCGACCACGAGGGCCGCGCGCTGGCCCAGGCGGGGCCGGGGGAGACGCTGGTCGCCGCCGCCGAGCTGGACCTGGCCGCGCTGCGCCGCGCCCGCCGCCGGCCCGGCATGGCGAACCTGCCCAGCCGGGTCAAGACCGGGCTGTGGGCGCGCGAGTACGCCGCGCACGACGTCGAACGGCCCGCCGACCTGGACACCGCCCCGGACCGCGGCTTCCACCTCGCCCGGCAGCGCGAGGTCATCGAACGCCTGCACGGCCGGGGCTGAGCGTCAGGCGCGGGCGTAGCGGCGCAGCAGCCCCCGCTCGGCCGCCAGGAAGATCGAGTTGAGCGCCACGCCGAGCACGCCCAGCAGCACGATGCCGGCCCACATGGCCGGGATGTCGAACTGGCTCTGCGCCTCCAGCAGCCGGTGGCCGATGCCCTCGCTGCTGCCGTACAGCTCGGAGATCACCATCATGATCAGCGCCAGCGACACGCTGAGTCGCAGCCCGGCCAGGATCTTCGGCGCGGCGGCGGGCAGGACGACGTGGAACAGGCGGGTGGCCGCCGACAGGCGGAAGACCCGGCCGGTGTCGAGGTAGCCGCGGTCGACGTGGCGGCCGCCGTCCATCGAGTTGATCAGTACGGGCCACACGACCCCGTACACGATCGAGGCGAGCTGCATCGGGGTGCCGATCTTGAACAGCAGCAGGAACACCGGCAGCAGCGCCGCGGGCGGCACCGAGCGGCCGAGATGCAGCAGCGGCTCGGCCAGCGCCGCCAGCCACTCCAGGCGGCCCAGGGCCAGGCCCAGCGCCACCCCCGCCAGCGCGGCCAGCGCCCAGCCCGCCACCAGCCGCCCGAGGCTGGGCAGCAGGTCGGCGACCGCCTCGTCGGTCAGGAACAGCCGGCCCGGCGAGCCGGAGAACCACATCTCGCGCAGCCGCGCCAGGATCGTGCTGGGCGGCGGGAAGTAGACGGCCGCCGCCTGCCGGGCGACCAGCTCCCACAACACCGCCACCACGGGCAGCAGCCAGTGGCGGCGCGCCCGCCGCCAGACGGTCGCCACGGCCCCGCCCGGCCCCGGCCGGGTCACGCCGCGCCCTGCGCGCGGGCGTGGTGCCAGCGGAACAGCCGCCGCTCGGCCGTGGTGACCAGCAGGTTGGCCGCCAGCCCGAGCAGGCCCGCCCACAGCGTGCCGGCCAGCACCCGGTCGACGTGGTTGGCGCTGCCGGCCTGGAGCAGGAACGTGCCGATGCCGTCGCCGCCCGCGATGAGCTCCACGCTGACGGCGACGATGAGGGTGACCCCGACGGAGATGCGCACGCCGGTGGCGACGAACGGCGCGGCGCTCGGCAGCGAGACCCGCAGCACGACCGCCAGCGGGCCGAAGCCGAAGCTGCGCAGCGTCTCCTTGGCCTGCGGGTCGACGTCGGACAGGCCGTACATGGTGTTGACCAGCAGCGGCCAGCAGCAGGTGTAGACGATCAGCGAGGTCTTGGCGTCGGCGCTGTCGGGGAACAGGAACATGGCCAGCGGGATCAGCGACACCGACGGGATCGGCCGCAGGAACTCCACCAGCGGCCGCGCCGAGCGTTCCACCACCGGCACCGTGCCGAGCAGCAGCCCGGCCGGCACCGCCACCGCGATCGCGATCAGCAGGCCGGCCGCGCACGCGCCGAGCGTGGCCAGCACCTGCGCGTGGAAGGCGCCGTCAGCCGCCAGCCCGGCCGCGGCGGCCAGGACGTCGGAGGCGTACGGCAGCACCCCGGGGTCGATGAGCCCGGCCCGGCCCGCGGCCTCGGTCAGGACCAGCGCCCCGGCGACCCCGGCCGCCCCCAGAACCAGCCGCCCGCCTCGCGTGATCATTCCAGGCCGGTCGCGATCTGCGTGCCGACGTCGGGCCTGCTCTTCAGGTAGCCGTAGCCGACGAGCAGGTCGGCCAGCTTCTGGAAGCCCTCCCGGGGCGGCTCCATCGAGAAGACGCCGAGCTTCATGGCCGCCGCGCTCGCCGCGTCGATCTGCGTGTACGTCGGGATGACCTCGTCGATCGCCTTGCGGTCGGCGGCGGCGACGCCCTGGGCCTTGGCCAGGGCGCGGTGGAAGGCGGCGGCGGTGCGGGGGTTGGCGGCCAGCCAGGACTCGGACACGCCCCAGCCGTCGATCGGGATGCCCGCGGTGGGGCCCGACATGGTGTCGATCACCTCGGTGCCGCCCGCCTTCTTGGCGGCGGTCAGGAACGGCTCGACCAGCCAGGCGGCGTCGACCTTGCCCGAGGCCAGCGCGCCGAGCTGCTCGTTGAACGGCATCGCCACGTACTTGACGTCGTCGGGGGCGAGCCCGGCCTGCTGGAGGTGGGCGTTGGTGACCGTCTGGCCCAGCGCCTTGAGCACGTTGACCGCGACCGTCTTGCCCTTCAGGTCGGTGGCGGATCTGACCGGCGACCCCTTGGGCACGACGACGGACGCGACTCCGGGGGCCGACTCCTGGCTGTGCTGGAACAGTTTGAGCTTGGCCGCGCCGGAATCGTTGATGGACAGCAGCGAGACGTAGGAGGTCAGGAACGCGTCCATGCTGCCGTTGAGAATTTTCGGCATGACCGCCTGAGGGGCCTGGATGATCTCGGTCTTGACCGTCAGCCCCTCGGCTTTGAAGAAACCGCGTTTCTCGGCGATGAACAGCGGCGCCGCCGACGGCACCGGCACCACGCCGACGAGGAGCTGGGTCTTCTCCAGCCCGCCGGAACTCCCCGAGCCGCTGGTGGGGGGAGGGGCCGGGGCGCCGCCGCAGGCCGCGAGGCCCGTGACGAGGGCCAGCGCGGCGGCGGCGTGTGCGATCTTCACGATGCTCTCTCCTGACGGCCGGCGCGATCTCTGGCCGGGCAAGGGGATGATCGCGGCGCGCACGGACGGGCGTGGGCCCGAATCGCCCGAACCCCCGACACATTCGGCGCCACCGGAAAGCCCCGCTGCCACGAATGGTGATCGTACAGCAGGATCCGCGGCGGCCGCCATGAATTGAATCGGGCATTTGTATTGACGAATCTGACGGTCGGTATAAGTCACGGTAAATCGGTTATTCGTGTATATCCCTTGCCATTGCGGGATCAATTGCTGAACTGCGCAGCGCCGCCGACGAGGTCATTGCCGCTCCTTGGGCGTGCCATGAGAGCCGGGTTGAGAGCATGTGGGCGGCAGGAGTCCCGGGCGAGACCGGTGAGGGGGTGGGGGCCCTGCGGCCGCTCCGGCTCTCGGTCCAGGCGCGTCTCATCCTGGCGACCGCCGTGTTGTCGCTCGTCGTCTGCGCGGCGATCGGCGTCGCCCTCGACCTGCTGATCCGCGACAGGATCCGGCAGGACGTCTTCGCCGACACCCAGCGGGCCACCACCGAGTGGATCGGCTCGATGGGCACCACCTTCCCGCCCCCGGTCACCACGTCCTACGTCGACCTCATCCAGCTCGTGGACGCCCGCGGCCAGGTGGTCGCGGCCAGCCGCGCCGCTCGGAGCAGGCCGCCCATCAGCACACTCTGGCCGCCCTCCGACGACCGTATCCGGCACGGCGTGGCCTGCCGGGGGGACGAGTGCCTGATGTTCACCGCCACCCGGCCCTCGCCGCAGGAGGAGCGGTTCCTGTGGCGCGGCGCGCCCCACGTCGTCTACGCCGCCCGGGTGGAGCCGCCGCTGCTGTCCACCCACCGCCTGGAGCTGATCATCGTCGCCGGGGGCCTGGCCGTCAGCGCGTTGATCACCTGGATCGCCGCGTTCCTGATCGGGCGTACGCTGCGGCCGGTCGAGGCGATGCGGGCCAGGATGGCCGAGATCACCGTCACCGACCTGAGCAAGCGGGTGCCCGAGCCGCCCGGCGGCGACGCGGTGGCCGAGCTCGCGCGTACCGCCAACAGGACGCTGGCCCGCCTGGAGGAGGCGGTCGAGCAGCAGCGCAACTTCTCCTCCATGGTCTCCCACGAGCTGCGCACGCCGCTGACCGGCCTGCGCGCCCGGCTGGAGGAGGCGCTGACCTACCCCGACGTGGACCCCCGCGCCGCCCTGAGCGACGCGCTGTCCACCGCCGACCGGTTCCAGGTGATCATCGAGGAGATGCTGCTGCTGGCCCGCGTCCGCACGGCCTCCCCGCACGACCGGGAGCCGGTGCGGCTCGGCGAGCTGGTCCGGGAGGAGGTCGCCGGCCGGCGGGCGGGGCTGCTGATCCGGGTGCACGTCGAGGAGGACCTCCAGGTGCTGGGCAACCGCGTCCAGCTCGGCGAGGTGCTGACGAACCTGCTGGTCAACGCCCAGCGGCACACCCGCACGGTGGTCGAGGTCCGGGTGGAGCGCCGCGACGGCCAAGCGGTGGTCTCGGTCCGCGACGACGGCGCGGGCGTCGCGCCCGACGACCGCGAGCGGGTGTTCGACCCCTTCGTCCGCCTGTCGGAGGGACGCCGGCGCGATCCCGGGGGCAGCGGGCTGGGCCTGGCCATCTCCCGCGCCATCGCCCGCGCCCACCAGGGCGACCTGGAGATCGAGGACACCCCGGACGGCCCCTGCTTCGCCCTGCGCCTCCCGCTGCCCGCCCCCGGCCCGGACGGCCGGCCGCGCTAGGCGACCGGTTTCGGCGGCCGGGCGGCGGGCAGTCGGGCGGGACCCCGAGACGAGGAGGAACACCGTGCCGACCGCACGAGAGATCATGACCCCGCACGCGGAGTGCGTCAGCGCCGAGGATTCCGTGCTGGTGGCCGCCGAGAAGATGGCCCGCATGGACGTCGGCTCGCTGCCCATCTGCGGCTCCGACGACCGCCTCAAGGGCATGCTCACCGACCGCGACATCGTGGTGAAGGTGCTGGCCGCGGGCAAGGACCCGGCCCAGTGCCGGGCGGGCGAGCTGGCCCAGGGCGAGGCCGTCACCGTCGGCGCCGACGACGACGCCCGCGAGATCCTGCGCACCATGGCCGGCCACCGCGTGCGGCGCCTGCCGGTCATCGACGGGCACCGGCTCGTCGGGATCGTCGCGCTCGCCGAAGTGGCCAAGTCCGTGCCCGACGCCAAGGTGGGCGACCTGCTCGACGCCCTCACCACGGACTGACCCGGCGCCACGAAGCGCAAGGGAATGGTCTGACTCTTCCCATTCCGGCATCGGAACCGCGGGCCGCTCGATGGCTGGAGCCCGTCACTCCGCCATGAGGTCGTACGGGCTGGAGCGGGCGAGGCCGGCGAGGGTGGCCAAGGCGTGGGACAGCGTTGGGATGGAGGGGGAGGCGAGGCCGAGGCGGACGGCGTTGGACGCGTTGGTGCCACTGACGGCGAAGGCGGCGGCGGGGGTGACGGCGATGCCGTGCCTGGCGGCGGCTGCCACGAACGTGTCGGTTCGCCACGGCGGCGGGAGCTCCCACCAGCAGTAGTAGGAGCACGGGTCGCTCTGTATCGCGAAGCCGTCGAGGTGACGGGCGGCCAGCGCTTGGCGCGTGGCGGCATCCTGCCGCTTGGCCTGGGCGATCGACCGCACCGTGTCGTCGGTCAGCCACCGGGTGGCCGACTCCAGCGCGAACCGCATCGGCGTCCACCCCCCGGAGCGCAGGGCCGCCGCCACGCCTGCGACGGCGGGGCCGGGCATGTGGGCGAAGCCGAGCGACAGGCCGGCTGCGAGCCGTTTGGACAGGCTGTCCACGAGGATCGTCCGCTCGGGTGCGAAAGCGGCCAGGGGCGGCAGGTCCTCGCGGAGGAAGGACCAGATCGAGTCTTCGATCGCGGGTAGGTCCAGGCGCGCGAGGACAGCCGCGAGCTCGGCCCTGCGCTCCACGGGCATGCTGAACGACAGCGGGTTGTGCAACGTCGGCTGCAGGTAGACGGCCTTGAGCGGCCCCGCGGCCTCGACGGCCGCCGGGTCGAGGCCGGCCCCGTCGATGCGCAACGGGACGAGCGTGACGCCGAGGCGGGCGGCGATCGCCTTGAGTACGGGGTAGGTGAGCTCTTCCACGCCGAGCCGCCCGCCCGGAGGGACGATCGCGGCGATGGCGGCGGCGATCGCCTGGCGGCCGTTGCCCGCGAAGAGCACCCGATCCGGATCAGGACGCCATTCCGCCCGGGTGAGCAGGTCGGCGACGGCGCCGCGCGCCTGCGGGGTGCCCGCGGCGCCGACCGGCCGCATGGCCGACTCCAGCACGTCGGGCCGCAACAACGGGCCGATGCCGTCGGCGAGCAGCTTCGCCTGCCCGGGCACGACGGGGTAGTTGAGTTCGAGGTCGATCCTGCTGGTCGCAGGCTCGGTCAGGGCCAGTCCCTGCTGCGGCGTCGCGGCCCGTACGAACGTGCCGCGGCCGACCTCTCCGACGGTGAGGCCGCGGCGCGTGAGTTCCTGGTAGACGCGGGCGGCGGTGGAGTTGGCGATGCCGTGCCGGCGCGCGAAGACCCGTTGCGGCGGCAACCGGTCGCCCGGGCGCAGTCTCCCGATCTCGATCTCGGTGGCGATGGCGTCGGCGACCTGCCGGAAGTCCTCCATATCGGTCATCCAATCAAAAATCGCTCCGAGTACAATTTTTCCTATTGTACCGATATTGCCGCACGGATAGCTTCATGCCCGTGATTGAACAGAGTGCGGTGCTCGGCGTGGTGTCCGTGGCGCTCGGAATGGTGCTGTCCCCGGGCCCCAACATGATGTATCTCGTCTCCAGGAGCACCAGTCAGGGCCGGTCGGCCGGGATCATCTCCCTGGCCGGCGTCGCGACGGGCTTCCTCGTCTACCTGCTGGGGGCGAATCTCGGATTGGCGGTGCTGTTCGCCGCGGTCCCCGAACTGCTGACCGCCATCAGGATCGCGGGAGCCGCCTACCTGCTGTGGCTGGCCTGGAAGACGCTCAAACCGGGCGGCGTCTCCGTCTTCGCGGTGGGCCGCGTGCTGCCGGACTCCCCGCGGCGGCTCTTCATGATGGGTCTGATGACCAACCTGCTCAACCCGAAGATCGCCATCCTCTACGTGTCGATCATCCCGCAGTTCATCGATCTCGATCAGGGGAACGTCCTGCTCCAGGGCGTCATCCTCGGCTGCATCCAGATCGCCGTCGCGCTCCTGGTCAACCTGTCGATCGTGCTGGCCGCCGGGAGCATCGCCGGCTTCCTGGCCGCCCATCCCTCCTGGCTGCGTACGCAACGTCTCGCCATGGGCTCACTGCTCGCCGTGCTGGCCGTCACCCTGGCCGTCACCTGAGCCTCCGGTCAAAACGGGTGAACCACTCCACAGTTGTTGTGTGAGCCTCTGCCCGGGCACCATGAACACCAAGGTGGGAACGTTCCATATGCGAGGCCTGCCGGACCTGTCCTACCGTCTTCGGCAGCGGGCCCGCACCCATCGTCGGTATCCACAGAGAGGTTCTCCATGACCATCCTTGTGACCGGAGCGACCGGCACCGTGGGCAGGCACGTGGTCGATCGGCTCGTCGCGGCCGGACGGCCCGTCCGGGCACTCAGCCGCAACCCCGAGGACGCCGGGCTGCCCGACGGGGTCGACGTCGTGCAGGGCGACCTGAACCGTCCAGGCGACCTGTCGTTCGACGGGGTGCAGGGCGTGTTCCTCATCGCCGGCCTCTTCGACCCGGAGCATGCGACCGTCCTGGCGCGGGTCTTCGTCAACCGCGCCGTGGCGGCCGGGGTGAGCCGGATCGTGTGCATGTCCGGCGCTGCCGTCACGGTACAGCGGGCCGGGAGCTTCGAGATGCTGCACGCCGTGGAACGGATCGTCGAGGACTCCGGGGCGACCTGGACCCACATACGTCCCGGCGAGTTCGCCGTCAACAAGCTCGATGTCTGGGGTGAGTCCATCCGCAAGGAGGACGTGGTCCGCAACGCCTACCCCGACGGCGTCGGCGTCCCCGTCCATGAAGAGGACATCGCCGAGGTCGCGGCGATCGCCCTGCTGCAGGACGGCCACGCGGGCCGGGCCTACGACCTGACCGGGCCCGAGGCGCTCACTCACCGGCAGCAGGCAGAGGCGATCAGCGCCGGGCTCGGCCGCCCGATCGCGTTCGAAGGGCTGACGTTCGGGCAGGCCCGCCAGGCCTACATCAAGGCCGGGCTCCCCATGGAGATCGCCGAGTACGTCCTGTGCTACCAGGCCGAGTACGCCGACGAGCCACCGTCCGTCTCACCCGCCTTCGAGCAGATCGCCGGCAGGAAGGGTCGCACGCTCGCGCAGTGGGCGGCCGACCATGCCGACGAATTCGCCCCAGCCACCTGACGTCCTACGACATGCGGCGGGCGATGTCGCCAGGCCCCGCCTGCCGCATGTCGTAGGCACCACCCGCCAGTTCTGCCCGTGATCCCCGGCACTCTTGTCCCGGGCGCTGTCGCTCCCCAACCAGCCGTGAACTTCGGAGAAGGTCCTGGCGGGCGCGGGTGATGCGCATGCACCCCCCTCCGACGAAAGGCACTTTCGAGGCTCGACGCTGACCTCATCGGCCTGTGGCGCCCTGGCTCACAAACGACACGGGGCCGGCATGACGGTCTCCATGTCGCAGGTTGAGCGGGAAACGATCTCCATGAGTTCGGGAAGCGATCTTGCGATGGCCCCTTCCACTCCAGGTCGGCCGTACTCGTGAACACCCCGACGACCAGAAGGCACAAGGGCGTCGCCCATGCCGAAACGGCCTGGACATCCCGTGGCCGTTTCGGGTCGCCGGTGTCGGCCTGCGTGCAGGACTCATCCGGGGTGGCCGTAGGCGCCGATCAGTTGGCCATGTCGGTGAACATGCCGGGCTGGTAGGAACCCCCGGGCTTGCGCACGATCACGTTGAGCCGGTTGTTGGCGTTGATCATGGCGACCAGCGAGACCAGCGCGACGGTCTGGTCGTCGTCGTAGTGCTTGCGCACCTCGGCCCAGGTCTCATCCGACACGCCGTGGTGGCCGTCGGCGATCCGGGTGCCCTCCTCGGCGAGCGCCAATGCGGCCCGCTCGGCGTCGGTGAACACCGTCGACTCGCGCCAGGCGGCGACCAGGTGGAGGCGGGTCGCGCTCTCGCCCGCCACCGCGGCGTCCTTGGTGTGGTAGTCGACGCAGAAGCCGCAGCCGTTGATCTGGCTGGCGCGTAGCATCACCAGATCCTGAGTCGCCTTGGGCAGCGGCGACTTCTCGATCAGTACGGCGACGTTGTAGATCCGCTTGGCGATCTTGGCGCCCAGCTCGTTGGTCAGCAGGTCGAAGCGCTCCATGGCAAAGTCCTCACTCGCGGGGTGGTGTGTCGTTCGGTCGGTGCTGTGGATCGTCACTGGGCGGGCTGGTACGCCCCGCCCCGCTGCCGGTTGATCACGGCGAAGCGGTTGGTGGCGTTGATGAGGGCGATGAACGCCACCAGGGCGGCGAGCTGGTCGTCGTCGTAGTGCTCGGCGGCGTTCGCCCAGGCCTCGTCGGTGATGCCGCCGGCGCCGTCGGCGATGCGGGTGCCCTGCTCGGTCAGCTCCAGGGCGGCGCGCTCGGCGTCGGTGAACACCGTGGACCCGCGCCACGTGGCGACCAGGTTCAGGCGCGCGACGGTCTCGCCGGCGTGCGCGGCGTTCTTGCCGTGAACGTCGGTGGCGTAGGGGTCGCCGTTGATCTGGCTCGCGCGCAGCATCACCAGGTTCTGGGTCGTGGCCGGCAACGCCGACTCCTGGATGAGCACCGGGGCCGCCGCGCCGTAGTGCCCGAGGGCCTTGGCGACGGCGGGGCTGGCGAAGAGGTTCAGGCGGCTTTCCACGGAAGTGCTCCTTGCTGCTGTTGTCGGCTCGGTCATGAGATGCCGGAGGTCGGGGTTCTGTGACAGAGCCGCTCAGGTGACTTGCGTCATACAGGCCCTGAAAAATTCGTTGAACTCGTGTGCATTTACTGCACTGCTGTGCAATTACTGCACGAAGATATACTCTGGTGGTCAGCGGGCGTCAAGTTCTGTGGCCACCACCCGCCCAAGGAGCGCCAGTGCAGCGATGCGCAGCGACGATCCAGCCCGCCGTAGCGGCCGCGAACGCAGCGCCGCCGTGCCCGCAAGGCGATCGTGGACGCGGCGGTCCGCCTGAGCGCCGACGGAACGACACCGTCCGTCGACGACATCGCGGCCGCCCGCCGCACGGTGTACAAGTACTTCCCGAGCCTGGACCACCTGCTGATCGACGCGAGCGCCGGCGCGTTCAACGAGTCTCCCGTCGAGGAGGCGCCGGCCGACCCCGCGCTCGCCGGCGACGCCGGCCGCGACGGCAAGGAGGTGCTGCATCGAGGCGATCGTGACGGTGTCTCCCGCATCCTCGCCGATCTGAAGTCTTGCTGCTGACCGGTGGCGAGCTCACCCGGCCGGGGCGGGCAGGTGGTGGAAGGGGCGCAGCCCGGAGCCGACGTCAGCGCGGGTGAAGGGCGTAGCGGCCCAGGACGTTGATGTGCTGGCGGACGAAGGGCGATGGCCGGGCGACGTCTTCCTCGGCCAGCGAATAGCCCTCGGCTTCGAGCTGATCGAAAGCGCGGTCCATGGAGAAGGTGTTCCACGACATGACGCAGGTGAGCACCGCTGTCCGGCACCTGCGCCGTGTTTCAGGGCCCGTCCCGGTGCGGAATCGTGACCATCGCCAGCTACGGCGCAAAGCGAGCGTCCCCGCGGTGATCGCCATGCTGGGCGTCGGGCTGGTCGGCGTGACCATGAACCCGGCGATGGCCGTACGCGTCCAGCGCGTCGGCAACCCGGGGCCGCTGGTCAATTCCCGGTCGCGGAGACGATGATCGAGGGGGTCCGCGATGGGCCCGGCGTTCGGTTCGGTCCAGGCCGGGGAACATCGCGAAGCGCCCCGACGATCTATGTGCCCAGGCCGGAGCGGCAGCCACCGGCCGGGGACTGGTTCATCGCGAAGGCGACCTACCGGGACACCAAGGGCCTGGCGCCCGATGATCTCAGCCCCGCTGATGCCGCCGCCCGGCCCTCGCCCGCGCCCTCAGGACGCGGTCACTGGCACCTGCCCTTCAGCCACGCGCTGAACTCCGGCGTGTAGTCGGTGGCCACCCGCCTGGCCCCGCTCGCCAGCGCCGACTTCCACGCGTTCTCGTTCAGGGTCCAGGAGGGCGGCGGCTCCTCCCACTTGGTCACCTCCGGCCAGATCGGGCCGCCGGTCAGCACCTGGCTCAGGCCCGCGGCGGTCACGCGGCTCCTGAGCTCGGCGGCGATCGCGCTGTCGTGGGAGTACAGGATGATCTCCTGCGACCGGTAGCTCTCCTTGACCGGCCCGAGCACCTCGTTCCACGCCTGCGCCTTGATCGTGGCGTTCGAGCTGAGCAGCGACTGGCGGGCCTCGGTCTTGATCTCGACCAGCCCGATCATGCCGGCCGACCTCATCGCGGCCAGCCACTCGCGGAAGGTGTAGACGGTCTCGCCCTTGAACAGGCCGCGCACGATGGTCCGGCCCTTGAGCGCGGTGTCGCCCGCCGCCCACCAGATCTCGGTGATGTTCTTCTTCGTGCCCGACAGGCCCCAGGTCGAGGTGTTGTGCCACATGACGGCCTTGGTGCCGTCCTTGGTGAGCTGGAGGTCGGCCTCGACGCCGGAGGCGCCCCAGCCCTTGTAACGCTTGACGGCGGTGGGGTTGTTGGGCTGGCGCACCTGGTCCCGCTCCCAGGCGTCGGCGCCGGTCGGGTAGCCGCCGTGCCCGAAGATCTGCGGGCAGGCGGGCAGCGCGGCGGGCCGGGCGGCGGGCAGCGCGGCGGACGGCGAGGTGAGCGAGGAGGCCAGCGTCAGGGCGGCGAGGGAGGCGGCGAGGGGGACAGCCAAGGCACGCACCTTTCGATCTTGTCGTTGCCCGCACTCTGCCACATTCATGGACGTTCCGCCCTGGGGGAGCAGCTCGGCGGGCGAGGGGTGCGCAGGCGTGACCCGGGTCGCCGGTACAGTCGTCGGTACCGTGACGGCTTGTGGCAGGCTGCCACGGGAACCGGCGCTCGAACCCTGTGGCGGGGTCTGTTTTTGTGGGATCCACACAAAGCAGGAGCCCCGGCGTGCACTATGCGGACATTGGTGCACGCGGTGGTCATCGAGCACGGTAGAGACAGTGACAGGCGAGACTCCGGGGACCACCCCGGACTTCGCCTACTTGTACGGGGTACGTGGGAGGCTCAACCGGTGTTCAATCGTGTCGCCATCGTCAACCGCGGAGAGGCCGCGATGCGGCTCATCCACGCCGTCCGGGATCTTTCGGCGGAGACCGGCAAGCGGATCGAGACGATCGCGCTCTACACCGACGCCGACCGCGACGCGACCTTCGTCCGCGAGGCCGACGTCGCCTACCCGCTGGGGCCCGCCTCCGCGCGCCCGTACCTCGACCACGCCGTGCTGGAGCGGGCGCTGATCGAGACCGGGGCCGACGCCGCGTGGGTCGGCTGGGGGTTCGTCGCCGAGGACCCGTCCTTCGCCGAGCTGTGCGAGAAGATCGGCGTCACCTTCGTCGGGCCGAGCGCGGAGGCGATGCGCCGGCTCGGCGACAAGATCGGCGCCAAGCTCATCGCCGAGGAGGTCGGCGTCCCCGTCGCGCCGTGGAGCCGCGGCGAGGTGGCCACGCTGGCCGACGCCCTGCGCGCCGGCGACGAGATCGGCTACCCCCTGATGCTCAAGGCGACCGCGGGCGGCGGCGGCCGCGGCATCCGCATGGTCGCCTCGGCCGACGAGCTGGCCGACGCCTACGAGCGCACCAGCCAGGAGGCCGAGCGCGCGTTCGGCTCGGGCGTGGTCTTCCTGGAGCGCCTGGTCACCGGCGCCCGCCACGTCGAGGTGCAGGTCATCGCCGACGGCCAGGGCACCGCGTGGGCGCTGGGCGTGCGCGACTGCTCGGTGCAGCGGCGCAACCAGAAGATCATCGAGGAGTCCGCCTCCCCGGTCCTGACCGGCGACCAGGCCGACGAGCTGAAGGCGTCGGCCGCGCGGCTCGCCGTGGCGGTCGGCTACCGCGGCGCCTGCACCGTCGAGTTCCTCTACCACCCGGGCGACAAGATGTTCGCCTTCCTGGAGGTCAACACCAGGCTCCAGGTCGAGCACCCGATCACCGAGCTGACCACCGGCACCGACCTGGTCCGGCTGCAGCTGCACGTCGCCGCCGGCGGGCGCCTGGAGGGCCCCCAGCCGGCCGAGAGCGGCCACGCCGTGGAGGCCCGGCTCAACGCCGAGGACCCCGACCGCGACTTCGCCCCCGCGCCGGGCCGCATCGCCCGCCTGGTGCTGCCCGCCGGGCCCGGCATCCGCGTCGACACCGGCGTCAGCGAGGGCGACACCATCCCCGCCGACTTCGACTCCATGATCGCCAAGATCATCGCCTACGGCCGCGACCGCGAGCAGGCCCTGGCCCGCCTGCGCCGCGCGATGGCCGCCACCACCGTGATCATCGAGGGCGGCGCCACCAACAAGAGCTTCGTGCTCGACCTGCTCGACCAGCCCGAGGTCGTCGACGCCGTCGCCGACACCGGCTGGATCGACCGCGTCCGCGCCGAGGGCCGCCTGGTCAGCCACCGCCACTCCGCGGTCGCCCTGGCCGCCGCCGCGATCGAGGCGTACCAGGACGAGGAGGAGGTCAGCCGCAACCGGCTGCTGGCCACCGCCCACGGCGGGCGCCCGCAGGTGCAGCACGAGACCGGCCGCCCGCTGACCCTCAAGCTCCGCGGCGCCGGCTACCGGCTCACGGTGGCCAGGGCCGGGCAGCGGCGCTTCCGCGTCGGCATCTCCGACGGCGACCGCTCCCACCCGCTCGACGTCGAGATCGACCGCTTCGACGAGCACAGCGGCCGCATCACCGTCAACGGCCGCCGCTTCCGCCTGATGTCGGCCACCCACGGCCCGATCCACCTCGTCGAGGTCGACGGCGTCACCCACCGCATCAGCCGCGACGAGGGCGGCGTCGTCCGCTCGCCCGCGCCCGCGCTGGTGGTGGCGACGCCCCTGTCGGCCGGCGACGAGGTCGAGGCCGGCGCGCCCATCCTGGTGCTGGAGAGCATGAAGATGGAGACGGTGCTGCGCGCGCCGTTCCGCGCCCGCGTCCGCGAGTGCGGCGTCTCGGTCGGCAGCCAGGTCGAGGCCGGCGCGCCGCTGATGCGCCTGGAACCCCTCGCCGGCGCCGAGGCCGCGCAGGCCGCCGCCGCGACGGGCGCCCCCGAGATCGACCTGCCCGCCGCCCCGCCGCGGGCCTCCGCCGCCGAACAGGCCGAGCGCGGCGTCCAGGACCTGCGCGAGCTGCTGCTCGGCTTCGACGCCGACCGCCACGAGCGCACCCGCATGTTGTCGGGCTACCTGGCCGCGCGCGCCGAGCTCGACGACCGCGTGATCGAGGGCGAGCTCGACCTGCTCACCGTCTTCGCCGACCTGTCCGAGCTGAGCCGCAACAAGCCGGGCGGCGAGCTCGACGTCGAGCCGGGCAGCCCGGTGCACAGCCCGCGCGAGTACTTCCACAGCTACCTGCAGAGCCTCGACGTCGAGCGCGCCGGCCTGCCCGAGGCGTTCCAGGCCAAGCTGCGGCGCATGCTCAGGCACTACGGCGTCGAGGAGCTCGACCGCACCCCGGAGCTGGAGGCCGCGGTCTTCCGGATCTTCCTGGCCCAGCAGCGGATGACCGCCGGCGTCGCCGTCGTGTCGGAGCTGCTGCGCGCCTGGCTGGCCGGGGCGCCGCCGCGCGAGCCGCTCGGCGAGCGGGCCGGGCTCGCCCTGGAGCACCTGGTCGAGGCCACGCAGGTGCGTTTCCCCGTGGTCGCCGACCTGGCCCGGGGCGTCGTGTTCCGCTGGTTCGCCCAGCCGCTGCTGCGCCGCAACCGCGCCAAGGTCTACGCCGCCGTCCGCGACGAGTTGCGCCACCTCGACCGCGACCCCGACGCGCCCGACCGCGCCGAGCGCATCCAGGCCATGGTGGCCAGCTCCGAGCCGCTCGTCCGGCTGCTCGGCCAGCGCATCGGCCGGCCGGAACGCGACCTCGCGCCGCTGCTGGAGGTCCTGACCCGCCGCTACTACGGCAACCGCGGGCTGTCGCAGGTCGCCACCCTCGACAGGGCGGGCTGCCGGTTCGTCACCGCCGAGCACTCCGGCCCGCGCGGCGTGACCCGCCTGGTCACCACCGCCGTCGACATCGCCGCCCTGCCCGACGCCATCGACGCCGTCGGCGCGCTGGCCGAGGGGGTGGGCGGGCGCGGGCTCGTCGCCGACCTCTACCTCACCTGGGACGACCAGCCCGACGCCGAGGAGATGGCCGTACGGCTCGGACAGGTCCTGGCCGGGCGCCCGCAGATCGCGGGCGTACGGCGGATCACCACCACCGTCCTGGGCGCCAGCGGCGCGGTCATGCACCACCACTTCACCTTCCGCCCCGACGGCGCCGGCTTCGCCGAGGACCGCCTGATCCGCGGCCTGCACCCGCAGATCGCCCAGCGCCTGCAACTGCACCGGCTCCAGGAGTTCGACCTCACCCGGCTGCCCTCGGTCGACGAGGAGCTCTACCTGTTCAAGGCCGTCGCCAAGAGCAACCCGGCCGACGAGCGGCTCATCGCCATGGGCCAGGTCCGCGACCTGACGCCGCTGCGCGAGGCCGACGGCCGCCTGGTCGCGCTGCCCGCCGTCGAGGACGCACTCAACGCCGGCCTCGACGCGATCCGCAACATCCAGGCCCAGCGCCCCCAGAACAAGCGCTTCGACACCAACCGCATCATGATGTACGTCTGGCCCTCGACCGAGCTGACCACCGACGAGCTCAACATGCTGGTCCAGCGCATCCTGCCGACCACGGCGGGCGCCGGGCTGGAGGAGGTCCAGTTCGTGGCCCGCCAGCGCACCCCCTCGGGCGAGCTGAGCGAGGTCGCGGTGCGCATCACCCTCGGCCCCGGCCACGCCGCCAGCCTGCACGTCGGCAAGCCGTCCGACGAGCCGGTCCAGCCGCTCGACGACTACCGCCAGAAGGTGCTGCGCGCCGCCCGGCGCGGCAACGCCTACCCCTACGAGCTGACCGGCCTGCTCGCCGGCCCGCAGGGCAGCTTCGTCGAGCACGACCTCGACGCCGACGGCGTGCTCGTCCCGGTCGACCGGCCCAAGGGCAACAACTCCGCGGCGATCGTGGCCGGCGTGGTCACCACGCCGACCGCCCGCCACCCCGAAGGCGTCACCCGGGTGGTGCTGCTCGGCGACCCGACCAAGGCGCTGGGCGCGCTGTCGGAGCCGGAGTGCTCGCGGGTGATCGCCGCGCTCGACCTGGCCGAGCGCATGCGGGTGCCCCTGGAGTGGTTCGCGCTCTCGGCCGGCGCCCGGATCTCGATGACCTCGGGCACCGAGAACATGGACTGGGTGGCGGCGGCGCTCAAGCGCATCGTCACCTTCACCCAGGCCGGCGGCGAGATCAACATCGTGGTCGCGGGGATCACCGTGGGGGCGCAGCCGTACTGGAACGCCGAGGCCACGATGCTCATGCACACCAAGGGCATCCTGGTGATGACCCCCGACTCGGCGATGGTGCTCACCGGCAAGCAGTCCCTCGACTTCTCCGGCGGCGTGTCGGCCGAGGACAACTTCGGCATCGGCGGCTACGACCGCGTCATGGGGCCCAACGGCCAGGCCCAGTACTGGGCGCCCGACCTGCCGGCCGCCCGCGACGTGCTGATGGCCCACTACGACCACACCTACGTCGTCCCCGGCGAGAGCGGCCCCCGGCGGGCCCCGACCGCCGACCCGGTCGACCGGGACGTCCGCGACTACCCGCACGCCGTGGCGGGCAGCGACTTCACCACCGTCGGCCAGATCTTCTCCGCCGAGCACAACCCCGACCGCAAGAAGCCCTTCGACATCCGCACCGTGATGCGCGCCCTGTCCGACCAGGACCACCCGGTGCTGGAACGCTGGGCGGGCATGGCCGACGCCGACACCTCGGCCGTCCAGGACGTGCACATCGGCGGCCGGCCGGTCTGCCTGATCGGCATCGAGTCACGGCCGGTGCCGCGGCGCGGCTTCCCGCCCGCCGACGGGCCCGACTCCTACACGGCCGGCACGTTGTTCCCGCGCTCGTCGAAGAAGACCGCGCGGGCGATCAACGCGGCCTCCGGCAACCGGCCGCTGGTGGTGCTGGCGAACCTGTCCGGCTTCGACGGCTCGCCCGAGTCGATGCGCAAGCTGCAGCTGGAGTACGGCGCGGAGATCGGCCGGGCGATCGTCAACTTCGACGGGCCGATCGTGTTCTGCGTCATCTCCCGCTACCACGGCGGCGCGTTCGTGGTGTTCTCCAAGGCGCTCAACCCGAACATGACCGTGCTGGCGCTGGAGGGCTCGTTCGCCTCGGTGCTCGGCGGCGCACCGGCCGCGGCGGTGGTGTTCTCCGGCGAGGTGAACAACCGCACCGCGAACGATCCGCGCGTGAGCGAGCTGCAGCGGCAGGTCGCGGCGGCCAGCGGCGCCGAGCGGGCCGCGCTCAACGCCCGCCTGGCCGAGGTCCAGCCGGCCGTACGGGCGGAGAAGCTGGGCGAGGTGGCCGCGGAGTTCGACCGGGTGCACAACATCCAGCGCGCGGTCGAGGTCGGCTCGGTCGACGCGATCATCAGCGCCGCCGAGCTGCGTCCGCGGATCATCGAGGCCATCGAACGCGGCATCGCCCGCCTGCACCAGGGCTCCTGACCCCGCCCCGCCCGGCCCCTCCCCGGGGCCGGGCGGCCCCGTCAGCGACGGTTGAGCGCCAGGCTGTGCACGGGGTGCTCGCCCTCGGTCTGCAGCCGGTACTCCTGGCCCGACTTGGCGCGGTTCTCCTCGATGACCCGCTCGGACGGCGGCTTCTCGCCGCCCATGATCGCGTCCTGCATCTTCTCGAAGCGCTCGTGGGCCTCCTGGACGTATCCGGTGCCCAGGGTCGTGCAGTCGATCTGGGTCGCGATCAGCTCCCGCAGGTACGCCTTGTTCGGCTCGAACGTCACCGGCGCGGGCAGCTCGGGAGCCAGCACCTCCTCCGGGTCCCGGCCGTCGAGCCGCTTGAACAGCTCGCAGGCCAGCCGCAGGTGCTCGATCTCCATGTTCAGGTGCAGCTCCCAGACGGCCTTCACCTTGGGATCGGACTCGGTCTCCATGAACGAGTGGTAGAGGTAGCACTCGTTGTACTCGTGGTTGAGCAGCATCTCCCACCAGCTCTCGCCCGGGTCGACCAGCGACTCGTAGTGGGTGACGTGCTCCTCCTCGATGAGGCCGATCTCCTGGTAGAGCTGGCGGGCGATCGGCTCCATGTAGGTGGGGCCGACGTTCATGTAGAAGTTCATGGTCTGCTGCTCGGCGGCCATGATGGTCAGGGCGTGCAGCTTGGAGACGGGGGCGGTGTTGTTGCGGTCGTACGGCTCGCGCACGTTGTCGACCGGGTCCCGGTGGTGCAGGTACGTCGGCCGTCCCGGCATGACCTCGGTGAGCTGGTCGACGATCTTCTCGGCCTTGCGGTGCTCGATCATCTCGTAGAGGTTGGCGTACCGGTAGAGGTGGTCGAAGTCCTCCAGCACCCCGAACTGGTACGCCTGCGTCAGGTACGGGTCCGGCTCCATGCGCGCCACCCACGCCGTCAGGTCCACCGCGACCTGCTCGTAGGCGATGGTGGTCTCCAGCACCGAGGCCAGGCCGGGCAGCAGCCAGTTGACCACTTTCTGCTGTTGCGCCTCGATGTAGCGCACCCGGGCGAGCTGCTGCTTCAGCTCCAGGTCCGGGCAGTGGCGGGCGAGCTGGTGGCTGAACAGGATCGCCTCGACCTCGATGCCGTTCATCGTGATGATCCGGCACCGGGTGTACGGGTCGGCGTGGTCGGGATCGATCGGCAGGACGTTGAGCTCGCGCCAGTTGCGCAATTGCCTGTCCAGCGGGATGCCCCGCTCCCGCAGTGGATTGAAGGTCATGGACGCCGCGCTCCTTTGCGCCTCGGTGGACACGACCGCGGCCGTGCCGTACCGGGCTGGGCCTACCCGAGGGCCCCGGAGGCAATCTCTACGCCGTTCCGACAAAGAGGACACAGATGACAAAGACGGGCGTGAGTGGGCAGGGCCCGGGTAGCTACGGCCAGAATCCGAGAGGGAGACGATCGTGACCGCTCAACAGACAGCGCCCGAGAAGATGGCCGAGACCGACGTCATCGACCTGCTGCTCGCGCAGCACGCGATGATCAGAGACCTGTTCGACGAGGTCGAGCAGGCGCCGGCCGGTCAGCGGGGTGAGGCGTTCACCCGGCTGGTGCGCCTGCTCGCCGTGCACGAGACGGCCGAGGAGGAGATCGTCCACCCGTACGCCCGCCACAAGATCGACGGTGGTGACGCGGTGGTGGACGACCGGCTGGCCGAGGAGAACGAGGCCAAGCGGCTCCTCACCGAGCTGGACGAGGGCGGCCCCGACGCGCCCGGCTTCGCCGAGAAGCTGGCCGTCCTGCGCGCCGCCGTCGAGGCGCACGCCCGCAGCGAGGAACGGTACGAGTTCACCCAGCTGCGCGGGCGCACCGGCCAGGCGGAACGTCGTGGCATGGCGGCCGGCGTGAAGGCCGCCGAGGCGATGGCGCCGACGCACCCGCACGCGGGCACGGAGTCGGCGACCAAGAACGTGCTCGTCGGCACGCCGGTCGCGATGATGGACCGGGCGCGCGACGTCATCCGCAGGGCCATGGGCAAGAACCCCTGACCCTGGCCACCTCGCGGTCTCGCGAAGGCGCGGGCAGGCGCCGGTCCTCAGTCGCGCGGCTCGACGACCAGGAACACGGGGATGGTGATCGTGAGCAGTGTGCCAGGGGACGGCGCCTGGGCGGTCACCACCCATCCGCCCGTCTCGGGACCGCCGTCGGGGTTGACCCGCTGCACCCGCGCGGTGATCCCCAGCGCGGCGAGCTGCCCGTTCGCCGCGCCCAGCTCCCTGCCCCACAGCTCGGGCATGGAGCCGAGGTAGGTGGGGGAGGGCGCGGCCGTCGCCGCCGGGAGGGGTGCCCGAGGGGGAGGGGCGGCCTGGTCTGCGGTCCCCTCCAGCAGCAGGGCGGTGAACGTCCCGCTCAACGCGAGCCCCATGACGACGAACGTGGCGATCAGGCGTGCCTCCGGCCGGTTCACGCCTCCTTTGTACGCCATCGGGATCACGCCGTGGGCCTGCCCGGCGTGGCGTGCTTCCGCGCTGGGGCGAAGTAGCCAGAATGGGAACCATCTGGTCACTCAGCGTGAGGGGGAAAGATGCGGTCGATCACATGGGCGGCGGCGGTCGCCGTCGCGGTCGTCGCCGCGGGACCCGCCGCCCTCGCCGGGGCGGCCACCGGGCCGGACGGGGACACGTCCTGGAAGAAGCTGACGTCCTTCCGGGTCTCGCCGGCGGCGCCGCACCAGAACGACGCCATCCGGCTGCTCATCCACTGCCCCACCCAGGCCAACCACGCCGTCGTCGGGTCCACGGCGTTCCCCGTCAAGGGGTCGTGGCGGATGTTCCGCGAGGTGGGGATCGGGCTGGGTGGCATGGGGTTCGGCAAGAAGGGCGTCGTCATCTCCCGGTACGCGCCGCCGGGGGAGCACGAGGTGCGCCTGAAATGCGTCAAGGTGACGGCCGACTGGCTGACCGGCCTCAGGAAGGTCAAGGTCATCAGCCGGTCGGAGGTCCCGCTCGTGGTACGCCCGTTCCGCCTCGGCCAGTTCTTCTGACACCTTGAGCTCCCGGCCGGCATCCATACCCGTACCGGGTGCAGGTTGCCGGAGGTGGGCGGCTGCCGTATCCTGCACGTTCGGAAGAGCCGGAGCGACGGGGGAGGGCCGGTGGGGAGCCTGCGACGGGGTGCGCGTGCACTCCTGCTCGTCGTCCTTGCCCTCGGCGTGTGCGGGATGCACACGCTCGGTCATGTGAACGCCCGGCACGACACGGCGACCGCGCGGCACGGCCTGGCGGTCGTTCACGAGCTGCCCGTCGGCCCCGTCGCCCCCGTCGCCGCCCTGGCGGGGCTCGCGCCCGGCCACGAGATGCCGGGGCTCGATCCGGCCGGGGTGTGCCTGGCCGTCCTGACGTCGCTGCTCGTCGTGGTGCTGCTGGCCCTCTGGGTCGGGGTGCGGCGGCGGGCCGTCGGCGGCGCCGATCCGGGCCCGGCCTTCCGGCCCGTCGCGCGGCCGCCGCCGCGACCCACGTCCCTGAGGCTGGCTCGTCTCTCGATCCTGCGCATATAGGCCGCCCCTTCGCCGGACGCCCTCGACGGCGATCCGCGCGCATCGGCCTACCCGCAGTTCCAGCGAACGAGAGAGCACATCAGCATGTCCACCAACCGTAAGATCGGCCTCGCCGCCGCCGCAGGCGCGCTCGTCCTGCTCACCGCGTGCGGCACGAACGACACCGCCTCCACGGCCGCGCCCGGGGCCACCACCGCGAGCGCCACCCAGAGCGCCACCGAGACGGCCACCGCCGGTGCGTCCCCGTCGCAGCAGTCGTTCAACGACGCCGACGTCATGTTCGCCCAGATGATGATCCCGCACCACCAGCAGGCGGTCGAGATGGCCGGCCTGGCTCCGCAGCGGGCGAAGGACCCCGAGATCAAGAAGCTCGCGGCCGACATCAAGGCCGCCCAGGATCCGGAGATCCAGACCATGAAGGGCTGGCTGGCCGAGTGGGGCAAGCCCGTCCCGTCCGGGGGCATGGGGCATGACATGCCCGGGATCATGTCCGCCGAGGACATGAAGAAGCTCGACGGGGCCAAGGGGGCCGCCTTCGACCGGCTCTTCGCCGAGCAGATGATCGCCCATCACGAGGGAGCGATCGAGATGGCCCGTACCGAGCAGGCGAGCGGGGTGAACCCGCAGGCCAAGGGGCTGGCCAAGGCCATCGAGAGCACGCAGCAGGCCGAGGTGGCCCAGCTCCGCAAGCTCCTCGAACGCCTCTGACCCATCCCTCGCCCGGACGCATCGGCCGTCCGGGCAAGGAGGGCATCTTGCCCGGACGGCCGGACGCTTGTGGCGTTCGGATGGTGGGTGCGCCCTGCCTGGTCATGGCCACCGGGCGGACCGTGCCGGGCCGCTCCCGGTCACGGTCGCCCCGCGAACCCGTGCCTGCCCGCTGCCCGGTCACGGCCGCCGGGCGAACGGTTCGGCCCGCCCGCCGCCCCTTGGGCGACGACCGTTCCGGAGGGGAGGCCGACGCCGGCGACGAGGCATGCGGGGGCGTAGATCCGTGCGGGGCAGCGGGCGGATGCCTGGAGGCCGGCTGACCCGGCCGAGCCTCGCCGAGGGGGCGGAGGAAGGGGCGGAGGAAGGGGGCGGCCACGCCGGGATCGTTGCGCGTCCGGGTGGGGCGTCTCCGCCGTCCACGCGCGGATCCGGAAGGCGGGCACCGCGGGGCGCGGCCCGTCTAGGTGTGGGGTTTGTCTGGTTTTTTGGTGGTGTGTTCGTGTCGGGGAGGTGAACTGCGGGGTTGGTTTGAGGGGAAGGGTTGCGGATGGGGGTGTTCTTGTTTACCGTCCGCTATGAGCGTTAGGAAAGTTTCCTAACGCCGTGCATCGATCACGGTCCACCTGCGGATGGCCCCATGGCACCCCCTATCCGAAGGATCAACGCATGATCAGACGTCCTGAGCGGCGCCCCCGGCGGTCGTCGCTGCTCGTCACGGCCCTGGTCGCGGCCCTGATGGCGGCCGCGCCCCTGGCGCCGCCGGCCACCGCCGCGGCCGGTTCCAGCGCCGACACGCTCCTGTCAGGCGGCAAACCGGTCACCTCGTCCTCCGTCGAGGGCAGCGGCTTCGAGGCGGCCAAGGCGGTGGACGGCAACGCCTCCACCCGCTGGGCCAGCGTCGAGGGCCACGACCCCGAATGGATCAGGGTCGACCTCGGCGACACGTACAACGTCTCCAGGGTGAAGCTGTCCTGGGAGGCGGCCTACGGCAAGTCGTACAAGATCCAGACCTCGCCGGACGGCGCCACCTGGACCGACGTCTACTCCACCACCTCCGGCAACGGCGCGACCGACGACCTGACGGTCAGCGGCAGCGGCCGGTACGTGCGCATGTACGGCACCGCCCGCGGCACGACGTACGGCTACTCGCTCTACGAGCTGGAGGTCTACGGCAGCGGCGGCGGCGGCGGGACCGACACCACCCCGCCCTCCGTCCCGGGCAACCTGCGCGCGACCGGCACCACCTCCACCAGCGTCTCCCTGGCCTGGGACGCCGCCACTGACAACGTGGGCGTCACCGGCTACCTCGTCTACCGGGGCTCGACCCTGGTGACCACCGTGACGGGCACCACGTACACCGACACCGGCCTGACCGCCGCCACCGCCTACAGCTACACGGTCAAGGCGCGCGACGCGGCGGGCAACCAGTCGGCGGCCGGCGGCCCCGTCACGGCGACCACCCAGCCCGGCGGCGGGGGCGGTCCCGCGGTGCCCTTCGGCAGCCACACCATCCCGTACGCGGCGGGCATGCTGCGTCCCTCCGGCGACCAGGCCACGCTGGACGCGCGGGTGGCCGACTACTACAAGCGGTGGAAGGCCGCCTTCGTCCGGCAGAACTGCGGCAACGGCTGGTATGAGGTCATCTCCCCGGACGCCGACCACCCGTACGTGGCCGAGGCCCAGGGCTACGGCATGGTGGTGGTCGCGACCATGGCCGGGGCCGACCCCGACGCCAAGAAGATCTTCGACGGCATGGTCAAGTGGATGCTCGCCCACCCGTCGTCCGTCAACCCCGACCTGCTGGCCGCCGAGCAGGACACCGCCTGCAAGAGCGTCGACGGCGGCGACGGCGCCACCGACGGCGACATGGACGTCGCCTACGGCCTGCTCCTGGCCCACCGGCAGTGGGGCAGCGCGGGCACGTACAACTACCTCGACCTGGCGATCAAGCACATCAACGCCATCAAGAAGGACGAGATCAACCCGTCCACGAACCTGCTCAAGCTGGGCGACTGGAGCAGCTCGGGCGACCAGTACTACTACATCACCCGTACCTCCGACTGGATGGTCGACCACTTCAGGGCCTTCAGGAAGGCCACGGGCAACAGCGCCTGGGACACGATCAGGACCGCCCACCAGAACCTGATCACCACCCTGCAGAACACCTACGCCTCCGCCACCGGCCTGCTGCCGGACTTCGTGGTCAACACCAACACCACCGCCAAGCCGGCCCCCGGCCAGGTGCTGGAGGACCCGAACGACGGCCAGTACTGGTGGAACGCCTGCCGCACCCCGTGGCGCATCGCCGACGACGCCGTGACCAGCGGCGACGCCAAGTCGCTCGCCTCGGCCAGGAAGCTCAACTCCTGGATCAAGAGCAAGACCGGCGGCGACCCCGGCAAGATCGCCATCGGCTACAAGCTGAACGGCACGCAGATCTCCAGCGGCAGCGAGGCCGCCTTCTTCGCCCCGTTCGCGGTGGCGGCGATGACGGACTCCGGCAGCCAGGCCTGGCTCGACGCGCTCTGGAACAAGATGCTCGGCACCCCGATCGACGCGAGCAGCTACTACTCCTCCAGCATCCAGCTCCAGGTCATGATCACGGTGACCGGCAACCACTGGGTGCCCTGACCGGCGGCGGAACCCGAGCCGTGCCCGCGGACGGCCTCCGCGGGCACGGCCCCCCGAAGGGAGGAACCCCATGAGACGGGCCCTGCTGACCGGGCTCCTGCCCCTCCTGCTCTCCACCCCGGCCGCCGCGCTGCCGGCCGCCGGAGAGACCGGTGCCGGGGTGGCCGGAGTGGCGAAGGTGGGCGAGGCGGCCGAGGTGGTCGAGGTGGTCGAGGTGGTCGAGGTGGCCACGGCGGCCCAGCTCGCCGGCGCGCTGGCCGCGGCGGTTCCCGGGCAGACCATCAGGCTCGCACCCGGCGAGTACCACGGCGCCTTCGTCGCCCGGCGACCCGGGACGTCCGCCGCCCCGATCACGCTGACCGGACCGGCGGACGCCGTCCTGGTCAACGACGGCCCCTCCGGCGTCGCGCCGTCCTGCCCCGCGCCGGGCGACGGCTGGGACTCCGGGTACGGGCTGTGGCTGTACGAGGCGCCGTACTGGCGGCTCACCGGGTTCACCGTCAAGGACTCCAAGAAGGGCGTCGTCCTGGACGCCTCCCCGCACGTGGTGATCGACGGCGTGTACGTGCACCACGTCGAGGACGAAGGCGTGCACTTCCGGCGCAGCTCGTCCGACGGCGTGCTGCGGAACTCCCGCATCACCCACACCGGCCTCCTCCAGCCCGGCTACGGCGAGGGCGTCTACCTCGGCTCGGCCGGCTCCAACTGGGGCTGTCACGGCAACACCGGCGGCGCGGACCGCTCGGACCGCGTCCAGGTCGTCGGGAACACGATCGGCCCGTACGTCGCCGCCGAGCACATCGACGTCAAGGAGGGCACCAGCGGCGGCCTGATCAGCGGCAACACCTTCGACGGCACCGGCGTCAGCGGCCAGAACTCCGCCGACTCCTGGGTGGACGTCAAGGGCTCCGGCTACACGATCGAGAACAACACCGGCACGTTCGCCCCGCCCGGCACCTTCGCCAACGGCTACGAGACGCACAATCCGGTCACGACGCCGTCCTTCCTCAACGGCTGCGGGAACGTCTGGCGCGGCAACCGGTCCGATCTCGGCGGCGTCGGCGCGTACGCCATCAAGATCACCTCGACGTCGAAATGCGCGGCCGACCCCAACGTCGTGCGCTCCTCCAACACCGTCACCGGCGCCACCCGCGGGCTGACGAACGTCCCCGTGACCCCGGGCTGACGGCCCGCTCGGGAGCAGCCGCCCGGCCTCCGGGCGGCGCCCTCGCCGTGCCGTGCGCCGCCCGGGTGAACCCCGCCCAACGGGGTTAAGAAACCTTCCTAACTTCATTGACAGCCCTCAGCGCCCTGCGCCACGATCCCGGTAAGCGGCTCGGCGCGGCTTCCTCTCCCAGGATGTGACGCGCTCAGCGAAAGACCTCCTGCCCCGGCCGCCCACCGGACCGTGCTCCGATCTCTCACCCCCAGGAGAATCGCCATGTCCAGAGTCCGCCTGGCCGCCACGGCCGTCATGGCCGTGATCGGCCTGGTGGCCGGCCTGCTCGTGGCCGCCAACGCCTCGGCCGGCACCGCCGAGACGCTGCTGTCACAGGGCAAGCCCGCCACCTCCTCCTCCAAGGAAGCCACCTCCTACGCCGCCGCCAAGGCCTTCGACGGCGACCTCACCGGCACCCGGTGGGCCTCTGCCGAAGGCCACGACCCCGAATGGCTGCGCGTCGACCTCGGCGCGTCCCAGCAGATCACCCGGGTCAAGCTGACCTGGGAGGACGCCTACGCCACGTCGTACAAGATCCAGACCTCCCCGGACGGGAGCACCTGGACCGACGTCTACTCCACCACCGCCGGCGACGGCGACGTGGACGACCTCACCGTGACCGGCACCGGCCGCTACGTCCGCATGTACGGGACCGCGCGCGGCACCGACTACGGCTACTCCCTGTGGGAGATGCAGGTCTACGGCGGCGGCACCCAGCCGACCGACCCGCCGGGCGACACGTTCGTGGTGGCCGCCGCCGGTGACATCGCCGAGCAGTGCACCGCGAGCTCCTCCTCCTGCGTGCACCCGAAGACGGCCGCCCTGGTCGAGTCGATGAACCCCGAGTTCGTCATCACCATGGGCGACAACCAGTACGACGACGCCCTGCTGTCGGACTTCCGCAACTACTACGACAAGACGTGGGGCAGGTTCAAGGCCAAGACCCGCCCGGTCCCCGGCAACCACGAGACCTACGACCCGGCCGGGTCCGAGGCCGGCTACAAGTCCTACTTCGGCGCCATCGCCTTCCCGCAGGGCAAGAGCTACTACAGCTACGACCGGGGCAACTGGCACTTCGTCGCGCTCGACTCCAACCACTTCGACCAGTCCGCCCAGCTCACCTGGCTCAAGAGCGACCTGGCCGCGACCACCAAGCCGTGCGTGGCCGCGTACTGGCACCACCCGCTGTTCAGCTCCGGCGAGCACGGCAACGACCCCGTCTCCAAGCCCGTGTGGCAGGCCCTGTACGCGGCCGGCGCCGAGTTCGTGCTCAACGGGCACGACCACCACTACGAGCGGTTCGGGCCGCAGAACCCCAGCGCCCAGGCCGACACCGCGAAGGGCATCGTCGAGGTGCTCGGCGGGATGGGCGGCGCGTCGCCGTACCAGATCGAGAACGTGCAGCCCAACAGCCAGAAGCGGCTGAGCGGCACGTTCGGCGTGCTGAAGCTGACCTTCACCGGCAGCACGTTCGGCTGGCAGCTGATCGGGACCGACGGCTCGGTCAAGGACACCAGCCCGACCTACTCCTGCCACTAGATGTACATCTCGCTTCTCGGCACCCGGCTGACCAGGGCGGTGCCCGCCAACGTGGTGGCGCTCGGCCTGGTCAGCCTGGTCACGGACGTCTCGTCGGAGATGGTCACCGCGGTGCTGCCGCTGTACCTGGTGGGCGCGCTCGGGCTCAGCCTGGTGCAGTTCGGGCTGCTGGACGGCCTGTACTTCGGGGTCACCGCGCTGGTCAGGCTGGCCGGCGGGCACGCCGCCGACCGGTGGAGCCGCCGCAAGCTGGTCGCCGGGCTCGGGTACGGGCTCTCGGCCGTGTGCAAGCTGGGCCTGCTCGCGGCCGGCGGGTCGGCCGCCGCGCTCGGCCTGGTGCTGGCCGCCGACCGCACCGGCAAGGGGCTGCGCACCGCGCCCCGGGACGCCCTCATCACCCTGAGCGCCCCGCCCGACCGGCTGGGCGGCGCGTTCGGGGTGCACCGGGCGATGGACACCGTGGGCGCCTTCCTCGGGCCGCTGGCCGCCTTCGCGGTGCTGACGGCGACGGCCGGCGCCTACGACGCGGTGTTCGTGACCAGCTTCTGCGTGGCCGCGCTGGCCGTGCTGCTGCTGGTCCTGTACGTACGGGACCGGCGCGGCCCGCTGACCGCCCGCGTCCGGCTGCGGGCGGCGGTGACACGGGAGCCCGGGTTCCGCCGGGCCTGCCTGGTGGCGGTGGCGCTCGGCCTGGTCACGGTCAGCGACTCGTTCGTCTACCTCGTGCTGCAGCGGCGGCTGGCGATCGCGCCCGAGCTGTTCCCGCTGCTGCCGCTCGGCACGGCGGGCGCGTACCTGCTGCTGGCGGTGCCGCTCGGCAGGCTGGCGGACCGGTTCGGGCGCGCGACGGTGTTCGTCGCCGGGCACGTGGCGCTGCTCGCGGTCTACCTGGTGCTGATGGGCCCGGCCTGGCTTGTGCCCGCGCTGCTGCTGCACGGCCTGTTCTACGCCGCCACCGACGGCGTGCTGATGGCCCTGACCGGGCCGATGTTGCCGGAGAGCGCGCGCACCGGCGGGCTGGCGCTGCTGCAGACCGGGCAGGCCACGGCCCGGATGGTGTCGTCCATCCTGTTCGGCCTGCTGTGGGCCGGGACGGGGGAGGGGCCGGCGCTGGCGGTGATGGCCGCGGGGCTGGTGACGGCGTCCGCGATCGCCTGGCGGGCGCTGCGATCACAAGGAGGTCGTCCATGAGACGGGTGCTCGTACTCCTCGCCGCGGTGGTCCTGCTGGCGGGCGGCGCGACCGCGTACGCCACCTGGGCGGCGTCCTCGCGGCAGGCCGGGCCCGCCGTCGCGGGGTTCGACACCGGCGAGCCGGGCCGGGTGCTGGTGCGCAGCGGCGGACGCGTCGCCTCCGTGCCGCTCGCCGACCCGGGCGCGCCGCCGCGGGTCAGCTCCCGGGCCTGCGACCGCTTCTACACGGCGAACGGCACCACCCTCTGCCTGGTCACCCGGCCCGGCCCGCTGCCGAAGACCGAGGCGCTCGTCCTGGACCGGTCGCTCAAGGAGACCCGCCGGATCAACCTGGCCGGCGTCCCGAGCCGGGCCCGCGTGTCGGCCAGCGGCCGGATGGCCTCCTGGACGGTGTTCGTCACCGGCGACTCCTACAGCACCGGCGGCTTCTCCACCTGGACCGGCATCCTCGACACCCGGACCGGCTACCTCGTCACCAACATGGAGGACATCCCGCTCTACCTCGACGGCCGCCGCTACCACTCGGCCGACGTCAACTACTGGGGGGTCACGTTCGCCGCCGACGACAACCGCTTCTACGCGACCGTCTCGACCAAGGGCAAAACGTACCTGGTGGAGGGCGACTTCGGGGCCTGGCGGGCGCGGGCGCTCAGGGAGAACGCCGAGTGCCCGTCCCTGTCGCCGGACGGGACACGGCTGGTGTTCAAGAAACGTGTCTCGCCGGGCCCGTGGCGGCTGCACCTGCTGGACCTGGCCACCATGCGGGAGAGCCCGCTGGGGGAGCGGGCCAGCATCGACGACCAGGCCGCCTGGCTGGACGACCGAACGGTCATGTACGCCAAGGACGGCGACGTATGGGCGGCCGACGTCGGCGGCGGCCCGCCCCGGCGGCTGATCCCCGGCGCGAGCTCCCCCGCGGCCGTCCGCTGACGCGACCGCCTGCCTTCGGCGGGCGGTCAGGGGAGCCGGATGAGACGCCGTTCGACCGCGGCCGTGACCGCGGCCGTGCGCGTGTCCACGCCGAGCTTGTCGTAGATGTGCACCAGATGGGTCTTGACCGTCGCCTCGGTGATGTAGAGCCGCCGGGCGATCTCCCGGTTGCTCGCCCCGCTGGCCAGCAGCTCCAGCAGCTCGACCTCGCGGGCGCTCAGCGCCGGGCCCGGCTCGCGCATGCGCCGCATCATCCGGGTCGCCACCTTGGCCGACAACACGCTCTCGCCCCTGGCCGCGGCCCGGATGCCCTGGAACAGCTCCTCCGGCGGGCACGCCTTGAGCAGGTAGCCGATGGCCCCCGCGTCGACGGCACGCATGATGTCGGCGTCGCTCTCGTACGTCGTCAGCACCAGCACCTGCGGCGGCGCGGGCAGCCCGCGGACCCGCCGGGTGACCTCCACGCCGTCGACGCCCTCGCCGAGCTGCAGGTCCATGAGGACGACGTCGGGGGAGCGGGCGGCGATGCCGCGCAACGCCTCGGCCCCGTCGGCCGCCTCGCCGACGATCTCCATGTCGGGCTCGCCGCCGAGCAGCGCCACCAGCCCGGCCCGGACCACCGGATGGTCGTCGACCAGGAACAACCTCATGCCCCACCGCCGTCCAGTGCCCGCGGCGGCCACCCGGCGGGCACCCGGGCCGCGACCGCCGTGCCCTCGCCGGGCGCGCTCTCCACCACCAGGACGCCGTGCACCTCCGCCAGCCGGTCGCGCATCGCCCGCAGCCCGTAGCCGCGGCCGGGAGCGGGGGCCGGCTCGGCGAATCCGACGCCGTCGTCGAACACGTCGAGCGTCACCTCGCCGTCGAGGTAGGACAGCGTCACCGTGACTGTCACCACCGTGCCCGCCGGGCCCGCCGGGCCCGCCGGGCCCGCCGTGCCCGCCGGGGCGGCCGGGGCGGCGTGGTCGCGTACGTTGGCCAGCGCCGCCTGCGCCACCCGCAGCAGCGCCGCCTGCACCTCCGGCGCCAGCGGGTACTCCTCGCCCGCCAGCCGGAAGCGCACCTGCGGTCCGGTCTGGCCGGCGTCCGCGCAGAGCCGGGCGAGGGCCTCGGGCAGCGTGACGTCCACCAGGCCGGGCGGCTGGAGGTCGCGGACGAACCGCCGCGCCTCGGCCAGGTTGTCGGCGGCGGCCGCGGCGGCCCGCCGTACGTGGGCGCGGGCCTGGGCCGGGTCGGTGGCCCACATGCGGTCGGCGGCCTGGAGCAGCAGGCCCATGCTGGTCAGGCCCTGGGCGAGGGTGTCGTGGATCTCCCTGGCCAGCCGTTCGCGCTCCTCCAGGACGCCGGTGCGGTGGCGGGAGTCGGCCAGCGTGCCGCGCGTGCTGATCAGGTCGTCGATGAGCAGCTGCCGGGCCGCGCTCTCACGTTGCAGCTCCCCGAAGATCACCGCCGTCATGGCCGCGATGCCGACCGGCGCGAGGATCAGGCTGACGTCGAGCTCGCGGGCGATCTCCAGCTGGGCCACGATCACCACCAGGGTCAGCGCCGCGGCGGCCACCGCGAAGCCGCGCGCGTTGAGCAGCCGCAGGCACAGGAAGAGCAGGGGGACCGCGCACCAGCTGAACGACGGTGCCAGCACCACCAGCGCCAGCCACCCCGCCGCCACGCCGCCCAGCCAGACCAGCCGCCCCTGCCGGCCCAGCCGGTTCCACCAGACGATCCCGGCCGCGTACGCCAGCGCGAGCAGGCCGCAGACGGCCAGCGACGTCACCGTCTGGGCGCTCATGCCGTGACGGGACACCAGCCGCAGGGCCGAGGCGGCGAGCAGCAGGTAGAAGCCGACGTGCATGGCCCAGTTGAGCCAGGTGCGCTCCCTCATGGCCCTCCCCGTCGCCGCGCCCTTCGACACTATCCCCTGCCCGACAATGGCCCCCACCAGGGCGGCGGCGCATCAACCGATCGGTTGACCCGGCCCTCGACCGCTCGGCGCGCGGGGATCGCCCGTGCTCCCGATGGCCCGCGGCGGTCCGGCCGGAAACCTGGAGGTGTCCGACGAGGTGTCCGACTTCGCCCTGACGAACTGGAGAAAGCCATGAACATCCGTACTCGCCTGGTCGCCGGCTCGCTGTCGGGGCTGGCCGTGCTGGCCGGCGCCGTCGCCGCCACCTCGCCCGCCCAGGCCGCCGACGCCGCCCACAGCGCTCGCGTCGCCCGGGTCGCCGCGGCCGAGCCCGTCGTGCAGACCGGCGTGCTCTCCGCGGACGCCGCGCTGAAGATCGCCGACGCCGCCCTGAAGGAGGCCGTCAAGCAGAAGCAGCGCGTCACCGTCGTGATCGTCGACCGGTCCGGCGCGACCCGGCTGGTGCTCAAGGGCGACGGCGCGGGCCCGCAGACCGAGGAGTCGGCCCGGCGCAAGGCGTTCACCGCGGTCTCCTTCGGCCGGACGACGTCCGAGCTGGGCAGGGGCGTCAACGGCGGCGGGCCGTCCATCGCCGACATCCCGGGCACCCTCTTCCTCGGCGGCGGCGTGCCGGTCGCCTCGGGCGGCGCCCCGGTCGCGGGCATCGGCGTCGGCGGCGCCCCCAGCGGCGACATCGACGAGTCCATCGCCCAGGCGGGCCTCAAGGCGGTGGCCGGGCAGCTTCGCTGACCGGCTGGACCGGCCCCCGGCGCGCCGCCGGGGGCGGGCGGACGGAAGGATGAGGGGATGAACCGCCGAGCCATCCTGACCTGGGGACTCGGTCTGATGCTCGCCGCCTGCGGCGGGCGCGAGGTGAAGGGAGCGGGAATGGCCGACGAGGAACTGCTGGCGGGGGCCGCGCGCGGGGACGCCGCCGCCGTCCGGGACGCGCTCGGCGCCGGGGCCGACGTCGAGGCCCGCGACGGGCAACGCCGTACGGCCCTGCTGCTGGCGGCGGCGGCCGACCACGTCGAGGTGGCCAAGGTGCTCGTCGCGGCGGGCGCCGACCCCGACGCCCAGGACGCCAGGCAGGACACCCCCTGGCTGGTCACCGGCGTCACCGGGAGCGTGGCGATGCTCAAGGCGCTGCTGCCCGCCGGGCCCGACCTGACCAGGCGCAACCGGTACGGAGGCGTCTCCCTCATCCCGGCCTGCGAGCGCGGGCACGTCGAGTACGTGCGCGAGGTGCTGAAGACCGGCATCGACGTCGACCACGTCAACGACCTGGGCTGGACGGGCCTGCTGGAGGCGGTCATCCTGGGCGACGGCGGCGAGCGCCACCAGGAGGTCGTGCGGCTGCTCATCGCCGCGGGCGCCGACGTCGACCTGGCCGACCGCGACGGCGTCACGCCGCTCGCCCACGCCGTGGCCAAGGGCCAGCGGCAAGTGGCCGCCCTGCTCCGCGCGGCCGGAGCCCACTGACACACGGCGGGGGTGCGGCCTCGGTGGCCGTGCGGGAGGCAGGCGTTCGGAGCACGGTGGGCGCCTGCTATGGTGTGAAATGCTTGTGATCCTCAGCTAGGAGACCAGACATGGCAGGTGACGACGACATCTCCGGGTGATACCGGAGGTCGATCGGCCTCGGCGTGAGCGCGTGAGCGCCGCCGGTGTGGCCGTGTTCGTCGTTTCCCGAATCCCTGTCCTTTCACCGGGCGGCTTCGGCATGCCCGCGTTCTCTGTCGAGGTCTTCTTCACATGTCCGACGCGTTCATCGTCTGCTCCAACCTGTCCTTCTCCTGGCCTGACGACACCCCCGTCTTCAGCGACCTGTCCTTCAGCGTGCCCGGCGGCCGTACCGGCCTGGTCGCGCCCAACGGCGCCGGCAAGAGCACGCTGCTCAAGCTGATCGCCGGGGAGTACCGGCCGCGCTCGGGCGGCGTGTCCGTCAACGGCGTGCTCGGCTACCTGCCGCAGAGCCTGCCGCTGGCCGGCGACCTGACCGTGGCCGAGGTCCTGGGCATCGCCCCGGTCATCGCCGCGCTCAACGCCATCGAGGCGGGCGACACCGCCGAGGAGCACTTCACCACCATCGGCAACGACTGGGACATCGAGGAGCGCACCCGTGGCCAGCTCGACCGGCTCGGGCTCGGCCACCTCGGCTTCGCCCGCACCCTGCGCACGCTGAGCGGCGGGCAGATCGTCTCGCTCGGCCTGGCCGCGCAGCTGCTCCGGCGGCCGGACGTGCTGCTGCTCGACGAGCCCACCAACAACCTCGACCTCGACGCCCGACACCGGCTGCACGCCGTGCTCGGCGACTGGAAGGGCTGCCTGCTCGTGGTCAGCCACGACCGTGCCCTGCTCGACCGCATGGACCGCATCGCCGAGCTCGACCGGGGCGAGGTGCGCTTCTACGGCGGCGACTTCACCGCCTACGAGGAGGCCGTACGCACCGAGCAGGAGGCCGCCGAGCGCAACGTGCGCACGGCCGAGCAGGAGCTCAAGCGCGAGAAGCGGGAGATGCAGCAGGCCCGCGAGCGCGCCGAGCGCAGGGCCGGCAACGCCGCCCGCAACCTGAAGAACGCCGGCCTGCCGCGCATCTTCGCCGGGAACATGAAGCGCGGCGCCCAGGAGTCGGCCGGCCGGGCGGGCCAGACGCACGCCGCCCGCGTCAGCGACGCCAAGGCCCGGCTCGACGAGGCGGGCCGCGCCCTGCGCGACGACCAGCGCATCTCCCTGCAGCTGCCGGGCACCAACGTGCCCGCCGGGCGCACGGTCTTCCAGGGCGAGCACCTCATGGCCCGCGGCCTGTTCGCCGAGCCCGGCATCGACCTGGTCGTGCGCGGGCCCGAGCGCATCGCGCTGACCGGCCCCAACGGCGCGGGCAAGTCCACCCTGCTGCGCCTGATCACCGGCGACCTGGAGCCCGACGGCGGCGCCGCCAGGCGGGCCGACGGCCGGGTGGCCTACCTGTCGCAGCGGCTCGACCTGCTCGACGACGAGCTCACCGTCGCCGAGAACCTGGCCGCCTTCGCCCCCGCGATGCCCGCCGCCGAGCGGATGAACCTGCTGGCCCGCTTCCTGTTCCGGGGAGCCCGGGCCCATCTGCGGGTAGGTGTGCTGTCGGGCGGCGAACGGCTGCGCGCCACGCTGGCCTGCGTGTTGTGCGCGGAGCCGGCGCCCCAGCTGCTGCTGCTGGACGAGCCGACCAACAACCTCGACCTGGTCAGCGTGGGCCAGCTGGAGAGCGCGCTCGGCGCGTACGAGGGGGCGTTCGTGGTGGTCAGCCACGACGAGCGGTTCCTGGCGGAGATCCGGGTGGACCGCAGGCTGGAGCTGTCCGGCGGGCGGCTGCTGGAGGGCGGCGGGCCGGACGCGGGGTGACGCCGCCCCTGGGGGCTATTTCCGGACATATTACTAAACTTGGATGGTTCGTTCTCTTGTGTCATTCAGGTTTGTATAGGTAGGTTTGGCGGCTATGACCGCATCGAAGGCTCCGACGACCGCCGAGGAGCTGCGCGGCGCCGGGCTGCGGGTGACCGCCGCCCGGGTCGCGCTGCTCGAGACCGTCCGGGAGGGCGACCACCTCGGGGTCGAGGCGATCGCCTCCGGGGTGCGCGAGCGCGTGGGTCATATCTCGTTGCAGGCCGTGTACGACGCCCTCCACGCGCTCGCCGCCGCGGGGCTCGTCCGCCGCCTCGACCCCCCGGGCAGCTCGGCCCTGTACGAGGGCCGCGTCGGGGACAACCACCACCATCTCGTGTGCCGGTCCTGCGGCGCCGTGGCCGACGTCGACTGCGCCGTCGGCCACGCCCCCTGCCTGACCGCCTCCGACGACCGCGGCTTCGCCATCGACGAGGCCGAGGTCATCTATTGGGGCCTGTGCCCCGCCTGCTCCACCGGCAGCAGTTCCTGAGCACCCAGATTCCGCCTCGTCCGGAAGGATTCCCATGTCTGAGAACCATGATGCGATCGTCACAGACGCCAAGTCGGAGGACTCGGGCGGCTGTCCGGTCGCGCACGAGCGCGCCCCGCACCCGACCCAGGGCGGCGGCAACCGCCAGTGGTGGCCGGAGCGGCTCAACGTCAAGATCCTGGCCAAGAACCCGGCCGTGGCCAACCCGTTCGGCGAGGGCTTCGACTACGCCGCGGAGTTCAAGACCCTCGACCTCGCGGCCGTCAAGCGGGACATCGCCGAGGTGCTGACGACCTCGCAGGACTGGTGGCCGGCCGACTTCGGCCACTACGGCCCGTTCATGATCCGGATGGCCTGGCACAGCGCGGGCACGTACCGCATCAGCGACGGACGCGGCGGCGCCGGGTCCGGGCAGCAGCGCTTCGCGCCGCTCAACAGCTGGCCCGACAACGGCAACCTGGACAAGGCCCGCCGCCTGCTCTGGCCGGTCAAGAAGAAGTACGGCCGCAAGATCTCCTGGGCCGACCTGCTGATCCTCACCGGCAACGTGGCCCTGGAGTCGATGGGCTTCAAGACCTTCGGCTACGCCGGCGGCCGCGTGGACGCCTGGGAGCCCGACGAGGACGTCTACTGGGGCCCGGAGTCCACCTGGCTCGGCGACCAGCGCTACACCGGCGACCGCGAGCTGGAGAACCCGCTGGCCGCGGTCCAGATGGGCCTCATCTACGTCAACCCCGAGGGCCCCAACGGCAACCCCGACCCGCTGGCGGCGGCCCGCGACATCCGCGAGACCTTCCGCCGCATGGCGATGAACGACGAGGAGACCGCCGCCCTGATCGTGGGCGGTCACACCTTCGGCAAGACCCACGGCGCGGGCCCGGCCGACCACGTCGGCCCCGACCCCGAGGCCGCCCCGATCGAGCAGATGGGCCTCGGCTGGCGCAACAGCTTCGGCACCGGCAAGGGCGGCGACGCCATCACCAGCGGCCTCGAGGGCATCTGGACGAACACCCCCACGACCTGGGACAACAGCTTCCTGGAGATCCTCTACGGCTACGAGTGGGAGCTGTTCAAGAGCCCCGCCGGAGCCAACCAGTGGCGGCCGAAGGACGGCGCCGGCGCCGGCACCGTGCCCGACGCCCACGACCCGGCCAAGCGGCACGCCCCGACGATGCTGACGACCGACCTGGCCCTGCGCGTGGACCCGATCTACGAGCAGATCACCCGCCGCTGGCTGGAGCACCCCGACGAGCTCGCCGACGCCTTCGCCCGCGCCTGGTACAAGCTCACCCACCGCGACATGGGCCCGCGCGCCCGCTACCTCGGCCCGGAGGTCCCGGCCGAGACGCTGCTGTGGCAGGACCCGCTGCCCCCGGTGACGCACGAGCTCGTAGACGCGGCCGACGTCGCCGCCCTCAAGGAGCAGATCCTGGCCACGGGGCTGTCGGTGTCCGAGCTGGTGTCCACGGCGTGGGCCTCGGCCTCCTCCTTCCGCGGCAGCGACAAGCGCGGCGGCGCCGACGGCGCGCGCATCCGGCTGCAGCCGCAGAGCGCGTGGGAGGTCAACGACCCCGACCGGCTGGCGACCGTGCTGGGCACCCTGGAGGGCGTCCAGAAGGCGTTCAACGGCGCCCAGACCGGCGGCAAGCAGATCTCGCTGGCCGACCTGATCGTGCTGGCCGGGTGCGCGGGCGTCGAGCGGGCCGCCAAGGAGGCCGGCTTCGACGTCCAGGTGCCCTTCACGCCGGGACGCGCGGACGCCACGCAGGAGCAGACCGACGTGGAGTCGTTCGCCGCGCTGGAGCCGGTCGCCGACGGGTTCCGCAACTACCTCGGCAAGGGCAACCGCCTGCCGGCCGAGTACCTGCTGCTCGACCGGGCCAACCTGCTGACGCTGAGCGCGCCGGAGATGACCGTCCTGGTCGGCGGCCTGCGGGTGCTGGGCGCCAACCACCGGCAGTCGACGCTCGGCGTCCTCACCACGACCCCGGGGAGGCTGACCAACGACTTCTTCGTCAACCTGCTCGACCTGGGCACGACGTGGCACTCGACCGAGGACGCCAACGTCTTCGAGGGGCGCGACGCCGCCACCGGCGAGGTGCGGTGGACCGGCACCCGCGCCGACCTCGTCTTCGGGGCGAACTCCGAGCTGCGCGCGGTCGCCGAGGTCTACGCCAGCGACGACGCCAAGGAGAAGTTCGTCCGTGACTTCGTCGCGGCGTGGGACAAGGTCATGAACCTCGACCGGTTCGACCTGGCCTGAGCCTGACCGGAACGCCCGGGGCGGCCGCCCCGGGCGTTCCGCGTGCCCGGAGACTTGCGCGGTGGTGGGGGATCCCTTACCGTTTTCATACTAAACAAGTCGCTTTTACGGGATAAGTCGCCTACGAGGAGCCCTGATGCGTTTCCACTGGTTCCTGCCGACGACCGGTGACGGCCACGACGTGCGCTCGGCCATCACCACCACCGACGCCTTCCGTCCGGCCGCCCGCCCAGCCACGCTCGGCTACCTGACGCAGGTCGCCAGGGCCGCCGAGCAGGCCGGGTTCGAGGGCGCGCTCACCCCCGTCGGCGCCGGCTGCCCCGACCCGTGGATCGTGTGCGCGGCCCTGGCCCAGCACACCGACCGGCTCAGGACGCTGGTCGCCTTCCGCACCGGCTACGCGCTGCCCACCCTGCTCGCCCAGCAGGCCGCGGCCTTCCAGGAGATCTCCGGCGGCCGGCTGCTGCTCAACGTCGTCACCGGCGGCGACCCCGTCGAGCAGCGCGCCTACGGCGACTTCCTGGACCACGACGCCCGCTACGCCAGGACCGCCGAGTTCCTGCACGTGCTCCGCCGCTCCTGGGACGGCGTGCCGTTCGACCACCACGGCGAGCACTACCGGGTCGAGGGCGGCGGACTGGCCGGGCCGCTCGACCCGAGGCCGCCGCTCTACTTCGGCGGCGCCTCCCCGGCCGCCGAGCAGGTCGCCGCCCGCCACGCCGACGTCGTGCTCATGTGGGGCGAGCCGCCCGCGGCGGTCGCCGAACGCGTCGCCCGGCTGCGCGCCCTGGCCGCGCCGCTGGGCCGCGAGCTCCGGTACGGCCTGCGCGTGCACGTCATCGCCCGCGACACGAACGAAGCCGCCTGGGCCGAGGCCGACCGGCTGCTCGCGGGCATGGACCCGGGCCGCATCGCCGAGGCCCAGCGGCGTTTCGCCCGCTACGACTCCGTCGGCCAGCGCCGCATGGTGGACCTGCACGCCGGCGGCACCCGCGACCTGGAGATCCATCCGGGCCTGTGGGCCGGGGTCGGGCTGGTGCGCGAGGGCGCGGGCACGGCCCTGGTCGGCTCGTACGACGAGGTCGTCACCCTGCTGCGGGAGTACGCCGCCACGGGGGTGACGGAGTTCGTCCTGTCGGGCTGGCCGCACCTGGAGGAGGCCTACCGGGTGGGCGAGTACGTGCTGCCCCGCCTGGCCCCCGAACCGGCCCGCGAACCTGCGTCTGCCCTCGCCTCCGGCCGTTAGGCGGTGAGCAGGGCCTGGGCGGTGACGCGCAGGTCGGCGACGGCCGCCGTCGCCCGCGCGGCGTCGAAGGCGGGGTCGCCCAGGCGCTGCTCCAGGTCGGCCAGCACCACGACGACGTGCAGGTTGAGCACCCGCAGGCGCTCGCGCGTCAGGCCGGGCAGCCGCCGCCGCAGCAGGGCGGCCAGCTCGGCGACCCCGGGATGGTGGTCGCTGGAGTAGGGCCAGGAGCGGTAGCCGCCGGACAACACGTAACGGCTGGTGAAGCGCAGGTACCAGCTCGTGCCCGGGTGGCCGAGCACGTGCTCGGCCAGCGGCGCCAGATACGCCTCGACCAGGGCGGGAAGGTCCTCCTCCAGGCCGCGGGCGCGCAGGTCGCCGATCAGCTCGCGGCGGCGCTCGTTGAGGGGGGTCATGCGGTGGGCGTACAGGGCGTCGATCAGGCCGGCCTTGCCGTCGAAGTGGTACTGGACGGCCGAATGGTTGCCCTGCCCGGCCGCGACGGCGATCTCCCGGAGCGAGACGTCGAGGCCGCGCTCGGCGAAGAGCCGTTCAGCCGCCAGGAGAATCTTCTCTTTGGCCTGCATTCCCACCTTTTCCGGATCACCGAGGTATCGTCGCGGATTAAGACGCTCTGTCTTACTCTCGTGCCGTCTGCTGTCCAAGACCGTACGCCTCTTCTGGCAGGAGCCTCGCCGTGACCGCAGAACCGATCTTCCGCCGGGCCGGCCGCCCGCCGGAGCACGCTCCGAACGTCCTCGCCGTCGTCCTGGACGACACCGGCTTCGCCCAGCTCGGCTGCTTCGGCTCCGGCATCGCCACGCCGCACATCGACCGGCTCGCGGCCGGCGGCCTGCGCTACAACCGGTTCCACGTGACCGCGCTGTGCTCGCCGTCGCGCGCCTGCTTCCTCACCGGGCGCAACCACCACGCCGTCGGCATGGGCTTCCTCGCCGACCTCCCGCTCGACCACCCCGGCTACACCGCCCGCATCCCGCGCTCGGCCGCGACCCTGCCGCGGATCCTGCGCGACCACGGCTACTCCACCATCGCCATCGGCAAGTGGCACCTCACGCCGCGCTACGAGCGCTCGGCCGCCGGCCCGTTCGGCCACTGGCCGCTCGGCCAGGGCTTCGAGCGCTACTACGGCTTCCTGCAGGGCGACACCAACCACTACGCGCCCAACCTCGTCCGGGACAACCACTACGTGGAACCGCCCGCCACCCCCGAGGAGGGCTACCACCTCACCGAGGACCTCGTCACGCAGGCCGTCCGGCACCTCGACGACCAGCGCCACGCCGCCCCCGGCAAACCGTTCTTCCTCTACCTCGGCCTCGGCGCCACGCACTCCCCGCACCACGTCGCGCCCGAGTGGAGCCGGCCCTACCGGGGCCGCTTCGACCAGGGGTGGGACGCCTGGCGGGAGGAGATCTTCCGGCGCCAGACCGGGACGGGCGTCGTCCCGCCCGGCACCGTGCTCACCCCGCGCCCGGACTGGGTGCCCGCCTGGGACGGCCTCACCGCCGAGCGCCGCCGCCTGTACGCCCGCCAGCAGGAGGTCTTCGCGGGCTTCCTCACCCACGCCGACGCCCAGCTCGGCCGGCTGATCGCCCACCTGGAGGAGACCGGGCGGCTCGACGACACCATCGTCGTGATCTTCTCCGACAACGGCGCCAGCGCCGAGGGCGGCGTGGACGGCAGCGTCAACGAGCACCGCTTCTCCGCCGGCATCCGCGAGTCCCCGCAGGACAACCTGGCCCACCACGACGACTGGGGCGGGCCGCGCACCTACAACCACTACGCGTGGGGCTGGGCGTGGGCCGGGAACACGCCGTTCCGGCTGTGGAAGCGCTACACCTGGCTCGGCGGCACCCGTACGCCGCTCATCGTCCACTGGCCGGCCGGGATCGGCGGCGGCGGCGCGGTGCGCGACCAGATCGTGCACGTCAACGACCTGTTCCCGACCCTGCTGGACGCGATCGGCGTCCGGGCGCCCGACGTCGTGGACGGGATCGAGCAGCAGCCGATCGACGGGGCCAGCTTCCTGGCCACCTTCAGCGACCCCGGGGCGCCCGCGCCGCGCACCACCCAGTACTTCGAGATGCTGGGCTCGCGCTCCCTCATCCACGGCCGCTGGAAGGTCACCACCGACCACGTGTCCACGGGCGTCCTGGACGAGGAGGACCTGCTCACCGGCAGCCGCGACCTCGACGCCGACCACTGGGCGCTGTTCGACCTGGCGGCCGACTTCTCCGAGGCGGCCGACGTGTCCGCCGGGCATCCGGAGGTGGTCGCCGAGCTGCGGCGGTTGTGGGACCGGGAGGCCGGGCGCAACAACGTCCTGCCGCTGTACGACGACCTCGTGGCCCGCTTCGGCGCGCTCATCGGGCCGGCCTGGCCCCCCGGCGACGACCGCACGTTCCGGCCCGGGGCCTCGCCCGTGTGCGACGAGTCGCTGCCGCTGCTGTTCGGCGGCTTCCGCTGGACGGCCGAGATCGAGGCGGACCGGGAGCCCGAGGGCGTGCTGTTCGCGCTGGGCGACTGGAACGGCGGCTTCGCCCTGTACGTCACCGGCGGCCGCCTGGCCTTCACCTTCTCCCGCGCCGGGGAGCCGCTGGAGCTCACCGCCGACCGCCCTCTGCCCGCCGGCCGCCTGTCCGTGGACGTCGTCCACACGACGGGCCCCGCGGGTTCGGCGTTCCACCTGTCGCAGGGCGGGGTCGTGGTGGGCGCCCTGGCGTTCGACGGCCTGCTGCCGGTCGCGCTCCAGCACGGCGGGGCCGGGCTGCGGCTCGGCCACGACCTCGGGCTGCCCGTCTCCGGCCGGTACCGCGTCCCGGCCCGGTGGAACGGGCGGCTGTTCTCGGTCCGGCTCAGGACGCCGGGCGCCGCGACCCCCGACCTGCTCGCCGGCCTGCGCACCGCGCTGCACGCCGACTGACGGCGCGGCCGGGGGCGCGGCGGATGACGGCGTGGTCCGGGGGCGGTTGACGGTGTGGTCCGAAATCGGCCGGTGCCGGGGACGTCGTGGCTGGTTGGCTGGTTCGCCGTAGATCAACCCCTGTCCTGGAAACGGAACCATGGCCACCACCACCCTCGCCCCGCCGCGCCCGCCGCTGATCTCCTGGCTCGCGGTCGCCTCGATCACCCTCGGCATCTTCGCCATCGTCACCAGCGAGATCCTGCCCATCGGCCTGCTGACGACCATCGGCGCCGACTTCCGCGTCACCGACGGCACCGCGGGGCTGACCATGACGCTGCCCGGCTTCGTGGCCGCCGTCGCGGCGCCCGTCCTGACCGTGGCCACCGCCCGGCTGGACCGCCGGGTGATGCTCTGCGTCCTGATGGCGGTGCTGGCCGCCGCCGACGTGCTGGCGGCCGTGGCCGGGGCCTACTGGGTGGTGCTGGCCTCGCGGGTGCTCGTCGGCCTCACCATCGGCGGCTTCTGGTCGATCGCGGCGGGGCTGGCGTCCCGGCTGGTGCCGCCGGCCGCCGTGGGCACCGCGACGGCGGTGATCTTCTCGGCCGTGCCGCTGGGCTCGGTGCTCGGCGTGCCGGCCGGGACCTTCATCGGGCACCTGGCGGGCTGGCGGACGGCGTTCCTCGTCCTGGCCGGGCTCTCGGTCCTCGTGCTGGTCGCGCTGCTGCGCGTGCTGCCGCCGCTGCCGGCCCGTCAGGTCACCGGCGCGCGCGTCCTACTGGACCTGCTGCGGGTGCGCGGCACCGGGATCGCCCTGCTGGGCACGTTCCTCGTCGTGCTGGCGCACTTCGGCACCTACACCTACGTCACGCCGTTCCTGGAGCACGTCACCCGCCTGCCCCCGGCCGCCGTCAGCGCCGTCCTGCTGGCCTACGGCGCGGCGGGCATCGCGGGCAACTTCCTGGCCGGCCGGATGGTGGCCACGGCCCCCCGCCTGGCCTTCGCCGTCTGCGGCGGTCTGATCGCGGCGGCCACCGCGCTGCTGCCGCTGGCCGGAACCTCGCCGGCGGGCGCGGTCGTGCTGCTGGTGGTGTGGGGGCTGGCCTACGGGGGCGTGCCGGTCTGCTCCCAGACGTGGTTCCTGCGGGCCGCGCCCGGCGCGCCGGAGGCGGCGACCGTCGTGTTCACCTCGTCGTTCCAGGCGACCTTCGCCCTCGGCGCGCTGCTGGGCGGCACGGTCGTCGACGGCTTCTCGGTCTCGGCCGCGATGGTCGCGGGCGGGCTGGTCGCGCTGGTGATGGCCGGGTCGTTCTCCTGGCTCACCCGTCCCCGCCGGGCCGCGTGAGCGGGGGAGGGGACGGGCGGTCAGCCGTCGAGGTGGTCGCGCAGGGCGTCGAGGCGGCCGTCCCAGTCGCTGGCCAGCGCGGCCAGGAACTGCTGGGCCACCCGCATCGGAGCCGAGCGCAGCCGGTAGCGGACGCGACGGCGCTCACCGGGCTCGGCCGTCACCAGACCGGCCTCGCCCAGCAGCGTCAGGTGCTTGGCGATGGCCTGCCGGGTGATCGGCAGGCGGGCGGCCAGGTCGGTCGCCGTGGCCGGGCCCCGGGCGGCCAGCTCGGCCAGGACGGCGCGCCGGCTCGGGTCGGCCAGGGCGACGAAGACCTGCTCGGCCACCGCCTCGATGTCAGGCGGCGGCAAGGTGCCCGACCAGCTCGCCCAGCTCGCTCGCCCACCCCTCGGAGTGGGCGTCGTACGCCTTGCGGTGGTGGTCGTCCGGCAACTGGGCGAAGCCGGTCTCGACGACGGTCAGCCGGGTGCCCGTGCCGGCCGGTTCGAGGGTGAACTCGACGTACGTGCGGCGCGGATCGCCCTCCGGCATGCCGAAGACCGGCCACGTGAAGCCGAACACCGACGGCTCCTCCACGCGCTCCACGCGCAGGTCGACGGTGTGCCCGTGGCTCCAGCTCAGCCGCGCCGGCCCGCCGGGACGCAGCTCGATCGCCGCCTCCTGGCCGAACCAGGCGGCCAGCCCCTCGGGGGTGGTGAGCGCCGCCCACACCTTGGCCGGCGGCTGGGCGAGCTCGAGGGTCCGCTCGACCCGATCGGGGAATCCCATGACAACCTCCATATGCAGCAGGGAAAAGGGTGCCACACCTTGTGGCGGCAGGTGGACGGTCACCGCTCCGGCCGCGGGTGCCGGCGCAGGCCGTAGGAGACGAGGACGACGGCGGCCAGTGTCACCGCGACGTCCACGAGCAGGGCCAGGCGGATTCCCGCCAGTTCCCCGGCGCGCGTGGCGGCGACCGCGCCGAGCAGCGGGATGCCGACGGTGACGGCCACCTGCTGCGTCATCGACGTCAGCCCGGTCGCCAGCCCCTGCTCCTCGTCCGGCAGGCCCGAGGTGCCGGTGACGGTGTAGGCGACGATCGCGGTGACGTGCCCGAAGAAGCCGACGAACAGCGCGGGGACGAGGATCGCCAGAACCGTCCAGCCGGTCCCGAGGAAGACGGCGGGAAGCGTCGCCAGCGCCTGGACCGTCATGCCGGCGACCAGGACGCGGCGGCTGCCGTGGCGTCCGACGAACCGCCCGGCGATCACCCCGGCGACCACCGAGGCCAGCCCGGGGATGCCGAACACCAGGCCGGTGACCAGCGGCGACAGGCCCAGCACCCGCTGCAGGTACACCGTCACCAGGAAAATCATGGCCGGCTCCATCGTGAAGATCACGAACCCGGCGAAGTTGCCCCACTTCACCGTGGGCCGCCGCAGGATGCGCACCGGCGCGAGCGGCGCGGGCGCGCGCAGCTCGATCAGCCAGAACGCGCCCAGCAGCAGCACGCCCGCGACGGCCGCCAGGAGGTTCGTCTCGACGGCCGCGTAGATCACCGCCAGCAGGCCGCCGGTCACCGTGACCGCGCCGGGCAGGTCGAGCCGCACCCGCTCCGGCAGCACGCTCTCCCGGATCAGGAACGGCGCCAGCACCACGATCGCCACCGCCACGGGCACGTTGAACAGGAACGCCGCCCGCCAGCTCAGCAGGCTGACCAGGGCGCCCCCGAGCAGCGCGCCGACGGTGAAGCCGCCGGACAGCAGGGCGCCGTTCAGCCCGAGGACGCGGGCGCGCAGCGGGCCCTCCTGGAAGGTGGTGGTGAGCAGCGACAACGCGGCGGGGACCGTCATCGCCGTGGCCAGGCCCTGCAGCACCCGGGCGGTCAGGAGCGTCGCGGGCCCGCCGGCGAAGCCGCCGAGCAGGGAGGCCCCGGCCAGCACCACCATGCCGGCCAGGAACAGCCTCCGCCGGCCGAACAGGTCGGCCGTGCGGCCGAACACCAGGGTGAACCCGGCCGCCGGCAGCGCGTACGCCGAGGTGATCCAGGGCCACTGGGCCGGGCTCAGCCCGACGCCCGCGCCGGTCTGGGGAAGGGCGACATTCAGGATCGAGAAGTCGACCGCCAGCATGAAACCGGCGCCGAGCAGGACGAACGCGATCAACCGCTGTCTGCCGTCGAGGCGCGGCGGGGCGGCCTCGACGGTCGCGACAGGAACACTCATGGCGGCCTCTCATTAGTAGCAACCGAACGGTTGCCACATTATGGCAACCAATTGGTTGCGTCAACGCCGGGCTGGATCGCGGCAAACTTCCGTTTTCCGGAACGGTGGTCTAACCTTCGGAACATGTCCTACGGTGACGCCAAGCTGGTGGGGGCCGACCGCGTGCTGGCCGTGCTGGCCGAGCTCGCCCGGCACCCCGACGGGATCGGCCTGGAGGAGATGGCCCGCGCCGTGTCCAGCCCGAAGCCGACCGCCCACCGCGCCCTGGCCGCGCTGCGCCGCGCCGGGCTCGCCGTCCAGAACGGCCACGGCCGGTACGTGCTCGGCGACGAGTTCCTGCGCATGGCCTTCGCCCACCACGAGGCCCGGCCCGACCACGTCCGGGTCACCCCGATGCTCAAGGCGCTGTGCGACCGCTACGGCGAGACCGTGCACTACGCGGTGCTGGAGGGCACGTCGGTGGTCTACCGGTCCAAGCTCGACCCGCCGTCCGGCGCGGTCCGGCTCACCTCGGTCGTCGGCGGGCGCAACCCGGCCCACTGCACCGCCGTCGGCAAGATGCTGCTGGCGCAGACGCTGACGGACGAGGCCGCGGTGCGCACCTGGGTGGGCGACCGGCGGCTGGAGCGGCCCACCGAACGCTCGATCGGCACCGCGGAGGAACTGCACGCCGAGCTGGTACGCGTCCGCGAGCAGGGCTACGCGGCCGACGACCAGGAGAACGAGCCGGGCGTCAACTGCGTGGCCGTCCCGGCGTACCTGACCTCGCCCACCGTGCCGAGCGGCGCGGTCAGCATCAGCGGCCTGGCCTACCGCACCCCCTTGAGCGTGCTCGTCGAGGACGTGCCGGCCATCCGCGCCGTCGTCGCCGGGCGCCACCTTCCCTGACCCGCACAGAACCGGAGAGAACCCCTTGTACCTCATGCGCATCGGCGCGCCCGGCGCCGAGAAGCCGGTCGTCCGCGTGGACGCCGACCACTACGTCGACGTCTCCGACCTCACCCCCGACTTCGACGAGCGCTTCTTCGCCGCGGGCGGCCCCGCCCTGCTCGCCGAGCGGGTGGCCGCCGGCCCGCGGCAGGCGTTCGCCGGCGAGCGCGTCGGCGCGCCGATCGCCCGCCCGCACCAGATCCTGTGCATCGGCCTGAACTACAGCGACCACGCCGCCGAGACCGGCCAGGCCGTGCCCGCCGAGCCGATCCTGTTCACCAAGTCGCCCAACACCCTCGTCGGCCCGTACGACGACGTGCGCATCCCGCGCGGCGCCACCAAGACCGACTGGGAGGTGGAGCTCGGCATCGTGATCGGCCGCCGCACCTCCTACCTCGACTCGCCCGAGGAGGCCGCGGCCGCGATCGCCGGCTACTGCGTGGTCAACGACGTCAGCGAGCGGGCCTTCCAGATGGAACGCGGCGGCCAGTGGAGCAAGGGCAAGTCGGCCGAGACGTTCAACCCGGCCGGCCCCTGGCTGGTCACCCCCGACGAGCTGGCCGACGTCCGGAACCTGGGCATGTGGCTGGACGTCAACGGCGTGCGCCGCCAGACCGGCAGCACCAAGACGATGATCTTCGACCCGTACGTCATCGTGCACCACCTGAGCCAGTTCATGGTGCTGGAGCCCGGCGACCTGATCAACACCGGCACCCCGCCCGGCGTCGGCATGGGCCACGACCCGCAGATCTGGCTCCGGCCGGGCGACGTCATGGAGCTCGGCATCGACGGGCTCGGCAGCCAGCGCCAGCGGGTCGTGGAGCCCCGGTAGTGCGGGCGCTCGTCCTGACCGGGCCGGGCGCGGCCGAGGTCCAGGAGGTCGAGCCCCCCTCGGCGGGGCCCGGCCAGGTGGTCGTGGACGTCGAGCGCGCCGGCGTGTGCGGCACCGACATGGAGCTGTTCAGCGGCGGGATGAGCTACCTGCGCACCGGCCGCTCCCGCTACCCGCTGCGCCCCGGCCACGAGTGGTGCGGGCGCGTCGCGGAGCTGGGCGCGGGCGTGGACCCGTCGTGGCTGGGGCGGCGGGTCGTCGGCGACACCATGCTCGGCTGCGGGCGCTGCGACCGCTGCCGCCAGGGCCGCCACCACGTGTGCCCCGACCTGGCCGAGCTCGGCATCAGCCGGGGCGCCGCGGGAGCGCTGGCCGAGCGGCTCGCCGTCCCGGTCGCGGCGCTCCACCGGCTGCCCGATACGGTGGACGCTACCTCGGGCGCGCTGGTCGAGCCCGGTGGCAACGCCTTACGCGCCGTCCGCGCGGCGGCGCTGGAGGCGGGGGAGCGGTTGCTGGTTCTGGGCACGGGCACGATCGGCCTGCTGGCCGCGCTGTTCGCGCGCGCCGGCGGCGCCGAGGTGCACCTCATGGGCCGCGCCGAACCCGACCTGCGCCTGGCCGCGGGCCTCGGGTTCCGGCACGCCTGGACCCGCGCGACGTTGCCCGGCCTGCCCTGGCACGCCGTCATCGACGCCACCAACGCCGCCGCGATGCCCGCGCTCGCCCTCGGCCTGGCCGAACCCGCCCGCCGCGTCGTCTACATCGGCCTGGCCGGCACGCCGTCCACGCTCGACACCCGCGAGCTGGTGCTCAAGGACGTCACCGCGGTCGGCGTCCTGGGCGGCTCGGCGGGGCTGGCCGGGGCCATCGACGCCTACGCCGGCGGCTCGGTGGACGCCCGTCCGCTGGTGGCCGCCACGGTCGGGCTCGCCGAGACGGCCGGCGTGCTGGCCGGACGGCGACCGCCCGGCGCCGGCCCGGGGCCCAAGATCCACATCGATCCCCGGCCATGAACCTGGAAGAGAGCACGAGCATGACCCACCGTGAACCGCGACGGCTGAACGCGCCGGACGCCGCCGTCCTGGCGGCGGTCGAGACGGCCGTCCCGGGGATCACCCGCGCCCGCGCCAGCGACCGGCTCGGCATGGCCCACGACGCCTCCCACTACCTGCTGACCCCGCAGGCCGTGCTGGTGGCCGAGAGCGCCGGCCAGGTCGCCGCGCTGCTGCGCACCGGCCTGCCGCTGACCTTCCGCTCCGGCGGCACCAGCCTCAGCGGCCAGGGCGTCAGCGAGCACCTGCTCGTGGACACCCGCCGGCACTTCCGCTCGATCGAGGTGCTCGACGACGGCGCCCGGGTACGGGTCCAGCCCGGCGCGGTGCTGCGGCAGGTCAACGCCCGCCTGGCCCCCTACGGGCGCAAGCTCGGCCCCGACCCGGCCAGCGAGTCGGCCTGCACGATCGGCGGCGTCGTGGCCAACAACTCCAGCGGCATGACCTGCGGCACGCACGCCAACACCTACCGGACGCTGGAGTCGATGACGCTGGTGCTGCCGAGCGGCACCGTCCTCGACACCGGCGCCCCCGACGCCGACGAGCGGCTGCGCGCCCTGGAACCCGACCTCGCGGCCGGCCTGGAACGGCTGCGCGACCGCGTCCGCGGCAACCCCGGCTCGGTGCGGCGCGTCCAGGACCAGTTCTCGCTGAAGAACACCATGGGCTACGGCCTCAACAGCTTCCTCGACCACGACGGCCCGGCGCAGATCCTCGCGCACCTGGTCATCGGCAGCGAGGGCACCCTCGGCTTCGTCGCCGAGGCCGTCTTCCGCACCGTCCCCGCCCACCGCCTGGCCGCCACCGGCCTGCTCGTCTTCCCGACGCTGCGCGAGGCGATGGCCACGGTCCCGGAGCTGGTCGCGGCCGGTCCCGCCGCCGTCGAGCTGCTGGACGCCGAGTCCCTGCGCGTCGCCCAGACCGACCCGAAGGCCGACGAGACGCTGCGCGCGATGGCCGTCGACGAGCACGCCGCGCTGCTGGTCGAATGGCAGGAGTCCGACGCCGAAGTGCTCACCGAGCGGGAGCGGGCCGCCGAGCGCGTCTTCGCCGGGCTGCGCCTGGCCGCCCCCGCCCGGCTGAGCAGGGAGGCCGGCGGCCGGGCCGCGCTGTGGCACATCCGCAAGGGCCTGTACGCCACCGTCGCCGGCGCCCGCCCCAGCGGCACCACCGCCCTGCTGGAGGACGTCGCCGTCCCCGTGCCCGCGCTGGCCGACCTGTGCGACGACCTGACCCGGCTGTTCGCCGAGCACCGCTACGAGCGCAGCGTCGTCTTCGGCCACGCCAAGGACGGCAACCTGCACTTCATGCTCAACGAGCGGTTCGCCACCGAGCTCGACCGCTACGCCCAGTTCACCGAGGACATGGTGGAGGCCGTCCTGGCCAGGGGCGGCACGCTGAAGGCCGAGCACGGCACCGGCCGCGTCATGGCCCCGTTCGTGCGCCGCCAGTACGGCGACGAGCTGTACGAGGTGATGCGCGAGGTCAAACGCCTGTGCGACCCGGCCGGGACGCTCAACCCCGGCGTCGTCCTCACCGACGACCCCGAGGCCCACCTGCGCGACCTCAAGACCGTCGTCACCGTCGAGCCCGAGGTCGACCGCTGCGTCGAGTGCGGCTACTGCGAGCCCGTCTGCCCCAGCCGCGACCTGACCACCACGCCGCGCCAGCGCATCGTGCTGCGCCGCGAGCTGGCCGCGGCCCAGGCGGCCGGCGACCACGCCCTGGCCCGCGAGCTGGCGGACGCCTACGCCTACGACGCCGTGGACACCTGCGCCGTGGACGGCATGTGCGCCACCGCCTGCCCCGTCCTCATCAACACCGGCGACCTGACCAAACGCCTGCGCGCCGAGCGCCACGGCCGCGCCGCCGAGCGCGCCTGGACGAGCGCCGCCCGCCACTGGGACGGCGTCACCCGCGCGATGAACCTGGCCCTCGACACCGCCGCCGCGGTCCCGCCCGCGCTCCCCGAGGCCGCCTCGCGCGCCGCCCGCGCCCTGGCCGGGGCCGACGACGTCCCGCGGTGGAGCCGCGACCTGCCGCGCGGCGGCGCCAGGCGGCGCCCGTCCCCGGCGGACGACGCCGACGCCGTCTACCTGCCGTCCTGCCTGAACACGCTGTTCGCCCCCGCGGACGGCGGTCCCGGCGTGATGACCGCCTTCCAGCGCCTGGCCGCCCGCGCCGGGCTGAGGCTGCACGTCCCGGAGAAGATCGCGAGCCTGTGCTGCGGCACCCCGTGGTCGTCCAAGGGCTTCGCCGGCGGCCACGAGGCCATGGGCGAGCGCGTCCGTGACGTGCTCGCGCGGGCCACCGACGGCGGCCGGCTGCCCGTGGTGAGCGACGCGGCCTCCTGCACCGAGGGCTACGCCCACCTGGTGCCCGGCCTCCAGGTGGTCGACGCGGTCGCCTTCACCGCCGAGCACGTCCTGCCCCGCCTGCCGCGGGCGCGCCGCCTGCCGTCGCTGGCGCTCCACCCGACCTGCTCCTCCACCCGGCTCGGCCTGGACGCCGCCGTCGCCCGCGTCGCCGAGGCGGTCGCCGAGCGGGTCGTGATCCCGGACGGATGGCAGTGCTGCGGCTTCGCCGGCGACCGCGGCCTGCTGCACCCCGAGCTGACCGCCTCGGCCACCCGCGCCGAGGCCGCCTCCGTGGCCGAGGCGGGCTGCGCGGCGCACGCCTCGGTCAACCGCACCTGCGAGCTGGGCCTGACCCGCGCCACCGGTCAGACCTACCGGCATCTCCTGGAGCTCCTCGACGAGGCAACCGCCTGAGGGGGGCGCGCTTTACACCGATGTGTCAATAAGATCGTCGCTGTTGCGAAGATCCGGCGATCGGGAGCACGATGAGCGACCCCGGCGGCTTCGGCCCCCTGGAGATGGACGAACGCGAGCGCATCGGTCCCTACCGGATCGTGGGCCGCATGGGCGCGGGCGGCATGGGCGTGGTCTACGCCGGGGTCGCGCCCGACGGCGGGCGGGTCGCGGTCAAGGTCATCCATCCGGGGCTGGCCGCCGACCCGCACTTCCACGACCGGTTCGTGCGCGAGGTCGAGGTGTTGTCGCGGGTGCGCGGGCGGTGCACGGTCGCGGTCCTGTCCGCCGACACCGCCGCCTCGCCGCCGTGGCTGGCCACCGAGTTCGTGCCCGGCCCCACGCTGACCGAGCACGTACGCGACCACGGGCCGCTGCCGCCGGACGACCTGGTGGCGTTCGGGGCGGACATCGCCGAGGCGCTCACCGACATCCACGGGGCCGGGATCGTCCACCGCGACCTCAAGCCGGGCAACGTGATCCTGGCCGGGTCCGGGGCGAAGGTGCTCGACTTCGGGATCGCCCGCGCCCTCGACGAGAGCGGCCTGACCGGCACCGGCGCGCTCATCGGCTCGCCCGGCTGGATCAGCCCCGAGCAGTACCGGGGCGACCAGGCCGACGCCGCCGCCGACGTCTTCGCCTGGGGCGCGCTGATGGTCTACGCCGCGACCGGGCGGCCGCCGTTCGGCATGGGGGCGCCCGACGTGCTCGCCTACCGGGTCATGAGCGTCGATCCCGACCTGTCCGGGGTGCCCGAGGACGTGCGCGACCTGGTCCGGGCGGCGCTCGCCAAGGACAGGGCGGCGCGTCCGGGGTCGGCGGAGCTGCTCGGCGCGCTCCGGTCGGGCACGCTCCTCCTGCCGCGGCCCCCGTCCGGCACGCTTCCCCTGACACCCCCGCCGCCTCCGCCCGGCACCCTGCCCCTGACCCCGCCGCCCCCGTCCGGCGGGGAAGGACCGATGAAGCCGCCTTCGTCCGGCGGGGAAGGACCGCTGAGGCCTCCTTCGTCCGGCGGGGGAGGACCGCTGAGGCCGCCTTCGTCCGGGGGGCGGGCGCGGTCGTGGCCGGTGGCGGCCGCCGTGGTCGCGGTCGTCGCCGTCGTGGGGGTCGGCGCGGCGTTCGCGCTCAACGCGGCCGGCACGCCGCAGGCGCTGCCGTCCCCGGACGACGGACCCACCTCCTCCGCCACCGGCCCGCCCGCCACCTCCGCGGGCCCGGACCCGACGGACACCCCGCAGGAGAGCGAGACCCCCGAGGAGAGCCACACCCCGGAAGACACCCCGACCGAGACCGACACCTCCGAGGAGACGCCGGAGGAGACGCCCGAGCAGACGCCCACCAAGAGCAGGCCCCGCACGTTCCCGTGCGCCTCCTCGGGCTCGATCCTGCGCGAGGCCGCCGCGCTGAACGGCGGCAGCCTCCCGCAGGACGCCGTGGTCGCGCGCAAGCGCTGCGTCGGCTCCTGGGTCGCCGCCGAGCTGTCCTCCCCGAGCGTCGGCGCCATCGACCTGATCGCCCGGCGGAACGCCTCCCGGTTCCTCGACGCGAACATCGGCAGCAACTTCTGCTCCCTGGAGGGCCGCCCGGCGCTGGTGGCGAGCGCGCCCGCGTCGATCAAGAGCTTCCTGTGCCCCGACGGCTTCGGCTGATCCACGGCGCGCCTCCCGCCCCCCACCGGCGGGAGGCGCGCGAGCCGGGTCAGACGGGGTCCGTGCAGACGGGCGAGCCGGCGGCGCGGCGGCCGCGGGCGGGCTCGACGCAGGCCCGCGCCGGGACCTCGGGCGCGTAGACCTGGTCGGAGTAGATGACCCCGGTGCCCTCGTCGCCGCCCGAATACTGGGTGAGGCTCTTGTCGTCGTAGCCGGCCGAGCGGCCGACCGGCCTGCGCTCCACCCACACGTTGTAGTCCGCGCCCTGCCCCCGCTTGGTGAACCTGGCCCAGTTGACCTGGCAGGTGCCGTCCTTGCCGGGGCCGTACCGCAGTTCGAGGTAGCCGCCGAAGGCCCGGACCCACCTGGACGCCACGGTGGAGGAGCCCGTCGTGCAGCCCGTCAGCGCCGGATCCTTGCCGTCGCAGGCCGTGCCGGAGCAGCTCCGGGCGGCCGGACGGCCGTTCGCGGGGCCGTCGTCCGCTGCCGCCGCCGTGACCGGGAACAGGGCCAGGGCCGCCGCCGCCAGCACGGCCGCCGTCCGGTGTGATCGCATGCCGCCACCTCCAGGGAGAGATCGGGTTCGTCGGCACGATTGTGGACCGGCCGGCCCGCCCGGATCTGTCATGCGGCCTGTGGTGCGTTGGCGGGACGTCATTCGCCCGACGGCAGCGGGATGCGCACCGACACCAGCGTGCCCTCGCCGGGAGCGGCCTCGACGTCGGCGCTGCCGCCCACCGCGCGGGCGCTCTCCCGGATGGAACGGGCGATGCCGAGGCCGGTCGTGGGCGCGTCCGGGTCGAAGCCGCTGCCGTGGTCGAGCACGCTCAGCGCCAGCGTCCCGGACCGGCATTCGGCCCGCACCACGGCGTGCCGCACGCCCGCGTGCTTGCGCACGTTCGTCAGCGCCTCGCGCAGGATGCCGCTCAGCGCCTCGACGACCTCAGCCGGCATGCCCTCGCGTTCCGGCGCCGAACGCAGCCGGCCCGCGTTGAACTCCACCCGCAGCCCGCTGCCGACCGCCTGCCGCACGACCTCCTCCAGGGCGGCCACGACGTCCTCGGCCGGATCGCCGTCGTCGCCGCGCAGGAACGCGCGCAGCCACTGCGACTCCTCCGCCACCCGCGCCCTGACCGAGTCGTCGGCGATCCAGCCGTCGCGGGTCAGCGCCTCCATGGTCTGCAGGATCCGGTCGTGCAGCACGCGGGCCGTCCTGCCGCGCTCGCGCTCCTGCGACAGCTGCGCCGAGCGGCGCAGCTCCTCCGCCCTGGCCCGGTCCAGGTCGCCGGCGGTCCTGAACAGGATGCGCATGACGTACGCGGCCATCGTGGCGTTCGTCGTCAGCCCGGCGACGTGCGGCAACCCGGCCCACCACGGCAGGTCCGCCTGCACGTACCCGAGGACCAGCGCGCCGCCCAGCGCCGCCGTCCACGCCAGCACGACGGGGAACGTGCGGAAGGAGATGCCGGCCATGATGCCGACGAGCAGCACGTACGGCAGGACCGTGCCCGGCCAGCCGTCGGTCACCCGCGAGCCGGCGTAGTGACCGGCGGCCAGCACCGCCGCCGTCACCAGGCCGAGGTCCGCGCAGAGCAGCGCGCGCGGCGCGAGCGCGGCGCGGGCCGCCGTGACCACGCACACCAGCAGGCTGACCGCGCCCATCGCCCCCAGCAGGTACGGCAGCGGCCCGAGCGTCAGCCACCGCCCGTCGCCCAGCACCTCCAGCGACCCGCACAACATCAGCGCGCCCACCCGGACGACCACCATGGTGAGGGCCCGGCTGCGCTCCATGCCGGCGACCGCCGTCCCGGGCGGGCGCGGCGGGCGGCTCACGGCCGGTCGCGGCGTTCGAGCCGGTTGAGCGCCGCGCGCGTGAGCTCGGCCTTGTTGCCGACCTGCAGCTTGGCCCTGATGCGCTCGACGTAGGTGTCCACCGTGGCCTTGCTGACGCCCATCCGGCGGCCCACCTGGGCGTGGGTGAAGCCCTGGGCGATGTAGGACAGGGTCTCCTCCTCGCGGGCCGACAGCCGGGGCCGGGCGTCGCCGCCGCCGTCCCCGCCTTCCTCCGAGCCGTCGGCCCCGGCGGGCGGGCGGGTGTTCTCGTCCAGCTCGCTCTGCAGGATGTCGGCCAGGCCCGCCGACAGGTAGAAGCCGCCCGCGGCGACCGTGCGCACGGCGGCGACGATGAGCTCGGAGGGGGCGTCCTTGGTGACGTACCCGTTGGCGCCGCAGCGGATCGCCGCCAGCACGTCGGCGGGCCGTCCGGAGGCCGACACGATGAGGACCCGCGTGACGGCCGACAGCTCCTTGACCGCGGCCAGGCACGGCCGGTCCTCGGCCAGGTAGAGGTCGAGGATCAGCACGTCGTACCCGGCGTCGAAGCCGCGCAGGTCCCCGACGGACGAGCCCCGCAGCACCACCTGCAGGTCCTCGTGCCGGTGCAGGAGGTACTCCAGCCCATGGCGGATCAGCTCGTGGTCGTCGATCACGGCGATCCGGATCACGTCTTGCTCCGCGGCGGGCTGCGAACGAGGTGACATGTCAACAACGGTGAGCAGAAGTGTGCAAGACCAGCAAGTCCCGCAAAACCACTACAAATTCGTATTGTAGATCATGAATCCTGTGGTGCACGGGCCTTCGGACGGTAGCCGTCGGTGGCCCTGACGAGCTCGTGCAGCGTGCCGGGTTCGGCGCCGCCGTGGCCGGCGTCCTCGACGATCCGCAGCTCGGCCTCGGGCCAGGCGCGGTGCAGCTCCCAGGCGGCGTCGGGCGGCGTCTTCATGTCGTAGCGGCCGTTGACGATGACGCAGGGTACGTCCCTGATCGCCGCCACGTCGAGCAGCTCGCCCTCCCGCAGGAAGCAGCGCCGGGTGAAGTAGTGCGCCTCGATCCGGGCGAAGCCCAGCACCTCCCGGTCCGTCAGCGGAGGGGGAGGCGCGGGCAGCAGCGTGTTGGCCGCCAGCTCCCACGCCGCCCATGCCCGCGCCGCCGGCAGGTGCACCTCCGGGTCCGGGTCGAACAGGCGGCGGTGGTAGGCGCCGAGCAGGTCGTCCCGCTCGGCCGGCGCGATCGCGTCGCGGAAGGCCGCCCACTCCGCCGGGAACAGCCGGGCCGCCCCTGAACCGGTGAACGCCCACGCCTCGTCGGCTGCGCTCGCCAGGTAGACGCCGCGCAGCACCAGCTCGGTCACCCGGCTCGGGTGGCGGCGCGCGTACGCCAGGGCCAGGGTCGCGCCCCACGAACCGCCGAACACCTGCCAGCGGTCGATCCCGAGCCGCTGCCTGAGCAGCTCCATGTCCGCGACCAGGTGCCAGGTGGTGTTGGCGGCCAGCGACACCCCGGGGTCGGCGGCGTGCGGACGGCTGCGCCCGCAGTTGCGCTGGTCGAACAGGACGATCCGGTAGGCGCCGGGGTCGAAGAACCGGCGCTGCACCGGCAGCAGCCCGCCGCCGGGGCCGCCGTGGAGGAGCACGACCGGCTTGCCGCCGGGGTCGCCGCAGGTCTCCCAGTAGATCTCCTGGCCGTCGCCGACGTCGAGCAGGCCGCTCTCGTAGGGCTCGACGGGCGGGTAGAACGTCATCAGCGTCATGGCTACCAGACCTACCTGCCCCGGCCGCCCGGCGCGCGGGCGATTCACACAAGTGCGGGCGGTCACACAAGTGCGGGCGGTCACGCGAGTGCGGGCGGTTCGCACGGGTGGGGGCGTTTCATGGCGGGCGCGCGAGTTCGGTGAGCGTGCGGCGCAGCAGCCGGGCGGCCAGGACCGGCTTGAAGGCGTTGTGCCGCAGCGGGCGGGACTCGGCCAGCGCCACGCCGGCGGCCCGCGCGAAGGCGGACGCGTCCGGGACGGCGCCGGTCAGCAGGTCCTCGGCGGCGTGGGCGCGCCACGGCTTGTGCGCCACCCCGCCGAGCGCGACCCGCGCGAACACGATCCGGCCGTCCTCGACGTGCAGCAGCACGGCCGTGCTCACCAGCGCGAAGGCGAACCCGGCCCGGTCCCTGACCTTCGCGTACGCCCCGCGCCCCGGCGGGGCGGGCGGCAGGTCCACGCTCGTGACCAGTTCGCCGTCCCGCAACACGGTCTCCACCTGCGGCGTCCGGCCGGGCAGGACGTGGAAGCCGGTGAACGGCACGCTGCGCGACCCCCGCGTCCCCGTCAGGTTGACGGTCGCGTCGAGGGCGGCCAGGGCCACGCACAGGTCCGAGGGGTGGACGGCGACGCAGCTCGGGCTCGCCCCCAGGACGGCGTGCGCGCGGTTGAACCCCTCCAGCGCGTCGCACCCCGCGCCGGGCACCCGCTTGTTGCAGGCGGCGGCGGTGTCGTAGAAGTAGCGGCAGCGCGTACGCTGCAGCAGGTTGCCGCCCACGGTCGCGCGGTTGCGCAGCTGCGGCGAGGCGCCCGCCAGGATGGCGCGGGCGAGCACCGGATAGCGCCGCCGCACCCGCGGGTCGGCTGCGACCTCGGTGTTGCCGGCCAGCGCGCCGAGCCGCAGCCCGCCGCCGGGCAGGTCCTCGACGGCCGACAGCGGCAGGCGCGAGATGTCCACCACCCGGCCCGGCCGCTCGACCTCCTCCCGCATCAGGTCGACGAGGTTCGTCCCGCCGGCCAGGTAGCGGGCCGGGCCGCCGTCCGGCGGCGTCGCGGCCATCATGGCGACGGCCTCCGCCACACTGGACGCCCGCAGGTAGGCGAACTCCCTCACCTCGCGGCGACCTCCCGGACGGCGGCGGCGATGTGGTGGTACGCCCCGCACCGGCACAGATTGCCCGCCATGCGTTCGCCGAGCTCGGCGTCGGTCAGCTCGCGCGGGGGAGCGGTCAGGTCGGGCGTCGTCGCGCTGGGCACGCCGTCCCGCAGCTCGGCCAGCAGGCCGGTGACCGAGCAGACCTGGCCGGGCGTGCAGTATCCGCACTGCAGGGCGTCGTACCGGACGAACGCCTCCTGCACCCGCGCCCCCACCTCGTCGTCCGCCAGCCCCTCGACGGTGACGATCTCCATCCCCTCGCACTGGACGGCCAGCAGCAGGCACGCGTAGACCCGCAGGCCGTCGGCCAGGACGGTGCAGGTGCCGCAGGCCCCCTGGTCGCAGCCCTTCTTCGTGCCGGTCAGCCGGAGGTGGTCGCGCAGGAAGTCGAGCAGGGACACGCGCGGGTCCGCCGGCGGCTCGTGCGGCCGGCCGTTGACGCGCAGGGGGAGCGGGGCGCGGCCGTCCATCCCATCCCTCCGGCCGTACGGGCTGTGGCGATCACCGTAACCCGGGCCGGGCGGGGCGGCGCGGTCCGTGCGCCGGTCGAGGGGCAAAACGGTGGCGGGCATTGCCGAATGCGGATCATCGGGCGAGGATCCCGCCGTCGGCCGCGCGCCCTTCCTGCGGGCTCATCCTGTGGCGGTCATGGCCGCCGCGACCGTCAGGCTGTCCTCGTAGATGTGGTTGCGCGTGATCAGCCCGTCCTCGACGGTCAGGTGCAGCGCGAACGGCGTGGTGTAGGAGACGCCGGTCGCCCGCACGGTCTGCACGATCTGCCCCAGCACCACGGCGTCCGGCCCGTCGACCAGGATCTGCCGCACCGTGGTGCCGTTCAGCTCCGGCACGTGATGCGCCCCCAGCGAACGGTAGTGCTCGGCCACCTCGGCCCGCCCGGACCGGGGCCGGATCCACGGCACCGCCGGATGCCCCTCGACGGGCCAGCTGAGCCGCCAGTCGACCGGCTCGGCGAACAACTCCGCCACCCGCTCCGGATCGCCCTCGCCGATCCGCCGCAACAACTCCTGCACGATGCCCCGCGTGTCCCTCTCCATGCGCCCAGTCTTCCGGCCCGCCTGAACGCCGTCGATTACCCCGGAGGTAACCGCCGGCGGTATCCCGGCGGTATCCCGGCGCCAGTCCGGCGGCATTCCAAAGGAATCCTTGACATCGCGGGTGCCGGTGGCCGAACATTCCAAGCATGTCTTTGGAATCCGCGGGGCGGCGGCTGGTGCTCGACGATCCGGCCGCGATGCGGGCGTTCGCCCATCCGGTCCGGCTGGCGCTGCACGAGCTGCTGTTGCGGTCGGGGGCGACCACCGCCGCCGACGCCGCCCGCGAGGTCGGGATCAGCCAGGCGCTGGCCTCCTACCACCTGCGGCAGCTGGCCAAATACGGCCTGGTGGAGCAGGCCGAGGCGCGCGACGAGCGGGAGCGGCCCTGGAAGGTGACCGCGAGCGTCCAGGTGTGGGACGACGACGTGGCCGGGGCCGAGCGGTCGGCCGCCCGCAGCCTGCTGGAGCAGGTCCTGGCCGAGCGGGCGTTGTCGCGGCTGGTGGAGTGGCAGGAGGCGCGGCGCGGCGAGGAGGAGCCCTGGCGGGGCGTCGGCGGCATCGGCAACTCCTACCTCTACGTCACGCCGCAGGAGATCACGGCGCTCGGCGAGGCCGTCGCCGACCTGCTGCGGCCGCTGATGGCCCGTGTGGACGACGCGGCGGCCCGCCCCGAAGGGGCCCGGCCGGTGCTGGTGACGCAGATGGTCATCCCGCTCGCCCCGACGGCCTCCGGTGACTGAGCGACGCCCCCCGGCCGCGGGGCCCGGCCAGGCCGGTGGGCGGGTGGCCGCGGGGACTGGCCGGGCCGGTGGGCGGACAGCCGCGGAGACTGGCCGGGCTGGTGGGCGGACGGTGGAGGAGCCGCCGGACCGGGAGGGGGTGGCTCGTCGGTGGCCGGCGCGGGACGGTGGCCTGCGGTGGTGGCCGGCGCGGCGGGCCGGGATGCGGTGGTGGCCGGTGCGGGGCGGTGGCGGGTGGGTGTCGCCGGGCGACGGGCGGGGGTTCGGGCGGTTGCTGGTCGCGTCCGTCGTGTCCCAGACGGGCGACTGGGTGATCAGCACCGGGCTGGCGTTCCACGTCTACCGCCTGACCGGCTCCACCCTGTCCACCGCGATCATGCTGCTGGTCTCCCGGCTGCCCGCCGTCCTGCTCGGGTCCGTGGCCGGGGTGCTGGCCGACCGCTGGGACCGCCGCCGGTTGCTGGTCGGCACCGACGTGCTGCTCGGGCTCGGGTTGCTGCCCCTGCTGGCGGTACGCGGCCCCGACCAGGTCTGGATCGTCTACGCCGTCGCCCTGTGGACCGGCGTGCTCGGCACCCTGCTCGCCCCGGCGCAACGGGCGCTCGTCCCGCAGCTCGTGCCCGCGTCCAGGTTGGTGCGGGCCAACGCCCTGCACGGCCAGAGCGGCCAGCTCGCCCGGCTGCTGGGGGCGATGCTGGGCGGCGTCGCCGTCACGGCGGGCGGTCTGCCCGCGATCGTCCTGCTCGACGTGGCCAGCTTCATGATCTCCGCGGTCCTGCAGGCGACCCTGCGCGTCCCGGCCAGGTCGCCGGTGGTGGCGCGGGCGCCGTCCGTCCGCGTCCAGTGGGCCTCCGGGGTGCGGTTGGCGATGGGGAACCCCGGCATCCGGTTGCTGGTCGTGTACATGGTGATCACGGGGTTGGGCGAGGGGATCTTCGCCACGCTCGCCGCCCCCTTCGTGGCCGACGTGCTGGGCGGCCGGGGCGACGCCTACGGGCTGTTCCTGTCGGTGCAGGCGGTCGGCGGGCTGGCCGGCGCGCTGGCCGTGGCCCTGCACCGGCGCGACCCCGCGCCACGGGCGCTTCTCGGCTGGGGCACGGTCGCCTTCGGCCTGCTCGACCTGGCGCTGTTCGCCTACCCCCTCGTTGTAGACGCGTTGTGGCCGGCCCTCGTGCTCATCGCGCTGGCCGGGCTGCCGGCGGCCGTGGCGACGGCCGGGTTCGCGACGCTGGCCCAGACGGCCACCACTGACGAGCGCCGGGGCGGCCTGATCGGGCTGCTCGCGAGCGCCCAGGCCGTCACCTCGCTGCTCGGCATGGCGGCCGCCGGGGTGCTCGGCGAGGTCGTCGGCGTCGTGCCCGCGTTGTGCCTGCACGCGGCGGGGCTCGTCGGCGCGGGCGTGCTCGTGCTGACGAACCGCACACCTCACCCGCACCTCCGGCGCGCCGTTCCCCAGCCGAATCCGCCATGACGTTTGTCATGGAGGCGTCTCTGACGGTCGGCACTACACCCGGCGGCACCACTCCCGGCAGGCTGGTCCCATGCTGAGACTCATGGACGGCGCCCCCTGGCGGTCGCCGCGCCGGCCGCCGGGCGTTACCGTCGGGCCCTGTGACGGGTGACGCGGCGGTGCGGGAGGTGGAGTTCGGCCGGGGCCGGACGGCGGCGCGCGCCGGGTCGTGCGTGTGGCTGCTGCTGGTGGGCTGGCCGCTGTGGTCGTTCTTCGCCACGCGTCCCGGCGTGCTCGCCCTGGTGTGGGTGGTCGCGGCGGTCGCGGTCTTCGCGGCGTGCTGGCTGCGGATCATGTGGCGGGCGCTCAGCGCCCTGGGCGCGGCGGCCCTGACCTGGACGCCGGTGGGGCTGGTGGCCGCCGCGCTGGCGCTGCTGCCGGTGTTGCGGGCGCCATGGGCCTACGTCGGCTTCGTGTTCGTGGTCAGCGCCCTGTCGGCCTGCCTTTCGCGGGTCGCCTTCGTCGTGTCGGCGGCGGTGACGACGGTCGTGGTGGTGGCCGCGCTGACGGCGTACGGGCGGCCGTTCGAGCAGGTCTGGTGGGTGCCGCTGGTGATCCTGGTCGAGGCGGTGACGGTGGGCAGCCTGAAGCACCTGGGCGAGATGGTCGCCCGGCTCGACGCCGCCCGCGCCCACGTCGCCCGGCTCGCCGTGGACAACGAACGGCTGCGCTTCGCCCGCGACCTGCACGACACGCTCGGCCACACGCTCACCTCGATCACCATCAGGAGCCAGCTCGCCGCCCGGCTGGCCCGCACCGACCCGGAACGGGCCGCCCGCGAGATGGCCGACGTGGAACGCGCCGCCCGCCAGGCGCTCGACGAGGTGCGTCACGCCGTCGCCGGCTACCGCGCCCCCTCGTTGTCGGGCGAGCTGCGCACGGCGGCCCACAGCCTGGACCTGGCGGGGATCCGGCTGGCGGTCTCGCCCGCCGGCGGGCCCGTCCCGGCCGCCGCCGAGACGCTGCTGGCCTGGACCGTACGGGAGGCCGCCACGAACGTCGTACGCCACAGCCGCGCCCGCCACTGCCGCATCGACCTCGCCGTCGACGCCCGCACCGCCACCGTCGAGATCCGCGACGACGGCCCCGGCCCCGGATCCGCCGAAGACGCCCCCACCCCCGGAGCCGAAGCAGCCGCGGATTCCGCAGGAGTCGGAGGCAACGGGCTGACCGGGCTGGCCGAGCGGATCGCCGCCGCCGGTGGACGTCTGGAGGCCGGTCCGCTGCCCGGCGGCGGCTACCGGCTGCACGCCCGAGTGCCTCTGGAGCTGCCATGATCCGCGTCCTCATCGCCGACGACCAGGACCTCGTCCGGGGCGGCCTGGCCGCGCTGCTCGCCCTGGAGGACGGCATCGAGGTGGTGGCCGAGGTCGGCCGGGGCGACCTGGTCGAGCCCGCGGTGGCCGAGCACCGCCCCGACGTGGTCCTGCTCGACATCGAGATGCCCGGAATGTCGGGCCTGGAGGTCGCCGAACGTCTGCGCGGCCACCGGGTGGTCATCGTCACCACGTTCGGCCGGCCCGGCTACCTCAGCCGCGCCCTCGACGCGGGCGTGTCCGGGTTCGTGGTCAAGGACGCGCCGGTGGCCGAGCTGACCGCGGCCGTGCGGCGGGTGATGGCCGGCGAGACGGTGATCGACCCCAAGCTGGCGGTGTCCGCCCTGACCGTCGGGCCGAGCCCGCTCACCCAGCGCGAGGCCGAGGTGCTGCGGACCGCCTCCGGCGGCGCGACCGTCGCCGACATCGCCCGCACCCTGTTCCTGACCGAGGGCACCGTACGCAACTACCTGTCCTCGGCCATCACCAAGACGGGGGCGCGCAACCGCGCCGAGGCCGTCCGCGCGGCCGAGACCCGCGGCTGGCTCTGACCCCCGCCCATCCCGCGACCCCACGCAGCCCCGCACCACCCGCAACTTCCACCCCCTCAAGAGGAGCTTCGCCATGCCCTCCGACGACTTCCGCCCGCCCGGACCGGAGTTGTTCGACTACCCCGCCCTGTGGGACGGCGCGCCGCTCTGGCTCACCAAGCCGGTGCTGCTGGCCGCCGCCGGCGTGCTCGTGGTGTGCGCGCTGGCCTGGGGCGCCTTCTCCCGGCCCAGGCTGGTGCCGCGCGGCCTGCAGAACGCGGGCGAGTACGCCTACCTGTTCGTCCGCGACCAGATCGCCCGCCCGTCGCTGGGCGCCGACGCCGACCGCTGGATGCCGCTGCTGCTCACGCTCTTCCTGCTGATCCTGCTCTGGAACGTGATGGGCGTGATCCCGCTGCTCCAGTTCCCGGTCACCGCCCACGTCGCCTTCCCCTGGGTGCTGGCCGGGGTGGTCTACCTGCTCAAGCTCTACCTCGGCTTCAGGCACCAGGGCCTGGCCGGCTACCTCAGGAACGCGATGTTCCCCGAGGGACTGCCCAAGGCCCTCGCCATCACCCTGTACGCGCCGCTCGAACTGTTCTACATCTTCGTCACCGCGCCGTTCACCCATGCCGTGCGGCTGTTCGCGAACATGTTCGCCGGGCACACGCTGCTGGCCTTCTTCAGCGCGGTCGGCTACTGGTTCCTGGTGGAGCGGCCGACCGTGGGCGGCGTGGCGGTGGGCGTGCTGGGCGTGTTCATGACGTGCGTGCTGACCGCGTTCGAGATCTTCGTCATGTTCCTGCAGGCGTACCTGTTCACCATGCTCACCGCCATGTACCTGGGCCAGTCCCTGCACCCGGAGCACTGACCGGTCAGGACGCGGGCGGCGCCAGAACCCGCCAGGCGGCCGGCCGCACGATCCAGGTACGCCGCTCCGCCACCTGCTCCAGCTCGCCGTCCACGCTGGCCGGGACGGGCCCGCCCGCCACGGTGATCCGCCTGCCCCGGAAGGTCTGCACGTCGGGGCGGGCGGGGTGCCGGCCGCGGCGCAGCCCGGTGGCGAAGGCCAGCCGCGCCAGCGGTCCGGTGGCGTAGGAGACCACCACCTCGGCCAGCCCGTCGTCGGGCCGGGCCGCGGGGGCCAGCGGCGTGCCGCCGCCGATCGTGGCGCCGTTCCCGACGCCGGCCATCAGCACCCGGCGGCGGCCGGTGCACACCTGGGCGCCGTCCACCCTGATCCGCAGCCGCCATCCGCCCGTCCCCGCGCCCGCCAGCACCGCGCCCACCGCGTACGCGGCCCGGCTGAGCAGCGGCTTCAGCGGCGCGGCCCGCTCGGCGGCGTGCGCGCCCACGCCGAGGTGCGCGGCGTTGACCACGATGCCGCCGTCGTCGTCGATCAGCAGGTCCACGGGCCGCTCGTGCCCCGCCAGCACGACGCGGGCCGCCTCGGCCGGGTCGAGCGGGATGCCCAGCGTGCGGGCCAGGTCGTTGCCGGTGCCCATGGGGATCAGCCCGACCGGGCCGGCGTCCAGACGGCCGTGCTCCAGCAGCGCGGCGACCAGCGCGTGCACGCTCCCGTCGCCGCCCAGCACCACCGGGACCCGGTCGTCGTGCGACCGCGCGGCCTCCCGCGCGTCGCCGTCGCAGACCCGCACGTCGGCCTCCGCCCGCAGCAGCCGCAGCACCTCCCGCGTGCTGTCGTCGCCGACGCCGCCGGCCTGCCGGTTGCAGATCACCAGAAGTCTCACGGGTCCTCGCCTTCCCTTCCGCTGGGCGGATCGGTCTCTTCCCCGGGCGCCTGCCACAATGCCCCGCCGTCGGAACCCGTTCCCGGGGCGGCGGCGCGGGCGCGCGGGACGCGGCGGCGCGCTTCTCCGGCGTACCTGGAAGTGCCCGACGGCTTCTATGGCGTTCCTAAGGTTCCCCGACGGTGGGGTGAAGGTGGCCGCGGTTGAGTGGCCGCAGCGGGCCGGGCCACTGGGGACCGGCCGCCAGAAGGGCAACCGACATGAACCCACGAAAGACCGCGCTGGCCCTCGGGGCGGCGGCGGCCCTGACGCTGGCCGCCTCCGGGGCGGTGCCGGCCGCGGCGGCCGGCCCGTGCGCCCAGGTCTCCTCGACCTGCTCGCCCGCCGACGTGGCCAAGGACCACGCGGGCGCCGACGGCAAGGCCGGCGTACGGACCGACGTGCGGACCGACGTGCGGAAGGACCCCGGCGGCGGGAAGCCGCGCGACGGCGGGCCCGGCTGCGGCCCAGAGAAGACGGACCAGCGCGGAAAGCCCGGTGAACCGGACAAGAAGGACCACGGCCTCTCCCGGGAGGCGTTCGCCAAGGCGCTCGCGGCCGAGCTGGGCGTCGGGTACGACCGCGCCCTGCGCGCCGTCAAGGAACTGGACGCCCTGACGGAGAAGGGCCGCGTGGACCCGGACTCGGCCGGATTCGGCGCGGTGGCCGGACATCTCGGCGTCACGCCGGACCGCCTGGAGCAGGCGCTGCGGAACGTCAAACGCGCACTGGCCGGCACCGAGCCCGCATAGAGATCTGAACGCGCACTGGCCGGCACCGAGCCCGCATAGAGACCGGCACCGATCTTCCTCAGCCGGGGGTGCGGAGGGGAGAGTGGCACCATGCACGTCCTTGTTGCCGACGACGACGAGGCGGTCCGCCGCTCCCTGACCCACGCGCTCACCCGCGAGGGCTACGACGTCAGCGTCGCCGCCGACGGCCTGCGCGCCCTGGAGGCGGCCGGCGGCGGACGTCAGGACGCGGTGGTGCTGGACATCATGATGCCCGGCCTGGACGGCCTGGAGGTGTGCCGCCGCCTGCGGGCCGCGGGCGACCGCACCCCGATCCTGATGCTCACCGCCCGCGACCTGGTCGGCGACCGGGTCGCGGGCCTGGACGCGGGCGCCGACGACTACCTGGTCAAGCCGTTCGCGCTGGAGGAGCTGCGGGCCAGGCTGCGCGCTGCTGCGCCGCAGCGCGCCCGCGCAGGGGCTGCTCCGCCACGCCGACCTGGAGCTGGACCCGGCCGCCTGCCGGGCCAGCCGCGGCGGCCGGCCGCTCGACCTGACCAGGACCGAGTACACCCTGCTGAAGGTGTTCCTGCGCAACCCGGGCCGGGTGCTCAGCCGCGAGGTCATCTTCGACTCGGTCTGGGGGTACGACTTCGGGCCGTCGTCCAACGCGTTGTGGGTCTACATCAGCTACCTGCGGGCCAAGCTGGAGGCCGGGGGAGAGCCGCGGCTGATCCAGACCGTCCGCGGCCTGGGCTACGTGCTGCGGGAGGAGCCGTGAGGCTGCGTACCAGGGTCGCGCTGACGGTCGCCGCCGTGGTGGCCGCCGCGCTGCTGGCGGTCTCGCTGGTGGTCTACCCGGCGGCCGCGGCGGGGCTGGCCGGCCAGCACGACGGGGAGCTGGTGCGGGCCGCCGGGCAGGCGCCGCGGCTGCTGGAATCGCTGAAGACCGCCGACTCGCCGCTGCCGGCCACGCCCCTCCCAGTGGGCAACACGCTGCTGGCCCGCCTGGCCGGCTCGTTCACCACGATGACGCACGCGCTGCGCGAATCGGTGCTCGCCCAGCGGCGTCTGGTCGCCGACGCCTCCCACGAGCTGCGCACGCCGCTGACCAGCCTCACCACGAACCTGGAGCTGCTGGAGGAGGGGCGCGGCACGGCCGACCCGCAGGCCCCGGCCCTGGTGCACGAGGGCATTGCGGCCCACGACCTGCCGTTCGTGTTCGACCGGTTCTACCGCGCCGAGTCGGCCCGTTCCCTGCCGGGTTCGGGGCTCGGCCTGGCCATCGTCCGCCAGATCGCCGAGGCGCACGCCGGATCGGTGCGCGCCGAGCCGCTGCGACCCGGCGTACGGCTGGTCCTCGCGCTGCCCCCGGCCACCTGACCCGCCAGCGATGAGGGCGCGACCACGGGCGCGGACCCCCGCACCCGCGGCCGCGCCGGTCCAGAGGGCCGGCCCGTGGGGCCGGTCCAGGGGCCGATGGCCGGTCCGGTGTTCAGTGAGCCCCGGCGACGGGCACCGACGGCGCGGCGGGCGCGGCGGGCCGGGGCATCGGGCGCGGCGGCAGCGCCATCAGCACCAGGCCGAGCACCGCCCACAGCCCGAGCACCGTCAGCGGGACGGCCACGGCGGCGCCGTCGAAGTAGACCACGCTGCGCACCAGTTCGAGCGCCGACCGGGTGGGCAGCACGTAGCCGAGCGCCGCGTACCAGGGCTCGATGAACGCGGCGCCGAACGGGCCGCCGCTGGCCGGCAGGCCGATCGGGATGAACAGCACGGCCGCCGCGATCACGCCGCGCGGCCCGAAGCGGCGCATCAGCCCGTTCACCGCCACCGACACCAGGAAGATCACCGCGGCGGAGACGGCCAGCAGCCCGAGCGGCGCGCCGGTGAGCGCGCCGAGCAGGCCGTCGACGACCCAGGTGAGCGCCAGACCGCCGGTCACCGCGCCGAGCGCGAGCACCGCGAGGCGCAGCCCCCGGTGCATCATCGGCTGCATGCGCATGGTCAGCACGGTCGTCGCCAGCGCCGTCAGCAGCAGGCCCAGCACGTAGAACATGCCGGACACGCCGGAGGAGTCGCCCTCGGCCAGCGGGCGCACGTCCTCGACGGCGAGCTGCCGTCCGGCGGCGCGCTGCATCAGGGCGGTGAAGTGCGGGGCCGCCGTGTCACCGCCCGCGCCGGCCACCAGCAGCCGGCCCTCGCCCGCCAGGTAGGCGGCCTCGACCTCACGCCGGAGCACCGCCGCCCGCGCGCCGGCCGCGTCGGCGTACGGGCGGACGTCCACGGCCCCGCCCGCGGCCTGCTCCAGCCGGGCGGCGTCGGGGCCCACCACGGCGAGCGGCACCCCGTGCGGAACCGGGTGGTGCAGCGCTCCGACGAACGAACCGATGATCACTGCGCCGACGACCGCGGACACCAGGTAGGCGACCGCGACTCGAACAGCGGGATTCTTCATGACGCTCCTCAGTTGTCCACCCGGTTCATGTCCTGGAGGCGGCCCGCACGACCGGCGCCGCCGCCCTCACCTTGCCGGTTAGAGCGCGCGCTAAGTCAAGGCGTCGGACTCGGATCTGGCCCGCGAATGTTCCAGGAAGTTGAACGTCATCACCACGAGCACCAGGCAGGCCACGGACAGCAGCGCCGGCGCCTGCAGCGAGATCGGGATGATCGCCAGGATGGCCACCGGCATGGCGAGCTGCGGCCCCGACCACTTGCCGAAGATGTGCCAGCGGGCGTAGCAGAACGTCGCGAAGTACAGGGCGCAGCCGCCGAACAGCAGCGCGGTCACGGGGGCGGCGAAGACCTGGCCCGGATGGGAGACGACCTCGGCCATGCCCACCGCCATCGCCATGATCGACCCGATGAAGGCCAGGTGGCCGTAGGAGAAGACGCGCCGGATCAGGTCGGTGCGGATCACGGCCTCGTCCAGGGCCTTGGGCAGCGACTCGGCGGCGAAGATGAAGTACACCCACCACAGCGCGCAGGCCAGCACGAACGTCGCGGCGACCGCGCCGATCGAGCCCACCGCGAGCGGGCGCGACGACGACGCCTGCGCGCCGATGGCCAGGATCGGCTCGCCCATCGCGATGATCAGCAACAGGCCGAACCGCTCGGGTAAGTGATGGGGGTGGAAGTTGACCCGCACCAGGTGGCTGCGGGTCAGCACCGGCGCGGCCAGGTCGATGGCGGCGGCCGCGGCCCAGACCCACACCCGGGCGCCGCTGTCCAGCAGGCCCCCGGCCAGCAGCAGCGGCCCGGTCACGCACACCGAGAGCGTGAACGGGTTGACCAGCTCGAACGGCCGGCCGCGGAAGTACAGGGCGGCCAGCAGCGAGCGCTGGGCGAAGTAGGCGGCGCCGAACATCAGCCCGCGCTCCTCGTAGGCCAGGGGGGTGGCCAGCGCCATGAACAGGCCGCACAGGCTGAGCGCCAGGATGCCCAGCCGGTCGGGGGTGTTGTTGACGTCGCGGGTGTTGGCGTGCACCGCCATGCCCACCCAGGCCCAGTACGTCGGCACCAGCACGACGACGGCCTGCCCCACGCTGCCCCAGCCGTGGCCGTGGTGGAGCAGGTCGGACAGCTGGGTGACGGCGAACACGAAGACCAGGTCGAAGAAGAGCTCGACCCAGGTGACTTGCTTGTCTGCTTTCGGCTTCATCGAGCGGTGTGACTCCTCGTACGTCGTGCGGGTGCTCACGCGGGCAGCAGCGCGGGCTCGGCGCCGGCGGCCAGCCGCCAGCGCACGTCGAAGGCGTAGGCGGCCGAGGCCAGCGTGACGTGGTGGTGCCAGCCGTGGAAGGAACGGCCCTCGTAGTCGAACAGCCCGAAGCCCCCGGCCAGCTCGCCGATGGCGTGGGCGGCCCGCCAGCGGGACTTGGCCAGCGCGACCAGCTCCTGCGCCGGCACGGACATGTTGGTCAGCCAGAACGCGCGCGGCCGCGGCCGGCCGAGCGGCCACTCCACCAGCAGCCTGCGCGAACGCGCCTGGTCGTCGGAGACCGGCAGGAGGACGAACTGCGAACGCAGCGACCGCCCCCGCGGCCCCTCCCACCAGGCCACCGTGCGCCGCTCCATCCCGGCCGCGGCCTGCGCCGCCTCGGCCAGCGCGACGCGGGCCCGCGGGCCGCCCCCGCGCACCACGCTCATCGAGGCCCGGACCCGGTGGCGGGCGTCGACCTCGACGACGTAGTCGAGGCCGCGGTCCTCCAGGCCGCGCAGCAGGTCGGCGACGCCCCGGACGTGCGTGAGGTCGGCCACCAGCGGCGCGACGGGCGTGCCCCAGTCGAGCGTCAGGTCGTCGACCAGGTCGATCACGTGCTCGCCGAAGGGCCGGTGCCGCTCATGGTCGGGCACGTGCGCGCGGGCCCGCCGGTCGTGGTCGGCCTCCCACGACTGCGGCAGGCACAGCCGCCAGTTGACCGGCACGGCCGCCTCGCCGGAGCTCATCAGCACGGCCGCGCCCACCTGGCAGTTGACCGTGCGGCCGAGGCCGCGCACGTACTGGCGCTCGACGCCCGCCGACCAGCGGCCGTGCTTGGCGAAGGCCACCTCCTCCACCAGCCAGGCGGCCGGGGGCGCGCCGGCCGCCAGCACGTCGGCGACGGTGCGGCGGACCGGGCGCGGGTCCCAGCGGCTCTGGTTGACGAACTGCTGCAGCGACTGGCCGTTGTGCGGGCCGCCCACCTCGTCGGCGATGCGCTGGATGGACTTGCGCCCGCCCGCGTGCAGCAGCCCCAGCACGTACGACTCCGCCGCGCTACGCTGGTCGGAGCGCGGCAGCGAACCGAATATCGTACCGAAGAATTCTGCGAACTCTTCCCGCTCGTTCACCGCGAGTTCTCTCATGACCGCCCCTCACCTGCATTAGAGAAGATCCGTAATGGCGAACGCGGTCAGGATCGCAGTTAAGTTTTGGTTCGCACAAGAGAGTAACACCAAGGTGGCAGCGGAGCTGTCCGGGAGTATTAAAGGGAGTACTCCCGGAGGCAGCTGCCGGGTGCTCATGGATAACCCGGTATTACATCACACGCGGCGTCAGTCAGGTGTGCGGGTAATGGACTTGCCGCCCGATGAGTCTGGAGTGCACTCTTGCATCCGCCGGAATCATGTGATCATATGATGCGGGGATCTGCGCCGGTGACTGAGTAAGGCGACACACACTACGGGGGATGACCAGTGCAGTGCAACATCCAGCCCACGGTTGTGATAGCCGAGCGGATCGAGGCCCATAAGGCTGCGATCTTGGCACAGCTGTGCGGCGAAATTGAAGAATCAACTTCCGGGGCCGCTCCGGGCGAGTGCGCGGAGTTGGCGGAGGAGCTCCTCGACCTGATGGTGGCCCGGCTCAAGGCCAGTACGGACCGTTCTTCAGGAGCCCTGGCCGGACCGGTGGACGGCGACCGCGGCGACGCCCGGGAATGGCGGCGAATTTCCCGCGACCTGCACGACCGGGTGGGCCACGAGATCAGCGTGGCGAGCCGGCAGCTGGAGCTCGCCGAAATCGGTCACGCACGTGGTACGGACGGTTTCCCGGTGCATGTGAAGGAGGCGAAGGCCGCCCTGCTGCGAGCCCACCAGGAAATCCGGGACGTCATATCCGACCTGCGCGTTCACGCCCATTGGCCGGGAATGGAGCAAGCGCTCGTGCGGCTCATGACAACCATTGTGGACCCCCGGCTGGAGCATCGAATCACCCTTATCGGCGATGTCGAGGGCCTGCCTCCGGGCATTCGGGACGAGTTATTCCTGATATTACGCGAAGCCATTACCAACAGCATCTCCCACGCGGGCGCCGACCTGCTCGAAGTGTGCGTCAAGATTGTGCACGACCGGATCACAGCAATTGTGCGGGACAATGGCCGGGGTTTCTCGGGGTGGCGCGCGAAACATGGGAACGGCCTGACCTCCATGCGTGAGCGCGGGGTCGCTCTGGGCGGCCTGGTGACCATAGAGAGCACCCCCGGGAAGGGCACCGAGGTCGTCTTCCGTGCCCCTGTCCGGGCTGTCCGGGACGAGCGGCCGAAGGAAACATCGGATGCAAAGAGAAGGCAGCATTGACGTCCTCATCGCCGACGATCACACGATCCTGCGGGAGACGCTCAAGCAGACGCTGGAGCTCGAACCCGACCTTCGTGTCGTCGCCACCGCGGGGGACGCGCGCGCGGCGGTGAAGTCGGCCGAGGCGCTGCGGCCGGACGTCGTGGTGCTCGACGTGGAGATGCCCGGCGACGGCGTCGTGCGCACCACCACCCACATCCACCGGGTCTCGCCCCGGTCCCGCGTCATCGTGCTGAGCATGTACGACGACCCGGTGCTGGTGCAGGAGCTCATCGCCCAGGGCGTGCGCGGCTACCTGCTCAAGAGCGTCGGCCGGGAGGAACTGGTGCAGGCCATCCGCGGCGTCTGCGCGGACGCCGAGCGCGTGGTGCTGTCGGTGTCGCGGGAGAGCCTGATGATGTCCGGCCGGCCGCGCACGGGCAAGCTGTCCGAGCGGGAGCTGAGCGTGCTGTCCCTGGCCGCCCAGGGGCTCAGCAACGCCCAGATCGCCACCCGGCTGATGATCGCCGAAGGCACGGTCAAGCGTCACCTGCGCAACATCTTCACCAAGCTCGACGCCACCTCCCGCCTCGACGCGGTGAACAAGGCCATGGCCGCCTCACTGCTGACGCCCTGACGCCCCCTCCGCCATGGCCGCCTCACTGCCGGCGCTCCGGCGCCTCCTCTCCGGGGACCAGCCAGAGCGTCGCCAGCGGCGGCAGCAGCACCTCGGCGACCGCACCCCCCTCCGGGCACGTGACCGAGCCCAGGTTGCCGAGGTTCCCGCCGCCGTAACAGGCGGCGTCGGTGTTGAGCACCTCGTGCCAGCGCCCGCCGGAGGGAAGCGCCAACCGGTGCCCGTGCCGCGGCACCGGTGACAGGTTGCTCACGCACACCAGCGGCGCCCCCCACCGGTCCCAGCGCACGAAGGAGTAGACGCTGGAACCGGCGTCGTCGGCGTCGATCCAGGTGAAGCCGCCGGGGGAGCAGTCCAGCCGCCACAGCGCGGGGGTGGCGGCGTAGCGCCGGTTGAGGTCCCTGACCAGGTCGCGCACGCCCTTGTGCCGCGGGTCGCGCAGCAGCGCCCAGTCCAGCTCGCGGTCGTGGGACCACTCGCTGCGCTGCGCGAACTCCTGGCCCATGAACAGCAGCTTCTTGCCCGGATGCGCCCACATGAAGGCCAGGTACGCGCGCAGGTTCGCCAGCCGCTGCCACTCGTCGCCCGGCATCTTCCCGGCCAGCGAGCCCTTGCCGTGCACCAGCTCGTCGTGACTGAGTGGCAGCACGAAGTCCTCCGCGTACGCGTACGTCAGCCCGAACGTCAGCGCGTGATGGTGGTACGGCCGGTGCACCGGGTCGCGCCGCATGTAGCCGAGCGTGTCGTGCATCCAGCCCATGTTCCACTTGAAGTCGAACCCCAGCCCGCCGGCGGACGTCGGCCGGGTCACCCCCTCCCACGCCGTGGACTCCTCGGCGATCGTCAGCACCCCGGGACAGCGCCGGTGGACGGTGTCGTTCAGCTCGCGCAGGAACGCGATCGCCTCCAGGTGCTCCCTGCCGCCGTGCGCGTTGGGCCGCCAGGCGCCGTCCGGGCGGGAGTAGTCCAGGTAGAGCATCGAGGCGACGGCGTCCACGCGCAGGGCGTCGACGTGGAACTCCGCGCACCAGTACAGGGCGTTGGCGATGAGGAAGTTGCGCACCTGCGGGCGGCCCAGGTCGAAGGTGAGCGTGCCCCAGTCGGGATGCTCGCCGCGCAGCGGGTCGGGGTGCTCGTACAGGGGGCCGCCGTCGAAGCGGGCCAGCGCCCAGTCGTCGCGCGGGAAGTGCGCGGGCACCCAGTCGAGTATCACCCCGATCCCGGCCAGGTGCAGCGCCTCGACCAGGGCGCGGAAGTCGTCCGGGGTGCCGTAGCGGGAGCTCGGCGCGTAGTAGGAGGAGATCTGGTAGCCCCACGAGCCGCCGAAGGGGTGCTCGGCCACCGGCATGAGCTCCACGTGGGTGAAGCCCATGCCGCGCAGGTATCCGGGCAGCTGCTCGGCCAGGTCGCGGTAGGTCAGGCCGCGCCGCCAGGAGCCCAGGTGCAGCTCGTACACGCTCATGGGCGCCTCGCGGGCCGGGCCGTCGCCGCGGGCCGCCAGCCACGCGCCGTCGCGCCAGCGGTGCCGCGAGGTGAACACCACCGACGCGGTGCGCGGCGGGTGCTCGGCCGCCAGGGCCAGCGGGTCGGCCTTGCGCCGGGTACGCCCGTCCGCGCCGGTGATCTCGTACATGTACCGGCAGCCGTCGCCGGCCCCGGGCACGAACAGCTCCCACAGGCCGCCGCCGGGCGCCCGGCGCAGCGCGTGCCCGGCGCCGTCCCAGCCGTTGAGGTCGCCCACCAGCCGCACCTCGCGCGCGCCCGGCGCCCACACGGCGAACGAGACGCCCGCCACGCCGCCCACGGTCCGGGTGCGCCCGCCCAGCGCCCGCCACAGCTCCTCGTGCCTGCCCTCGCCGATGAGGTGCAGGTCCAGCTCGCCCAGCACGGACGGGCCCCCGCCGGTCAGGACGTCCGTCACCGCTCCACCGCCAGGATGTGCGCCGGCTGCCTGGACGGGTCCAGCCGCACGAAGTTGCGCGCCCCCCACTGGTAGACCTCGCCGGTCAGCTCGTCGCGCACCCGGAAGGACGGCCCGAGGTCGGGCAGGTCCAGCGTCACCGTGGCCTGCCGCACGTGGTGCGGGTCGAGGTTGACCACGACGATCACGGTGTCCTCGCCCGCCTGCTTGGCGAAGCAGAGCACGGCGTCGTCGTCGGCGTGCTGGAAACGCAGGTTGCGCAGCAGGCGCAGGGCCGGATGGCGGCGGCGGACCCGGTTCAGCGCGGCCAGGAAGGGCGCCAGCGTGCCGCCGGCCGACCAGTCGCGCGGCCGGTACTGGTACTTCTCCGAGTCCTTGTACTCCTCGCTGCCCGGCGCGGCCGGCTCGTGCTCGCACAGCTCGAATCCGGCGTACACGCCCCAGGTGGGGGAGGCCGTCGCGGCCAGCGCGGCCCGCACCCGGAACGCGGCGGGACCGCCCTCCTGCAGGTAGGCGTGCAGGATGTCCGGCGTGTTGACGAACAGGTTCGGCCGCATGTACGCCGCCGCCTCCCCGGCCAGCTCGCCCAGGTAGCTCTCCAGCTCCGGCTTGGCGTTGCGCCAGGTGAAGTAGGTGTAGGACTGCTGGAAGCCGACCGCGGCCAGCGTGTGCATGATCGCCGGACGGGTGAACGCCTCGGCCAGGAAGACGACGTCCGGGTCGGTGCGGTTGATCTCGGCGATCAGGCGTTCCCAGAAGAACACCGGCTTGGTGTGCGGGTTGTCCACCCGGAAGATCCGCACCCCGTGGCCCATCCAGTGCCGCAGCACCCGCAGCGACTCGGCCAGGATGCCGCCGGGGTCGGCGTCGAAGGAGATCGGGTAGATGTCCTGGTACTTCTTGGGCGGGTTCTCGGCGTAGGCGATGCTGCCGTCGGGCCGGTGCTCGAACCACCGCGGGTGCTCCCGTACCCACGGGTGGTCGGGCGAGCACTGCAACGCGAAGTCCAGCGCCACCTCCAGGCCCAGCTCGGCGGCCCTGGCCACGAAGAAGTCGAAGTCGTCGATCGTGCCCAGGTCGGGGTGGACGGCGTCGTGGCCGCCCGCCGCCGAGCCGATCGCCCACGGCGAGCCGGGGTCGTGCGGCCCGGCGATCGGCGAGTTGCCCGGCCCCTTGCGGTTGGTGCGGCCGATCGGGTGGATCGGCGGCAGGTAGACCACGTCGAAGCCCATCGCCGCGACGGCGGGCAGCCGCTCGGCCGCGGTCCGGAAGGTGCCCGAGCGCGGCGGGTGACAGCCCGTGGGGTCCACCACGGCGCCCTCGGAGCGGGGGAAGAACTCGTACCAGGCCCCGTACAGCGCCCGTTCGCGCTCCACCAGCAGCGGCAGCTCCTCCCCGGCCGTCACGTGGTCGCGCAGCGGCCGGCGGGCCAGCGTCCGCAGCACCGGCTCGGCCAGCGCGATCGCCAGCCGCGCCTCGGGGTCCAGCTCGCCGTCGCGCAGCGTCGCGGCGGCCACGCGCAGCAGCCGGGCGTCGGCGGGCGGCACCTCGGGCTGGGCGGCGGCCCTGGTCAGCAGCCGGGCGCCGGCCTCCATCGTGACGGCCACGTCGATCGCGGCGGGGATCTTCACCTCGGCCACGTGCAGCCAGGTCGCCACCGGGTCGCTCCACGCCTCCACCCGGAACGTCCACTCGCCCTCCCGGTGGGCCGACACCTCGGCCGCGTACCGGTCGGAGCCCTCCGACACGGCCGCCATCGGGATCCAGGCGGCCTGCTTGCCGTCGGGGTCGGTGAGCACGACGTTCGCGCCCACCACGCCGTGCCCCTCCCGGAACAGCGTCGCCGACACCTCGAACGGCTCGCCCGGCACCGCGCGCGCGGGGCGGCACCCGCCCGCCACGACGGGCCGGACCCCCACGATGGGCACGCGGCCCGCGGCGATCTCGGAGATCTCGGTCAACACCAGCGTCTCAGTCATGTCTCACGCGTCCTGCAGGTCGGCGATGGTCTCGAACGAGGTGCCGGCGGCGGCCTCGCAGTGCGCCGGCACGGTCAGCCCCGGGTACACCGTCACCCCGGACAGCCGCACGCCGGCCTGAACCGTCACTCCGTTGCCCAGCGCGCTGTAGCCGCTCAGCACGGTCACGCAGTCCACGAACGACTCGACCCTGGCCATCGTCCCCACGTGCGTGTCGGTGAGCCGCGCCCAGGGGCCGATGATCGCGCCGTCCAGGCAGGCCACCCGCTGCAGCCGGCACCCGGTGTGCAGGTCGACGCCGTCGCCGATCGCGGAGTCGGAGACGACCACGCCGGGGCCGATCTCGACGTCCCGGCCGATGTGCACGTTCGGCCCGATCCTGACCAGGCCCGCGCTGATCTTCTCGGCCAGCGTCATGCCCGACGTCGCGTCCCGCTGGCGCAGCGAGGACTCGTGGATGCGCACGTTGCCCGGGTAGGCCCGCAGCATGCCCTTGAGCACGTGCGGGTAGCCGCCGCTCAGCGCGTCGGTCAGCGTGCCGAGATAGTCGCGCAGGTTGCCCAGGTCGCCCAGCTTGGCGATGGGCGCGATGCCGACCCGGTGCCCGGCCTCCACCAGCCACGGGAGCAGGTCGTGCCCCCAGTCGAGCCGGTGGCGGGCCAGCTCGGCCAGCGACGGCTCCCCGGCCAGTTTCCGCAGCCGCCCGCAGTCGACCAGGTAGAGCCCGGCGTTGACGGGCACCCGGGCCGGGTCGGCGGCCAGGGCGTGCACCTCGGCCAGCGGTGGTTTCTCCACGAAACGCCGGATCTGCCCGGAGGCGTCCGTGACCATCGTGCCGTACTTGCCCGCGACCTCCTCGGCCGGCCGCTCGACCACGGCCACGGTGACCACCGCGTCGCTGTCGCGGTGGCGGCGGACCAGCTCGTCCAGGTCGAACTCGAACAGCGAGTCGGTCGGGAACACCAGCGCCAGGCCGTCGAGCTGCCAGTAGTCCAGGCTGCTCAGCGTCGCCTCGCCGGAACCGGTGTTGGTCCAGTCCATCCGGGGCCGTGAGTAGCGCACGCGCACGCCCAGTCCCTCGCCGTGGCCGAGCACGTCCTTGGCCTGGTAGCGGTTCTCCCGGCCGTTGGCGATCAGGTAGAAGTCGCTGACCCCCTGGTCGCGCAGGGCCATGATCTGCCATTCGATGACCGGCCGTCCGGCGAAGCAGACCGTGGCCTTGCTCCGCAGGTGGCCGGGGGCCTCCAGGGTGAGCGGCCGGGCCCTGAGACCCTGTCCGCCCGCCAATGCGATTCCGGCGATCTCGTTCATTGTCCGTACTTCCCCGTGGGTGTCCTACGTAGAGCGATCATGGTGATGTCGTCGAACTGCTCGGCGGACCCGATGTGCGCGCTGATCTCCCGTTCGAGCCTGTCCAGCAGGTCCTCCGCGCCGGCGGCGGGCTGCGAGACGAGGGTCAGCATGAGCTCCTCGCTGAAGAAGCGGCCGGATTCGTCCCTGGCCTCGGGCACGCCGTCGGTGTAGGCGAACAGCAGGTCCCCCTGGTCCAGGTGGGCCCTGCCGACCTCGAAGACGGAGTCGGGCACCAGCCCCAGCGCCGGCCCGGTGGGACGCAGCAGGGTGTGGCCGCCGCCCGCGTGGCGGATGATGGGCGGGTTGTGCCCGCAGTTGATGTAGACCAGCGCGCCGGTGACCGGGTCGAGCACGCCGAAGAACAGCGTGGCGAAGTAGCCCTGGCGCAGGTGGTTGGCGGTCAGGTAGTCGTTGGTCGCGATCACCGCGCGCAGCAGCGGCGTGGTGTCGTCCTGGACGGCGGCGGCCGGGCCGGTCTCCACGTGGGCGGCCGTGTGCCGCAGCAGGGTCCTGATCAGGGCCATGAACAGGGCGGCGCCGACGCCCTTGTCGCACACGTCGGCCACCACCAGCCCGATCCGCGAGCCGCCCAGCAGCTCCAGGGCGTCGTAGAAGTCCCCCGCGACCTCCCTGGCCGGCTGGAACCGGACGGTCAGCTGCCAGCCGGCGCGGGCGGGCAGCGCGTCGGGCAGGAATCCCGCCTGGATCTCCCGCCCGATCTGCAGCTCGCGCTCGTACTTCAGCAGCGCCTCACCCTCGGCGCCCGGGAAGCGGCCGAACACCTGGCCCGCCCGCAGCCTGCGGTGCAGCAGCTCCGGCACGAACGGCGGGACGATGTAGTCCAGCCCGGCCAGCACGTGCGGTGCGAGCTGACGCAGGTCGCCGTCGGTGAACGCGACCACGACGGGCGGCCGCGCGCCGGCCTGGACGACCCGCGTCACCTCGCGCACGACCTCCACGTCGAGGCTCGCGTTCACCAGCAGCAGACCGGTGGGCGGAGGCGCCTCGGCCAGCAGTTGCTCGGGGGTGCGCCTGGCCACGGGAGCGCCGTCGGCGGCCAGCAGCAGGCACAGCTCTTCCGCTGCTGGTGATGGGCCACTGACGACGAGGGTCACCTCCGCATCCATCGGCACCTCCTAGACGCGGTTCATGATGATGGTCGTCTGGTTACGACCCGAGCTGTACTCGTAGCGGACCTGGTCGGCGACCGTACGGGCCAGGTAGACGCCCAGCCCGCCCGGCCGGCGCTCGCCCAGCGGCCGGTCCAGGTCGGGAACGGCCTCGTAGGCGGTCGGGTCGAACGGCGGCGCCGAGTCGGTCAGGCGCAGCCACACCCGGCCCGGCTCCACCCCGCCCGTCACCTCCAGCTCGCCCGGCCGGTCGCGGTGGCCGTGGGTGATGATGTTGACGATCAGCTCCTCGGCGGCCAGCCGCAGCCAGTGGGCGCGCGTGCGGGTCAGCCCGCCGAGCGCGCTCAGCGTCTGCACGTAGGCCATCAGCTCCTCCAGCGACTCGGGCTCGGCGGGCAGCCTGAGCCGCTCCATCGCCTGCCTACTCGGGGATCGCATCGCTGAAGTCCACGCTGTGGTGGAAACCGACCAGCCGGATGGTCTGCTCGATGGCGTCGTTGGCGCCGACCAGCACGATGCGCACGTCGTCGGCCAGCTTCTGCCGGGCGAACACCAGCCCGCGCAGCCCCGCCGAGGACATGTAGCTGAGCTGCGACATCTCCAGCACCAGCAGCTCGGCCGCGGCCTCGGCCGCGCGCTCCACCTCCCTCCTGAAGGTCTCGGCGGTCAGGGCGTCCAGCTCGCCCTCCAGCGTGATCAGTGCGGTGCTGCCGTCGTGGGTCAGGATCGCGTTGAACGACATGGGATCTCCTCCATGGGATTTCACGGATGGGCGCGGCCGACCAGCGCGACCGCGGCCCGCGGGCCGACGACGATCCGCCGCTGGTCGGCCAGCGGCGGCTCCTGGCCCGGTGAGTGGACGTCGCCGGGGGCGGCGGCCGCGGTGTCGGCGAACAGGTGCCACACCGCGCCGCCCGGCAGCGCGGGCAGCTCCAGCTCCCGCGCCTGCCAGTGGGTGTTGGCGGCCAGGTACAGGTGCTCCTCGCCGCCGCCGGCCGCCGGGCCGCTGCGCAGCATCGCCACCAGCGTGCTGTCCGGCGACCAGTCCGGCTCGCCGGCCCGCTCGCCGTGCCAGGACACCTGCGGCAGGCCGCCGGCGCCCTCGTCGCCGCACGGGTGGCGGCGGTCGCGCACCATCGGGTGCGCGGCGCGGAAGGCGACGCACTCGCGCACGAACCGCAGCAGGTCGCCGTTGCGCTCGGTCAGGCCCCAGTCGAACCACGACAGCGGGCCGTCGTGGCAGTAGGCGTTGTTGTTGCCCTGCTGGGTGCGGCCGACCTCGTCGCCGGCCAGGATCATCGGGATGCCCTGGCTGAGCAGCAGCAACAGCAGCGCGTTCCTGGCCTGCCGCCCGCGCAGCGCCAGCACCTCGGCGTCCTGGGTGGGGCCCTCGGCGCCGCAGTTCCAGCTCTGGTTGTCGTCGTTGCCGTCGCGGTTGTCCTCGCCGTTGGCCTCGTTGTGCTTGCCGTTGTAGGCGAACAGGTCCGCCAGCGTGAAGCCGTCGTGGCAGGTGACGAAGTTGACCGAGGCGAGCGTGCCGCGGGAGGCGTACAGGTCGGGCGAGCCGACCAGCCGGGTGGCCAGCTCGCCGGCCGAGCCGGGGTCGGCCTTCAGGAAGCGGCGCAGCGCGTCGCGGTAGCGGCCGTTCCACTCCGACCAGCGCTGGTAGCCAGGGAAGGAGCCCACCTGGTACAGGCCGCCGGCGTCCCACGCCTCGGCGATCAGCAGGCAGTCGCGCAGCAGCGGGTCGTGGGCCAGCGTCTCGATCAGCGGCGGGTTGGCCAGCGGCGCGCCGTCCTGGCCGCGGTCCAGGATCGCGGCCAGGTCGAAGCGGAAGCCGTCGATGTGGTACTCGCCGGCCCAGTAGCGCAGGCAGTCGAGCACGTAGTCGCGCACCACCGGGTGGTTGCAGTTGAAGGTGTTCCCGGTGCCGCTGAAGTTGTAGTAGTAGCCCTCCGGCGTGAGCATGTAGTAGGTGGCGTTGTCCAGGCCGCGGAAGTGGATGGTCGGGCCGTTCTCGTTGCCCTCGGCCGTGTGGTTGAAGACCACGTCCAGCACCACCGCGATCCCGGCCCGGTGCAGCTCCTTGACCAGGTTCTTGAACTCGTCGGACTGCATGCCGTACCGGCCGGTGGCCGCGTAGCCGGCCTTGGGCGCGAAGAAGCCGAGCGTCGAGTAGCCCCAGTAGTTGTACAGGCGCTCACCGGTGACCGGGTTGACGCGGCTCATGTCGAACTCGTCGAACTCGAAGACCGGCATCAGCTCCACGCAGTTGACGCCGAGCGCCTTCAGGTAGGGGATCTTCTCGATCAGCCCCGCGTACGTGCCCGGCGCCGACACCCCCGAGGACGGGTCCGCCGTGAAGCCGCGCACGTGCAGCTCGTAGACGACCAGGTCCTCCGGCGCGACGCGCAGCGGCCGGTCCTCCTCCCAGTCGAAGTCGTCGGAGACCAGCACCGACCGGTAGGGGTAGGGGTCGTCCCAGTCCACCTCGGCGCCCCACACGTCCCGGCCGGACATGACCCTGGCGTACGGGTCGGCCAGGATCCTGGCCGGGTCGAACCGGTCGCCGGGGGCCGGCGTCTCCGGGCCGGTGACGCGGTAGCCGTACTCGACGCCCTCGTGGTCCAGGCCGAACACGGTCATGGCCCACACGCCGCCGATCCGGTACTCGCCGGGGAAGGGCAGCTCGGCGAACGGCTCCCGCTCGCCGCGCCGGAACAGCACCAGCGAGACCGCGCTCGCGCCGCTGGAGTAGACCGAGAAGTTCACCCCGCCGGGCACCAGCGTGGCGCCGAACGGCATCGGATGGCCCGCCCGCACCCCGAACCCGGCCAGCTCGGCCGTCGGGAAGGAGTCGATCCGGCCCGGCACGCCCTGCGTCTCCACACTCATGTGGCCTCCTCCCTCGGCTCGGCGACCCGGACGATCTCCAGCGCGTCCGCCACGCAGTCGGCGACGACGAAGAAGCGCAGGAACCCGGTCGCCGCCATCACCCCGCGCAGCTCGGCCGACAGGCCCACCAGGGCGATGAAGCTGTCCATGGTCCGCGCCCGCCGGTAGACCAGCAGCATCGTGCGCAGGCCCGCGCTGGACAGGTAGCTGACGCCGGTCAGGTCGAGCAGCACCGGGCGGCTGTCCGGCAGCAGCGACAGGATGCGCTCCTGCGCGGCCGGGGCCGACCTGCTGTCGAGCTGGCCGGTGAGCCCGATCACGGTGACCGGGCCGACGGTGTCCGTCGTGATCTCCATAGCCGGCACGCTCACTCCTGCACCGGGGTCAGCGTCACCTTGACGCGCAGCGCCTCGGCCGAGACCGGCAGCTCCACGGTCATCGCCACCGGGTCCAGCACCTCGTACGGCTTGCCGTCCACCTCGGCCTCGGTGAGCAGCACCCGTCCGGCCGGCAGCAGGTCGGGCGCGACGCGCAGGATGCGCTCGGCGTCCGGGCCCGGCTTGAAGTGCAGGGTGAGCGGCTGCCGCGTGACCAGCAGCCGCGTGTAGACGGTCGCCAGATAGCACAGCTCGGAGGAGTGGTACATGCTCATCGAGTGGCTGCCCTTGAACCGCTCGGTCCCGAGCAGGTACGGCAGGCCGTTGGCCAGCACGTTGAAGTAGACCGCGCCCTCGTCGTGGTCCAGGAAGAAGGCGTTGTAGAAGCCCGCCGCCTGGCGCGCCTGCTCCAGGTGGTCCTCGCCGCCCAGCTCGCCGGCGACGATCAGGTACGCCAGGATCGCCTGCTCCTGCTGCCACCACGCCTTGCGGTCGTGCCAGGCGAAGCGGTGCCACCGCTGGCCCTCGGCCCGGTGCCGCTCGACGACGTCGTACCAGCCGCCGCGCTGCTGGTCGCTGCCGACCGCCGGCATGGTGCGGGCCAGGTGCTCGGCCAGGTCCCGGTAGGCGTCCTTGGGGCGGGCGCCGTGCATGCGCATGAGGTTCCAGGCGATCTTCAGGTTGTGCCCGACGACCGCGCGGTCCTGCTGCCAGCCGTGCGTCAGGTCGTGGCTCCAGTCGTCGTGGAACCGCTCGTTGACGAACGGGCTCGACGGCTCGGGGAAGTGCTCGACGATCGTGTCGAAGGTGCGCTCCAGCATCTCCAGGTGGCGCTCGTCGCCGGTGGCCAGGTAGTAGTTGATCAGGTAGGCCGGGGCGTGGTCGCCGATGGAGTTCCAGTTCTTGCGCGACTGGTTCGGCCCGAGCGAGTCGTGGTGCGGGCTGAGCAGGATCGGGTCGACGTGCGAGTAGTAGCCGCCGCGCCGGTGGTCGCGGAAGAACTTCTCGAACAGCCGCAGCGTGGCGTCGACGTCGGAGGCGATGCGCTTGTCGCCGGTGACCCGGTAGGTCTGCGTCGGGCCGGCCAGGGCGTAGATCTGCTCGTACATCGGGATGGCGTCGTAGTCGTCGCCGAACTCCGAGGTGAACAGCTTCTTCTCGTGCTCGCCGTCCACCTTGATGCCGTGGTACCAGTACACGACGTCGTTCTCGGGGTCCACGAAGCGCATGTGCTCGCGCAGGTAGCGGGTGCCGCGCTCGGCGACCTCCAGGTAGGCGTCGTCGCCGGTCAGCAGGTACGCCGAGGCCATGCCGTACACCAGGCGCGAGATCGTGTCGGTCTCCTGCACGTGGCTGGCGGTCTTGTCGCCGCCCAGGCGCAGGATCGTCCGGTAGTCGCGGAAGTCGACCGGCCCCTGCCCGAACTGGGCGCGGCGGTAGAACGCGGCGATCTCGTCGAGCTGGTTGATCCACCAGTCGGGCTGCTCGAACCGGTACTCGCCGGAGCCGCGGCCCAGGAAGATCAGCCGCTTGGCCGAGAAGACCGGCTCCCCGCCCTCGGGGTAGAAGATCCCGTAGACGAACAGGTGGCGGCCCGGCGTCAGCATGTCGCGCACGTGGTCGCCCGCGTCCACGTACGGCTCGCCCAGGTTGCGCAGCAGCTCGGCCGAGACCTCGCCGTCCAGGCGCACCTCGACCGTACGGCCGTCGATGGTCGCCAGCCGGAAGGAGCCGGAGCCGGCGTCGAACCGTTCGACCCGCCCGGCCACGGTGTCCATGAAGGTGAAGTTCATCGTTGCTCCTACAGCGTCTCGGCGAGCTGGCCGATGATGGTGTGGGCGAACAGATGGCAGTGGTACACGCTGCGCCCGGTGATGAGGTTGCCGTCGATGACCACGTCCTGGTCCACGTACTCGGCGCCCATGTTGCGCACGTCGCCCACGAGGTTGTTGTGCGCGACGACCTTGCGCCCGCGCATCGTCTCGGGGGCGGCGGCCATCAGCCACAGGCCGTGGCAGATCACGCCCGTGATGATCGACGGCTCCTCCAGCGCCCGCCGCACGAACGCGGTGGCCGGCGCCAGCCGGTTGACGTCGTCGGTGTAGCGCAGCCGGTCCGAGACGATCCCCGAGGGCACGATCACCGCGGCGTAGGAGCGCAGCTCACGGTCGCTGATGCCCTCGAACCCACGGTCCACGGTGAACGGCACCCGCCACTCGTGACCGGTGAAGGTGATCGACTGCTGCCCCCACAGGCGGGTCATGAAGTGCACCTCGGCGCCGGCCTCGGCGAAGCGCCGCTCGTAGTAGAAGATCTCCGGCTCGACGTAGTCGCTCTCCATCAGGACAGCGATCTTGCGGCCGTTCAGCGCCGCGCCGGCCCGTGGCTCGATGCCGCTCACAATGGCCTCCCCGGTTCGGTGACGAGGTCGATGAGGAAGGGGCCGTCGTGGCCGAGCAGCCGCTCGACGGCCTCCTCGATCTGGTCGGCCTTCTCCACCCGCAGCCCGTCCACGCCGCAGCCCCTGGCCAGGTCGGTGAACTGGAGGTCGGGATAGGAGAGGTCGAACGAGCGAGGAAAACGGTGACCGGGGATGCCCCGGCCGCGCCAGTACTCCTCGATGTTGTTGTCCAGCAGCCGGTAGCTGTGGTTGTTGCAGATCACGAACTTGGCGGCGATGTCGTACCGCACGGCGGTGGCCAGCGCCTGGAAGGTGTACATGCTGCCGCCGTCGCCGGTGAAGCCGATCACCGTGCGGTCCGGACGGGCGAGCTTGGCGCCGATCGCCCCCGGGATGCCCACGCCGAGCGAGCCGCCGCGGGTCAGGAACCAGCTGCCCGGCCCGCGCGGCGGGAAGTAGGAGCCGATCACGCCGGACGCGGTCAGCCCCTCGTCGAAGACGATCACGTCCTCGGGGGCCCGCGCCGCCAGCTCGCGCATGAACGCGTTGAGTATCGAGTCCTCGGCCGGCGCCGGGCCGACCCGCTGCTGCTGCGCCGCCGTCCGCCGGGCCAGCCGGGCCGCCGCCGCCCGCTGGTCGGCCTTGCTCAGCGTGCCCTCCAGCTCCGCCGACAGCGCCGCCAGCGTGAGCCGGGGGTCGGCCACCAGGCCCAGCGTGACCGGGTGGTTCTTGGCGATCTCGTACGAGTCCAGGTCGACGTGCACGATCCGCGCGTCCTTGCCGAACGGGCTGCTCAGCGACGGGAACACCTCGGGGAACAGGTACGTGCCCACCACCAGCACGGCGTCGGCGTCCTTGACCGCGTCCGCGCTGACCTGGCCGAACATGTGGCCGAGCTGGCCGCGGAAGAGCGGGTGCCGGCCGTCCATGTTCGCCTCGGAGAACTCCACGCCCCACACGTCCGCGCCGAGCTGCTCGGCCACCCGGGTCAGCTCCGCCTGCGCGCCGGAGACCGACACGCCGTCGCCGGCCAGGATGATCGGGGACCGGGCGCCGGACAGCAGCCCGGCGGCCCGGCGGACCAGCTCGGGGGCGGGCAGCGCGGCCGAGTGCGGCACCACCGACGGCTGGACCGGCTCGTGGTTGGGCTGGTCCAGCACGTCGAGCGGGAGCGCCACGAACACCGGGCCGCGCGGCGGCGTCATCGCCATCTTGACCGCCCGGCGCAGCACCCGCAGCACCGAGCCCGGGTCGATCACGCGCATGGCGTGCTTGGTGACGGGCCGGGCCATGGCCACGAGATCGGCGGCCATCTGGGCGTCCATCGCGTCGTAGCTGACCCCGGCCTCACCGGCGACGACCACCAGCGGGGAGTGCCCCCGCTTGGCCTGGTACAGCATGCCGATCGCGTTGCCCAGCCCCACGCCGCTGTGGAGCTGCAGCAGCGCGGGGCCGCCCGTGGCGCGGGCGTAGCCGTCGGCGATGCCGGCCGCCACCGTCTCCTGCAGGGTGAGGATGTAGTGGAAGTCCTCGAAGCCCTCCAGCGCGTCCAGGAAGCCCTGCTCGACCGTCCCCGGGTTGCCGAACATGTACGTGATGCCGTCGCTGAGGAACTGCTCGATGATCGCGGTGTTGCCGTCCCTGGCCATGGCCCGCCATCACCAGCCGAAGCGGCGCAGGCCGCCCTCGAGCACTTCGACGATCTTCTGCCCGGTCAGGAACGAGTCGGGCGTGGAGCGTCCGGTGACGAACGGGAAGTCCACGATGACCGAGGTCTCCCTGCCGAAGTTGCCGATGTAGCGGCCCTGCGGCCCGGTGGCGTCCCGCAGGATGTACTCCAGCGGGTACGGCGGCGGCCCCATGTTGAAGTCGGGCACGCCGAGGAACCCGGTGCCGTCCTTGTAGTCGTACTCCTTGCAGTGGCCGGTGACGTGCTTGCCCCAGATGATGCTCTTGCGGTCCTCCCAGTCGCGGGCGAAGGCCAGGCAGGCCACGCCGTAGCACTCGGCGGCCACCGGCTTGCCCGCCCGCACGAACGCGAGCACGATCTCGTGCACCCGCTCGTTGTTGGCCAGGTCCACGATCGGCCCGCTGCCGCCCACGATCAGCACCGCGTCGTAGGGCACCAGCTCGGCCTCCAGCTTGCCCACCGCCCGGTGGTAGGACTCCAGCCGGCGCAGGTAGTCGGGGCTGCTGGTGTAGGGGCGCTCGGGCGCCCAGGCCGACAGGTTGAGCGGGTTGGCCAGGCGGCCGGACTCGTCCAGGTCGCGGGTCAGCTTGGCCACCTCGGGCGTGGTGACCGAGCGGCCGAGCGGCGGGTCGACGTAGTCGGGGTCCATGCTGGGCGGCAGGGCGTGCGGCTGCTTGCCGGTCGGCGTGGCGAACACGACGTCGTAGCCGCGCTCGTCGAAGGCCGACAGCGGGCCGACGAGCTCCTCCCCCCAGTAGCCGAACTCCGAGAGGATCACGAGAACGCGCTTGGTCATGCCGACTCCCCGGGGATGATCCAGTTTTCCTTGCAGGTCATGGAGAACACGTGGGCCGGGTCGGCGATCGCCTCCAGCTCCGGCTTGACCCGGCGGGCGTGATGGGCCGAGGCCAGCGCGGCGCGCAGCGCGTCCACGTCGTCGAACCAGAGCTGGTCCACGGCGTCGAAGCCGGCCTCGCCGAAGGTGTACGCGCCGTCCACGGTGTGGCAGTGCAGGTGCCTGCGCAGGCCCGGCAGCCCGGCCACCGCGGCGGCGTAGGACTCCAGGGACTGCTTGCGGTAGGTGTCCAGCGGCATGCCGGGCCGCCGCTTGATCAGCGTGGTGACCTTCACCCAGCTGTCCGGCCGCGGCTTGGGGCCGGGCACCAGCTCGTGGGCGACGGTGTCCACCACGATCGTCGACCAGAACGCCGCCCAGTTGGGCTCGTCCAGCCGGGCGCCCTGGAGGAACTCCTCGCTCTGCAGCGAGGCGAGCTGCTCCTCGGCGCTGGCCAGCCAGATCTCGGCGATGCCCTGGTGCGGCAGCGGCGGCCGGCCCACGTCGCCGTCGAAGGGGATGCGGGTGTCGACCAGGTACTGCCTGATCTGCTTGATCTTGCTCGCGTACTTCACCGCGTGCACGTCGACCCAGTAGTCCTGGAACTGCTGGGCGGTGAAGCCGGGCTTGGGGGCGCCGAAGATGAACTGGTGGATCATCGCGTGGCCTCCTGTCGGGCCGGGAGGAAGTCCGCCGCGACGAACTCGGCCGCGCGCTCGCCGATCATCACGGTGGTGGTGTGGGGGTTGGCCGAGACGATCGTCGGCATGATCGAGGCGTCGGCGACGCGCAGCCCCTCGACGCCGCGCACCCGCAGCCGGGTGTCCACCACAGAGAGGCTGTCGGAGCCCATCTTGCAGGAGCCGGCGAAGTGGTAGTACGAGCCGACGTTCTCCACCACCCAGGCGCTGAGCTGCTCCCGGGTGCGCACGTCCGGGCCGGGCGCGACCTCGGTCAGCCCCCAGTCGCGCCGGAAGGCGGAGCTGGCGTAGATGTCGCGGGCGATCTGCACCATCGTCACCGTGCGCTCCAGGTCCGAGCGTTCGGCGAAGTAGTTCGCGCTGACCCGCGGGTAGGCCGTCGGGTCGGTGCCGGCCAGCCGGACGCTGCCCCGTGACAGCGGGCGGACCAGCCCCGGCAGGGTGAGCACGATCTTCGGGTCGACCAGCTCGCGCACCGGCGTGAGCGGCTGCCCGGTCTCCACCCGCTTGATGACGTTGGCGAAGAACTGGTCGCCGAACGGCGCCCGGTGCACCAGGCAGATCTCCATGTCGGGCACCGGCAGCCCCGGCTCCGACCCCCAGAACAGGCCGACCTCGGTGACCTGGCCGCGCGGGTCGGGCGCGGCCTCCTCCATGTACCCGATCGGGCCGATGACCAGCGGGTGGTCGTGGAAGTTGGCGCCCACGCCGGGCAGGTCGGCGACCACCGGGATGCCGAGCGCGGCCAGCGCGCCGGCCTCGCCGATGCCGGACAGCTGCAGCAGCTTGGGCGACTGGATCGCGCCCGCGCTGACGATCACCTCATGCGCGGCCCTGACGGTCCGCAGCTCGCCGTCCTTGAGGTACTCCACGCCCACGCAGCGCTCGCCCTCGAACAGCAGCCGGGTGGCCAGCGCGCCCACCTCGACGCTCAGCCGCTCCAGCGCCGGCTCCAGGTAGGAGGCGCGCACCCCGCAGCGGGTGCCCTTGTCGACGTCGATGTCGACGTGGTGCCAGCTGACGCCGAAGCTGTCGGCGTTGAAGTCCTCGACCTGCGGGTAACCCAGCTCCACGCAGGCGTCCACGAACGTCTGGGAGACCGGGTTGCCCATGTCCCGGGCGTTGACGATCTTGATGGGGCCGTCGTGGCCCGCCGTGGGGTTGGTCGCGTCCCGCTGCCCCTCCAGGCGCTGGAAGTAGGGCAGGACGTCGGCGTAGGACCAGCCGGGGCAGCCGTCGTAGGCCCAGGCGTCGAAGTCCGCAGGACGGCCGCGCGTGTGGATCATGTGGTAGACGTTCGAGGTCCCGCCCAGGCCGCGGCCCGCCGCCGAGTAGACCTGGCGCCCGCCGAGCCCCGGCTGCGGCTCGCTCATGTACGCCCAGTCCAGCTCGGTCAGCAGCACCTCGTTCCACCGGCTCGGGTCCTCGACCGCGTCCGTGACCTTCGTGTCGCCCGCCTCCAGGACCAGCACGCTGGCCCCGGGCAGCTCGCTCAGCCGGGCGGCGATGACCGATCCGGCCGTGCCGCCGCCGACGACGACGAAGTCGAAGCTCTGTGTCATCTCAGCTCACCTCCGCGCCGATGCGGCGACCAGGTCGGCGGCCTTCTCGGCGATCATGATCGTGGCCGCGTTGGTGTTGCCCCGGGTGATGACCGGCATGACCGAGGCGTCGGCCACGCGCAGTCCGTCCACGCCGCGCACCCGCAGGTCGGGCGCGACGACCGCCTCGTCGTCGCGGCCCATCCGGCAGGTGCCGGCCGGGTGCCACACGGTCGAGGCGCTGGCCCGCACGTACTCGGCCAGGGCGGCCGGGCTCGTCACGCCGGGGCCGGGGGCCAGCTCCCGCCCGCGCAGGGAGTCGAAGGCCGCGTCCGAGACCAGCTCCCTGGCCAGCACGACGGCCTCGGTCAGCAGCCGCAGATCGGCGGCGGCCGCCAGGTAGCGCGGGTCGATGATCGGACGCAGCGGGTCGCCGGGACGCAGCCGCACCTCGCCCCTGCTCTCCGGCTGCAGCAGGATCGGCGCGAAGGTGAACCCCGGGCCGTCCGTCTTGTACCGGTCGTCGATGAACTGCACCGGACCGAAGAAGAACTGCAGGTCCGGCCCGTCGCCGCCCAGGACGTTGGTGAACAGCCCCGCCTCGGCCAGCAGCTCGGGGAAGGGCAGCTCGCGCAGGCTCTCGTAGCCGATGCCGAACAGCACGTGGTCCTGCAGGTTGCGGCCCACGCCCGGCAGGTCGGCGACCACCTCGACGCCGTGCTCGCGCAGGTGCGCGGCCGGGCCGAGGCCCGAGCGCAGCAGCAGCGCAGGCGAGCCCAGCGCGCCGCAGGCCACGACGACCTCCTGCGCGGCCGTGGCCCGGTGCGCGCGCCCGTCCTTGACGTACTCCACGCCCGTGGCCCGGCCGCCCTCGACGGTGAGGCGGGTGACGACGGCGCCGGTCTCCAGCGTGAGGCCGGGCTCGCCGAGCACCGGCGCCAGGAACGCCTCCGACGTGCTGGAGCGGCGGCCGTCCTTGTCCCGGGTGGACTGGTAGAAGAAGGCCAGGCCCTCCTGACGGGGGCCGTTGTAGTCCCCCGTGCCGTCGGCGCGGCCGCGGGCGATCGCCGCCTGCACGAAGGCGCGCGAGGCGTCCGACGGCGAGCCGTAGTCCACGACCTTCAGCGGGCCGCCGCCGCCCCGGTACTCCGGCGAGCCGCCCGGGTAGTCCTCCGAGCGCCTGAAGTAGGGCAGCACCTCGTCGTAGGACCAGCCGTCGTTGCCCAGCGCGGCCCAGCCGTCGAAGTCGCGGCGGTTGCCCCGCACGTACATCATGGCGTTGACCGAGCTGCCGCCGCCGGTCACGCGGCCCTGCGGGATGGGCACGACCCGGCCGCCCAGCTCCGGCTGCGGGGTGCTGGCGTAGTCCCACACGAACTCCGGCGAGCCCCACATCGACGTCATCGACGGCACGTCCGTCCGGTGCACGCACTCGGCGTCGTCCGGGCCGCCGGCCTCCAGCAGCAGCACCCGGCAGCCCAGCGCGTCCAGCAGCCGCCTGGCCAGGACGCACCCGGCGCTGCCCGCGCCCACCACGATGTAGTCGTAGGCGCTCACGACGGCTCCAGCAGCCGGGCCCGCTCCAGCGCGGGCAGCAGGTCGCCGACCAGGAACTCCAGGTAGTGCTGCCCCCACATCGTCCGCCAGAGCGGGAAGGTGGCGTCGAAGGCGTCGCCGCGCAGGTCGGCCAGACGCTCCTCCAGCTCCCACACGACGCCGTTGAAGTCGCCCTCGGAGAACGGCAGCCCGTGCTCGGCCGCGGCGGCGATGACCTCCGCCTTGCTCTTGTCCTTCAGCGACTCCAGCACGTCGGCGCGCGAGCCCGCCAGGCGCAGGAACGCGATCAGGTTCGTCCCGCTCATGCCACCGGCCGCCTCTCGTCGGCCGCGAACCCGCGCAGCTCCTCCGCCCCGAACCTGGCCACCACGTGATCGAGCAGGTAGTCCAGGTAACGCCTGCCCCACATGTGCCGCCAGAGCGTGCTGCCGCCGTCGACGGACTCGCCGTCCTTGGCGACGATGACCTCGATCTCCAGGGCACCGACCACCGACACCAGCTCCTCGGCGGTGAACCGGAAGCCCTCGTCGGAGGCGTGGAACAACAATTGACTGAGATTTCTCGCGCTATACTCAGCGCGTCTTTGCGGATTCTCCCGGAGATCGCCGAGGAATCTCACGAATTCGCTCTTCGCCATTGGCACCACCATTTCGTCCGGCGCTACGGAAGAATCATGTTCAGCCGCCGGAAAACGCGTCAACGCGCCGTCCGGCGGTGACCGGGCGGTATGGAGGTAGCCGGTCCCATTCCGTCAAGTCCGAACCCGCATTCACCGGAATTCCGGCGAATGCACTTGACTTGGATCGCGCTCGAAGGGCGACAATGATCGGTATGAGTCAGAGCCTGACGATCGCGGAAGTCGCAGCCGAGACCGGCCTCAGCGCCCACGCGCTGCGCTATTACGAGAAAGCCGGCCTGATGCGGGAGACGCCGCCGCGCGGCGGGAACGGGCACCGCCGCTACACCGAGCGTGATCTGGCCTGGATCCGCTTCCTGACCAGGCTGCGCGGCACCGGGATGTCCATCGCCGACGTCCGCCGCTACGCCGAGCTGGTGCGTGCCGGCGAGAGCACGACCGCCGAGCGCAAGCAGATCCTGCTCACCCACCGCGAGGAGGTGGCCAAGCGCATCGACCAGCTCAAGGACGACCTGGCTGCCATCGACTACAAGATCGACATCTACGAGAAGCTAGAGGAGAAGTACCAGCTGTGACCGCGCCGCCGCGGCCGGACAGCGAGCCAGGCCAGGCCGCCTTCGGCCCCCGCTTCGTCACGGCGGTCTCGGTCGGCTCGCTGCTCAACCCGATCAACTCCTCGATCATCGCCATCGCGCTCGTGCCCATCGCCCACCACTTCGGCGTGGGCGCCGACGCCACCTCCTGGCTGGTGTCGGCCCTGTACCTGGCCACCGCGATCGGCCAGCCGGTGCTGGGCCGGCTGGCCGACCGGCTCGGCCCGCGCCGCGTCTACCTGGCCGGGCTCGTCACGGTCGCGGCCGGCGGGCTGCTCGGCTACTGGGCGCCGACTCTCGGCCTGCTCGTGGCCGCCCGCGTGGTGATCGGCCTCGGCACCTCGGCCGCCTACCCGGCCGCCATGAGCATGGTCCGCCGCAGGTCGCAGCGGTCCGGCGGCGCCGCGCCCGCCTCGGTGATGGGCGCGCTGGCCATGGCCGGGCAGGTCAGCATGGTGCTCGGGCCGCCGCTCGGCGGGCTGCTCGACGCGCTCGGCGGCTGGCGCTGGATCTTCCTGGTCAACCTGCCGATGGCGGTGGCCGGGGTGGTCTCGGCGCTGCTGTGGCTGCCGCGCGACGAGCCGTACGAGCGCTCCGGCGCGGACGGCGGCGGCAGCCTGCGCGACCTGGCCGGCAACCGGCCGCTGCTGGTCACCTACCTGCGCAACGCGGTGACCTTCATGGCCACCTACGGCTTCCTGTACGGCTGGACCCAGTGGCTGGAGCAGGGCAGAGGGCTGACGGCGGCGATCGCCGGGCTGCTGCTGATGCCCACCTCGGCCGTGGGCGCGGTGGTCTCGGGGCTGGCCGCGCGGGCCGACGGCGCCTCAGGCACGGCGCGCTGGATGTTGCCGGCCGGCGCCGCGGCCCTGCTGGCCGGCTGCGCCTGGCTGCCGGCCCTCGACGGCGGCGCGTCCATCCTGTCGTTGTGCCTGCTCAGCATGGTCTTCGGGGTGCAGAACGGGCTCAACATCGTGGGCAACCAGGCCGCCATGTACGCCCAGGCGCCGCCCGGCCGGATCGGCATGGCCGCCGGCCTGCTGCGCACCTCGCAGTACGCCGGGGCGATCTGCTCGGCGCTGCTCATCAGCGTGACCTACGGCGAGCGCGCCACCGACGAGGGGCTGCACCGGCTGGGCGTGGTCCTGACGGTCACCTCGGCGCTGCTGCTGGCCGGCACGCTCGTCACGGCGATCCGCCAGGGCCGCGCGGGCGGCGGGCGCGCGTGAGCGGGGAGGGGCCTGCCGCCCCTCCCCGCTCACGGGGTCCGCGCCGCCCGGCTCAGCGGGGGCTGATCACGTCACTGATCGCGAACCCGGTCAGGTTGGTCACGTTGGCGCCGCCCACCGACAGGATCGTGGACGTGCCGGGCACGCGGTCCACCGCGTACGCGCCCGCGTACCCGGCCGACGGGCGGGCCGGGCCGCTGACCCGGGTCCACGAGGCGCCGTCGAAGTACAGGTAGGCGGGCGAGGTGGTGCCGCCGCCGGTCGGGATGACCAGGTGGCCCTCGCCGTCGCCGCTGATGCTGGCCGAGCCGTTGCCCGGGGCGCCGGGCAGCGCCGAGACGGTCCAGCGGGCGCCGTCGTAGCGGGCGATCGCCGGGGTCGCGGGCCGGTTCGCCCGGGGCTGGTAGCCGCTGACCCAGATCCTGCCCGGGCCCTCGACGTACACGCCCCGCGGGTTGACGCCGGGCCTGCCCAGCGAGCGCAGGGCCGTGCCGTCCCACAGGACGACGCCGTTCTCGGCGGCGAAGACGATCTGGTCGCCGCCGTCCACGGCGCGCAGCAGGCCCAGGTTCTCGGTGCGCGGGTAGACCGTCCAGGAGCCCTGGCGCAGGCGCAGGATGTCGGTGCCGCCGCTGCTCTTGTACCTGATCGACCAGAGCGAGCCGTCCTTGGTGGCGGCGAGCGGGCCGGTCCACTCGTCGCCGGGCACCGGGGGCGTCCAGCCGGGCGGGGGCGGAATCTCCGACCAGGCCGAGCCGTTCCAGAACGCCGAGCGCGGCCAGGACACGTCGGCGATGCTTTTGCTGCCGGTCACGTACACCTGGTCCGGCGCGACGGCCGCGACGCAGCACGGGCTCGGCACGTCGTACCCGGCGGTGAGCGGCAGCCTGCTCCAGGACGAGCCGTCCCAGCGCAGCACGGAGGTGTCCGGCGAGCCGTCGTAGCCGCGCCAGCCGACGGCGTAGGCGTGGGCGGCGTCCAGCACGTCGACGCTCCAGAGGGTGGTGGGGTCGCCGGGCGGGTCCACGGCCCGGAAGGACGGGGCCAGGAGCGCCTGGGCCGGCGTCGCCGCCGCCAGCGCGGCGGTGACGGCCAGGGCGGCGGCGGAGGCGCGGAGGACGCCACGCAAACGGGTCATGTCTTCTCCTGTGGGCGCGTTCCTGCGGAAAAAGGGGCACGAAGGAAGGCCGGGACGGCCCGCGGGCACGAGAAAGCGGGCCGGTACCGACCGGCCCGCCGGGGATCGCCCGCTCAGTCGTCGGATCTGCGCCCGTCGGGGCCGATCGGGCCGAAGAACGAGCTGAAGTTGGCGGTACCGTCGCCGAAGATGCCGCCGCGGCCCTCCACGATGCGGCCGTTCTCCCACCGCATCAGGTCCACCCCCTCCATCTGCAGGTGCTCGTAGAAGGAGGTGCCGTCCGAGCCGGTGCGCTTGCGCACGGCGGTGCACCGGTTGACGTCGATGGTGTAGCCGTCCACCGGGTTGACCAGGCAGGCGATCTGCTCCATGCGCAGAGTGCCGCCGGCCAGCCGCTGCCAGGTCTTGATGAAGCCCATGAAGGCGTCCAGGCCGTCGTGCCATCCGGCGTACGGGTGGTTGCCGGGGGACTGGAACCGCACGTCGGGGTGCCAGTACTCCAGCGCGCGCTCGCGGTCGCCGGACCGCAGCGCCTGGTGTGCCGCCGCCAGTCGCTCAGCCGTCAGATCCGACATCGCTCTCCTCTCACTGCATCGGGTGCTACTGCATCGGGTGCTTGGCGAGGAAGGCCGAGACGCCTTCGCCGACCGCTCTCGGGTTCATGATCTGCAGGCCGTGGGTGGCGCCGACGATGCCGCAGCGCTCGGCCTGGGGCAGCCAGTTCATGAGGAAGTGCTGGGCCTCGCGGAAGCCGGGCATGGCCGCCTCGCTGTCCAGGCCCATCACGGCCAGCACCGGCATCCGCGGCTTCTCCGGCACGAGCTGGTCGGCCTTGGACATGCGGAAGCCCCAGCCGCCCAGCGCCGGGAAGTCGACCTTGAACGTGACGTCCGCGCACTCCTCGACCCGCTCCCACACGTCGAGGGGGCAGGTCATGTCCACGGAGCCGAGGTAGCTCGGGCCGCAGACGGCGGCCATGAAGTCGCAGGCGGCGGTGAGCTTGTCGCCCTTCTGCACCAGCTCGATGGCCGTCATCACGGCGTCGTTGTTGGCCTTCTCGGCCTCGGCGCCCTCACGCGGCAGGTACGGCTCCAGCAGCACCGCCGAGTGCGTGCGCTCGGGGTAGGAGAGCATGAACTGGAAGCCGATCACCCCGCCGAAGGAGTACGACATGACGTGCGCCTTGTCGATGCCGAGGTGGTCGAGGAGCTGCTTGGCGTGCTCGGCGCCCTCCTCGATGCTGAGGCTGTCCTTCTCCAGCGTGCTGCCGTTGTAACCGGCGCGGTAATAGCTGATGAACTGGTACTTGTCCAGCAGCTCCGGGTTGTACTTCAGGAGCGGCGTGATGAGACCGTCCGAAATGGAGGTGCAGTGGATGCACAGGACGGGCTCGCCGCGCCCCACGACGGTGTAACGAAGTTCCGCGTTGCTGACCTTGACTCGCTTGTCGTGGTCGAGTTTCCAGTCTCGACCGGCGTACAAAGCATTCGCGCTCATGCCATTCCTCTCACGCGATCACTCGACCGTTTCTCGTGCCCGCTTGGCCATACTCAAGAATGGTTGCCATGGGCCGTGGAGACGGTCAACGAGAGAGCCCGCGGCGGGGTATTCACCGCGAAATACGCCGGGGAACTCTGTCAAGTCGGCACGCGTGGGAAGGGCGCTGGGGTCAGGGGAAGGACAGCTCGTACTCGACCTGCTCGACGGGGTTGCCGTCGCCGTAGTCGTGGGTGCGGGCGGCGCCGGACTCGGTGAAGCCGCTCTTGGCGCAGAACCGGCGGGCCTGCGGCATGTCGCGCGGCGTCCACAGGTGCACCCGGGTGAAGCCCTCGTCGCGGATGCGGCGCAGGGTGTCGGTCATCAGGGCGGCGGCCACGCCCGTGCCCCAGCCGTCGGGGTGGCCGTAGAAGCCGAGGATCTCCGCCGCGCCCGCCCGGGACGGCGAGGGCCCGAAGGAGGAGAAGGCCAGCCGGCGCCCGTCGAGCGCGGCCAGCACCAGGCCCGCCGGGGTCTCGGCGAGCACGTCGTGCCATTTGCCGCGCCGGTGGCGCACGGCCCGGTCGAAGAAGTCGGGGGAGAAGAAGCCGGCGTAGGCGGCCTTCCAGGATTCGGCGTGGATCTCTCCCAGCGTCTCACCGTCGCCCGGCGAGGCTGGGAACACTGTGAAAATTCCGGTCACAAGATCACACTAGTCGAGAGGTCCCGCGGGTGTCCGGCGGCGGAGCGCGGGCACGTACGGGTATGCACGCACGCGGGGCGGCGCTCGGCGCGTCCGCCGCCGCACGAGGCGTTCGAGGCGTTCGAGGAGGTGCGGGCGGACAAGCTGCGCGAGACGGCCGTCCGGGCGTGGCGGCCGGGTCGGTCGATCACGCGATCCCGGCCGCCGTGCCGCGGCCGGAGGTCATCCATAGCGCGGGAGCGCGGAATGGAGGCTCGATGAGGTGGCTGGCTCGCGGGGAGGGGCAACTCCCGGCGGGGGAGGACCGGACGGGCGACGGGCGGCCCGCCGAGCACCCGCTCGCCCGCTGGACCGTCAGTCAGGCGCTGCACCTGGTCTGCCCCGGCCCCGCCGGCGACCCCGACGTGCGGCGCCGCCCCGACGGCGCGGCGCAGGCGTGGCGGGACGGCCGCCCGCTGCCGGTGGGCATCTCGATCACCAGCCGCGCCGGGTGGGCGGTGTGCCTGCTCGGCCTGGAGCCGGGGGCCGTCGGCTGCGACCTGCAACTGGTCGAGCCGCGCGGACCGGGGTTCGTCGCCGACCGGTTCACCCGCCAGGAGCAGCGGATCGCCGGCGACGACCCGCTGCTGGGCAGCCTGCTGTGGTCGGCCAAGGAGAGCGCCGCGCAGGTGCTGCGCCGCGCCGAGCACCGGGCGCTGGAGGTCTCGCTGGGCTGCGGCCGGCCCCGCGACGGGTGGAGCGGGCTGACCGTGCGCGCGGGCGGGCGCGGGGTGGCGCACGGGTGGTGGCGCCGGTTCGGGCCGCTCGTGCTGACCGTGGCGGCCGACCGTCCCACGCCGCCGCCGCGCGGGCTGGAGGAGCCGTCGGCGCTGGCGTCGGCGGAGTCCGTCTCCTCATCGGCCGGTTCGTACGCCGGGTGCGCCTCGCGGGCCGGCTGACCCGCCGCGGCGCTCAGGCCGTCTGCGACCGGTAGGAGTGGCCGAGCTCCGGGCCGAGGCCGAAGTAGTGGCGGAAGTTGTACAGCAGCGGGCTCCACGCCGACGGGTCCACGTGCTGGGTGCCGGGGACCACGATCCGCGGGTCGGCGTGCACCCTGCGCACGACGGCCTCGACGATGACGAAGTCCTCGGACTCGTTCGGCAGGATCCGCGCGGCGGCCGCCTCCAGCTGCAGGGGGCACTCGGCCACGCGCGGCGGCCGTACGGTCTCCGACGGCTCGGGGCGCAGGCCCGCCGCGCCGAACTTGTCCGGCTCGAAGCGGCAGCCGGCCGCCTTGGTGTCGGGCACCGGGTCGCGGCCGGTGAGCGGCGCGAGCCGTTCCACCTGCGGCCACAGGTGCGGGGCCGGCAGGTTGACGACCAGTTCGGGCCGGTCGGCCAGGTTGCGCGCGGTCTGCCCGTCGGCGCCGAGGCCGAGCACGACGGTCCGGCCCAGCGCCCAGGCCGACGACATCGGGGCCAGGTTGGCCGAGCCGTCGGGGTTCTCCGTGCTCAGCAGCACGACCGGGGTGCCGAAGTAGAGGATGCTGGGTTCGATGGCGACGTGGCCGAGGGTTGCCGTGTTCATGGCAGGAGCCTAGGAAGACGACGTTCAACCGCCGGCCGAAATGTCCCCGTCGCGCTGATCTACATCGTAAAGGCGCCTGGCTGGGCCACGTACGCCACACCCTTGCCGGACAGGCCGGCGCCCGCGACGGCCGGCACGAACGCCGACTCGCCGGGCCGCAGCGTCAGCTCGCCCCGATCCGGGCCGAGACGAGCCTCGCCTTCCAGGCACAACACGATCCGGGGCAGTCCGCCGGGCAGCTCGAAGGAGGCGGCCTCGCCGAGGTCGTAGCGCGTGAGGGCGAACTCCGGGGCGGGCGGGACGTAGCGCCGCTCCCCGCCGGCCGGACGTTCGGGCTCGACCAGGTGCGGCTCGGCGGGCGTGAAGTCGACCACCCGCATCAGCTCGGGCGCGTCGACGTGCTTGCTGGTCAGTCCGCAGCGCAGGACGTTGTCGGAGCTGGCCATGATCTCCACGCCGACGCCGCCCAGGTAGGCGTGCGGCACGCCGGCGCCGAGGTAGAGGGCCTGGCCGGGCCGCAGGTCGACGTGGTTGAGCAGCAGCGCGGCCACCACTCCTGGGTCGCCGGGGCAGGCCGCGGCGATGTCGGCGTACGGGGCCAGGTCCGGGTCGGAGCTGCCGGCGAGGGCGTCCTCGACCTGGGCGCGCAGCGGCGCGGAGGCGTCGTCCAGCATCTGCGCGAAGACCGCGCGCAGGGCCTGCCCGGCGGGCCGGACGGCGAGCGCGTCGATCCAGGGCTGCAGGCCCGGCACGCCGAGCCGGCCGAGCAGCCCGGCGGTGACGACGGGGGAGCGGAAGCCGCACAGCCCGTGGAAGGGCGTGACCGCGCAGACCATCTCGGGCTTGTGCGAGCGGTCCTTGTAGGTGCGGGCCGGGTCGCCGATCGGCACGCCGCGCGCCTCCTCGGCGGCGAACCCGGCCTCGGCCTGCGCGATCGTCGGGTGGACCTGGAGCGACAGCGGCCGGGCGACCGCGAGCACCTTCAGCAGGTACGGCAGCGCGGGCCCGAACCTGGCGACCGCCGGCGCGCCGAGGGCGGCGACGGGGTCGCCCGCGATGAGCCGGTCGAGGGGCACGCCGCCGGCGATCGACGGGTCGGCGGGATGGGCGCCCATCCAGAGCTCGGCCTGCGGGCGGCCGGTCGGCTCGGTGCCGAACAGCTCGGGCATGGCGGTGACGGAACCCCAGTCGTAGGGCCGGATCGTGGTGTCCAGGCGCAGGGGCAGTTCGAACGTCGGCACAGGGCAGGAGCGTAGTCGCCGGCGGCCGCTCCCGCGCGGCCGGGGCCAGGCGGGGCTGCACGCCGGTATAGGATGCTTGTCCGGTGAACAGTCCGCTGTACGAATCGGTGGTGTGATGACAACCGTCCAGGACCCGGAGGACCTCACCGCGCGGGCCCGCATCCGCGACGCGGCGATCCGGCACATCGGCGAGCACGGGTTCGAGCGGGCCACGATCCGCGACATCGCCGAGTCGGCGGGCGTCTCGCTCGGCCTGGTCCGCCACCACTTCGGCTCCAAGCAGGCGCTGCGCGAGGCGTGCGACGAGCACCTGATGAAGACGGTGCGCCGGCTCAACGCCGAGGCCGCCGGCCGCCCGCCGGCCGGCTTCAACCCGGTGGCCGCGCTCGGCCCCTACCGCGCCTACCTGGCGCGGGCGCTGACCGAGGGCTGGGCCGCGCCGCTGTTCGACGAGATGACCCGGCTCGGCGAGCGCTGGCTGGCCGCCGCCGACCAGGAACGATCCGATCCGCCGGACGTGCCGCCGGGGGCGCGGGCGGCGGTGATGGCCGCGATGGCGCTGTCGGTCACGGTCCTGTACCCGCACGTCTGCCGCGGCATGGGGGCCGACCTGTCCACGCCGGAGGGCGAGCGCCTGCTGATGCGCACGCTGATCGAGGTCTACTCCCAGCCGGTGCTCGACCCGGAGGCCGCCGCCGAGGCGCGCGCCTGGCTCGGCTGACCCTCGATCAGCGCGGCCCGGCTGCGCTCGTCCGGCCAGACCGACGCGAGGTCCACGTACGGGCGGAGCAGGGCGGTCAGCTCGGGGTCGCCGCGGCCGTTGAGCTCCTCGGAGGCGATCTTGCGTGCCACTCCGGCGACGATGTCGGCCACCTGGACGCGGGGGTCGAGATGCGAGGCCACCAGCGTCAGGCTGGTCAGCACCAGCGGGCCGGCGGGGCCGTCCGGGCGGGCGAGCAGCTGCCGCAGCCGCTCGACGCGCTCCTCGGTCAGCGTCGTCTGCCGGTCGTGCACCACCGAGACGGGCCGGCCGCCCGCGCCCCAGTGGGCGACCGCGTGCGCGATGGCCGGGATCAGCGGGTCGAGGGCGGGGAAGACGTGCGGGTCGTCGAGCAGGCGCGCGGTGAAGGCGTCCACGAGCGGCCGGGCGGCCCACAGCTCGGCCATGATCTCGCCGGCCGGGCCCGGGGTGGTGCGCAGGTCGGCGACCAGCTCGAAGGCCGCATCGGCGGAGATCTCGGGGCCGCGGCCGTTCCTGGCCCGCAGCAGGTGGTTGAAGGCGTCGAGGAAGGCCGTCCAGCGGGCGGGGCCGAAGGCGTGGCGGCCCTCCTGGTAGAGGGTGATCGCCCGGGCGGCTGAGCGTTCGTCCTGGTCGAGGCCGAGGCTGGAGTGGTGGCCGGCGAGCAGGTCGGTCACCTTGCTCACGGCGAAGTACGCCTTGTCGGTCAGGTGCACGCGGGCCCGGCCGAGGATGGGGCCCGACGGGCCGAGCAGCCAGACCAGGGTGGCCCGGTTCTTCTCGCGCAGCACGTGCCCGGCCTTGTACTCGGTGACCGGTGAGGGCGCCCTGAGGCGCAGCTCGCGTACGCAGTCGGCCGCGGCGGCGACGTCGAGGGAGACGCCGGCGTGGGCGAACACGTCGGTGTTGCCGCCGACGAGCTTCTCGCCCTCCGCGCCGGACTCGTCGCAGGCGATCTCGACAGGACGGCCGTCCGGCGGGACGCCTGCCGGCGCGCGGCTTCGCATGACTTCCATGGTCACTGGCGAACCTACCCAAACCGTCCTTGCTCCCGCGAGACATTTTCCGCCCGCCCACCGGAGGCGGAACCGGCGGGCGGACGGGTAAGGACCGGACGGTAGGTGCGGCAGGTCCGGAGGGAGAACATCGCGCGTGAGCATCAACGTGACCGTCTGGGGCGAGAACGTACACGAGCAGCGGGAGGAGGAGGTGCGCCGCCGCTACCCCGAGGGCATGCACGGCGCGATCGCCGGCGGCCTGCGCGAGCACCTGGGGGAGCGGGTGCGCGTGCGCACCGCGACGTTGCAGGACCCCGAGCACGGCCTCGACGCCGCGACGCTGGCCGGCACCGACGTGCTCACCTGGTGGGGGCACGCGGCGCACGAGGAGGTGGACGACGAGGTCGTGGCGCGGGTGTGCGAGCGCGTCTGGGCCGGGATGGGCCTGCTGGTGCTGCACTCCGGCCACTACTCCAAGGTCTTCCGCGCCCTCATGGGCACCACCTGCACGGTCAACTGGCGCGACAGCGCCGACCGCGAGCTGGTCTGGACGGTGGAGCCGGCCCACCCGATCGCCGCGGGCGTGCCCCAGCCGCTGGTCATCCCCGAGCAGGAGACCTACGGCGAGCCGTTCGGCGTCCCGGCGCCCGACGAGCTGGTGTTCGTCAGCTCCTTCTCCGGGGGCGAGGTGTTCCGCAGCGGCTGCTGCTACCGGCGCGGCAAGGGACGCGTCTTCTACTTCAGCCCCGGCGACCAGAACTACCCGGTCTTCCACCAGCCGGGCGTGCGGCGGATCCTGGCCAACGCGGTGTCGTGGGCGGCGCCCGCCGAGGGCTCGGGCGAGCCGCTGCGCAACACCCGCGTCGAGGCCGGCGACTGGTGACCTACCTCGTTCCGGGCATGACGATGACGACCTTGCCGGTCGCGTGGCCCGTCCGCAGGTGATCCATCGCGTCGGGGAAGCCGGCGAGCGGGAACGTCCTGCCGACCACGGGGGTGAGCTCGCCGGTGGCGGCGAGGCCGGCCAGGTGGCGCAGGTCCGCCGGGTCGGTCCGGGTGATCGGGGCGCGCAGGGTGTGCCGGACGAACGGCGACAGCGCCGTCGCCCGGAGCTGCCGGCCGGTGCCGTGCAGCCAGCGGCCGGAGGCGTTCTCGCCGCCGACGATCACGAGCGTGCCCCGGCGGGTGAGCAGCCGCCGCAGGTCCCGCAGGGGACGGTTGCCCGCGGTGTCGATGACGACGTCGTGGCGGCCGGCGGGCGGCTCCTCGCGGGTGTGGTCGACGATCTCGTCCGCGCCGAGTGAGCGGACGAGGTCGCCCTTGCCGGGGCCGCAGACGCCGGTGACGTGCGCGCCGCGCGCCTTGGCGAGCTGGACGGCGAACGTCCCCACCCCGCCGCCCGCGCCGATGACCAGCACGCGCTGCCCCGGGCGGAGGCGGGCGTGGTCGCGCAGCGCCTGGAGCGCGGTCAGGCCGCTGGTCGGGACGGCGGCGGCGGCCTCGAACGACAGGCCGGGCGCCTTGGGGACGAGGCGGTCGGCGCGGGCGACGGCGTGCTCGGCGAGCGCGCCGTCGCAGACGCCGAAGACCTCGTCGCCGGCCGCCAGGCCGGTGACTTCCTGGCCGACGGCCTCGACGGTCCCGGCGACGTCGCGGCCGAGAAGGGGCGAGCGGGGGCGGCGCAGCCCGGTGGCCAGGCGGACGGGGTAGGGCAGCCCGGCGCCGAGGTGCCAGACGCCGTGGTCGAGGCAGGCGGCGTGCACGCGCAGGAGCGCTTGGCCGGGGCCGGGGGCGGGACGGTCGAGGTCGGTGAGGGCCGGGGGGCCGTAGACGTGCCGGGTGATGGCCTTCAAGGCAGGTCTCCATGTCAAAGAAAGTAGACATGATGAACGTAAAAGAAGGCGGACATCGTGTCAATGATTTTGTACATCACTCCGACCCGTTCGGGCCGGTAGATGTGACGTACTAGAGCTTTCGGCCCGATAACCCGAAATATCGGTATCGCTACCGATAACGGTACGGATGGGAGGCGGAGTTACCCTCTGCCCACCCCCCACCACGGCGGGCCGCCTGTTCGCCGGCTCCGCCGGCCCCTGGCCGGCGCGGCCTACGCGCCCGGACCGGGCCCGGCTCCCGGCGACCGGCGGCCTGCTTCGGTCACCCCTCACGTGGAGGTGTCCCCCGCATGAGTCCTTCCCGATGGAGAGCGGCGGCCACGGCGTTGATCGCCGCGCTGGCCGTCGTCGCGCCGGCGACCCCGGCCCCCGCCCTCGCGCAGGCCCCCGCCGCACCGCTGCGGGCGCAGATCGACAGCCGGGTCTCCCCGGCCGGCGAGGAGGTGCTCGCCGACCTGTCCCTGCCCTACGGCGCCGCCGGACGGAGCTGGAGCACGCGCGTCACCCGCCCCGGCTCCCGCTACGTCAAGGTGCACTTCGCCGCGCTCACCCTCGTGCCCGGCGACTACGTCACCGTCTCCTCGCCGGACGGCCGCGAGGTCCACACCTACTACGGCGACCCCACCCGCGGGCGCTACCCGGCCGGCTCCGGGTACACGCTGCACGGCGTCCCCGGCTTCGCCGCGCTCTCCGTGGACGGCGACACGGCGGTGGTCACCCTGCACGCGTCCGGGCCGCGCAACGCCGTCCGGCTGGCCCGGCAGGGCTTCGGCGTGCGCATCGACCGGTACTTCCGCGGCTACACCACCGCGGAGGCCGCGGCCCTGACGCCGCGGACGTTCAGCGTCTGCGGCACCGACGCGCGGCGCGACGTGGTGTGCTACAAGGACAGCAACCCCACCGAGTACGCCCGCAGCCGCGCCGTGGCCCGCCAGCTGCTCAACGGCCTCGGCTACTGCACGGCCTGGCGGGTCGGCAACACCAACCGCATGCTGACCAACCACCACTGCATGGAGAGCGCCGCCGACCTGAGCGCCAGCGAGTTCCAGTTCGACTACGACTGCGTCACCTGCGGCGGCAACAACCCGGGCGCCGGGACGAAGGTCGGCGGCGGCCAGTTCCTGAAGACCAGCGCACTCGAAGCGCTCGACTACACGCTCTTCAGCGTCGCCGACTTCGCCGCGATCCAGCAGTTCGGCACCCTGTACCTCGATCCGCGGCCCCCGGTGGCGGGCGAGCGCATCTACATCCCCGGCCACGGCGACACCCTGCCCAAGCGCCTGTCCTTGTACGAGGACACGCAGGGCGGCGCGGCCTGCAAGATCGACGTGGTGTCGTCGGGCGTCAACACCGGCTACCGCTGCGACACCTCCGGCGGGAACTCCGGCTCCCCGGTGATCGCCGCCTCCAGCCACAAGGTGATCGCGCTGCACCACCTCGGCGGCTGCCCCAACTGGGGGACGCGCATCACCGAGGTGTACAACGAGATCTCCGGCCTGATCGACAACACCCCGCCGAACGGCGGCGGCGACGACTTCGCGATCTCGCTCTCGCCCACGAGCGGCGGCGTCACACCGGGCGGGTCGACCACGAGCACCATCTCCACCGCCGTCACGCGCGGCGGGCCGCAGCAGATGCAGTTCGCGGCCTCCGGGCTGCCGGCCGGGGCCACCGCGACGTTCGCGCCGCCCAGCGTCCAGTCGGGCGGCACGTCCGTCATGACGGTCTCCACCTCCGCGCAGACGCCCGGCGGCATGTACGTGATCACGGTGTCCGCGACCGGCCCGGCCGCCACCCACACGGTCTCCTTCGCCCTGTCCGTGGCCGCCGCGGGCGGCTGTTCCGGCTACGAGACCACCAAGTCCGGGACGCTGGCCTCCGGGGCGGAGCAGTACCAGCCCGACGGCGGATATCTGCAGACCACCGTCACCGGCCCGCACCAGGCGTGCCTGGCCGGCCCGTCCGGCGCCGACTTCGACCTGTACCTGCAGCGCTGGAACGGGTCCACGTGGGCGACGGTCGCCCAGAGCGCCGGGGCGGGAGCCGACGAGACGCTCACCTACACCGGCGCGGCCGGGTACTACCGCTACCGGGTGCACTCCTACTCCGGGACCGGTCCGTACACCTTGGGCTACAACGCTCCCTGACCCGTGGGCAGGCGGCCGGGCACCCCGGCCGCCTGCCCCATGGGCCGGCGCCGGAGCGTGTTCCAGGCGGCCATTCCGGTTGACGCCGGCCCATGGACAGGCGGCCGGGCGGCGCCGAGATTGGGCGGCAGGCACGGTTCGCACGGACGCGGGGAGCGCGGATGAGGATCATGGAACTCGTCTCGGTGGACGGCTGCATCGCCTTCGACCTGGACTGCCCGGTCAGCGCGGGCGGCACCCGGCTGGCGCCGGACGTCACCCGTGAGGAGGCGGGGCTGCTGGCGCGGGCGATGACGTACAAGCTGGCCGTGCTCGGCGAGCGGATCGGCGGGGCCAAGGCGGTGCTGCGGGCCTCGCCGGCCGACCGGGCGGCCACGGTGGCGCGCTTCTGCCGGGAGGTCGCGCCACTGGTCGAGAAGGGCACCTTCCTCACCTCCTCGGACCTGGGCACGCGGACCCAGGACTTCGCGGCGCTGCCCGGGTACCGGGCCGACTCGATCATGCACGGGGAGGCCGGCGGCGAGCTGGCGGACACCGTCGTGACCGGGCTGGGCGTGGTCGTGGCCGCCGCGACGGCGCTCGGCGGGCTGGCCGGGCGGACGCTGGCGGTGGAGGGTTTCGGCAAGGTCGGCAGCGCCGTCGTGCGAGAGGCGGCGCGGCGCGGCGCGCGCCTGGTCGCCCTGTCCACCCTGCACGGGTGCGTCAGCGACCCCGCCGGACTGGACGTCGCGGCCCTGGAGGAACTGCGCGCCGAGCACGGCGACGCGTGCGTGCCCCGGCTCGGCCTGCCCGTGCTGCCGCCGGAGGCGTTGTACGAGGTGCCCGCCGACGTGCTGGTCCCCGGCGCGCGGACCGGCACCCTGTCGGCGCGGCGGGCGGCGACGCTGCGTGCCGGCCTGGTCGCGCCGGCCGCGAACGTGCCCTACACCGCCCAGGGGCTGCGGACCCTGGGGGAACGGGGCGTGGTGGCGCTGGCGGACTTCGTCTGCGGCGCAGGGGCCACGATCGGCTACCTCGCCGAACGGGCGGGGACGGTCGCCACCGCGGACGAGGTCGGCCACCTGGTCGAGAACCGCGTCACGGAGATCACCGCCGCCGCCCTGTCCCATGCCGAGGGGCCGTACGCCGGCGCCTGCGCCCTGGCCGAAGCCTTCCTGACAATCTGGCAACCCCGACCCACCCCACCCCTGGCCCCTGACCCAGCCAACTCCTGACACTGGGACGGCCTTGAGCGGGCGTGGTGCCCTGGTAGCCCCCGTCCGGCCGGCCAACAGCCGGCCCTGCCCCGGAGTCCGGCGGCACCCGGAGTCCGGTGGTCCTCTGGGGCTGGAGGCCTCCTGGGTTTGGGGTGGGCCTTCAGGCGGTCGTCATGCGGCGGCGTAGTTGGAGAGGGCGGGTTCGAGGAGGTCGAAGGCGCGGGTGGCGTCGGTGGCGATCGTGTCGGCGATGCGGTCGTTGGGCAGGCCCGCCAGGGTCAGTTCGTGGATCCGCTGGAACAGCACCCGGTGCACGGTTCCCAGCAGCCCGGCGGCGGTCTGGACGGTGATGTCGTCCGCCGTCGTGCCGGTGGCGTCGGCGAGGGCCCGGGCGAGGTGCTGTTCGCGCTGGTCGTGCAGGCCGCGCAGGCAGGACGTCAGGGTGGGGCTGTCAGCGATCATGCGGGCGAACTCCGGACCGGAGAACCCGGCCACCGGATCCTGGGCCGCGACAGAGGCCAGGAAGGCATGGCGTAGAGCCGACAGGGCCGATTCGCCGGGATCGCGGGCGGCGACGGCGTCCGCCAGCGCGGAGGTGAACGCCTCCTGATGGTCGAAGGCCAGGTCCTCCTTGCGCGGGAAGTAGTTGGTCACCGTCTTCTTGGCGATGCGGGCGGCGGTGGCGATCTCGGCGATGGTGGTCTGCTCGAACCCTTGGGCGATGAACAGCCTGGTGGCGTGGTCGGAGATGAGCTGCCGGGTCTCCTGCTTCTTGGATTCGCGGAGGCCGGGTGCGGGCGAGGTCTCGTGAGCCATGAGGAAATCTTACCCTCGTCGTATTTTTATGTTGACACCCCTCAGGGTCTCGGGCTATATTTACGTCCGTCGTAAGTTTGCGACCGATGAACGATAAGGAGAACCTGCTTGGAACTCAAGCTCTTCCCGGCTGTAGCTTTCAAGATCGACCTCGGGGCGTCGGAGGGCCGCGACCGCACGTCGCAGCCGATCTCCGTCCCGGGCGGCGGGCTCCGCAGACCGTCCGCCGACCATGGCGCACGGGGATGGCGGGACCCGCAAGTGACCCGCAACCTTCCCCGCCGCCGCCCTCACTGATCCCCGCCCCCAACCGCGTCCGCCACTGACGACGTTCGCTGCGTCACGCCCATGGCGGGCCATGTCCATGGCGGTCGCGTCCATGGCGGGCCACGTCCACAGCGGTCGTCGGCCGTCGTGGTCAACGTCGGCCTGGGCCGTTCGAACCGGCCACTCGTGTCTCGCTCAGCCGTTCTCATCTCTCACGGAGACCTTCTTGCAGATCACCACGTCCACCGTTTCGCTCACCGTTGCCGACGTCGCCGCCTCCCAGGCGTTCCTCACCGAGCACCTGGGCTACACCGTCCGGGTAGCCGCGGACGGCTTCGCCTCGCTCACCCGTGCCGACGCGATGGACATCGTGCTGCTCGCCCGCGGCATCGAGGTCCTGCCGCCGGAGCAGCGCGACCAGCACGCCTCCGGCCTCATCCTGGCCTTCACCCTGGACGGCGGCCTGGACGGGCAGGAGAAGCTCCTTCGTGACGCGGGTGTCGAGATCAGCATGCCGTTGCGCGAGGAGCCCTGGGGCGAGCGCCTGTTCCAGGTGACCGACCCCAACGGGATCGTCATCCAGTTCGTCGAGTGGGTGGCTCCCGCCTGACCGGGGCCGCCTCAGCCGGTCTCGCGGGCCTGGCCGTCGAGGAAGTCCGCCACGAGCGCCGCGAACTCCGCCGCCTGGTGCTCCAGCGGGATCACGCCGCCCTTGACCACGGCCCGGGTGCTGTGGGGAAGGGCGGCGGCCAGGCGTTCCAGCTCGGGGAAGGCGAAGGGGTCGTCGGTGGCGCCGACGACCAGCACCGGGCAGCGGACCAGCCCGACCCGCTCCTCCATCCGGTACGCGGCCACCGCCTCGTGCCCGCGCTCCACCTCCGGCAGGACCGTCAGCGCGTCGCGGACGAAACGGGTCAGCAGCGGCCACGGGTAGTAGGGAGCCCGCCGGCTCCACAACTCGCCCAGGTGGGAGCCGTCGGACTGCTCGCGCACGGCGTCGATCGAGGGACGTCCCGCACGCCGCCGCCGCCCTTCGGGGTCGACCATCGGCGTGGACGACAGCACCAGGGCGGTGACGCGGTCGGGTGCGCGCGCCGCCGTCTCGACCGCGATGACGCCGCCCGTGTGGTGCCCGGCCACGGCGGCTCGCGGCAGGCCGAGGGCGTCCATCAGGGCTAACACGCCGGCGGCGTAGGTCTCGATCGAGTGCTCGGACGGCCGGGCGGAGTTGCCGAAGCCGAGCGTGTCCATGGCGATGGCCCGCCGGGTGCGGCCGAGCAGGGGGAGCACCTCGCGGTATTCGTCCCATGAGCGGGGGGTCTGGTGCAGCAGGAGCACCGGGTCTCCCGTGCCGCACGAGGCGTGGTGGATCTGGCCGAACGGGGTGTCGGCATAACCGAATCTGATCACGGCGTTTTCCTCCTGCCTGTTCACCAGGGCGGACCGGCCCCGTCCGGCGGACGATCACCGTCGGGGCGCGCCCCGGCCGTCCTCACGATCGCAGACGGAACCCCGCCGCGCATCAGCCCCTGGTGGCCCCGCGCAACGTACGCGGCCGGGCGCCGGGCCGGCCCGCCGCCCGCCCGCCGCTCACGCCCGGGCGCCGGGCCGGCCCGCCGCCCGCCCGCCGCTCACGCCCCAGGCCGTGGAACCGGTCACGCGGGCTCGGCGAGTGCCTTGTCGCGGTCCTAAAGGTCAGGCGGGCGTGAGTGCCTGGTCGCGGTCCCCCGGGTCAGGTGGGCTCGACGAGGGCCTGGCTGCGCTCCCACAGGCGGCGGGCCAGGTCGGGGTCGTCCGCCAGGCGGTGGACGGCCGAAGGGCGGCGCTTCTCGTAGTGCCCGCCGGGGGCCCAGTCGGCGCCCGGCCGCGAGGTGGCCAGCCAGACCAGGGTGTCGGCGCCCTGCTCGGGCGTGAGCAGGAACCGCTTCAGCGGCGTGTGGTAGAGCAGCCGCGCCGCGCTGTCGCCGCCGCCGGAGAAGTTGGTGGCCACCACGCCGGGATGGAAGGAGGCCGTGGCCAGGCCGTCCGCGCCGTGGCGGCGCTGCAGCTCGCGCGTGAACAGGATGTTGGCCAGCTTGGAGTTGGCGTACGCCCGGCTGCCGGAGTAGCGGCGCACCGCGTCGAGGTCGTCGAGGTCGAGCCGGGCACGGGTGTTGAGCAGGCTGGACGTCGTGACGACCGTGCCGCCGACGGCCAGCAGCCGGGACAGCAGCAGCGTGGTCAGCAGGAACGGCGCCAGATGGTTGACCTGGAAGGTCGCCTCGTGGCCGTCGGGCGTGGTGGTGCGCGAGCCCATGATGGCCCCGGCGTTGTTGACCAGCACGTCGATGGCCGGGTGGCGGTCGAGCAGGGTGGCCGCCAGGTCGCGTACCGCTGACAGGCGCGCGAAGTCGGCCACGTGGTGGTCGGCCGCCAGCTCCTTGGCCAGCGCCGCGGTCTTGCCGGCCGACCGGCCGACGAGGACGACCTCGTCGCCCCGCTGTCGCAGGGCGCGTGCAGCGGCGCGGCCGATGCCGTCGCTGGCGCCGGTCAGGACGATGGTCTTCTTCGCCATGGGCCCGATCCTTCCGCATCCGGCCCCCACCATAGATCGCAAGGCGGCGCACCCGCCACGCCGGGGGCGTCCCGTGGCCACGGCGTCAGGGTCCGAGCGGTGAGGGGCCGGTGGGCAAGGGCCGAGCGGTCAGGGGCCGAGTGGTCAGGGGGTGGTGGTGAGGAAGCGGGCGGCCGGGTCGTCGCCGAGGGAGGCGTCGAGGCGGGCGCGCATGTCGGGGCTCAGGTCCGGCAGCTCCCGCAGGGGAAACCAGCGGGCCTCGGTGTTCTCGCCGTCGGCCGGGTACGGGTCGCCGGACCGCCATCGGCAGCGGAACACCAGGTCGAGATAGCGGGCCCGGTCGCCGTTGGGGTAGGTGACCTCCCGCGTGACGTGCACCAGGGCCAGCCGTTCCGCGACGGCCCGTACGCCGGTCTCCTCGGCCACCTCGCGCACCGCGGCGTCGGCGGGCTGCTCGCCGGGGTCGATGATGCCGGTCACGGGCGTCCAGGCGCCGGTGTCGCTCCGGCGGACCAGCAGCACCTGGTCCTCGTGCAGCACGACCGCGGTCACCCCGGACAACCACAGCGGCTCGGTGCCGATCTTCTCGCGCAGCGCGAGCACGAACTCAGGGGTTGGCATCGGTCCAGCATATGCACCGGACGCCGGCCGCCGGAGGCACACTGCGCGCCGGGCGCCCCCGGGGAGCGAACACGTTTCCGGCGTGCCGGGCATGCGCCGGACGGCCATAACCCCATAAAGTCTATAGGTAATAAGGATAATCCCAAGGAGAGGTAAGCAGCCATGTCCGGCTTCACGTCCTGGCCTAGCCTCGGTTCCATGTCGATCGACGAGAACGCCCTGCTCCCCGATCCCGGCCGCGCCGTCGTGGCGGTCGAGCCGCCGGTCCCGGCGCACGGCCACTGGGCGGGGGCGCCGAGCGCCGTCGCCGCGGACGGGCTGATCTACCTCGCCTACCGCCTGCGCCGCCCGGTCGGCGAGGGCCGCGGGTACGCGGTCGTGGTCGCCCGCTCGTCCGACGGCGAACGCTTCGAGCCGCTGACCACGATCACCCGCGAGGAGATGGACGCCGAGTCGCTGGAGCGGCCCTCCCTGGTCCGCACCCCGCAGGGACGCTGGCGGCTGTACCTGAGCTGCGCCACGCCCGGCACCAAGCACTGGCGGGTGGAGGTCGTCGAGGCCGCCGACCCTGCCGCGTTCGACCCGTGCACCCGCACCACGGTGCTGCCCGGCGACCCCAAGACCGGGGTCAAGGACACCGTGATCGTACGGCGCGGCGACGTGTGGCACCTGTGGGCCTCCTGCCACCCGCTGGCCGACCCCGACGAGGCCGACCGGATGGTGACCGACTACGCCACCAGCGCCGACGGCCTGGACTGGACCTGGCACGGCACCGCCCTGACCGGCCGGCCGGGCCTGTGGGACGCCCGCGGCGTCCGGATCAGCGCCGTGCGCTTCGACGGCGACCGGGTCGTGGCCTTCTACGACGGCCGCGGCAGCGCGGAGGAGAACTACGAGGAGCGCACCGGCGTGGCCGTGGGCGCCGACCCCGACGCGCTGGCCGCCCTGGGCGACCGGCCCGCCGCGATGTCCCCGCACCACGGCGGCGGCCTGCGCTACCTCACCTTCGTCGACCTGCCGGACGGCGGCCTGCGCCTCTACTACGAGTACACGCGCGCCGACGGCGCCCACGACCTGCGCACGGAACTCCGCCCAGCCCGCTGACCGACCCGCTGCCCGGCCCGGTCCGGCCCGGACCAGCCCGACCGCCACGGTCGGCGTCGCGGCCAGAGATCGCGGCCAGAGATCGAGGTCAGGCGTCGCGGTCAGGCGTCGCGGTCAGGCGTCGCGGTCAGGCGTCGCGGTCAGGCGTCGCGTCCAGGGGCGCGGTCAGGTGACGCGATCAGGTGGCGCGGCCAAGGGGCGTGGGCAAGGGGCCCGTGGCCGTGGGGCCGGTGGTCAGGGGGCGCGGCCGTTTCTGGCCTGGCGCTGGCCGGGTGGCCGGCTGCCGACCAGGCCGCCCGAACGTTCCCGCGGCCGCAGCCAGTCGCTGAAGTCCTCGCCGGTGACCTGCTGGAGCAGCTCGACGTCCGCCGCGAAGTAGGGGATCAGCCGCTGCCGCTGCGCCCACTCCAGCGGCCGGCGGGCCCGGCCGCGCCGCTGGAGCAGCCGCTCCAGCGGCCCGGACAGGGACGCGGGAAGGGTGCGGCGCAGGGCGGACAGCAACGCGTGCCGCGCGCCGGGGTCCGGGTGCGCGGTCACGTTCTCCCTCGGGACGCCGGTGAGCAGGCCCTGTCGTACGCCGAGGAAGCCGCAGATGCGGTCCAGGGTCTCGGCGGGGCGGTCCACGATGTCTCGGTAACGGAAGATCAGCACCTGGTCGCGGGGGAACAGGGTGAACAGGTGGGCGAGCTGCTCGCCGTACCGGCCGAGGGCGGTGTAGTGCCAGAAGTGCGCCCAGCCGGCCGCGATGCGCTCCGGCTCGGCCTCGCAGGCGCGGACGAGGTCGCCGATCGGCTCCAGGCCGGCCGACCACAGGTGGGTCCAGTTGGAGTGGGCGCGCTCGACCGGGTCCCGCAGGCTCACGATGAGCCGGACGTGCGGGATCGTCTCCCGGATGCGGCGTTGGGCGTCCAGGTCGTACAGGTAGAAGGGGGTGGACTCGCCGGCGAGGGTGCCGGGGGGAGCGGCGGCGAACAGCGCCTCGTAGTCCGCGCGCCGCCAGACGTGTTCCCGGTAGGTCTCGGCGTCGCCCGGTCCGCCCCGGCCGGGGGGTGGCCCGTCGGTGAGGAAGAACTTCGGCTCCTTGATGGGCGACAGGAACAGGTCGGGGTGCGGGTGCAGCGCGGTGTGCAGCGCCGTCGTCCCCGCTTTGGGCACTCCCGCGATCAGGAAATCGGGCAAGGGCACCGTCGTCCTCCCAGTGACGAGAACCGATATTGCCTGATTTTCCTACCAAAAGTGTAGGAAGCCAAGAGGCTCCCGCGATGTCACCGGCGGGCGGGCGAGACGGACGCGGCGGTCTCGTCCCCGGCCGTCCGGCCGCCGCGACGGCCGGGCAGCGCCATGGTGACGGCCGCCGCGGCCAGCGCCGCCCCGCAGCCGACCAGCATCCCGGTGCGGAAGCCGGCCTCCGACGGCAGCGTGTGCGCGCCCAGCCGGATCGTCAGCTGCGACAGGATCACGCCGACGACCGCCGCCGAGACCGTCGTCCCGATCGAGCGCATCAGCGTGTTGAAGCTGTTGGCGGCGGCCGTCTCCGTCCGGGGCACCGCGCCCATGATGAGGGCCGGCATCGCCCCGTAGGCCAGGCCCACGCCGAGGCTGCACACGCAGGTGACGACCAGCATGCCCCAGGCCGAGCCCAGCAGGCCCAGGGAGGAGCCGTAGCCGAACGCCATGACCAGGCTCCCGGCGATCAGGGTGACCTTCGGGCCGCGGGCGGCCGACAGCCGGGCGCCGAGCGGCGAGACCGCCATCATCATCAGGCCCGAGGGGGCCATCCACAGGCCGGCGGCCAGCATCGACTGGCCGAGCCCGTACCCGGTGGCCGCGGGAAGCTGGAGGATCTGCATGACGATCAGCGCCTGGGCGTACATCGAGAAGCCGACCATGATGGAGGCGAGGTTGGTCAGCAGCACCTGCCGCCGGGCGGTCACCCGCAGGTCCACCAGCGGCTCCGCGGCGCGCAGCTCCCACAGGGCCCATGCCGGCAGGATCAGCGCGGCCGCGCCGAGCAGCCCGAGCGTGGCGCCGCTCGCCCAGCCCCAGTCGGCGCCCTTGGAGACCCCCAGCAGCAGGCACACCAGCCCCGCGCCGAGGCCGAGCGCGCCCGGCACGTCCAGCCGCCCGGCCGCGCCCGCGCGGGGCGGCGGGGGGGTGGGCGGCACCAGCACCCGGATCAGCACCGCGATCAGCACGCTCAGCACGGCCGAGCCCCAGAACAGCACCCGCCAGCTCGCGTACTCGGCGACCGCGGCCGAGACCGGCAGGCCGAGGGCCCCGCCGATGCCCATGGACGAGCTCATCAGCGCGATCGAGGGGCCGAGCCGGTCGGGCGGCAGCAGGTCGCGCAGGGCGCTGATGCCGAGTGGGATCAGGCCCATCCCCATGCCCTGTAACCCGCGCCCGACGATCATGGGGCCGAGCGACCCGGCCAGCGAGCAGATCACCGACCCGGCGATCAGCGGCGCGGTGCAGACGAGCATCATGCGGCGCTTGCCGTACAGGTCGCCGAGGCGTCCGGTGACCGGCGTGGCGACCGCGCCGGCCAGCAGGGTGGCGGTGATCACCCAGGAGGCGTCGGAGGCGGTGCTGCGCAGCAGCCGCGGCAGCTCGCCGATCAGCGGCACGACCAGGGTCTGCGTGAGTGAGGCGACGATGCCGGCCACCGCCATCACGCTGACGATGCCGCCGGGCCGGGCGGTGGATGTGGGGCCTCCCACGGTGTTCTCCCGTCGTCGAAGGATGTGCACGCTACACATCATGTGTTACGTACACAATTCATGTAAGGTGCACATATCTCGCGAAAGGGGGGATTGGGATGGAAAAGCCCACACATCTCATCGAGTTCGAGACGATGTTGCTCGGCCGGCACCGGCACTACGACCGCAGTGCCCACCTCCTGCTGCGGCGGCTGCACGGCGCGGGCCCGATGTCCATCGGGCAGCTCAGCGACGCCTTCGGCCTGGACGTCTCCACGCTCAACCGGCACACCTCGGCCCTCCTGCGCGCCGGCCTGGTCGAACGCATCCCCGACCCCGAGGGCGGCATCGCGCGCAAGTTCCGCCTCACCCCGGAGGGCGAGCGCAGCCTCACCGAGGAGCGCGAGAGGAACGTGCGCGGCCTGGAGAAGGTGATGGCCGACTGGTCGCCGGAGGACGTCACCGCCTTCGCCGACTACCTCCGGCGTTTCAACACCGACATCGAACGCCTGGCCGGCCGCCCCTGGCCGCGTACCTGAGCCGGGCGTACCTGAGCCGGACACGCGTGAGGGCCCCCCGCCGGGACGGGCGGGGGGCCCTCACGCGTGCGTACCGGTGTGCGTGTCGCCTCTCGGCGAGGGGCACAACGCGGCTCCAGCCGAACGGTAGTCCGCGAAGGCGATAGGTGAGGCCCGGGGACACTGGGCACACCGGCCACGAGGGATGTAACGGCGGCCGCCGCCGGGATGTTCCCGGCAGATCAGGCGAAGTGCATGACGATGGCCAGGCCGACGAGGTGCGTGACCACCACCACGACCAGCAGCGTGACGAACACGAACTTGGCCGGGCCGTGCTCGAAGTGCTTGCCCTCCTTCAGCGGAGGCAGCTTGGCCTGGCGCTCGGCGATGCGCTCCTCCAGGGGCTTGCGGTGAAACATGAGGTGTCCCTCTTTCGGCGGCCCGGCCACGGGTACGATTTGTGTGGCATCGATTTGCAGGCTATTAGTTTGTACACAAAGTAAGTTACCAGACGGCATCGGAGGCGTACACGCATGGAGCCTGTGACAGAGGCGACAGACCTGCTGGCGCTCGACCGGCAGGTGTGCTTCGCCCTCAGCATCGCCTCGCGCAGCGTGATCGGCCTCTACCGGCCGCTCCTGCAACCCTTCGGGCTGACCCACCCCCAGTACCTGGTGATGCTGGCCCTCTGGCAGCACGAGCCGCTGTCGGTCAAGGAGCTGGGCGAGCTCCTGCAGCTCGACCCCGGCACGTTGTCCCCGCTGCTCAAGCGGCTGGAGGCGCTGGGCTACGTCCACCGCGAGCGCAACAGCAAGGACGAGCGCGCCCTGGCCGTCACCCTCACGCCCGCCGGCCGGCAGCTCAGAGCCGAGGCGGAGAAGATCCCGCCGGCCATCGTCGCCCGGCTCGGCATGGACCTCGACGAGCTCCAGGACCTGCACGCCGCGCTGATGCGACTGATCGCCGCGGCCCGCCGCGACACCTGACCCGCCCGCCGCGGCCGCCGCGACACCTGACCCCGCCCTCCATGCGCGGCCGACAAGCAACTTCAGTTGACTATGGCGCCGATAGTCAACTACGGTTGCTCGCGTTCGCGGATCCCCTTCGTGTCGCTGGAGGCAGCATGTCCATGGTTCACGCCGATCGTCCGAGGTTACGGCAGGAGCTCGACCGGCTGGTGGCCGACGACCGCGGGCCCGGCGTCGTGGCCGATGTGCGGGACGGCGACGACCCGCCGTGGTTCGGCGCCGCGGGCGTGGCCGACCTGGAGACCGGCCGCCCCCGCGGCCCCGGGGAGCACTTCCGCATCGGCAGCTTCACCAAGGCGTTCGTCGGGACCGTCGTGCTGGGCCTGGCGGCCGACGGCGACCTGGCCCTGGACGCCCCGGTCACCACCTGGCTGCCTGGCGTCGTCGAAGAGTACTTCCCCGGCGCCGACGCCGCCCGCATCACCCCGCGGCTGCTGCTCAACCACACCAGCGGCCTGCCGGACGCGATCCCCGGCCAGGAGACCCCGCCCGCCGGGGAGCCGGGCGGGCGGTTCGTCTACTCCAAGGTCAACTACAACCTGGCCGGGATGATCGTCGAGGCGGCGTCCGGCTCGACGCTGGCCGAGCAGATCGACCGCCGCGTCGCGGCCCCGCTGGGGCTGGCCGGGACGTACCTGCCCGCGGCCGGCGAAGGACTGCGCGACCCGCACGCCCGCCACTACTCCGGCCAGGACGAGACCGGCCAGGAGACCGTCCGCCACGACGTGACCGACGCCGACCTGTCATGGGCCTGGGCCGCCGGCGGCATGGTCTCGACCACGGCCGACCTCCACCGCTTCCTGGCCGCCCTGCTGGGCGGGCGGCTGCTCCCGCCCGCCCAGCAGGAGGAGATGTTCACCACCGTGCCCACCGTGCCCACCGAGGGCGCCGGCTGGGTGCCCGGCGCCCGGTACGGGCTCGGCGTCTACTCCCAGCGTTTCCCGTCCGGGGTCACGCTCTGGGGCGGGGGCGGCTACATCCAGGGGTCGATGACGTACGCGATGGGCGACCGGCAAGGTAACCACACCCTGGTCGCCAACGTGAACGGCGACTGGGGCGACTTCCTGGCCACCTGCGCCGACCTGTTCCAGGCCGAGTTCGGCTGACCGCGCGGGCCCCACCGGCTCAGACGAGCCCGGGGACGGCCACGTCGGCCGTCCTGACCTCGCCCGTCCGGCCGGCGAACATCTCCGCCATCCGCTCGACGCCCGGGAACACCGCGACCGTCATGAACAATGTCCGGCCGTCCCGGCCGCCGAGCGCGGCGGCGAAGCAGGCCCGGTCGAGCTCGATCCGGTCGGTCACCTCGCCGCCCTCGCGCACCCGTACGCAGGCGGCCCCCTGTTCGTCGTCCACCTGGGTCCAGATCGCGCCCTCGGCGTCCATGCAGATGCCGTCGCCGCCGACGGGCGCCCACACCCGGCGGCCGGACAGCCCGCCGTCCGCGCCGATGTCGAACGCCGTCAGCCGCCGCGTCCAGGACTCGGCGACGACCAGCGTGGAGCCGTCCGGGGTCACCGCCATCCCGTTGGGGAAGTACAGGTCCTCGGCGACCACCCGGGCCTGGCCGCCGGGGCCGACCAGGGCGATCACGCCGGGCGCGAAGCCGGCCCGGCCGAAGTCGAAGCCGACGCAGTTCACGTAGATCCGGCCGCGGCCGTCCACGACGACCTCGTTCGGCCCGGCCGGCAGCTCGCCCAGGTCGGCGTGGACGGACGTCGTGCCGTCCGGCTCCACGCGCAGCAGCTCGCGCTCGCCGGTCACCAGCAGACGGCCGTCGGGCAGCCAGGCGAGGCAGAACCCGGCGGGTTTCGGGCCGCGGCCGACCACCTCGCGCTCGCCGTCCGGGCCGACGGCGACGATCTCCTGCACCCCCCAGTGGGAGAACCACAGCCTGCCCTCGTGCCAGCGCGGCGACTCGCCCACGCACAGCCCGGTCACCAATGTCTTCGTCTCGGTCATGTCGTCATGCCTCCTTCTGCCCCTTACACGAAGGGCGGGGGCCCGGATCGACATCGCCGGGGAGAAAAGATGCGCGCCGGATCTACAGGGCGGCGCGGGCGCGCTCGGCCAGCGCGGCGCGGTCGATCCCCGCCAGGGCCAGCGCCCGCGGGACCGTGCCCACCTCGGCCTGCAGGACGCCGAGCAGCACGTGGACCGGCCGCAGGTCCTTCTTGCGATGGGCGGCGGCCAGCCGCTCGATCGCCAGCTTGACCGACGCCCCGAGCTGCGGGCGCCGCTCGGGGTCGGGCGTCGAACGCAGGTCGAAGGCAGCCGCCGACACCCCGGCCGCGGCCAGGCTGTGCTCGAACTCCCGCCGCAACGCCGCCCGCAGCCCCGCCTGGTCGAGCCCGGCCGCGGCCAGGACCGCCCGCGCCGCGGTGTCCTGCGGCGCGGCCATGGCCAGCAGCACGTGGTGGGCCTCGATCGTGGGGGAGCTCTCCGCGCGCGCCTCGGCCTCCCCCCGGATCAGCACGTCGTGCAGGTAGCGGTCGAAGGCGCCGCTCATGCCCGCCTCCGCAGCTCGACCCCGGCCGCGATGAGCCGCTTGGCGTGCTTCTTGTGGACCGCCTGGCGGGTGACGCCGAGCGCCTCGGCCACCTGCGGCCAGCTCCAGCCCGCCCGCATCGCCTGCTCCACGGCGGCGTCCTCCAGCTGGTCGGCCAGGCGGCGCAGCGCGACCACGGCCGCGAGCGCGTCCGCGGGCTCCTTGACTGACATTCCAGCCACCCTAGGCGTCCGGCCCCGGAACAGGCAATTCAGGTTGCTTGGCGGGGAGCCGAGGCGTCATGCCGGGAGCCATCGGGTAGGGCCAGGGATGTCATGAGCACGATCGAGAACGCCGGGGCGGCCGCCTACCGCATCCCCACCGACCAGCCCGAAGGCGACGGCACGCTGGCCTGGCGGTCCACCACCATGGTCGTCGTCACCCTGACCGCCGCGGGCGTCACCGGCACCGGCTGGACCTACGCCCCGGCCGCCGCCGCCTCGGTCGTCACCGAGCTGCTGGCCGGCCTCCTGACCGGCGCGGACGCCGCCGACATCCCCGCCCTGCACGCCGCGATGCTCCGGCAGGTGCGCAACGCGGGCCGTCCCGGCGTCGCCGGCTACGCCGTCTCGGCCGCCGACGTGGCGCTGTGGGACCTCAAGGCGCGCCTGCTCGGCCTGCCGCTGACCCGCCTGTTCGGCGCCGCCCGGCCCGAGGTCCCCCTGTACGGCTCGGGCGGCTTCACCACCTACGACGACGAGGCCACCACCGCCCAGCTCGCCCGCTGGGTCCACGAGCAGGGCATCGGCCGCGTCAAGATCAAGATCGGCGAGTCGTCCGGCAGCCGCCCCGACCGCGACCTGCACCGCGTGGCCCTGGCCCGCCGCGTCATCGGCGACCGGGCCGAGCTGTACGTCGACGCCAACGGCGGCTACACCGCCAAGCAGGCCGTCCGCCTGGCCGCGCGCATGGGCGAGCACGACGTGACCTGGTTCGAGGAGCCCGTGTCCTCCGACGACCTGCCGGGCCTGCGGCTCGTCCGCGAGCGGGCCGCCCCCGACGTCACCGCCGGCGAGTACGGCTGCGACCCCGCCTACTTCACCCGCATGTGCCGGGCCCAGGCCGTCGACTGCCTTCAGGTCGACGCCACCCGCTGCGGCGGCTACACCGGCTGGTTCGCCGCCGCCGCGATCGCCGCGGGCCACAACCTGCAGGTGTCCGACCACTGCGCGCCCAACCTGCACCTCCCGGCCGCCGCGAGCACCGCCAACCTGCGCCACGTCGAGTGGTTCCACGACCACCAGCGCATCGAGGCCGAGCTGTTCGACGGCGCCGCCGACCCCTCCGGCGGCTCGGCCCGCCCCCGGCCCGACGCCCCCGGCCACGGGCTGGAGCTGCGCGCCGCCGCCGCCGAACCCCACCGCGTGGCCTGACGGAAGGAGCCGGCGCCGATGCGGATCGAGGACTACGCCCTGATCGGCGACATGCACACCGCCGCGCTCGTCGGCCGCGACGGCTCGATCGACTGGTTGTGCCTGCCCCGCTTCGACTCGCCCGCCTGCTTCGCCGCGCTGCTCGACGGCCCGTCCGCCGGACGCTGGCTGCTGGCCCCCGCGGGCGGCGGCCGGGCCACCTCCCGCCGCTACCGCCAGGGCACCCTCATCCTGGAGACCACCTGGGACGGCCCCGGCGGCAGCGTCCGGGTGGTGGACTTCATGCCGCCCCGCGGCGAGGCCCCCGACGTGGTGCGGATCGTCGAGGGCGTGCGCGGCCGGGTCGAGATGACCATGGAACTGGTGCTGCGCTTCGACTACGGCCACGACGTCCCCTGGCTGCGCTACGAGCCCGGCGTGCTGGCCGCGGTCGCCGGCGGCGACGCCACCTGGCTGCGCACCCCCGTCGAGCTGTGCCCGGACGCCGACCGGCACCGCACCACCGCCTCCTTCACGGTGGGGGAGGGGCAGCGGGTGCCGTTCGCGCTGACCTGGCAGCAGTCGTGGCTGCCGCGCCCGGAACCGGTCGACCCGCCCGAGGCCCTGGCCGACACCGAACGGCTGTGGCGCGAGTGGGCCGGCCGGTGCGGCTACCAGGGCGACTACGACGAAGCCGTCCGCACGAGCCTGCTCACCCTCAAGGCCCTCACCTACGCCCCCACCGGCGGGCTCGTCGCCGCCGCCACCACCTCGCTGCCCGAGCAGCTGGGCGGCTCGCGCAACTGGGACTACCGCTACTGCTGGCTGCGCGACGCCAGCTTCACCCTGCAGGCCATGATGACCGCCGGCTACGACGCCGAGGCGCGCGCCTGGCGCGAATGGCTGCTGCGGGCCGTCGCCGGGCACCCCGCCGACCTGCAGATCATGTACACCGTCGAGGGCGGCCGGCGCATCCCCGAATGGACCGCCGACTGGTTGTCGGGCTACGAGGCGTCCCAGCCCGTACGCGTCGGCAACGCCGCCTCCGGCCAGCTCCAGCTCGACGTCTACGGCGAGACCCTCGACTGCCTGCACCTGGCCCGCCGGTCCGGCCTGGCCGTCGACGACGAGGCCTGGGACCTGCAGAACGCCCTGATGAACTACCTCGAAGGCATCTGGGACCAGCCCGACAACGGGCTGTGGGAGACCCGGGGGCCGCGCCGCCCGTTCGTGCACTCCAAGGTGCTGGCCTGGGTCGCGGCCGACCGCATGATCCAGGCTGTCGAGACGTTCGGCCGCGACGGCCCGGCGGGCCGCTGGCGCGCCCTGCGCGAACGCATCCACCAGGACGTCTGCGCCCACGGCTACGACGCCGAACGCAACACCTTCACCCAGTACTACGGCTCGACCGGCCTGGACGCGGCCCTGCTGCTCATCCCGCGCCTCGGCTTCCTGCCGCCCGGCGATCCGCGCGTCGTCGGCACCGTGGACGCGATCGCCCGCGACCTCGTCCACGACGGTCTCGTCCTGCGCTACCAGGCCGAGGAGGAGAACATCGACGGCCTGCCCGGCGGCGAGGGCACCTTCCTGGCCTGCTCCTTCTGGCTGGCCGACGCCCTGGCCGCGACCGGCCGCCGCCGCCGGGCCACCGAGCTGTTCGAGCGGCTGCTCGGCCTGCGCAACGACGTCGGCCTGCTGGCGGAGGAGTACGACACCGTGCACCACCGGCAGGTCGGCAACTTCCCGCAGGCCTACAGCCACGTCTCGGTGATCAACAGCGCCACCGTCCTGTCGGGCAGGTTCAGGCCTGGGCGCCCTCGGCATCAAGACGGGTGAAGGTGGCCCCGTGCAGCACGGCGCGGGCGCCGAGCACGTGCCCGTCGCACATCCTGGTCACCGTCCCGGCCTGGTCGGTCACCTTCCACCGGACCAGCTCCTGGCAGGGCCGGCCGGCCCGGTCCTGCGGCCAGGTGCGGTGGCAGACCCGGCACTCGGTGATGTTCGCCCGGTAGGACAGGGTGTTGCCGTGCTCGGGACAGACGCCCCACGGCATGCCGCAGACCTGCTCACGCTGCGCCCGCAGCCTGGCCAGGTCGCCGGCCGCCCGTTGCAGGTCCTCGCCGCCCCGGTCCAGCCAGTCGGCGGCGTGCCGCGCGGCCCGGAGCTGGTCGCCCTCGGGGGATCCGGCGGGCTCGCCGTCGCACAGCGAGCGCACCTCGGCGGCGAGGTCCTGAGCGCGGCGCGCGAGGTCGCGCAGCTGGGCGGGGGTGACAGTCATGAGGGCTCTCATCTCGTCAGGGCCGGGCGGCAACGGTGGGCGACGGTCACGCGACGGGAACGGCCGGGCGGCCGCTCCCGCCCTCCAGTCTCCTCAGCCCGGCGCGCTCGTGGCGCGCTCGCGGCCCACGAGTTCGCGCGCCCGACGGCCGAGGGGCGTCAGGACGTGGGGACGCCGCTGTAGGCGGGCCCGAAGAACACCAGCGTCACCAGGTCCTCGGTGACGTCGTGGAAGCGGTGCTCCTCGCGGGCCGGGACGAACAGGGTGGTGCCGGGGCCGACCTCGGTGGTGACGCCGCCCGCGGTGAAGGAGGCGCGTCCGCTGGTGACGACGTAGATCTCGTCCTCGGCGTGTGGCGACTGGCCGTCGACGGCGCCGGCCGGGATGGAGTACGTGCCGAAGCTGAGCGCGGGCACGCTCAGGTGCTCGGCGAAGTTGGCGGAACCGTCCGGGGCGGGCTCGAACCGGCCGCTGTCGATGATCTCCATGGCCGGTGATCCTCTCATGCCGCCGCGAGCCGCGCCGTCGGCGGGGAGATGCTTGCGGCATGCCCTAAATGTGAGTAAATGTCACGTCATGTGGAGTGGCTGGAGTGGCCGGATGTCCGCGGCCGTCAAGCGTGAGCTGGCGTACGTGCGCGGGCAGGCCGCCGGGCTGGCCAAGCCGGGGTCGTACCAGCGGTTGCAGGCGCTGCAGATCGCCAAGGCGACGCTGGCGGCGGTGCTGGCCTGGCTGACGGCCAGCCGGCTGCTGGCGCTCGGCGCCACCTGGATCGCCCCCGCCACCGCGGTGATCATGGTGCACGCCACCGTGTACCGCACCCTCACCAACGGCCTGCGCCGGGTCGCCGCGGTCGGCGCCGGGGTCATCCTGGCCGGCAGCATCGGGCACCTGCTCGGCCTGGGCGTGCTCAGCCTGGTCCTGGTCGTGCCGCCCGCGCTGATCGCCGCCCGCTGGCACCGCATGGGCAACCACGGCTCCGACGTCGCCACCACCGCCGTGCTGCTGCTCTCCTTCGCCGCCGCCTCCCAGGAGCGCTACCTGCTGGCGTACGTGCTGGCCACGGCCATCGGCGCGCTGAGCGGGGCGTTGGTCAACAGCGTGTTGTGGCCGCCGCTGTACCGCGACCGGCCCGACGCGGCCGTGCGCCGCCTGGCCCGCGAGACGGCCGCGCTGCTGACCTCCGTCGCCGAGGGCTTACGGGACGAGTGGAACCTCTCGGCGCTGCCCGACTGGGAACGCCAGGCCGTCCGGCTGGACGAGCACCTGGCCGACGCGGCCGCCGCCGTGGCCGACGGCGCCGAGAGCCGCCGCTACAACCTGCGCCACAGCCTCCACCCGGTCACGGCCGCGCAGGACCACGAGCAGGTGCTGCGCCGGCTGACCACGCTGGCCGCGCACGTGCACACGATCGTGCACGCCCTGGCGCACCTGGAACACCACGACGGGCCCTCGACCGACGTCAGCCCCGACTACGCCCGCGACTACGCCGACCTGCTGGACCTGCTGGGCGACGCCTTGACCGCCACCGTACGGCGCGACCCGGACGCCGGAAAGGCCCGCACCCTGCTCGGCCGGGCGGAGGCGCAGGCGAGCCGCATTCACGACCAGATGACGACGGAGATCCAGAAGGGCGAGGTCGCCCACCCGGCCGGCTGGGCGCTGAGCGGCAGCCTGCTCACCGACGCCGAACGCATCCTGGCGGTCCTGACCGACATCCTGGCGGCCACGCCCGCCGGCCAGGACGACGACAACCGCCCCTCCTCGCCCGCCACCCACCCCTGACCCGCCGACCGGCCCCCGTTTGCGCCGGGGGGCCGTCGCGCGGCACACTCGGGAGCCATGCTCATCAGGTCGTTCCCCGAGCCGGACGTGCCCACGGCCCTGCTGGCCCAGGTGCGCGACCTGCAACGGGAGGCCTGGCCGGGCCACGACTTCCCCGCGCCCGACGGCGGCGGCCCCGCGCACGACCCCGCCCTCGCCCCCCGGACCATGATCCTCCTCGACGAGGGCACGGTCCTGGCCGCCCTGGACATCCTGTCCAAGACCCTCACCCACGCCGGCCACCGGTTCCGCGCCGCGGGCCTGAGCACCGTGGTGACCAGGAAGGCCGCCCGCGGCCGGGGGCACGGCCGCCGCCTGGTGGGCGCCGCGCGCGCGGCCGTCGCCGAGGCGGGCTTCGACGTCGCCCTGTTCACCTGCGACCGGCCGCTCCAGGGCTTCTACGAGAGCGCCGGCTGGTCGGCCGTCCCCGGCGCGGTGCTGGTCGGCGGCACGCCGCAGGCGCCCTTCCCCAGCGACCGGCCCGGGTTCGACAAGGTCACGATGGGCGACTTCCCCTCGGCCCACGGCCGGGCGCACCGGCTGTCGTTCCACCACGCGCGCGTCGAGCTCCACCCCGGGGAGATCGACCGGCTCTGGTGAGCCTGCCTCAGGCGTCCCGGCCTCGCCGGACCAGCGGCAGGAAGACCTCGTCCACGATCTCCACCAGGACGTCGTCCGGGGCGCTGGGCGCACCCCGCACCACGAACTCGTTGCGCAGCAGCACGATGGCCACCGTGGCGACCCTCGGGCGCAGCGACTCGGGGTCGGCCTCGCCGCGGGCCACCGCCCGTTCCAGGACGGCCAGCCAGGGCGCGGCCACCGCGTCGTCCGACTGCTCCTGGAGCTGGGCCAGCAGCTCGGCGGCGCCGCCGGCGGCGGCGATCAGGTCGCGCAGGATCGCGCCGAGGGGCGAGCTCCAGTAGCGGTTGGCCCGGCGCAGCAGCTCCAGGGCGTCGCCGCGCAGCTCGCCGGTGTCGGGCGGCGAGACCGTCGTGGCCAGCCGCTTGTAGGCGGCGACGCCGAGGGCCAGGCGGCCCGGCCAGCGGCGGTAGATGGCGTTCTTGTTGGTGCCGGCGCGGGCCGCGACCTTGTCCATCGTGAGCCCGGCGAACCCGGACTCGGTGAGCTCGTCGGCCGCCGCGCTCAGGATCGCCTCCTCCAGCGCGGCCCCGCGCCGCCGTGTCCGCCCGCCTGCCTCGGCCATCGCCACCCTCCTCGGTCTGAGGGTACCGACCGTACCTCACATAGGCTAAGGTACGGGCAGTACCGTAAATCTGAAGGGAACAGCCATGCGTGCCAAAGGCATCAGCTACGACACCGGTTTCGTCGTCAACGGGACGATCGGCCACCCCGGGTTCGACCCCGACGCGGTGGCGCGCGAGATGCGCGTCATCCGGGACGACCTGCACTGCACGGCCGTCCGCGTCATGGGCGGCGACCCCGAACGCCTGGAGATCGCCGCCCGCCACGCCGCCGACCTCGGGCTGGAGGTCTGGTTCTCGCCCTATCCGCTGGAGCTGACCGAGGAGGAGATGCTGGCGCTGTTCGCCGACTGCGCCGAGCGCGCCGAACGGCTCAGGCGGCGCGGCGCCGAGGTGGTCTTCGTCACCGGCGCCGAGCTGTGCCTGATGAGCAAGGGCTTCCTGCCCGGGGACGACATCGACGAGCGGGTCGCCCTGCTGAGCCGTCCGGAACGGGTGCGCGAGCTGGTCGGCGGCGTCCGCACGCGGGTCAACGACTTCCTCGGGCGGGCGGTGGCCGTCGTGCGCGAGCGGTTCGGCGGCCGGGTGACCTACGCCTCCGTGCCGCTCGAAGGCGTCGACTGGACGCCGTTCGACCTGGTCTCCGTGGACCTCTACCGGTCGGCCGAGATCGTGGACGTCTTCGAGCAGGGCGTGCGCGGCCTCGTCGCGGAGGGCAGGCCGGTCGCGATCACCGAGTTCGGCTCGGCGACCTACCGCGGCGCGGGCGACCGCGGCGCGCTCGGCCTGGAGATCGTCGAGTACGCCCCGGGCACCCGCGAGCCGCTCCGGCTGACCGGCGAGCACGTCCGCGACGAGGAGGGCCAGGCCGCGTACGTGCGCGAGCTGCTGGAGATCTTCGACGCCGCCGGCGTGGACAGCGCCTTCGTGTTCACCTTCGCGCTGCGCGACCACCCGCACCGCCCCGACGGCGACCCCCGCGACGACCTGGACCTGGCCAGCTACGGCGTCGTCAAGGTCTACGAGGACCGCTCCGGCACCGCCTACCCCGGCCTGCCCTGGGACCCCAAGGCCGCCTTCGCCGCCGTCGCCGGCCACTACGCGAAGCACTGACGTGACCCTGCCCACCGCCACCCTCGGCCGCACCGGCCTGCGCGTCAGCCGCCTCGGCTACGGCGCCATGGAACTGCGCGGCCCCCGCGCCTGGGGCCCGCCGGTGTCCGACGACGCGGCCCGCGCCGTGCTGAACGAGGCCCTCGACGCCGGGGTGAACCTCATCGACACCGCACCCGACTACGGCGACGCCGAGGAGCACATCGGCCGCTGGATCGCGCACCGCCGCGACGAGTTCGTCCTGGCGGGCAAGTGCGGCTGCTCCCTCACGGACGGCGACCCCGCGCACGACTACACGAGGGCGAACGTGCGCGCGGGCGTCGAGCGCAGCCTGCGCCGGATGCGCACCGGCCATCTCGACGTGCTGATGGTGCACCTCAGCCCGAGCGTCTCGGTGATGGCGGCCGAGGACACCGTCGCCGGGATGCGGGCACTCCAGGACGAGGGCCTGATCCGCTTCACCGGCATGTCGGGGGAGCTGCCGCACCTTCCCGACCACATCGCGACGGGCGCGTTCGACGTGTTCCTGCTGCCCTACTCGGCGCTCGACCGCTCCCACGAACGGCTCGCCGGGGCCGCCGCGGCGAGCGGGGCGGGCACGATCGCCCGCGGGGCGGTGGCCCGCTCGCTCGCGCCGCCGCCCGAGGCCGTGCCAGAGCCGGTGCGCCGGCCGCTGGCGCAGCGCCACGCCCGGCTCGCCGCCGCCCGCCTGGAGGAGCTGGCCGACGGCGCGCCGGTGACCGAACTGCTGCTCCGGTTCATCCTCGGCCATCCGGAGCTGCACTCGGTGATCGTCGGCTCGGCCCGGCCGGAACACCTGCGGGCCAACGTCGCCGCCGCCCGCAAGGGCCCGCTGCCGCCCGACGTGGACGCGGCCGTCCGCGCCCGCCTGGGCCCGGCGTAGGGCAGGCGGGTCACTGGTCGTCGAGGAAGGTGAGCACGGCCATGACCCGGCGGTGGCCGCCGTCCGAGACGGCCAGGCCGAGCTTGGCGAAGATGCTGCCGATGTGCTTGTGCACCGCGTTGTCGGTGATCGTCAGCCGCTCGCCGATCTCGGTGTTGCTCAGGCCCTGGGCCATCCAGGACAACACCTCCCGCTCCCGGCCGGTGAGGCTGTCCAGGCCGTGGCCCCGCCCGACCATGAGCTGGGCGATGACCTCGGGGTCCATGACCGTGCCGCCCGCGGCGACCCGGCGGACGTCCTCGACGAACTGGCTCACCCGGCTGACCCGGTCCTTCAGCAGGTAGCCGACGCCGCCCGAGCCGTGCGCCAGCAGTTCGCGGGCGTAGATGCGCTCGACGTACTGGGACAGGACCAGGATGGGCAGGGCCGGGTCGGCGCGCCGGAGGTCGACGGCGGCCCTGATGCCCTCGTCGCGGAACGACGGCGGCAGCCGCACGTCGGCGATCACCAGGTCGGGCCGGTGCTCGGTGACGGCGTCCAGGAGGGCGCCGGCGTCCGTCACGACCGCGGCCACCTCGATGTCCTTGCTGGTCAGGAGCAGTTCCAGCCCCGTGGACAGCAGGACGTTGTCCTCGGCGATCACGACGCGCACGGCAGCTCCACGACGAGACGGGTGGGCCCTCCGGGAGGGCTGTCGATGGACAAGGTACCGTCGAGCGCGGCGGCCCTCCTGCGGATGCCGGTGACGCCGGTGCCGCGGCTCTCGTCGACGCCGCCCCTGCCGTCGTCGCAGACCTCGATGCGCAGCACGCGGCCGGACGCCAGCCGTACGGTGACGTGGCCGGCGCCGCTGTGCTTGGTGGCGTTCGTGACCGCCTCGGCCACGATGAAGTAGGCCGCCGTCTCGACCGCGGCGGGCACCGCGCCGAGGCCGCTGACGTCCGTCTCGACGGGCAGGCCGGCCTTGGCCGTCACGGCGGCCACCGCGCCGGCCAGGCCCCTGTCGGCCAGGACGGGCGGGTACATCGTCCGGATCACCTGCCGCAACTCGGTCATCGCCTCCTCGGTGCCCTCGTGCGCGTCCTTCAGCAGCCGGCCGACGGGCCCGCCGTCGTCGTCGAGCGCCTCGCGGGCCATGGCCAGCCGCATCGCGATGGCGACCAGCCGGGCCTGGGTGCCGTCGTGCAGGTCGCGCTCGATGCGGCGCAGCTCGGCGGCGTGCGCGTCGAGGACGTTCGACCTGCTCTCGGTCAGCTCGCCGACCCGCTCGGCCAGCCGGTCGGCCTCGGAGGGGGCGAGCGCGGCCAGGCAGGCGCGGGCGTGCAGCCGGGCCAGCCGCGGCAGCGCCCACCAGGCCAGCGGCGCGGCCAGGACGACCTGCGCGACGCCCATGCCGATCGCCTGCTCCCATCCGGTGACCGGGAGGGCCACCAGCAGCCGCAGCGGTTCGTCCGCGGGGAACAGCCACCACAGCGGGGCCTCCAGCACGGGGTTCACCAGCAGCCCGGCCACCCCGAGGGCGGCCAGCGCGGCGGGCAGGCCCACGACGACGTGCAGCGCCGTCCAGCGCAGATCACGCCTGGCCCGCGTGCCCGTGAGGAGCTGCCGCCACTGGTCGCGCACCCCGGTCCTGGCCGGCGGCGCCGGGCGCGCCGGCACGTCGACCCCCAGCACCGCGCCGGCCTGCACGCGCTGCCACTCGGTCCACCGGTGGAGCACCGCCATCATGCGCGGCACCAGGACGAGCCCCACCCCGCCCACCGGGACGAGCGCGACGCCCACGGCCAGCACCGCCAGCGAGACCATCGCCGCCACGGCCGACGCGAACACCGTCAAGTGATACCGAACGAACCGCCACAGAGCTTTCACGTCACGTCATGATCTTCCGGGCGGGTAGCTCCATGGCGAGGGACACAATCGTCATCACTGCCAGGATAGAGGCCGGGACCAGCCACAACGGCCCGGCAGGCAGCGGGCGGGCCAGGAAGCCCACGCTCAGCAGCACCAGCGGCACCGCCGACAGCACCAGCCCCGACACCGACGCCCCGGCGCCTACGAGCAGCGCCTCCCAGCGCACCACGCGCCTGAGCTGACGCGGGGTCAGGCCGATCGCGCGCAGCCCGGCGAACTCCTCCCGGCGCGCGGTCGTCGTCGCCACCAGCCGGTTGGCGACCGCCACCAGCACGTAGCCCAGCAGCACGGCCAGCACGGCCACGTTCACCAGCGTCTGGGCCGAGGCCATGGCGGCCTGCGGTCCGGCGGCCTGGTGGTCGAAGCGCAGCTCGGGGCGGCGCGCGAGGTCGCCGAAGTCGGCCGGACGGGCCAGCACCGCGCTGTCCAGGCCGGTCGTCGTGTGCGCGGCGGCCAGGTCGCGGGAGACCACGATCGGGCCGAACCCGAGGCCGCGCCGGTAGGTGGCGGCCACCCGCGCCCGCACCCGCGCGCCGTCGCCCATGATCAGGTCCATGCTCCCGCCGACCCGGCCCAGGCCCTCCTCCACCGCGACGGCCGCGCCCTTGAGGCCGGACAGGCCGCCGTCGGCGAGGTCCAGGTCGACCAGGCCCTCGGCGTCCGGGCCGAGCGCCATGGCGGGCGTGGCCATCAGGGCGGGGCTGTCGCCGGTCAGCATCGGCTCGGTCACCACGGTCGTCATCGCCATGCCCGCCGCCTTCGTCCGCGAGCGTACGTCGGCCAGCAGGCCGCGCGGGACGCCGCCGAGGTCAGGAGCGGTGATCGTGACGAGGCCGCGCAGGCCCACGGCGACCTCGTCGGCGCGCGCCTTGGCCATCGTGGTCTGGCTGAGCACCACGCTGAGGCCGAGCGTGACGACCATGCCGAGCGCGGCCACGGCCCCGGCGGTGCGCAGCGCGTACCCGTGGGAGTTGTGCACCGCCAGCCACAGCGGGCCGGGCAGCCGCGTCATGAGCCGCGACCCGGCCACCGCCCTGGCCGCCCCCTGCACCAGCCGCGGACCGGCCAGCGCCAGGCCGATCACCGCGACGATCGACGCGATGCCCGGACCGATCATGCCCGCCTCGCTCCGCATGAACAGCGGCGTCACGGACAGCGCCAGCGCGGCGAGCATGAGCAGCAGCCCCGCCCGGGTCCGCGCCGGCGACGGCATGCGCGGCTCGGGCAGCCCGGAGACCACCGGCATGCGCGACACCCGCAACGACCCCGCCCACGCGGCCACCCGCGTGACGCCGAGCAGCAGCAGCGTCGCGGCCAGGGCCGGCAGCGGCCCGTACACCAGCGGCTGGTCGGCGCGCACCAGCCCGATCCCGGCCAGCAGCTCGCCGAAGCGGGCGGCCAGGAAGTAGCCGAGCGCGGCCCCGAACGGCACGGCCGGCAGCGCCGCCGCCGCGGCCTGGACGGCCACCAGCCTGCGCACCTGACGCGGGGTCGCGCCGGCCGCGCGCAGCAGGGCGAGGTCGCGACGCTGCCGGTTGACCGACAGCGCCAGGCCGCCGCCCACCACGAACCCGACCACCAGCAGGCTGATCCCGCCGATCGAGGAGGGCAGGATCAGCAGCAGCCCGCGGCCGGCCGCCGCGCCCGGCGATTCCGCGTCGGCCCGGTCCCGGCCCGTGGCGTACGCGTAGCCGTCGCCCAGGCGGGCCTTCAGCCGGGCGGCCAGCGTCTCGGGGGAGACGCCGGGCGCCGCGCGGACCGCGACGAGGTCCACCGTCCGCGGCCGGCCCGCCGTCCGGGCGGCCAGGGCGGTGGCGACGGCGTCGGTGAAGTACACGCCGGGGGCGTCCACCACGGCGCTCACCCGGTAGGTGCCCGGCGTGCCGGCCGCCGTCAGCCGCAGCCGGTCGCCGACCCGCCCGCCGCTCACCGCGATCTCGTCGGCGGCGCGCGGCGCCCGTCCGGCGGTGATCCGGCCGCTCAGCGCGAGGGACGACCAGCCGTGCCCGGCGGTGGCCGGGTCGGCGGTCCGCCCGGCCGTCCCGGACCCGACGGCGGCGGGAAAGGCGAGGTCGCCGGCCGCGGCCGCCACGCCGGGCACCCGTGACGCCGCGGCGACCAGCGAGCCGGGGATCCTGGCGCGTTCGGGCAGCGCGAGGTCCGGCTCCTCCTTCAGCGGGATCGTCTGCCGGGCCGAGACCAGCACGTCCGCGCCCGACAGCCGCAGGGGCGGCTGCGCGCGGAAGGCCGAGTCCACCAGCACCCCGGTCCCGGTCACCAGCGCCATCCCGCCCAGCACCGCGGCGAACACCACGGCCAGCCCGCCCGCCTTGGCGAGCGCCAGCGCGAGCCTGATCATGCCACCCGCTCCTCGCTCAGCCGGGCCAGCCGCACGGCCAGGTCCTCGGCGGTCGGGGCGGGCAGGATGTCGAGGACCCGCCCGTCGGCCATGACGACGGTGTCGTGCGCGCGGGCCGCGGCGGCCGGGTCGTGGGTGACCATGACGACGGTCTGGCCCAGGTCGTCGACCAGCTCGCGCAGCAGGTCCAGCACGTGGGCGGCGCTGCGCAGGTCGAGGGCGCCGGTGGGCTCGTCGGCGAACACCACGTCCGGGCGCGCGGCCAGGGCGCGGACGATCGCCGCCCGCTGCTGCTGGCCGCCCGACAACTCCGTGGGCAGGTGCCGCATGCGGTCGCGCAGGCCCATCCGGTCGACCAGCTCGCCGAGCCAGGCCCGGTCCGGCCGCACCCCGGCCATCCGCAACGGCAACGTGACGTTGTCCTCGACGGTCACGGTGGGCAGCAGGTTGTAGGACTGGAACACGTAGCCCAGGTGCTTCCTGCGCCACTCCGTGCGCCGGGTCTCCGACATGCGGGTGACCTCGACGCCGCAGATGGTGATCTCGCCGGACGTCGGCGGCTCCAGGGCCGCGGCGGCCTGCAGGAGGGTGCTCTTCCCCGAGCCCGACGGCCCCATCACGGCCACGAACCGGCCGCGCGGGAAGGCCAGCGAGACGTCGTCGAGGGCGACCACGCCACCGTAGGTCTTGCTCACCCGCTCCAGCGTGACGACCGCCTCCATCGCGGGCCTCGCGACGGCGCTCACGACCGGCCTCCGGCGTAGCGCAGGATCAGCAGCCCGGCGATGCCCGCCACGCCCACCACGCCCGACGCCAGCCCGACGGGGTTCAGATCGCCCCGCGTGACGATGCCGGCCGCCACGTTCACCGAGACCCCGACCACCGCCGTGATCCACAGCAGGGCGCGCAACGCCGGTCGCCGCGGCTGGGTTCGCGGCCGGGTCCGCGGGCTGTACGCCGCCCGCTCATATGTGTCAATTCTGTACGGATCGCTCATGGGGACAACGCTATGGACGCCGGTCTCCGCGCTGAATCCCGCCAGCAACCGAAGTGACGGTACAGACTGCTGTAGTACGTACGGGCACGGATCGGGAGGAAGACGTGGTGCAGCGGATCGGGGGCATCGGGGTGGGCGAGATCGGCCGGGCCTTGGTGACGGGCCTGTGCGAGGGCCCTGGCGAGCGTCCCGAGGTGTTCCTCTCCCCGCGGAGCGCCCGGGGCGGCGTGCTCGCGGCCGATGACGAGGCGGCCTTCAACGTCTTCTCGGCGCTGACCGCCACGCTCACCACCCACCTGTCCTACCTGGCCACGCTCAGCACGTGGGCCGCCGGGCACGGCGTGCCGCCCGAGGTGGCCGAGGGCTACGTCCGCGGCCTGTTCCAGGGGCTCGGCCGGGCCCTGGGCGAGGAGAGCCGTTCGCTGGCGCGGCTCGCGGCCGACCACGAGACCCCGAACGGCAGCAACGAACGCGTCCGCACCACCTGGTTCACCCCGGCCAGCTCGCAGGCCCTGGCCGAGACGCTCGACGACCTGCTCGACCGCCTCACCTGACCGCGGCCTCCCGGCCGGGCGGTCACCGGCAGTCCTTCCTCCCCGGCGCGCAGAACCGCACCTCCGGGTAGCGCGCCGACGGCCCGTCCAGCAACGGTTGCGGCCTGCCGCGCAGGTGCAGGTCGAGGAAGGCCAGGACGTACGCGCGGACGATCTGCGTGGGCCGGGCCGCGCCCAGGGAGCCCGGCGCGCCCAGGCCGAGCGCCCCGGCCAGCAGCGGCACGTCGGTGAAGGACTGGTGGTCCGCGCCGGGCAGGGTCAGCCACCGCTTCCAGCCGGACAGCAGCCTCCAGTCGCGGTCCCAGGAGGTGTCGCGCCCGCCCGGCCGGTGGTCCGCCGACCCCAGGAACAGGAACGGCCGCGACAACCCGCCCTCGGGGATCCGGGCGTACGTGGTGCCGTCCATGTCGAGGCCGGCGCGGATCCGGCAGTCCTTCAGCATGGCCGCCACCGCCGCGGCCCCGCCGATCGAGTGGCCCGCCATCGCGATCCTGCTCCGGTCGATCAGCCGCGAGCCCGGCCACGCGGGGTCCGGGCCGGTCAGCCGGTCGAGCACGAAGGAGACGTCGGCCGCCCGCACATCGGTCACCCTCGGCCCGAACCCCGGGTCGGTGTCGCTGTCGCAGGCCACGCACGCGGCGACGCGCCCGCCGGGGAAGGTCGTGGCGTAGTTCTCGTAGGCGTGGTCGACGCCGGCGACGACGTACCCGTGGGAGGCCAGGTCCTCGGCGAGGGCGGTCAGCGTGCCGCGCGGCAGGGTGAACCCGGGGGAGAGCACCACCAGGGGCAGGCCGCCCGTCCGCCCGTCCGGTTCCGCGCCGGTGCGGGCGTTGGTCCGCACCTTGCTCAGCACGTCGGAGGGCGCGCCGGTCACCCGCTTGCCCCGCAGCGTCAGCTCGGACTCCTTGGCCGACATGTAGGGCGCGGGCGTCCCGGTCCCCGTCCGCGCCGGGTACCACAGGGTGACCATCAGCTCCCTGACCTTGGCCTCGGGCACCCACGGGTCGGCGCGGGAGGCGTCCTTCAGGTACAGGACGGTCGCGCCGACCGCCCGGCCGCCGGTCGGCGGGGGCAGCGCCGGGGGAGCGGCGGGCGCGGCGGGCGCGGTGGTCGCGGCCGACGGGCGGGCGGCGGCCCTCGGCGGCGCGGGCGAGGCGCACGCCGACAGCAGGCACGACACGGTCAGGGCGGTCAAGACGGTCGACACGGCGTGGGAGATCGGCTTCGGTACGACGGCATGGCTCATGGGATGGTCCGTCCTCGTCGGCGCGGGGGATCGTCAGGGGTGCAGCAGGTTCAGCGCCGCGACCGACTCGATGACGTCGCCGGGGCGCACCCCCGCGGCCTTGGCCGGTCCGCCCGGCACGGCGGTCACGAACAGCGGGGGCAGCAGGGCGGGCAGGAGTGGGGGCAGCGGTGGCGGCGGGGCCGTCGCGGGGTCGCCGGACGGGCCGGCGCCGATCCTGAGGCCCAGGCCGTACTGGTCGCCGTCGTAGGCGTCGGGCGGGCGGCGCGTCCCGTGCGTCCAGCGGGCGTGGTCGTCGCCGGTCAGCGCCGGCATCGTGGCCTCGGGCAGGTCGTGGCCGGCGCGGTTGAGTTCCCGGACGAAGGCGGCGAACCCGGCGGTGAGCAGCGTCCGGCCGTCCAGCGCGGCGGCGCCGTAGTAGCGGGCGAGGAGGCACCGGTACGCCTGCGCCACCACGTCGATCGTCGTCGGCCGTTCCGCGCCGGGAGGAGCGCCGCCCTGCGGCGGCGCGCACACGGCCGGGGCGGCCGCGGCCGCGCCGCCGGGCCGGGCGCGCGGCGGCGTCGGCGCGGCGCAGGCCGTCGCCAGGACCAGGACGAGCCCCGCGGCCAGCGTCGTGCCCCTCATGACAGCCTCCTTCCGAGCCGGTGGAAGCAGAACGCGGTCAGGCCGAGGGCGAGCAGGACGTAGAGCCCGGTCTCGATCCACTGGAACGGCCAGAAACGCTCGAAGGGCTGGTACACCGCCCGCTGCCGCGCCATCGCCGGCAGCGTGCGGCGGACCAGCATGCCCACGGTCACGCCCAGGACGAACGCGAAGGCCGCGTACCCCATCGGGACGACGCCGCGCGCCCCGAACACCAGCGGGTCCATCAGCCCGAACCCCGGCGCGGCCGACCTGTCCAGCGGGGCGGACCACCAGGTCACCGCGAGGCTGCACAGCCCGGCGGCGGCCACCGCGGCCAGCCCGACGATCCCGATCTTGACGGCCAGCCACCGGGTGCGGGTGATGCTCTGGTTCCACACCAGCAGGTGGGTGCCGCTCTCCAGCTCGCGGGTGATCAGCGGCGCCCCCCAGAAGAGCCCGACCAGGGCCGGCAGGACCAGCACGACGAGCGTGACGGCCAGGAAGGAGGTCTGGTGCTCGTCGAAGAACCGGTCGAAGAAGCGCCCGCAGTCGCCGTCCGCGGCGCAGCCGGCGATGCCGGCCGAGTAGTCGCCGGCCAGCCGCGGCCCGGTCACGGCAAGGACAGCGGCGAGCACGGCGAGCGCGGCCGCCGTCATCGCGGCGGCGGCGCGGAACTGGCGCCAGGTCAGCCAGATCATCGCTGGGCCTCCAGGGCGAGCGGACGGGCGGCGGCGGGCCGCTCCATGTAGGCCAGCACCAGGTCCTCCAGGCTGAGCGGGGTGACCGTCCAGGCGGGGTCGTGGATCGGCGCGTCCGTGCGGACGATCAGGGTGCTCTGCCGGTCGGTGTGGCGTGCGGAGATCACCTGCTGCTCGCCGGGGAGCCGGCCGGGGTCGCGGCGCGGCCCGGTGAGCCGGTGGTGGGTGGCCAGCAGCTCCTCGACCTCGCCGGCGACCTGCACCCGCGAGTCGACCAGCACGACCACGTGGTCGCAGGTGCGTTCGAGGTCGGCGACCAGGTGGGAGGAGAGCACCACGCTGAGCTCCTGCTCGGCGACGGCCTCCATCAGGCCCTGGAGGAACTCGCGGCGGGCCAGCGGGTCGAGCGCAGCGACCGGCTCGTCCAGGAGCAGCAGTTCGGGCCGTTTGGCCAGGCCCATGGTGAGCGCGAGCTGGGCGCGCTGGCCGCCGGACAGCCTGCCCGCCCGGTGCCGCGGGTCCAGGCCCAGCCGCCGGACGCGGCCGTGGGCGAGCGCGGCGTCCCAGCCGGGTTGAGCCGCGCGCCGAGGCGTAAGTGGTCGGCGACGCTCAGCCCGGCGTAGACCGGGGCGTCCTGGGCGACGAACCCGATCCTGGCCCGCTGCCCCGGCGCGTCCGGCGGGTTCCCGCCGAGCACGGCGATGCTGCCCTCGGACGGGCTGAGCTGCCCGGCGGCCAGCTTCAGCAGCGTGGTCTTGCCGACCCCGTTGGGGCCGACCAGCCCGACGACGTGACCGGCCGGCACGTCGAGCGAGCAGTCGCGCAGGGCCCAGCGCCGGCCGTACCTTCTGCCCAGCCCCTGGGCGGTCAGGACGCCGTTCATGCCGTGTCCCGGCGCGCGGCGGCCCGGAAGGTGCTCATGAACAGCGCCTCGATGCTCTCGTCGTCGAGCCCGGCCAGGCGGGCCTTGGCCAGCCAGCGGCGCAGGTCCTGGCGGAGCGGTCCGTGCGCGGCCAGGGAGGCGTCGGCCAGCGTCCTGGTCACGAACGTGCCGACGCCCGGCCGGGCCGCCGCCAGCCCCTCGTGCTCCAGCTCGCGGTAGGCCTTCAGCACGGTGTTGGGGTTGATCGCCAGCGCGGCGACGACCTCCTTGACCGTGGGCAGCCGGTCGCCCTCGCGCAGCAGGCCCAGCCGCAGCGCGTGCCGTACCTGCTGCACCAGCTGCAGGTACGGCGACACGCCGGACCGGGCGTCCAGATAGAAGTCGATCAACCCTTCTTCCATTTATCTAGGCTCCTAGTACTATGAACCTTTGGAGATCAAGGGCGTGTAAGGAAACTCAGCCGGGCCGGTGGGCGACGGTCAGCAGGTGTCCGCTGGCGCCCAGGAGCGAGGGCTCCGACTCCATCGAGCGCTGGGCGTCCAGGAGCAGGGCCCGGCGGTGCGGGTCGTCGAGCCAGTCGTCGACGTCGCCGTGCAGCCAGAAGGTGCCCTCCAGGCCGTACCGGGCGGCGCCGGGCAGCCCGGCCTCGGCGAACTCGGCGGCCACCTCGTCCGGGTGGTGGAAGTAGGCGGTGAATCCGCGCCTGGGGGAGAGCATGACGCCGTCCGCCGCGGCGGCACGGGCCGCCTCCCGCTGCCGTTCCTCCAGGTAGGTGCCGAGGTTGACGGTGTCGAGCACGGCCGCGTACCGGTTGATGGTGGCCGCGGCCACCACCCCGCCGGGCCGTACGGCGCGCCGGGCCTCGCCCAGGGCCCGCAGCCGGTCGGCCCGGTCGGCCAGGTGGTAGAGCGGGCCCAGCAGCAGGACGGCGTCCGCGCCGCCGTCCGGCACGGGAAGCCGCCGCGCGTCGCCGACCCGGGCGCGCAGCCCCGGCACCGTCGCCGCCCGCTCCACGTGCAGCGGCACGGGATCCAGCAGCTCCACCTCGTAGCCGTCGGCCAGCAGCCATTCGGCATGTACGCCGGTGCCGCCGCCCACGTCGAGGACCCGGGCGGGGGCCGGCGGCAGCGTGCGGCGCAGCACGTCCTGGGTGCGCCAGAACTCCAGGCGGCCGCGCCCCTCGCGCAGCCGGTCGTGCTCCAGATCCTGTGCGTAGTAGGCGAGCACCTCGCGTGTCACGGTCATGATCGATCGTGGCCGGGCCGCCGGGCGGGCGGCAACGGATTTTCCCTCGGCGGATCTCGCGCACTTAGTTATCCGGGCGTATAAATTTATCCTCATGGATAATAATCAGGTCTGGCGGCTCGTCCGGATCCTCTTCGCCGCCGTGCTGCTGCTGTCGATCGCCACGCTCGGCGTGGCCGCCGTCGTCGGCGGCAACTGGGTGGTGTGGCTGCGCGCCGCCGCCGTGGCCGCCGCCTCCGCCTGGCTCGTCTCCCTCGCCGGGCAGGCCGCCCGCGGCAGACGGGCCGCCTACGTGCGCATCCGCTTCGTCTCCGTCGCCGCGCCCATCGGCGTCGTGCTCATCCTCCTCGCGCCGGACAGCGGCTACCCGCTGTGGATGAAGGCCGAGCAGGCCGTGGTCGGCGTCCTGGTCGCCGCCGTCGCGGTCGTCGTCAACCGCCGGGCCGTGCGTGCGGCGTTCCCGAAGCGTGGCAAGCTGGGCTGACATGGAGAGCTCCGGAACCCGTCAGGCGGCCACCGAGGCCCGCAAGGCCCAGATCGCCTCGGCCGCGATCGCCGTGCTCGCCGAGCGGGGATACCCGGAGACCACGTTCGAGGCCATCTGCCACCATGCCGGGCTCAGCAGCAAGAGGCTGATCTCCTACCACTTCTCCACCAAGGAGCAGCTCTTCGAGGCCGTCGTCCGGCAGGTCGTCTCCGACGCGGCCGCCTTCATGCGGCCGGCGATCGAGGCCGCGTCCGGGGCGCGGGCCCAGCTGGAGGCGTTCATCAGGGCGAACATCGCCTTCATCGCCGCCCATCCGGCCCACGTGCGCGCGGTCCAGCAGATCGCGTTCAACCGCGCGCCCGTGGGCGGCGGCGAGCGGGACGCCGCCATCGCCAGGCTGGTCGCCCTGTTCGAGGACGGCCAGCGCAGCGGCGCGTTCCGGACGTTCGACAGCGTCCTGATGGCCACGTCCCTGCGCGCCGGCATCGACGCGGTGGCCGACCGGGTCGCCGGCGGCCTCGACCCCGACCACTGCGCCGACGAGCTCGCCGAACTCTTCGACCGCGCCACCGCGCCGACACCCCGCCCGTCCTGACCGGCCGTCGGGCATGATGGTCGGCATGCTGGCCCTCGTCGACCCCACGCCCGGGTTGCGCACGTCGTTCCTGGAGGCGGTGGCCGAGTTCCGGGCCGACCGCGACTTCCCGCTCCCGTGGTTCGTCCAGGACGCCGATCCCGCGGCGCTGACCGATCCGGCGGCCTTCGCGGCCTACGTCCGGCGGCTGCTGGCCGAACGCACCCAGGCGGGCGTGCGCGCGGGGTTCGTGCCGATGACCACGCTGTGGTGGGCCGACGGCGACCGGTTCCTCGGCCGGCTGGCCGTCCGCCACCGGCTCACCCCGGAGCTGGAGCGGCTCGGCGGCCACATCGGCTACGACGTGCGCCCGAGCGCCCGCCGGCAGGGCCACGCCACGGCGATGCTGGCCGCGGCGCTGCCGATCGCCCGGCGGCTGGGCGTCGATCCCGCCCTGGTCATGTGCGACCGCACGAACACCGCCTCCCGGCGGGTCATCGAGGCCAACGGCGGCCGGCTCCTCGACCTCACCGACCGCAAACGCCGCTACCTGGTGCCCACCGTTCCCGGGTAGCGGCCCGCGGTCACGGGCGTTCGCCGCGCTGCGCGGCCCGCAGGTCGAGCCAGCCGATCAGCTTGACGTCCTCGGCGTCCAGGACCTCCCGGACGTCGGGGTCGGTGAACAGGGCCAGCTCCCAGCCGCGCTTGGCCGCGCCCGGCATGATGGCGCGCAGCTCGTCGGTGTCCTCGAAGGGATGGATGTAGATCTCCGTCACGCCCGGCCGCAGCGAGCGCAGCAGCCCGATCATGTCCTTCTTGAGCGAGTCGTAGTCCTCGCCGTCGGCCTGCTGGAAGGGCAGCGACCACAGGTGGTCGAGGATGACCACCCCGGCCTCGTCGGCCATCTCGGCCAGGGCCCGCGCCACCGGCTCCAGCTCCTCCGGCGCGCCGGTGCCGGCCAGCGAGCGGGGCAGGCGGAACGGCAGGCCGAACTCCGCGCACACCGGCAGCACGACGTCCAGGAAGTGGCGGCCGGTGGCCAGGCCGTACAGGCTGCCCATGTGGTTGTCGGCGTGCGAGGGGTCCAGGCCGAGCGCGACGGCCCTGCGGATCTGGTTGACGATCTCGGCGCGGACCTCGTCGGGGTCGGCGGACCGTTCGAAGGATGCGCAGTCGCGGAAGAAGTAGCCGGTCTCGTCCACCAGCGTGGGGACGGGCCGGTCGCGGGTGACCGGACCCCAGCGGTACCCCTCCCACTCGCTGGTCAGCGTCAGGTGCACCCCGACGTCGAAGCCCGCGGCCTCGGCGGCGGCCTGCGGCGCCCACGGGCAGGGCGTCATCACCGTGGCCGAGCTGATCGCCCCGGCCCGCAGGAGGGCGGTGATGCCGAGGTTGGCCGACCGGCTCATGCCGTAGTCGTCGGCGTTGACGATGAGCAGCCGGTCGTCGGGGGCGTGGCCGAGCCGGGAGGCGAGCGTCATCAGGCAACCCTTCGTAGGCGGCGGCCGGCGGACGACCCCGCGCGACCGATCGTGCAGCACGCGGCGACCTTCGTCAATCACCGCCCGGCGATCAGTGCTCCAGCGGCGTGAGGTCGAGCGCGGCCAGCCGGCCGGGGGACCGCGCCGATGGGCGAGCGGCGGAAGGCCGCGGCCTGCCCGGCCACCTTCGCCGCGCCTCGGACGACCTTCATGCCGCCGGTGAGCCGGCCGCCACCGGCGTGCGCTCCACGATGGGCGCGATCTGCTCGAACGGCATCCCGAACATGTCGTGCAGCACGAACGCCAGCCGCTCGGCCGGCGACAACGACTCCAGCACGACCAGCAGCGCCAGGCCCACCGAGTCGGCCAGCAGCACCTCCTGCTCGGGGCCCGCGGCCGGGTCGGCGGCCTCGGCCCGTCCGACCACCGGGTCAGGCAGCCGCGCCGCCAGCGGCTCCTCCCGCAGGGCCTTGCGGGCGCGCAGGACGTCCAGGCAGACCCGGCTCACCACGGTGGTCAGCCAGGCGCCCAGGTTGGCGATGTCACCCGCGTCCGAACGCGCCAGCCGCAGCCACGCCTCCTGGACCGCGTCCTCGGCCTCGGTCAGCGAGCCGAGCATGCGGTAGGCGACCGCCTACAGATGGGGACGATGCCCCTCGAACCGGTCGGCCAGCAAGTCATGGGGACTCATGTCGATATTTCCTCTCAAAGTGGCGTCCTCATTCTGCCGACGCGTCGGACGGGAGAAAGGTGACCGCGGCCGGTCCGGGGACTGCGCGACGTCCTCGAGGAGCTCGGCGACGCGCGGCACTTGCCGGGCAGGCGCGCACGCGAGACCGTGGCCGGATGCGTGACATCCCCGGCCCTCCTCCCGCGGCGGACGGCGGGCTGAGCGCCGTCGCGGCCGCCGGCGGCCTGCACACCTACCAGCTGCGGCTGCACGAGCGGTACGGCCCGCTGGTGCGCTTCCAGCTCCCCGGCGCGCCGGTCGCGATCTCGGTGGCCGACCCCGTGCTGCTGGAGGCCACGGCTGCCATCGACGAACGCCCCGACGAGCTCTTCGCGTTCCTGGCCCCCCTGTGCGAGGCCGGCAACCTGCAGACGCTCCCCGCCGACGAGCACGGCCCCTTCCGCCGGGTCCTGCTGTCGGTGCTCGCCGGCCGCCGCTCGCACGAGGCGCACTTCGCCGGCTTCGTCACCCTGGCCACCGAGCTGGCCGACCGCTGGGAGCGCGCCGCCGCCGACGGCCCGGTGGCGCTCCAGCAGGACCTGAGCGAGCTGTCCCTGCGCATGATCGCTCGGTACGCCCTGGGCGGCGGCCTCGCCGACCCGGCGCGGGTGGTGAACGCGTTCGAGACCGTGCTGACCGTCCACCTCGGCCGCCGGCCCGAGCGCGACGACGACCTCGCCCGCGCCGACCGGGCGCTGGCGTACCTGCGCGAGGTCGTGGACGGGGTGCTGGCCCGCGGCGGCAGCGAGCTGGTCACCGCCCTGGCACGGGCCGACATGTCGCCCGCCCGGATCAGGGACACCGTGCTCATGATCATGCTCGCCGCCCACCACACCACCGGCGTGGCCGTCTCCTGGACCCTGCACCTGCTCGCGCGCAACCCCGGCCCCGCCGCGCGGGTGGCCGCCGAGCTGGACGACGTGCTGGGCGACCGCGCCGCCCCCGGCTACGCCGACCTGCGCCGCCTGCCGTACCTGGAGATGGCGCTCAAGGAGTCGATGCGGCTCTACCCGCCCGGCCCGTACGGCGCCCGCCAGACCACCGAGGACCTCACCCTGGACGGCCACCACGTCCCGGCGGGCACCACGATCTTCTACCCCTTCTGGGCCGTGCACCTCGACCCCCGCCACTGGCCGGACCCGCACGCCTTCCGGCCCGACCGCTTCACTCCCGAGGAGCAGGCCGCCCGCCACCGCTACGCCTACCTCCCCTTCGGCCTCGGGCCGCGCGGCTGCGAGGGCGCGAGCCTGGCCATGGTGGAGGCCGAGCTGGTGCTCGCCGTGCTGCTCAGGCGGTTCGCCTTCGAGCCGGTCGAGGACCATCCGGTGACGCCCGTCGAACGTTTCGTGTTGTGGGCCGAGCACGACATCCGCATGCGCCTGACCCGCCGCTTCCCCCGCTGACCACCCGGACGGATGTGGCGGGGCTTGCCTCGGCGTGCCCGCTGGCATATGAGTGATGCACGCTCGTTCGGACGCCGCCGGCATGCACGGGGAGAGTCGATGAACATCCGCGGGAAGGCGACGGCCGCTGTGGCGGCCGGCGTCCTGGTCACGATCACCACCCTCGCCGCGGGCGGCCCGCCCGCCTCGGCGTCGGCGCCGGGGGTGACGCACGAGGACAACCCCCGGGTCCCCGCGGGCGCCGCGTGGACGGAGGCGTACTTCCCCTCCTCCGACGGCAGCGGCGTCGAGCTGCACGCCGACGTGCTCCGCCCGGCGCACCTGCCGGCCGGCGCGCGGACGCCGGTCATCGTCTCGGTCGGCCCCTACTTCGCCCACGCCGGGCAGACCGGCCCGGAGGGATGGGACCAGGTCGGGCCCTCGGCGCGCTTCCGGGACTTCGTGGACGGCGCCGGGCTGATGGCCCGCGGCTACACCTTCGTGATGGTCGACCTGCGCGGCTTCGGCGGCAGCACCGGCTGCCTCGACTGGGTCGGGCCGGGCGAGCAGGCCGACGTGCGGGCCGCCGTCGAGTGGTCGGCGGCCCAGCCCTGGTCCACCGGCAAGGTCGGCATGTACGGCAAGTCGTACGACGCGGTCACCGGCCTGGTCGGCAACAACCTCAGGCTGCCGAGCCTGAAGGCGGTCGTCGCCCAGGAGCCGGTCTGGAACATGTACAACTACCTGTTCAGCAACAAGGTCCCGCGGCCCAACGTCACGGGCACGCCGGAGGCGTACAACTCGATCGCGACGATGCCGCCGATGGCCGGCGACAGCGACCGGTACAAGGCGAACGCCCAGTACGAGACCGCCCACCCCGCCTGCCTGACCGACAACATCACCAACAACAACAATCCCGACCTGCGCTCGGCGTACTGGCGGGCCCGCAACCTGGCCGACCGGGCGGCCGGCACCAGCACGCCGCTGCTGGTCACCCAGGGCTTCATCGAGCCCAACACCAAGCCCGAGGACATGGAGGTCTACCTGGACAACCACCGCGGGCGCGAACGCGGCTGGCTCGGCCAGTGGGAGCACGTGCGCGGCAACGACACCGACGCCCAGGGCCGGCTGCTGCAGGGACGGGCCGGCTGGTTCGACGAGGTGATGCGGTTCTACGACCAGTACCTGCGCGGCGTGCGCCCCTCGGTGGACGACCCGGCGTACGCGATCGAGGACAGCCTCGGCGCCTGGCGCGCCCAGCCGGCCTGGCCGGTGGTCACGACGTCGTACGAGGCCCGGCTGTCGGCCGGCGCGTACCTCGACGACGGCGGCGGCGCCGCGGCGACGGCGACCACGGCCCCCTCCGGCCGCTGGGACATGGAGCACGCGCCGCCGCTCGAACCGCTCTCCACCGCCGAGAAGAGCTCGGCCAGGCAGAGCGCGGCCGCCTCGGGCAGCTTCTGGACCTGGTCCACGCCCGCCGCCGAGCGGCTCAGGCTCACCGGCACGCCGCGGATCAGGCTCGACGCGAGCACGACCGGCAACGTCATGGTCCGCCTGTGGGACGTCGCCCCCGACGGCAGGGCGACGATGTTCGACGAGAACGTGGCTCTGCTGGAGCGCCGCGGCCCGATCGCGTTCGACCTGAAGTCGGCCGACTGGACCTTCGAACCGGGCCACCGGCTGGGCGTGCAGATCGGCACCATCGAGTCCAACGGCTGGCTGGACGTGCCCTCGGGCAACACGATCAAGGTCTCCGGCGCGCGGCTGAGCCTGGACCTGCTGTCCACGCGGCACGACGTGCCCACCCAGGGGGACCGCTCGCCGTACCTGGACCGGTACCTGGCGGCCTACACCACCACGCTCGGCGGCGTCGGCCCCGGCACCTTCCCGCTGCGGCTGTCCCGCCGCTGACCCGGCCGTCCCCGGCCCGGCGCGCGCCCGACGGACGGGCCGGGGAACGTCAGAGTGCCTCGCTCCGGGCGCGCAGGAACCCGGCCATCGCCTCGACGCCGACAGCGATCGCGCGCTCGTCCGCCACGAAGTCCGGGTCGTGCGGCGCGCCCCGCTCGCCCACGCCGAAGAAGAACATCGCCCCCGGCGCCCGCTCCAGGAACAGCCCGAAATCCTCCCCGTTGAACGGATAGGACGCGTGCAGCAGCAGGGCGTCCAGATGACGGGCGCCGGCTAGAGCCTGCTCCGGCGAGTTGACCGACGACGGATGACGGCCGACGAACCGCACGCGTGACCCGGCCTCGGCGCGCAGCAACGAGCGGATGCCGGCGTACCGGCTGTCCGGCCAGGCCCGGACCCACCCCTGCACGGCGTCCGGCTCGCGGTGGGCCTGGGCGTACACGAAGGTCGCCAGGGGGCCGTCCGGGATCTGCAGGTCGGCCGCCAGTTGTGCCATCTCCTGCGGGGTGGCCGGCGGCGTCACCGTCGACAGGCCCTCGACCAGCGCCTCGAAGCGCCGCGCCTCCTCCGGTGTCAGGCCCTCGATGCGGAAGACGTCCTGGCCGGGGTGCCCGAAGCCCGGGGCCACCGCGAACGTGCCCGTGGGCAGGCGCGCAGTGCAGGGCGTACACCTCGCGCGGCGGGACCGGGTCCATGGCCCCGTCGCCGATCATGGCGCGGGCGCCCTCGCAGGTCTCCTCGGCGGGCTGGAAGAAGAAGACCGTCCGCCCCGGGCTTCGCTCGCGGGCCAGGGCGCGCGCGACGCCCACGCCGATCGCGGTGTGCACGTCGTGCCCGCACAGGTGGCCGGCGCCGCCGGGCACGGCGACCGCGTCCATGTCGGCCCGGTAGCCGATCGCGGGGCCGTCGCCGGCGTCCAGGACCGCGACCACGCCGTGGCCGCCGACGCCGGTCCGGACCTCCAGGCCCGTCTCCCGCAGCGCCGCCGCCACCAGGGCCGCGGTGCGCCGTTCCTGGCCGGCCGGCTCGGGGTGGCGGTGGATCTCGCGGCGTAACTCGATCAGGTCGTCGTCGCTCATGGCCGAATGCTGGCACATCATCCGGGACCCCAACTGCCGGGAAAGGGGTGGATTTGGGGTGACGCCGGTGTCAAGGTTGCATACTTCCCCGCATGATCTTCACGCAGGCAGAGCTCGACTACCTGGCCGGACAGCACCTCGGCCGGCTGGCCACCGTCTCCCCCTCCGGAGACGTGCAGAACAACCCCGTCGGCTTCTTCGTGGACGCGGCCACGGGCACGATCACCATCGGCGGGCACGCGATGGGCGCCTCCAAGAAGTTCAGGAACGTCCAGCGGGGCAGCACCGCCGCGCTCGTCGTGGACGACCTGGCCTCGGTCGACCCGTGGGTGGTGCGCGGCATCGAGATCCGGGGCACGGCGGTGGCGCTGGCCGACCACGAGCCGCCGGTGCCGTACTTCTCGCGGGAGGTCATCGTGATCACCCCGGTCAGGATCGTGTCGTGGGGGATCGACGGCGGGCGGTCGTCCCGGACCGTCTGAGGGCGCGGGCCGGCGCCGGCTAGCGCGGCGGGCGCCAGCCGTGCGCGAGAAGGTCGAAGACCTGCTCGACGGCCCCGCGAAGGTCCTGCCGCCCCCGCGTGAGCGCCGGCGTCTCCAGGACGAACCGGGCGAGCGCGTGGCAGGCGACGTCGTCGGGGGCCACGCCCGCGTCCTCGGCGATGGCCGCGCCCAGGGCGGCGGCGTGCCGGGTCCACATCCGTTCGTAGTACGCCAGCAGCGCCGGCGTGGACTCCACCAGCTCGGTGAACCCTTCCCGCAGCGGATGGGCCGCGACCTGCGGCCAGGACGCCAGCACGTGCCCGCGCAGCGCCTCGACGACGCTCTGGCCCTCCGGACGCCCGCGCACCGCCGCGACCAGCTCCGCCTCCCGGTCGGCCTCCTCGTCGAAGACCAGCGCCTCCTTGCCCGGGAAGTGCTTGAACAGCGTGGTGGTGGACACGTCGGCCGCCTCGGCGACGTCCCTGACGCTCACCCGGTCGTAGCCGTGCTCCAGGAACAGGCGCAGGGCGGCGTCGGCGATGGCTCGGCGGGTGGCGGCCTTCTTGCGTTCGCGGCGGCCGGCGACGGGTGGCGTGTCCATGCCGCCCACCCTACCAAAAGGTGGCATAGGTGAATTAGTTGACCGGTTGCACTTTTGTACTCGTTCTGCTTCTCTGGAACGGCGGCGCTCGCCGTACCCACCCCTGATCACGAACGAGAGGTCCAGCCATGCGCTCACCCGCACCCGCCACCGCGCGCATCCACGTCGTCGGAGCGGGCCCCGGCGGGCTCACCTGCGCCCGCATCCTGCAACGGCACGGCATCCCCGTGACCGTCCACGACCGCGACGCCCATCCGCGCGCCCGCGACCAGGGCGGCACCCTCGACCTGCACGCCGACGACGGGCAGATCGCCCTGCGCGAAGCCGGCCTGCTCGACGACTTCCTCCGGCTGGCCCGCCCGGAAGGGCAGGAGATGCGGCTGCTCGACCCGTCCGGACGGCTCCTCGACCACCATGTCCCGGCCGAGGGCGAGCTCCACAAGCCGGAGATCGACCGCGGTGTGCTGCGCGACCTGCTGCTCGGCTCGTTGGAGCCCGGGACCGTCCGGTGGGGCTCGGCCGTCGATCAGGTCACCGGGCCAGCCGGCGGCCCGCGCCGGGTGCACTTCCGCGACGGCACGTCCGTCGAGGCGGACCTGGTCATCGGGGCCGACGGCGCGTTCTCCCGGGTGCGACCCGCGGTCTCGTCCGCGGCGCCGCGCTACACGGGGGTCACCTTCCTGGAGGCGTGGTTCCACGACGTCGAGAACGCCCACCCCGGCCTCGCCGCGCTCGTCGGCCAGGGCGGCGCCACCGCGGCCGACGGCGACCGCGCCCTGTTCGCCCAGCGCAACGGCGGCGACCACATCCGCGTCTACGTCATCCAGCGCCTGCCCGCCGGGTGGATCGCCGCGAGCGGCCTGAGCGCCGGCGACACCGCCGGGATCCGCGCCCGGCTGCTCGACGCGTTCTCCGGCTGGTCGCCGGACCTGCTCCGGATGATCACCGGCAACGACGGGCCGTACGTCGATCGCCCGCTGTTCGCGCTGCCCGTCCCGCACGTGTGGGCGCGGTCGTCCAGCGTGACCCTGCTCGGCGACGCCGCCCACCTCATGCCGCCGCTCGGCGCCGGCGCCAACCTGGCCATGCTGGACGCCTGCGAGCTCGCCCTCGCGCTGGCCGGCTGCGCCACGGTGGCGGAGGCCGTGGCCGCGTACGAGAGCACCATGCTCCCGCGCGCGGCGGAGACGGCCCGCGCCCTTGAGCACGGCGCCGAGGCGCTGCTCGAACGGCACGAGAGCGGCGAGCTCGCCGCCTTCGCCCCGCCCCACCGCTGACCCCGGCCCCCACCGCTGACCCGGCCCCCGCCCTGACCCCGGCCCCCGCCCTGACCCCGGCCCCCGCCCTGACCCCGGCCCCCGCCCTGACCCCGGCCCCCGCCCTGACCCCGGCCCGGCCCCGGGGGCCTAACGCGTGGCCGCGGTCACGAACAGCGGCAGGGCGAGGAACAGCCGTCCCGTCCGCCCCCGTTCCCGCTGCTCGGCGAGCCAGCCCTCGGCCTCTGCCGCGCCGACCGTCCCGGCCGCACGCGCCTTCCCCGCGAGCTCGGCCAGCACGGGCACCATCGTCGCGTCGGTCATGACGCTGGTGTGCACCTCGACGGTGACGTCGGAGAAACCGGCGTCCAGCAGCAGGTTGCGGGTGCCGCGGACGACGCGGGGCGACCTGACGAGGTCGGCGCGGGCGTGCACGATCCGGCGGGTGAGCGCGGCGTCGCCGGAGTCGATGACGATGGTGTCCCAGTCCTGCCCGATCAGTACGATCCGCCCCCCGGGCGCGAGCACGCGCCGCGCCTCGGCCACGGCGCGGGCCGGGTCGTCCAGGACGTGGTACACCTTCTCGGCCCGGTAGCCGCGCAGCTCGCCGTCGGCGAACGGCAGCGCGTACGCCTCCGCCACCCGGAACTCGGCGGCCGGCCACCGCCCGGCCGCCACGCCGATCATCCGCTCGTCGGGGTCGACGCCGATCGCCCGCGCGCCCAGCCCGGCCATCTCCGCCGCCGCGCGGCCGGATCCGCAGCCGACGTCGGCCACCGCCGCCCGCGGGGCGAGGCCGAGCAACTCGTAGGAACGCGCCCGCAGCGCGGCCGCCCCGGGCAGGTGGTCCGCGAGGTCGAGCAGGGCGATGAGCGCGTCGGTCTCCTGGCCGGTACGGCCGGTCGTCTGGTTCTTGGTCATGTGCGGGATCCTGCGGCTTCAAGTGTGCTTGAAGTCAAGCCGCTTCCTGGGATCGACGGTCCTGGGAAGAGCGGTCCGTTCCGCCGCGGGCGCGGGAGCGGCAGGGTGGGCTGCGGCCGCGCGAAGGGCCGGTCCGGACGAGGAGGGTGATCAGGCGATGAAGGCTGTGCGGTTCCACGAGTACGGCGGGATCGACGTCCTGCGGGTGGAGGAGGTCGAGCGTCCGGCGCCGGGGCCCGGTCAGGTGCTGGTCGAGGTGCGGGCGGCCGGGATCCAGCCCGGCGAGACGATGATCCGCCAGGGGGCGCGGCACGGGCGCTGGCCGGCGACGTTCCCGTCCGGGCAGGGCAGCGATCTGGCCGGCGTGGTGGTGGCGGCAGGTCCGGAGGTGCGCGGGTTCGCGGTGGGCGACGAGGTGCTCGGCTTCACCCACCGCCGGGCGAGCCACGCGGAGTTCGTCGTGGCCGACGACGTGGCGCTGACCCTGCGGCCGGCGGGGCTGCCCTGGGAGGTGGCCGGGTCGTTGTACGTGGCCGGCACGACGGCGTACGCCACGGTGTTCGCGGTCGATCCGGGGCCGGGGGAGACGGTGGTGGTGTCCGGGGCGGCGGGCGGCGTCGGGTCCATCGCCGTGCAGCTCGCGCGGCGGCGCGGCGCGACGGTGATCGGGCTGGCGAGCGAGGCCAACCACGCCTGGTTGCGGGGGCACGGCGTCGTGCCGGTCGCGTACGGGGAGGGCGTGGCCGCGCGGATCCGGTCGGCGACCGGCGGGAAGGTGCACGCGTTCGTCGACACCTACGGGGACGGCTACGTCGACCTGGCGGTAGAGCTGGGCGTGCGGCCCGAGCGGATCGACACGATCTGCGACTGGGCGGGCGCGGCCAGGGTCGGCGCGCGGACGTACGGGGAAGGGGCGGCCGCCTGCGCGGTCGTGGTCGGGGAGCTGGCCCGGCTCGCCGCGCGGGGGGAGCTGGAGGTGCCGATCGCCCGCGTGTATCCGCTGGAGCGGGTCCGGGACGCGTTCGGCGAGCTGGAACGGCGGCACACCCACGGCAAGATCGTCCTCAGGCCGTAGCCGCGGGCCACTGACCGGTGGCGCGGATGCAGAACAGCGCGTGCACCTTTGGCCGGGTGGTGCGGACGGGGAGCAGCGTGTGCGGCGGGTCGTCTTCGGCCTCCACCGGGAACCCCGCGCCGGGGATGGGCTACGGTGGGAACGTTTGTGATCTACGGCCAGGAGACCGGACATGGCAGGTGACGACGACATCTCCGGGTGACACCGGAGGGTGATCGGCCCCGGCGGGCGCGCGTGAGCGCCGCCGACGTGGGCCTTTTCGTCGTTCCCCGAAACCCTGTCCCCTTCACCGGGCGGCTTCGGCGCGCCCGCGTCCTCCTCCGAGGTTCACATGCTCTCCAACCCCTGCCCGCCCGTCAGTGACGCGCTGCTGGCCCACGATCTCGTCCGGACGCTGGGCACGCGGCGCGTGCTCGACGGCCTCTCGCTCACCGCCGCCCCCGGCCGCCGGATCGGGCTCATCGGCGAGAACGGCGTGGGCAAGTCCACGCTGCTGCGCCTGCTGGCCGGTGTGGACGAGCCCGACTCCGGGACCGTCGTCCGCCCCGCCGACCTGGGCTTCCTGCACCAGGAGCTGCCGTTCGCGGCCGGCGACACGCTCGCCGACGTGCTCGACGACGCCCTGCGCGAGGCGCGTATGGACCTGGCCGAGCTCGACCGGCTCACCCGCGAGCTGGCCGGGTCGCCGGACGACGCCGCGCTGCTCGAAGCGTACGGGGCCCGGCTCGATCAGGCGCAGCGGCACGAGTCCTGGGACGCCGACCGGCGGGCGGAGATCGTCCTCGACCGGCTGGGACTGGGCGGCGTGCCGGGGACGCGGGCGCTCGGGACGTTGTCCGGCGGGCAGCGCGGCCGGCTCGCCCTGGCCGCGCTGCTGATCAGACGGCCCGCCGCGCTCCTGCTCGACGAGCCCACCAACCACCTCGACGACGACGCCGCCGTCTTCGTGGAGGAGGAACTGCGCGGCATGACCGGCGTGGTCGTCGTGGCCAGCCACGACCGGGCCTTCCTCGACGCGGTCTGCACGGACCTGCTCGACCTCGACCCCGCCGTGGACGGCCCCGTCCGGTACGGCGGCGGCTACAGCGCGTACCTGACCAGAAGGCGCGCCGAGCGCGAACGCTGGGAGCGGCGGCACGCGGCCGAGCAGGAGGAACTGGACGAGCTGCGCCGCGCCGTCGCGGTGACCGCGCGGCGGGTCGCGCAGGACGGCCTGCGCCGCGACAACGAGAAGATGGGCTACGGCCACCGCGCCGGGCGGGTGCAGCAGCAGATCTCCCGGCGGGTGCGCGACGCCGCCCGCCGGCTCGCCGAGCTGGAACGCGACCAGGTCCCCGCCCCACCGCCCCCGCTCCGCCTGCACCCCCGCCTCACCTCCCCCCTCCCTCCCCCCACAGGCCCGGAGGGAGACCGTGAGGACGCCGCCCTCCCTCTCCCTGAAGGTCCGCAGGGGGACCGGGGCGACGTCGCCCTCCCTTCTCCCGAAGGTCTGGAGGGGGACCGGGGCGATGCGGTGGGGCAGGGCGGGGGGCCGTTGGTGTCGGTGCGGGACGTCCGGGTGGCGGGGCGGCTCGCGCTCGACCGGCTCGACCTGCAGGAGGGGGACCGGCTGCTGGTCACGGGACCGAACGGCGCGGGCAAGTCCACCCTCCTCGCGGTCCTGTCCGGCGACCTGGAGCCGGCCGGGCCGGTACGGCGGCGGCCGGGCCTGACCGTCGGTCTGCTGCCCCAGGACACGACGTTCGAGCACCCCGGCCGCACGGTGCGGGAGACCTACGAGCAGACCCTCGGGCCGGAGCGCGCCGAGGCCGTGCCGCTGCGTTCACTCGGCCTGATCCGCGCCCGCGACGCGAACCTGCGCGTGGGGGAGCTGTCGGTCGGCCAGCGCCGCCGTCTCGCGCTGGCGCTGCTGATCGCCGACCCTCCCGACGTGCTGCTGCTGGACGAGCCCACCAACCACCTGTCGCCCGGCCTGGCCGACGAACTGGAGGCCGCCATCGCCGCGGACGGCCCCGGCGCGATCGTGGTGGCCAGCCACGACCGCTGGCTGCGCGCCCGCTGGCGGGGCCGCCGTCTGCACCTGCGCGGGGAGGGCTGATGTGCGTCCCGTAGAACCTGGGGGAGGGCTGACGTACGTCCCGTAGTACCTGGGAGCTACGCGGGAAGTGAGCTCCGCAGCGGGAGGCGCGCGGCCGGGGGCGATCCGTAGCGTCGGGGGAACCGTCCCCCCCGTCGGAAGGGTTCCCATGGGCAACCGCGGCAGCCGCCTCCTGCTCGCCACGCTCGTCGCCGCCTCGGTGGCGGGCCCGGCGGCGTGCGTGTCGGGGGAGGTGCCGGCGCCCGTCCCCGCCGCGGCGCCGCCGTCCGGGCTCGCCGGGCGGTACGCCGCCGGTCGCGCGGCGATCCTGGCGGCCGAGCGCGACGCCGTCCGGCGCGGCCACCGGCGCCGGGCCGCCGCGCTGCGCGAGATGGCCGATCCCGCCCGCCGGTTCCTGTCCTTCGACGGCCGCGACGCCGGCCGGGCCGTGGAGGTGTTCGGCGACCTGGCCACCGCCGCCCGGATCGCCGTGCTGGTCCCGGGCGCGGGCATCACCCTCGACAAGTACGGCCTGCTGCGCGGCGGCTCGATGCGCCTGCGCGCCGCGCTGGGCGACCGGTCGGCCGTGATCGCCTGGCTCGGGTACGCCACCCCGAGCAGCGTGAGCCTCCAGGCGCTGACCCTCGGCCGCGCCGACCGGGCCGCCCCCGCCCTGCGCGCCTTCCTGGACGAGCTGCGCGCCCTCCGTCCCGGCGCGCGCATCTCGCTGCTGTGCCACTCCTACGGCTCGGCGGTGTGCGGCCGGGCCGCGCCGGGGCTGGACGTGGCCGCCCTCGTCCTGTTCGGCAGCCCGGGAGCGGGCGCGGCCGACGTCGCGGCGCTGCGCACCCGGACGCCGGTGTGGGCCGGGCGCACGGCCGGGGACTGGGTCGGCCGGCTGCCGCACGCGTCCGTCGAGCTGCCGTCCGGCACCCTGGGGCTGGGCGGGGACCCGGTCGCGCCCGGGTTCGGGGCGCGGGTGTTCGACGCGGGCCGCGGCGGCCACAGCGACTACCTGGCGGCCGGATCCACGGCGCTGGCGAACCTCGCGCGGATCGTGATCGGTTCACCCGTAAGCTGGACCAAGGGCACAAGCCAGGACACAACGAACGTGGGCGAGGGCGGATGAGCAGGCTGCGCAGGGCCCTCGCCAGGCTGGGCGCGGACCTGTGGACCATGGCCCCCGACCCCCTGCCCCGCATGGGCGGCCCGCGCGCCCTGTCCCGGCTCCCGCACGTCGCCGTCGCCCTGTACGCGCTGGTCATGGGCCTGTACCCGGGCGGGGAGGGCATCGACCCGACCGTCCCGCTGCTGGCCATGGCCATGGCGGCGGCCATGGTGCTGGCGATGTGGCGCCCGCTGGCCGCCTTCTGGGCGACGATCGTCCTCGTGGTCGCCGGGGCGCGGTCGGGAATGGTGTACGTGTCGCACCAGCTGAGCTTCCCCTGGACGGTGCACCCCGAGACGTACGAGCGGCTGCCCTTCCCGCCCGCCGACCCGTCCGCCTTCCCGTGGACGGGCTCGGGCGTCGCCCTGCAGGCCGGGGTGCTGTTCCTGCTGGCGCTGCGGGTACGCCCCGGCGTCGCCGTCAAAGCACTGGCGATCACCACGCTGACCGTGGTGGCGATCGCGGTGCTCATGCCGGAGGCCAACGGGGGCGGGCTGGGCGCCACCGCCATGCTGGCCGACGCGGTCGCGGTCGCCGTCGGGGCCGGGGTGCGCCAGCTCAGGACGACCCGTACCCGGCTGGAGGCCCAGGAGGAGCTGACGGCCGAGGAGCGGGCCCGCCGCACGCTGCTGGAGGAGCGCAGCAGGATCGCCCGCGAGCTGCACGACGTCGTCGCCCACCACATGTCGGTGATCTCCATCCAGGCCCAGGTCGCGCCGCACCTGGTGGACGACCCGCCGCAGGAGCTGAGGGAGAACCTGGCCGGCATCCGGGAGAACGCCGTCGAGGCGCTGACCGAGCTGCGCCGCGTCCTCGGGGTGCTGCGCGCGCAGGACCAGCCGGCCGACGCGCCGCAGCCCACGCTCGACCGGCTGGAGGAGCTGCTGGCCAACGTGCGCGGCGCGGGCGTCACGCTCACGGCCGAGATCGCCGGGCAGGCGCGCCCGCTGTCGCCGGGAGTCGAGCTGTCGGCGTACCGGATCGTGCAGGAGGCGCTCAGCAACGCCATGCGGCACGCCCCCGGCGCGGCGGTGGCGGTCCGGCTGACGTACCGGCCCGGCGCCCTGGCGATCCGGGTCGTCAACGAGCCGCCGGCCAGGCCGGCGCGGCCCTCGCCCGGCACCGGGCACGGGCTGCTCGGCATGCGCGAGCGCGCCGCCATGCTGGGCGGCGACCTCGTCGCCGGGCCCACGCCGGACGGCGGCTACGAGGTCAGCGTGTTCCTGCCGGTCGACTCGCAGAAAGGCGTGCAGGCCACCTCATGACGAGCATCCGCGTGCTCATCGCCGACGACCAGGTCATGGTCCGCCAGGGCTTCACCGTGCTGCTCAACGCCGAGCCCGGCATCGAGGTGGTGGGCCAGGCCGTCAACGGGCTCGACGCCGTGGACAAGGTCGCCGAGCTGGACCCCGACGTCGTCCTCATGGACGTGCGCATGCCCGAGCTCGGCGGCATCGAGGCCACCCGCCGGATCGCCGCCCGTCCGGACGCGTCGGCGAAGGTGCTCGTCCTGACCACGTTCGACCTCGACGACTACGTCTACGAGGCGCTGCGCGCCGGGGCGTCCGGCTTCCTGCTCAAGGACGCCTCGGCGGCCGAGCTGGCCCACGCGGTGCGGGTGGTGGCGACCGGCGACGCGCTGCTGGCCCCGAACGTCACCAAGCGCCTGATCGCCGAGTTCACCCGGGTGAGCCGCGCGCCGCGGGCGCCGCTGAAGGAGCGCGTGGGCGACCTGACCGAGCGCGAGACCGAGGTGCTGGCGCTGATCGCGCAGGGCCTGTCGAACGCCGAGATCGCCGAGCGCCTGGTGATCGCCGAGCAGACGGTCAAGACCCACGTGAGCCGGATCCTGGTCAAGCTCGGGCTGCGCGACCGCACCCAGGCGGCGGTCTTCGCCTACGAGACGGGGCTGGTGCGCCCCTCGGGCTACTGACCTCAGGCGGCGGCCAGCCGGACGATCTCGCGCGGCCGGGCGGCGCGCACCCTGGCCACCGAACGTTCGAGCACGGCCAGCAGCAGGCCCTCCTTGCCGCCGAAGTGCCACGGGATGGACCCGCGGCTGATGCCCGACCGGGCGGCCACGTCGTGGAACGTGGTGGCCTCGCCGCCGCCCCCGAAGCCGGCGACGCCCCTGACGCCGGCGAGCCGGACTTCGGGCCGTTCGACCAGGGCGTCGGCGCGATGTTCGCCCTGCCGACCACCAAGCTGTTCGTCACCCTTCTGGTCGAGGCGCTGGAGCCCGGCTCGCCCATCCGCGACCGCTACGTCGAGATCCACGACACGCTGCGCGACCACTGCAGGCGCTGGCTCGAACGCCTGCCGCTGCCGCCGGGCCTGCCGGTGGAGCCGCTGGCCGTCGCGCTGATCGGCGCCGGCATCGGCATCCACCAGCAGTGGCTGGTCGCCCCCGAGCGCGTCGACGCCGGCGCGGCCCTGGCCGCCCTGCGCGCCCTGGTCGCCGGGGCGCTGCCGCCCGCGCACGACTGACCGCAGCCGCGGGCGCGGCCCGCCCTTCCGCCCCTCCGCCCCTCCGCCGTCCCCGCAGCCGCGGGCGCGGGCCACCTCCCGCCGCCCCCGGCCGTACGGACATGACAGGACATCGCCGGGTAATGGAGGTGTCACGACGGGTGCCGCCGGGCCGCCGGCTGGACATGACATCAGCCGGCGACCGGACGGCACACGAGGTGCCCCGGGCGATGAGAGGGAGGTCGTCATGAAGGTGGTCGTGATCGGCGGGACCGGCCTGATCGGGTCGAAGCTCGTGCGCAGGCTGGCCGGACAGGGGCACGAGGCGGTCGCCGCGTCCCCGAGGACCGGCGTCGACACCGTCACGGGGGAGGGGCTGGCCGAGGCTCTGGAGGGGGCGCAGGTCGTGGTGGACGTCTCCAACTCGCCGTCGTTCGAGCGCGGCGCGGTGCTGGAGTTCTTCGAGACCTCCACCCGCAACCTGCTGGCCGCCGAGGCGGCGGCGGGCGTCGGCCACCACGTCGCGCTGTCGGTCGTGGGCACCGAACGCATGCCCGACAACGGCTACTTCGCCGCGAAGATCGCCCAGGAGCGGCTGATCGAGAAGTCGGGCCTGCCGTACTCGCTGGTGCACGCGACGCAGTTCTTCGAGTTCGTGCGGAGCATCGCCGACGAGTCGGCCGCCGGCGGCGAGGTGCGCATCGCGCCCGTGCTGTTCCGGCCCGTCGCGGGCGACGACGTCGCGGCGGCGCTCGCCCGGGTCGCGCTCGGGGCGCCCCTGAACGGCCGGACCGAGGTCGCCGGCCCCGAGCAGTACCGGATGGACGAGTTCTTCCGCGACGCGCTGGCCGGCCTCGGCGACCCGCGCGAGGTGGTCGCCGACGAGCACGCCCGCTACTTCGGCAGCGAGCTGACCGAGCGTTCGCTGGTGCCCGGCGACGACGCCGCGCTGGGCCGGACCACGTACCAGGAGTGGGCGGCCGGCCAGTAGGGCGCCGTCAGAACCAGGCGGCCAGAGCCTCCTCCAGTGCGGCGTCCGGCGCGTCGCCCGCCCAGGCGACGACGCCGTCCGGCCGGACCAGCAGGCCGCCGAAGTCGCGGACGTCCACCGGCTTGGCCGCCAGCACCGGCACCCGCGGGTCGGCCGCCAGGCCGGCCCCGAGGTCCAGCAGTAGCCCGCGCCCCTCGTGCAGGTGGTCGCCGACCCGGGTGCCGTCGGCCAGCTCCAGGTCGGGGACGCTCCGGCCGACCAGCGGGTGGCCGCCGGGCAGCTCGTAGCGGTGCCAGACGCCGGAGAGCCGCTTGACGAAGTACGTGGTGCCCGCGGTGGTGCCGATCAGGTCGGACACGACGGCCCGCAGCGCCCGGGAGCCGGCCTCGGGCCGCATGAGCTGCACCTGGGCGCGGGTCCAGTCGAGCACCCACGCGCCGATGGGGTGGCGCTCGGCGGTGTAGGTGTCCAGCAGCGCCTCGGGCGAGCGGCCCCGGACGACGGCGGCGAGCTTCCAGCCGAGGTTGACGGCGTCGCCGATGCCCAGGTTGAGCCCCTGACCGCCGAAGGGCGAGTGGACGTGCGCCGCGTCGCCGGCCAGCAGGACCCGGCCGAGCCGGTAGGTGGTGGCCTGGCGGGCGTTGTCGGTGAAGCGGGTGGCCGTCTTGACGCCGGTGACGGTGACGTCCACGCCGGAGACGGCCCGCAGGCTGGCCTGCAGCTCCTCGGCGGTGACCGGCGTGGTGCGGTCCTCCGGCGGCCCGTCGAACTCGACGGTCAGGATGCGGCCGGGGGTCGGCCCGTTGGCGTAGGTGCCGGTGGCGGTGTGCGTCCAGCCGGTGCCGAGCCCCTCGTCGCCCTCCATCGTCACGACGGCCTGGTGGCCGGTGATCTGCGGGGGCGTGCCGGGGAAGTCGAAGCCGGCCAGGCGGCGCACGGTGCTGCGGCCGCCGTCGCAGCCCACCAGCCAGCCGCAGCGGAACTCCCGCTCGCCCGCCCGCACCACGACCCCGTCGGCGGAGGGCTCGAAGCCGGTCAGCTCCACGCCGCGCAGCACGTCCGCGCCGAGCTCGGCGGCCCGTTCGCCGAGCACGCGCTCGATGTCCTGCTGCCGGATGCCGCTCAGGCGGGCGGCCGGCCCGCGGTCGGCGAAGTCGGGGTCGCTCTCGTCCACCAGGTCGGTCAGCAGCCACAGTCCGGCGAAATGCCCGGCGAAGGCGGACATCTTGGGCTGCCCGGCCGGCGCCGCGCCGCCCCGCTGGGCCATGAACGCCTGGAACGCCTTCATGGTCTCGGCCTGGGCCTCCTCCAGCACCGGGAGCAGCCCGCGCCGGTAGAAGGCCTCGGCGGTGGGCGTGTTGACCGAGCCGGCCTTGACCGTCTGGTCGATGTCGGTCAGCCGCTCCAGCACCGCCACGCGCACGTCGTGCAGCCGCAGCTCGCAGGCGAGCATCAGGCCCACGGGGCCGCCACCAGAGATGATCACGTCGTAGTCCATGGCGAAAACTATACCCGACTAAATTTTAAGTGCGATACACTTTTCTCGTGAAAGAGACTCCATCGCTGCGCGAACGCAAGAAGGCCGAGACCCGCAGGCGCATCTCCGACCACGGCTCGATGTTGTTCTACGAACGCGGCTTCGACGAGGTGACCATCGGCGAGATCGCCGAGGCGGCGGACGTCTCCAAGGTGACGGTGTTCAACTACTTCCCCCGCAAGGAGGACATCTTCTTCGACCGCGTCCCCGAGCTGGTCGAGCTGGTCACCGACACCGTCCGGGGCCGCCGGGCGGGCGAGCCGGTGTTGTCCGCGCTGCGGGACATGCTCGTCCGGCACGCGCGCGAGGGCCATCCGCTCGGCGGGGTCGACGACCGGTTCGTGCACTTCTTCCGGGTGGTGGCCGGCTCCGCGGCGCTGCGGGCGCGCGCCAGGGAGATCGCCGACGAGCTGGAGGCCGTGCTCGCGGCGCTGATCGACGAGTCCGGCGAGGAGCTGCCCGGCCGGCTGACCGCGGCGCTGCTCGTCGGCGCCTTCCGCGCGGCCTTCCTGGCCACCGCGGCCCGGCAGCTGGCCGGGGAACGGGCCGCCGACGTGCTGCCCGACCACGTCGCGGCGCTCGACCTGGCGTTCGACGTGCTGGCGCGGGGGCTGGCGCCCGTCCGGTCAGAATCGGAGAAGCACCCACCCCGCGACCCGCGTTAACGTGAGGCCTACCCTCGTGGCCGGCCGGATCCGGCCCGGCGACGCCTACGGGGGCCCGCGCGAGAAGATGGAGAGACGATGAGCACGCACACGCCGCCCGAGCGGCAGATCGCCGACAGCCACGATCTGATCCGCGTCCACGGCGCGCGCGAGAACAACCTCAAGGACATCAGCGTCGAGATCCCCAAGCGCCGGCTTACGGTGTTCACCGGCGTGTCCGGCTCGGGCAAGAGCTCGCTGGTGTTCGCCACCATCGCCGCCGAGTCGCAGCGGCTGATCAACGAGACCTACAGCACGTTCGTCCAGGGGTTCATGCCGACGCTGGCCCGGCCCGAGGTCGACGTCCTGGAGGGGCTGACCACCGCGATCATCGTCGACCAGCAGCGGATGGGCGCCGACCCCCGCTCCACCGTCGGCACCGCCACCGACGCCAACGCCATGCTGCGCATCCTGTTCAGCCGGCTCGGCCGGCCGCACATCGGCTCGCCCAACGCCTACTCCTTCAACGTGCCCTCCGTCCGCGCCAGCGGCGCGATCACCGTCGAGCGCGGCTCCAGCAAGACGGTCCGGCAGAGCTTCACCCGCCTGGGCGGCATGTGCCCCCGCTGCGAGGGCCGCGGCACGGTCTCCGACATCGACCTCACCCAGCTCTACGACGACTCCAAGTCGCTGGCCGACGGCGCCTTCACCATCCCCGGCTGGAAGTCCGACAGCTTCTGGACCGTGCGCGTCTACGCCGAGTCGGGCCTGCTCGACCCCCACAAGCCGATCCGCGACTTCACCGAGCAGGAGATGCGGGACTTCCTCTACCGGGAGCCGACCAAGGTCAAGGTCGAGGGCGTCAACCTCACCTACGAGGGCCTGATCCCGAAGATCCAGAAGTCGTTCCTGTCGAAGGACAAGGAGGGCATGCAGCCGCACATCCGCGCCTTCGTCGAACGGGCGGTCACCTTCACCACCTGCCCCGAGTGCGACGGCACCCGGCTCAGCCCGGAGGCCCGGTCCTCGAAGATCGACGGCGTCAGCATCGCCGACGCGTGCCGGATGCAGATCACCGACCTGGCCGAGTGGATCCGCGGCCTCGACCAGCCGTCCGTGGCGCCGCTGCTGGCCACCCTGGGCCGTACGCTCGACTCCTTCGTCGAGATCGGGCTCGGCTACCTGTCCCTCGACCGGCCGGCCGGCACGCTGTCGGGCGGCGAGGCGCAGCGCGTCAAGATGATCCGCCACCTCGGCTCCTCCCTCACCGACACCACCTACGTCTTCGACGAGCCCACCATCGGCCTGCACCCCCACGACATCCAGCGGATGAACGGCCTGCTGGTCAGGCTGCGCGACAAGGGCAACACCGTGCTCGTCGTCGAGCACAAGCCGGAGGCCATCGCCATCGCCGACCACGTCGTCGACCTCGGCCCCGGCGCCGGCACGGAGGGCGGCACCGTCTGCTTCGAGGGCACCGTCGAGGGGCTGCGGGCCAGCGGCACCGTCACCGGCCGCCACCTCGACGACCGAGCCCGCCTGAAGGACGAGGTGCGCAAGCCCACCGGCGCCCTGGAGATCCGCGGGGCCAACAAGCACAACCTGCGCGACGTCGACGTCGACATCCCGCTCGGGGTGCTGGTCGTCGTCACCGGCGTGGCCGGCTCCGGCAAGAGCTCGCTCGTGCACGGCTCCATACCGGCCGGCGCGGGCGTGGTGTCGATCGACCAGAGCCCGATCCGCGGCTCGCGGCGGAGCAACCCGGCGACCTACACCGGCCTGCTCGACCCGATCCGCAAGGCGTTCGCCAAGGCCAACGGCGTCAAGCCGGCCCTGTTCAGCGCCAACTCCGAGGGCGCCTGCCCCAACTGCAACGGCGCCGGCGTCCTCTACACCGACCTGGGCGTGATGGCCGGCGTCGCCACCGTGTGCGACGAGTGCGAGGGCAGGCGCTTCCAGGCCGAGGTGCTGGAGTACCGCCTGGGCGGCCGGAACATCAGCGAGGTGCTGGCGATGCCGGTGACCGAGGCCGAGGAGTTCTTCGGCGCGGGCGAGGCGCGCACCCCGGCCGCGCACGCCATCCTCGGCCGGCTCGCCGACGTCGGGCTCGGTTACCTCAGCCTCGGCCAGCCCCTCACCACGCTGTCCGGCGGCGAGCGGCAGCGGCTCAAGCTGGCCACCCAGATGGCCGAGAAGAGCGGCGACGTCTACGTGCTCGACGAGCCCACCACCGGCCTGCACCTCGCCGACGTCGAGCAGCTGCTCGGCCTGCTCGACCGGCTCGTCGACGGCGGCAAGTCGGTGATCGTCATCGAGCACCACCAGGCGGTCATGGCGCACGCCGACTGGATCGTCGACCTCGGCCCCGGAGCCGGTCACGACGGCGGCCGGGTCGTCTTCGAGGGCATCCCCGCCGACCTCGTCGCCGCCCGCTCCACCCTGACCGGGGAGCACCTGGCGGCCTACGTCGGCGGCACGTCCGCGTGAGGCTGCTCGTCGTCGGCGGCAGCGGCTTCCTGGGCGCCGGGCTCGTCCGGCAGGGCGCGGCGGCCGGGCACGAGGTGACCGCGACCTGCCACACCCGTCCGGGGGAGGCGGCCGGCGTCGCCTGGGCGCCGCTCGACGTGCGCCGGCGCGCCGACGTCGAGGCGCTGGTCGCCGCGGTCCGGCCGGCGGCGGTCGTCAACGCCGCCTTCCGGCAGCGCGACTGGGCGACCACGGCCACCGGGGCCGCGCACGTCGCCCTGGCCGCCGGCACGACGCAGGGCGTGCTGTTCACCGACGACGTGCGCTGCCCGGTGCACGTCGCCGACCTCGCCGCGGCCCTGCTGGAGCTGGCCGCCGCCGGCCCGCCCGGCGTCCGCCACGTCGCCGGGGCCGACGCGGTCAGCCGGTACGAGCTGGGCCTGCTCGTCGCCCGCCGCGACGGGCTCGACCCGGACCTGCTCCCGGCGGGCCGGCGCGCGGACTCGGGCGTGCCCGGCCCGCTCGACGTGCGCCTCGACTGCGCCGCCACCCAGCGGCTGTTGCGGACCAGGCTGCGCGGCGCGCGCCGGTTCCTCGACCCCGGCCGCCCCTGACCCCGGCCGCCCCTGACCTCGCCGCCCCTGATTTCGGCGCCCCTGACCTCGCCGTCTCAGAGCCGCTGGTTGATGCGGATCAGGTTGCCCGCCGGGTCCCGCACGGCGCAGTCGCGCACCCCGTACGGCTGCTCGGCCGGCTCCTGGACGATCTCCGCGCCGTTCGCCGCCAGCCGGTCGAAGACGGCGTCGAGGTCGTCGGTCGACAGGTTGATGCCGGCGAAGGTGCCCTTGGCCATCATCTCGACGATGGTGCGGCGCTCGTCCTCGGTGATGCCGCAGCCGTCGGGGACCGGGGGCTGCAGCACGATCGACGTGTCGGGCTGGCCGGCGGGGCCGACGGTGATCCAGCGTTTCCCGTCGTAGCCGACGTCGCCGCGCACCTCGAAGCCGAGGGCGTCGCGGTAGAAGGCGAGGGAGGCGTCCGGGTCGTCGTGGGGGAGGTAGCTGGAGTGGATGGTGATGTCCATGCCGGTCACGCTAGTTCCGCCGCCCCGGACGACGCTTCTCGATTCCTGACCGTCGTCCGTCCGCGTTTCCGGGGGCCTCAGCTGTGGCCCGGGACGGGGGTGCCGGAGCCCCGCTCCAGCGGCAGCACCGGGATGCGCAGGGTGGTCGTGCCGGTGGTCAGGCGGAAGGTGACGTCGATCGGCGTGGCCCCGAGCGGGCGGTCGATGTCGAGGATCTCCAGGTGCGGACGGCTCTGCCCCTCCTGCAGCGAGACGGTCGAGCGAGCCGGGACGGTCACGTTGACCTCCTCCTGCGCCGCCGCCGGCCCCGCGCGGTAGACGACCTTCCTGGCGTGCACGGTGCTGACGCCGTCGAGCTTCTGGGGCTGGTCGCTCTCGTTGACCAGCGTCAGGTAGAGGCCGAGGTCGTCGCCCGCCTTCTGCTGTTCCATGGACGGGGCCAGGATGTGCACGTGCAACAGCCGCATCGCCCCCACCTGCCCGTCGACCAGCCCCTCGCGGCCGGTGCCCTGCGGGAGGGGCGACTCCCGCTGCCCCGGGTTGCAGGCCGGCAGCAGCGCCAGTACGCACAGGGCCGACAGGAAGGGCAGCAGCAGCGCTCGCGGGCCCCGTGGTGATGTCCTCATGTTCGTGCCTTCGTGTGGTGTGAGGCCGGTGACGAGGCCACAGCGCGGGCCCGCTCGCGCGAGCGCCGCCTGCGGGGGGTTGACCGCAACCACGATGTACCCCCTTGCCCGGGCGCCATGCCGGCCCGCCTACCCGCCGGATTCTCGGTAGAAGCTCAGACCGGCGTGCTCGGGGTCGGTGTAGACCTTCACCGTCCCGTCCGGGTACGCGGCGAACGGCAGGACGACGCCGTCCGGGCACGGGTGCAGGAACATCAACGTCGGGCCCACGACGACGAACGAGCGGGCCTTCGGCGTGGCGTGCTCGGTGCCGTGCTCGGCCCGCCACCGGGCCACCCGGTCGGCCGCGCCCGGCTGCCTGGCGACGTCCTCCACCTTCCCGATCAGGTCCTCGATGGCGACCTGGTCGAGGATCTCGACCTGCACCTGCTGCGGTTCCCCCATGCCGTTCTTCCTTGGCTCGTGTCCTGCCCGGCCCCCGCGACGGGGGCACCGGCCGGCCGATGAGCCCGCCGGCCCCGGGATGAGCGGCCTACCCCCAGCCGGGTACGGCGAAACGGCGCAGGTCAGCGGCTTGATCACCAGGCGGCGGCCCCGTCCGGACCACGAGGGGCGGCGGCGACGGTAGACCGCGCCGCGGCCGGGCAGAGAAGGGGGTTTCTCAGGTTCAGGAGCCCCCATGTCTGGTGATCAGTTCACTTCCGCCGCCCTGCCGGGCGAACCCGGCGCGGCGTCCGCGGCCGCCCGCGACGGCCACGCCTCCGGCTCCCGGCCGGAGACGACGGCGCTGCCCTTCGGCAGGCCCGGACGGCCGTTCGGCAGCACGCCCTTCGTCTTCGGGTTCACCGCCGCGCTCGGCGTGCTGACCGCCTGGCTGCTGGTCCAGGCGCTCACCGCCAGCGCCTCGATGCTGCTGCTGATCGTCGTGTCGTTGTTCCTGGCCGTCGGCCTGGATCCCGCCGTGCGCTGGCTGGAGGAGCACGGCCTGCCGCGCTGGGCGGCGATCACCGCGGTGTTCACGGCGGTGATCGTGCTGTTCGCCGGGTTCGCCATGGCGATCATCCCGGCGCTGTCGGAGCAGGCGGGACAGTTCGCCGAGCAGTTGCCCACCTACATCCAGCAGTTGCAGGACAACCCCCAGATCCGCGACCTGGACCAGCGCTACCAGCTGCTGGAGCGGCTGCAGGCGTACCTGACCAGCGGCGACCTCGGCCGGCAGGTGTTCGGCGGGCTGCTCGGCATCGCCTCGATCGTGGTCAGCGCCGTGTTCTCCACGCTGACCGTGCTCATCCTCACCCTGTACTTCCTGGGCGCGCTGCGCTCCATCACGCGCACCGGCTACCGGCTGATCCCGAGGAGCCGCAGGGACCGGGCCCGCCTGCTCGGCGACGAGATCCTCAACCGGGTCGGCGGCTACGTGGCCGGCAACCTGATCATCTCGCTGATCGCGGGCGTGACCACGTTCGTCTTCCTGTCGATCGCGGGGGTGCCGTACGCGCTGGCCCTGGCGATCATCGTGGCGGTCACCGACCTCATCCCGCTCATCGGCGCGTTCATCGGCGCGGGCATCGCCACGCTGGTCGCGCTGTTCGCCTCGCTCCCGGTGGCCATCGCCACCCTGATCTTCTTCGTCGTCTACCAGCAGATCGAGAACTACCTGATCGCGCCCAAGGTGATGAAGTCGTCCGTGGACGTGCCGGCCGCCGCCACCATCGTGGCCGCCCTCATCGGCGGCGCCCTGCTCGGCGTGGTGGGCGCCCTGCTGGCCATCCCGGTCGCCGCCGCCATCCAGGTGATCGTCAACCACGTCGTGCTGCCCCGTCAGGAACGTCACTGAGGACGCCGGGTGTGAGCGCCTGACCTCGGGGTACGTGGGGCGGACCCGACGCCCGGCATCCCTCGTCGCCGCCGGGCGTCCCGACCCCAGGGAGGCCGTCCATGGACGCGATCGTGCTGCTCAAAGAGGACCACAAGACCGTGGAGAAGCTGTTCAAGGAGTTCGAGAAGGCGGGCAAGGACGCCCACAAGACCAAGCAGAAGATCGTCGCGCAGGTCATCGAGGAGCTGACCGCGCACACCTACATCGAGGAGAAGATCTTCTACCCGGCCGCCCGCTCCGGCACCCCCGACACCACCGACCACATCCTGGAGAGCGTCGAGGAGCACCACGTCGTCGTCTGGATGTTGTCGGAGCTGAAGGACCTCGACCCGGCCGACGAGCGCTACGACGCCAAGATGACGGTGCTCATGGAGAACGTCCGCCACCACGTCGAGGAGGAGGAGAAGGAGTGGTTCCCGCAGGTGCGCGAGTCCATGGGGCGCAACCGGCTGCAGGAACTGGGGGAGCAGATGGCCAAGGCCAAGGCCGAGGCCCCGCGCGACCCCCTGAAGATCCCCAGCGCCTCCTCCTAGCGGACAACGCGGGACGGAACGCCTTGTGGCGGCCACGGTCACCGTGAGTTGCGAGGACGCCGCGCGGTAGGGCGACGCGGCAGGGCGGCGCGCCGGACAGCAGGGACATGTCCGGCGCGTTTTACCGTCGTCCGACGTGGGGTTGATCTGGCACTAAGGTGTGCCGCATGAAGATAACTACGGAGAGTAGCGTCATGCGTACTCTCAGACACGATGTGCCGGCATCGCTGGTGGTGTTCCTCGTCGCGGTGCCCCTCTCGCTCGGCGTCGCCCTGGCCGCGGGCGCGCCGCTGGCCGCCGGGCTCGTCGCCGCCGCGGTCGGCGGCATCGTCGCCGGGCGGCTGGGCGGCTCGGTGGTGCAGGTCAGCGGTCCGACCGCGAGCCTGACGGTGGTGATCGCCGGTCTCGTGCAGACCTACGGCTGGCGCGCCACCTGCCTGATCACGATCCTGGCCGGCGGCCTGCAGGTGCTGCTCGGCGCGTTCAAGGCGGCCCGGGCCGCCCTCGCGGTCTCGCCCGCGGTCGTCCACGGCATGCTGGCCGGCGTCGGCATCATCATCGCGCTCGCCCAGCTGCACGTCGTCCTCGGCGGCAGCCCCGAGCAGTCGCCGTGGGCCAACCTGGCCGAGCTGCCCAGCCAGATCATGGACCTGCACGGCCACAAGGTCATGGTCGGCATCCTCACCATCACGGTCCTGCTGGCCTGGAGCCGGATGCCCAAGCACGTCCGGGCGATCCCCGCGCCGCTGGCCGCGCTGCTCGCCGCCGCCGTCACCGCCGCGGTGTTCGGCTGGAACGTCACCCGCATCGACCTGTCCGGCGCGATCACCGCGTGGGCGCCCCCGGTGCTGCCGGCCGGCGACTGGCAGCACATCGCCATGGGCGTGCTGCTGGTGGCGCTGGTGGCCGGGGCGGAGTCGCTGCTGTGCTGCGTGGCCACCGACAGCATGCACACCGGCCCCCGCTCCGACCTCGACCGCGAGCTGACCGGCCAGGGCGTGGCCAACATGGTGAGCGGCGTGCTCGGCGGGCTCCCGGTCGCCGGCGTGATCGTGCGCAGCACGACCAACATCCAGGCGGGCGCCCGCACCCGCTGGTCGGCGACCCTGCACGGCGTCTGGGTGCTGCTGTTCGCCCTCTGCCTGGGCTGGACGATCAAGCTGATCCCGATGGAGGCGCTGGCCGCGCTGCTGGTCTTCATCGGCATCAAGACCATCAGCCTCGGCCACCTCAGGAAGGTCCACGGCCACAACGAGGTGCCCGTCTACGTCATGACCATGTCCGGCGTGATCCTGGTCGGGCTGGCCGAGGGCGTCCTGGCCGGGCTGGCGCTGGCCGCGCTGCTGGCGCTGCGGCGGCTGACCCGGGTCACCGTGGACAAACGGCAGGAACCCGGCGGGGTCATGCACGCGACGGTCTCCGGCTCGCTCACCTTCCTGGGCGTGCCCCGGCTGACCCAGGAGCTGCGCGCCATCCCGCCGGGCGTCGCCGTCGACCTCGACCTGAACATCGACTTCATGGACAACGCCGCCTTCGACGCGATCCACTCCTGGCGGCTGGACCACGAGCGGCTGGGCGGCACCGTCACCATCGACGAGCTGCACGACGAGTGGTACACGATGGCGGCCAGCGGCGGCCGCATGTTCCCGGCCAAGAGCCCGCCCAAGGCGCCCGGCCGCTGGTGGCTGCCGTGGACCCACCGCGGCCGCCCGCTGTCGGCCACTGCGGCGATCGAGTGCCGCCTGGCCCAGGGCGCGGACGAGTTCCACAAGCGCACGGCCCCGCTGCTGCGGCCCATCTTCACCCAGCTCGCCACCCAGCAGCGTCCCTCGCACCTGTTCATCACCTGCGCCGACTCGCGGATCGTGCCCAGCCTGATCACCTCCAGCGGACCCGGCGACCTGTTCACGGTCCGCAACATCGGCAACCTGGTGCCGTGCGCCGGCTCCGAGCCGCACGACGACTCGGTGGCCGCCGCCATCGAGTACGCCACCGGCGTGCTGAGCGTGCACACCATCACCGTCTGCGGCCACTCCGGCTGCGGCGCGATGGCGGCGCTGCTGAAGGGCCCGGCGACCACCGAGGGCCTGCCGCAGCTCAGCCGCTGGCTGCGGCACGGCCGTGCCAGCCTCGACCGGCTCGGCGAGGGCGGCCACGACCCCTCCGCCGAGGACGCCGCCCTCGACGCGCTGTGCCGGCTCAACATCCAGCAGCAGCTGGAGAACCTGCGGACCTACCGCAAGGTCGACGAGCAGGTCAGGGCCGGGCGGCTGACGCTGGTGGGGCTGTACTTCGACATCGGCTCGGCGCGGGTGCACCATGTGCCGCCGCGCGCGTCCGCCGCCCCCGAGCCGGACGGCCCGCTGCCGACCGAGCCCACCCCCACCTAGTCGCCTCCCCGCCGCGCCGGTCCGCCGGCGCGGCGGGGTCACACCACGTGGTTCCGCAGGCCCAGCTCCTCCGGGTAGGGGGAGAAGTACGTCTGGTCCTGGACGTAGGTGGCCGCCTCGCCGCGAGCGTGGTGGCGCAGCAACGTCAGCGGGACGCTCAGCGCCACCCGGTGCGCCGCGTACGAGCCGATGACCTCGACCAGGTCGGCCCGGCGCACCGGGTCGAGCTCGTCGCCGAGCATGCCGAGGCAGTGCTGCAGCACGTTGACGTTGCGCCCGATCGAGGCCTTGACCGCCATCGCCCGCCGGAACGCCGTGCCGTACTCCTCGGCCAGCTCCTCGCGCGGCCGGACGCCCGCGGCGGCGACCAGGCGGCCGGTCTCACGGTAGCCCTCGGTCGAGTGGGCCAGCAGCTGCATCTTGTGCCGGGCCTGGAAGGCGACCAGGTCGCGCGGCCGCCAGTCGCTCTCCAGCAGCTCCCGCAGCCGCGCGTGGGCGAAGATGCGCTCGACGAACGCCTCCCGCAGGACGGCGTCGTTGAGCCGCCCCTCGTCCTCGACGGGCAGCAGCGGGTGGCCCTCGATCACCGCGCCGGCGAACAGGCCCCGGTTGTCGCGGGTCACCGCGTGGTCACCGGCGTAGAGCGGGATGCCGTGGATGCCGCAGCTCGGGCTCTTGGCCTTGAACACGTAACCGTCGGCCGCCAGGCTCGGGGAACGTTCGGCGGCCAGCTCGTCCATGGCGGAGGTGAGGTCGCGGCGGCTCTGCCGGGTCATCAGGCGGGGACCGGCGGGCGAGCGCTCCAGGCGCAGCGTCTCGCGGGGCGCGCCGAGGCCGATCTCCATCTCGGGGCAGATCGGCACCCAGTCCACGAACGGCGCCAGCTCCTGCGTCAGGAAACGGGCGCGGCTGTGCCCGCCGTTGTGCCGTACCGGCTCGCCGAGCAGACAGCTCGACACCGCCACCCGCGGCCTGCCCCAATCCTGCGCCTGCGCCATGTCCTGACAGATGCCCAGCTCGTGCGTCCGCACGCCACCGAGATTTGTCGCAACCAGGGCGTAGCGTTCAGGCATGACGAATGCGCACATTCCGCTTGATGGCGAGCAGTGGCAGCATGGGGACCTCGTCGTCGACGCCGACGGCGGCCTGTTCACGCGCGCGAGTGCGCAGGACGAGGCCGACGGCCTGCCCTGGGGGCGTCCCCGGCACGCCGCGCGGCACGCCGACGGGAGCGTCCACGTGCCGGCGGGCGAGGCGGGGGAGCAGGTGCCCGCCCGTCCGCTGACGTTGCTGCTGCGCGACGGGCGGCCGGCGCTGCCCGCCGTGCCGGCCGACGCGGCGACGGTGCTGGGCACGCAGGCCCGGCAGACCGCGGCGCTGGCCGGCGTCGGCGGCCTGTTCCTGGCCGCCACCGCCTTCGACCCGGACGGCGCCGGCGACCCGAGGGCGGCCCGGCTGCGCGCGGACCTGCTGGACCACGTGGTGGTGGTCGACGACGCGGAGGAACTGACCGCGATGTTCGGCGGCGCGGCCGACGGGCTGCTCGTCGAGCTGGCCGAATGGCACCGGCGCAGCGTGGACGAAACCGCCTGACCGCGGCGGCCGCCCGGCCCGCTCCTCGGGTCAGGCGCCGGTGGGGCGGGTTCGGGCCATGCGGAGGCGGACCTGGGAGGAGGCGCCGGTCTGGGTGATGACGAACTCGTCGCAGAGACGGCGCATCACCCACAGGCCGTAGCCGCCCGGCCCGATCCGGGGACGCGCGTCGGGGCAGGCGTCGGGCCGCAGGCTGCCCGAGTGGTCGCCGACCTCGACGGTGAGGAAGTCGTCGTCGGCCCAGATGTGCACCCAGCCGGCCCCGCCCGCGTGGTCGAGGACGTTGGTGACGGCCTCGTTGGCGGCGAGCGCGAGGTCGTCACCGCGCTGGGAGGCCAGCCCGGCCTGGACCGCGTGACGGCGGACGAGCTCCCGCAGCCCCGCGAGGTCTCGGCTGATCGGCCAGCTCGCGGCAGCGCCGGGGGAAGGCTCGGACATCGGTCCCTCCTACCCGGAATCACACACCGTGTGCCCATGATGACATTGACCCGGCCGTGCGCGCAGGCCAAGCGGAGACAGAAGAGGGCTGGCCCAGCCTGCCCGAGTCGCGGCTCCCGCGCCAATGCCCGGCCAGGGGAATTCCTGGAGGCGGGCCGCCTGACCGCAATGACGTGCCGAGGGGCTGAAAAATAGCATCGTTCCAAATGGGGGATTTATCCGGAACTCCTGGCCGGTGACTCGATCTTGCTCCATCGTGGGCGATGCAACGCGGCTCCGCTGCTGCGGAGGCGTACCGAGAGCCAAGGGAGTTCCATGCTCAACCGATATCGGGCCCTGCCGGCCGCGGTGGCGATGCTCACCGCGCTGGCGGGCGCGGCCGTGCCCGCCGGGGCGGCCGGGCCCGCGCAGGCGTCCGCCGTCGCACCCCTCACCGTGACGTTCGCCGCCACGGAGGACGTGTTCATCAGCCAGGCCGAGCCGGCGAAGAGCTTCGCGACCGCGACCTGGATGAGCGTCTGCGGCACCGCGTGCGGCAGCGCCGCCGCGGGCCAGCGGGTCGGCCTGACCCGCTTCAAGGTCGCCGGCATCCCGGCGGACGCCGAGGACGTCAAGGTCACCCTGGACGTCGTCCCGGCCAGGACGACGGACACCACCGTGTCGGTCCGTCCCGTGACGGGCTCCTGGACCGAGGCGGCCACGACCTGGAACACCCGCCCCGAGTTCGGCGCCCCCGCCGTCGCCTCGCACACCGGCTTCACCGCCGGGACGACGGTCAGGCTGGACGTGTCCGCCGCCGTCGAGGGCGACGGCACGTACGCCTTCGCCCTCACCGGCGGCGACGCCACCGCCACCGTGCTGATGTCCTCGCGCGAGACCGGGAACCGCGGCCCGAAGCTCACGGTCACCTACACCGAGGGCAGTGGCCAGACCGACGGGCCGCTGCCGTTCGTGCTGCCGGGGAAGGCGGCCCTGCGCGGGTCGGCCAGGAAGGTGTTCGCGCACTACTTCACCCCGTACCCGGTGTCGCTGGACAACCAGGCCCCGGCCGGCGACTACTACGCCAGGAACTACCTCAAGCCGGACGGCGAGGGCGGCAAGCACGCCGCCTACGGCGGGCTGCTGCGCGACCGGCCGGTCGGACGTGACCCCATCAGCGGCGACTACGCGCTGGCCGACTTCAAGACCGAGGTCAAGCAGGCCGTCGCGGCCGGCCTGGACGGCTTCACCGTCGACATCCTGTCGATCACCAGCGCCCACTGGACGCGGGTGCAGAACCTGATCAAGGCCGCCGAGGCCGTGGACCCCGAGTTCAAGATCGTGCTGATGCCGGACACGAACGGCCTGGCCTCGGTGGACAGCGCCGCGTTCGCCGCCGCGATGGCGAAGCTGGCCGCATCGAAGTCGGTCTACCGGCTCGCCGACGACCGCCTGGTGGTGGCGCCGTTCAAGGCCGAGGGGCGCACCGCCGCCTGGTGGGCGGCCTGGATGAGGACGATGGAGACCGAGCACGGCGTCAAGGTGGCCCTGGTGCCCTGCTTCCTCGACTTCAACAAGTACCGGGACGCGTTCGCCTCGATCAGCTACGGCTTCTCCAACTGGGGCAACCGCAACCCCGCCGCCAACGCCGCCCTGGGCGGCAACATCGAGCGCGCGCACGGCATGGGCAAGATCTGGATGCAGCCGGTGTCCGTCCAGGACGAACGCCCCAACCAGGGCGTCTTCGACGAGGCGGGCAACACCGAGAACCTGCGGGCGACGTGGAAGGGCGCGATCGACGGCAAGGCCGACTGGGTCCAGCTCACCACCTGGAACGACTACTCCGAGAACACCCAGTTCGCGCCGTCCAGGAACGCCGGCTGGACGTACCTGGACATCAACGCCTACTACCTGACCTGCCACAAGCTCGGCTGCCCGAAGATCACGAACGACGCGGCGTACCTGACCCACCGGGTCCAGCCGGTCGCGGCCCAGCCCTCCTTCGCGCAGACCAGGCTCATGAAGCTGCGCGGCGGCAGCACGGCCGCGCGTGACACGGTCGAGGTGCTCACCATGCTGACGGCGGCGGCCAAGGTGTCGGTGACCGTCGGCGGCACGACGCAGAGCTACGACGCGCCCGCCGGCGTGTCGGCCAGGACGTTCCCGCTGAAGGCGGGGACCGCGTCGGCGACGGTCGCCAGAGGATCGGCGACGGCGGCCAAGGTGGTCTCGCCGTACCCGATCACCGCGACGCCCTACGTGCAGGACCTGCACTACCGCGCGGCCTCCAGCGAACGCTGACCGCGCCGGCCCGGGTCCGCGCCACCCGCGCGGACCCGCGCCGCCCCTCGTTCCCGGCGGGGGAGTTGACGAGCGCGCCCTGCTGTGAAAAGCTGAAGGCGGCACCGAGGTTGACACTTATAGTAAGTGTGGACATTCGTTTCTCAGTTAGGTTATGCTGCTGCCTCGCGCCGCCCTTCGACGCCCCGGATTTCGATCCGGGCGTTTGGCGTGCGCGCAGTTCGATTCCGTCCGTGCCCTCCGGAAGGACAACTGTTGGCAGCCGCACGTAGTGTTCCCGTCGTTCCCGCCGGTCCTCCTCGCGTCTCTTTCGCGCGCATCCAGGAGCCCCTCGAAGTTCCTGACCTCCTCGCCCTGCAGACCGAGTCGTTCGACTGGTTGCTGGGCAACGAGA